>JBKHBN010000006.1:0-70189 GCA_046542355.1 Alphaproteobacteria bacterium | reverse complement strand
AAAAAGCCATGACATTAAAAAAATGTCACACCAAAACCACAAAACGACACTATAATGATATATACCCTCAGGTATTAAAAATCCGGTCACCCGCATCACCAAGACCGGGGAGGATATAAGCATTCTCGTTAAGCCTCTCATCAAGCGCCGCCAGATAAATATCAACATCGGGAAATTCCTGATGCAACGCTTTAACACCTTCCGGAGCGCCAATTAAGCCTGCAAACTTAATTTTCCCAATGCCCCACTCCTTAAGCGCATAAATAGCAGCGCGCGCTGACCCTCCTGTCGCAAGCATCGGATCTATAACATAAGCGACATCAACCTTTTGCGTTTCCTCAAGCTTATTATAATACGACACAGGCTTATGCGTTTTTTCGTCTCTATACATGCCGATATAAAGAACGCGAGCCTCGGGAAGAAAATCAAGAAAAGGCTCAACCATACCAATCCCTGCGCGCAATATAGGAATAATGCCAATACTTTCGCAGATAACCTGTTCGGTAGTGCTTTGCAAGGGCGTTTCACACGCCTTTTCTGTCACAGCAAGGTCTTTGGATACCTCAAGAGCCAGCATACGCCCCAAACGAGCCGTTTGTGCCCGAAAGCTTTCAGAATGGGCAGTCTTATCGCGCAAACGGCTTAAAAAAGTCCCGGCAAGCGGATGATCCAATATAAACAGATTATCCATGACTATCGTGCCCCTTTTCCTTTCCAGTCCTCAAGATCAAGCTCCGGCTTTTCCGCGCGATACTTTCTATAAAGAGCGATCCCCATATCATCTTCCAGAATATCTACGATAACACCTTTACTGCGGATCATTTCTTCATTGCCCGATGCGCTGGTAATATCTCCAACAACAACGCGGTAAAACTGGCGCATATAAATAAGAGTTGCGCATATATCGCACGGGCTAAGAGTGGTAAAGATCGTTGTTTTGCTAAAATCGATGCGTCCGGCATCACGAATAGCTGATGTTTCTCCATGATTATAAGGATGATTTTCCTGCACAAGAGTATTATGCCCCTTACCAACGATCTCGCGGGTTGCATTATCGATCACAACACCGCCAATCGGACACCCGCCCTCATCATAGCTTTTTTGCGCTAACAGCACAGCAATGCGCATAAACTGCGCATCATCAAGTTTGCTCCAGAAAGAAGAGTCAACCACATAAGGCAAACTCCTGGTCGGGAGGTGCGCAACAGCGTTCAAAACCGCAGGCGTAACCTCTGTATCTTTATTAAATAATGCATCCATAAAGGATAACATAGTAAAATATATTTTGAAAAACAAGCCAATGAATGCACTTTGGAGCTAAAAGATGCTATCCATAAAACAGATCAACCAGCCTGACGCGCTCCGGGGAAATGAGCAAGGCGATGCAACACTTCATCAAGCTGATCCAGATCCTTAAATTCAATCGAGAGCTTGCCCGAACGCCCATCCACGCTATCAATAGTCACGCGCATACCAAGTGCATTGGTCATATCATTTTCCAGCGCCACAGTATCCGGGTTCTTGGCAGGCTTGGACTTGGCTCTGGGGCCGCTGGCCTTCCGGCTGGCGCCCGCGCCGTTTTTCTGCTCATGCGCAAGCTTTTCAGTCTGGCGCACACTCAGCCCCTTGGAGATCACCTTTTGCGCCAAGCCTTCAGCATCATCCGCCGTCACCAAAGCCCGCGCATGCCCCATACTGATATCGCCTGCACTTAAATGCGCTTGCACCGTATCGGGTAAATTCAAAAGACGGATCATATTGGTAATATGCGGACGCGATTTGCCGACAGCCTTGGCAAGATCTTCCTGCGTCTGCTTATAGTCCTCAAGCAATCGCTTATAGCCCAGCGCTTCATCAATCGGATCAAGATCTTCACGCTGTAAATTCTCGATCAAGGCAATCTTGACCGCATCCAGCTCGCTAAGCTCAAGCACTATCACAGGCACGTCATGAATTTGTGCCTTTTGTGCCGCGCGCCAACGCCGCTCACCAGCAATAATCTCATACCCGCCCGAACCATCAGAGCTCTCCCGCACTAGCAAGGGCTGCAACACGCCATATTGCGTAATAGAATCGGCAAGCTCATTTAAGCTTTCATCACTAAAAACGCGCCTTGGCTGATATGGGGAAGGGGAAAGCTGCTCAACCCCAACGCTAAAACGCTCCCGTCCAAACGACTCAGGCTCGCTTTGAATGCGTTGTTCAATTTCATTAATAACGCTGCCGCCATCTTCCTCATCCCCAAAAAGAGCATTCAATCCACGCCCAAGACCAAACAAACCACTCTCGCCATCCTCAGCGCCGGTTACAACATCACCAGCCTTATCGGCGCTCTCATCATCTTCACTCTCATCCCAGCTGATATCCAGATCTTCTATCATTATTTAGGCTACCTCTGTTTGCTCTTTGCTTTTTACATCATTATGTTCGCTTTGATTGCTGGGAGAAGAATCAACTCTCAGCCCCGGCTTTTTATCTCTACCCAGTATCTCGCGCGCCAGCTTGATATAAGCCTGCGCCCCTGGACTACCCATATCATATACAATACCGGGCAACCCGTAGGAGGGCGCTTCACTTAACCGGACATTCCGCGGTATGGTCGTTTTATAGACCTTGCCATCAAAATATCCGCGCACATCCTGATCCACCAGCTTTGTAATCCGGTTCCGCCGATCATACATCGTTAAAGCAATCCCGTGAATATCCAAAGCCGGATTATAATGTTTTTGTACCAGTTTCACCGTCTTGGTCAACTGGCTTAATCCTTCCAGCGCATAAAATTCACATTGCAAAGGCACGATAATGCCTTGCGCCGCAACCAGCGCATTAATCGTTAGAAAATTCAAGGAAGGAGGGCAATCAATAAATATATAATCATAATCCCTCTGACACGCCGCCAAAGCTTCCTTCAGCCGCGCCTCCCGGCCAATAACGCTGGACAGCTCTACATCCGCACCGGCCAGATGCACGGAAGAGGGGATAATATTCAATCGCGGCAACTTCGTGCGCATAGCCGCTTCACTGGCGGTGCATCGCTCAAACAAGACATCATAGACCGAGCGTTTTACCGCTGCGCGCTTTAACCCCAATCCGGTTCCGGCATTACCCTGCGGATCCATATCAACAAGCAAAACCTTATGCCCCAGTGCACTAAACGCCGTTGCCAGATTAATCGCTGTTGTGGTTTTACCAACGCCGCCTTTTTGATTGGTAATGGCAAAAACACGCACCGCGCTGGAAGATTGCCCTGATTGAGATGCCTGCATTGCACAATGCTCCTCGTAGATAGGTTAGAATTTAACTGCAGAATCGATACTTAGACCCCATGATACGAGCTTCTCCTCATAAAACCAATGCTTTTGGAATTTTTTTTCAAGCCGGACAGGGGAGCTATAACAACTCGAACATCAACCAGCCAGCACAATATCCTCAGCCTGTCTGGTTTCTGTTTTCTCCAGCCAGCGGATCACCGGATCAATATGATCATCCTGCATAAGGTTGGGCACATGCCCGCACGCCTCAAATACAATCTCATCCATCTGCTCTCCGGTATAGCGCTCATGCATCTTCCGCGCGACATCTTCCGGCAAAATACGGGATTTCCCGCCACGAACCAGCAAAGTCGGCTGCTCAAGCCCTGCCCACAAATGCCATAATGGAAGCGCTTCATTTTTAATCGCCTGAATGCGCCCCACACCCTCATCATAATGAAAGGCAAACGTTCCATCCTCCCGCGCGACAATACTATGCTCAATCATATGATTCCAGTGATCATCCTGTTCAATCCCCCAGCCTGCGCAGCGCTTCTTCAAACCATTAACCGCCTCATCCTTGCTCTCATAAACAATCGGCAAATGCGCAATCTCCCCGATCAAATCCATACTCTCGGCAGGGATTTCACCGCCTACATCAATAATAATCAAACGCGTCATTTGAACAGTTGATTGCGGCATGGACATAACCGAAACAGGCATAGATGCGCTACCGTGCGCATCCTCCTGCGCCCCGCTATCACCGGAAGCTGAATCCATAACCTCATCAACAGGCACATAATCCTGCCCCGGAAATTGCCTCAAGCGCTTCAAACCATCAGGCACGCTCGTCATCAAATCTGACAGCTTTGAAAGATTTGAAGAAAATTGCTGAACACTTTCCTTGCTGGAAAAATCATGTAAATTCGCAGCCACAGGCACAGAAGAATGCCCAAACATCCACTGTCCCAGCCGCACCACATTATACTGCTGATGGCGACCAAGCGTAGAATGAAGCATCATGCCCAAGATCCCGCCCAAAGACACGCCCAGCCAGCTAAACTCCTGCCCTGGCGCTTCATGTTCCAAAACAGCCAGACAATAAGGCACATAATTCGGCGGCACATATTGCATATAGTGCATAAAGCGTCCGCTCTTCCCGCGCCCGGGCAAGGTAATCGCAATACACCGATACCCGCGTTGCGCCAGCGCTTTGGCCAGAAAATCAAAATCCCGCCCCGTTGAGAGCAAACCATGAACACAAAAAACAAGCGGCCCATCCGCAGGCCCCGTATCCGTGTATGAAATCGTAAGCCCGCTAACATCCAGTGTTTTTTCCTGGAGCTCATATTCCCGCATATTTCCGATCTTTCCTATACTCAAGTTTCTAAACCATTTGGCAAAAAGCGTGTACATAACGACCTCCTGTAGAACCCTCTTCCAACGCCAACAATTAAAGCACAATAACAACTCACCATGTATATATAAAGAAGATTTATTTTGCGATGCACAAAAGTAAGGAGCCGCGTATAATGTTTTCTTATCAAGCTCGCAAACTCGATATAACGCGATCCAAAGCGATAATTTGCGCCTGCTCATCCGTTACACTGGAATGCGCTGTAAGTTCAAAATCGTAAACCGCCCGCGCATCTGCAATTTCATCTTCCACCTGCCTGCCTTTAAGAAAATAAAACCGCACATCAGGATTCACCACCACCCACGCATGGCAATAATCGAGAAGACGCGCCAAAGACGCCAAAGCCCGCGCACTGACATAATCAGGAACAAAAATATCTGTCATATCCTCTATACGCCGCGCATGAACCGTTGCATTAGATATGCCAACCTCGCGCATAACGGTGCGCATAAATTGCCCCTTACGCTCATCAGATTCAACCAGATGCACCTCAAGATCTGGGCGCATCATAGCAACCACAAGCCCCGGAAAACCACCGCCGCACCCAAGATCCGTATAGATTCTTTTATCATCATCAACCGGAATTAAACGTGCAATCTGCGCACTATCGGCAAAGTGCCTGTGCCACGCATCATCAAGCGTTTTCTTGCTGACAATATTAATCGCTTTTTGCCATTTTATTAGCAGACTATGATACGTTCTTAAACCTTCAAACACCTCATCTGAAAGATCAAAAGCCTTCTGAATATTAGCGTATGTGAAATGTGTCATGCTGACTTTTTGCTTAATTTTCCAGGCTTTTTCACATAACGCAACAAAGCGACAACCGCGGCCGGGGTAACACCGGGAATGCGCGCCGCCTCACCCAAAGTCACAGGATTCACCTGCTCCAGCTTTTGTCTGATCTCATTAGAAAGAGAGCCAACTTTCGCATAATCGAGATCCTTTGGCAGCAGCAACTGCTCATCCTTTCGAAAGGCCTGAATATCCGCCTCCTGCCGATCCATATATCCCGCATAAAGAGAGTCAATTTCAAGCTGCTCACGCACTTGCGCATCAATCTGCCCAAGCTCCGGCCAGTACCCGCACAAATCCTCCCAGCTAATGTGGGGATAGCTCAGCAATGCCGAAGCACTCCGGCGCACACCATCCTTATTCACGTTAAGACCATGGTCAGTTAATTCATTAGGCGTAGCTTTCAGATTTTGCACGAGCGCGCGGCCAGCCGCCAAACGCTCGGCCTTCTCACGCCACACACGAGCACGCGCCTCACCAACGCACCCAATCGCAATCCCCTTATCCGTCAAACGCTGATCTGCATTATCTGCCCGCAAACGCAAACGGTATTCCGCCCGTGAAGTAAACATACGATAAGGCTCCGGCGCGCCTCGGGTAATCAAATCATCAATCAAAACACCAATATACGCATCAGCACGATCAAGCGTAAATATTTCAGCTTGTACGCGATCAACGCCGCCCTTAACCGCTCGCGCCTGCAAAGCAGCATTCACACCAGCCATAAGCCCCTGCGCCGCTGCTTCCTCATACCCAGTCGTTCCGTTAATCTGACCGGCAAGAAACAATCCCGGCAGGCGCTTGCTCTCCAAGGTTCGCTTTAAATCACGCGGGTCAACATAATCATATTCAATCGCATAGCCCCACTCCAGAACAGTTACACTCTCAAGCCCCTTGATAGAATGAATCATCGCATCTTGTACATCAATCGGCAAAGATGTTGAAATCCCGTTTGGGTAAACCGTATCATCGTCCAGCCCCTCCGGCTCCAGAAAAATCTGATGCCGCGCCTTATCTGCAAAACGGTTTATCTTGTCTTCAATAGAAGGACAATAACGCGGCCCAATCGATTGAATCTGCCCCGAATACATGGGTGAGCGCCGGATGTTTTCCTTAATAATCTCATGCGTTTTTTCATTCGTATAAGTGATATAACACGGAATTTGCGCATTAGGCAGCTCTTTGGTTTTATAAGAAAAAGGCTGCGGATTTTCGTCACCATATTGCGGTTCGCATACGGCCAAATCGATCGTGCGCCCATCAAGGCGCGCCGGTGTTCCTGTCTTCAAACGCCCCAAAGGAAACTCTAAGCGCTCCAGTGTTTCCGCCAATCCGGTCACTGGCGCTTCATTAATGCGCCCACCTGGAATAATATCTGTCCCGCGATGCAAGACGCCGCGCAAAAATGTCCCCGTCGTAATAACAACACAAGGACATATATATTCATTGCCTTCCCTGTCCTTTAAACCGGCAATCGAACCATCCCCATCAAAAATGAAGTCCTCACCCTCGGCTTCAATAATAGTAAGATTAGGATAATTCAGCAAAATATCCTGCATAGCCTCACGATATAGCTTGCGATCCGCCTGAGCCCGCCCACTGCGCACTGCAGGGCCTTTAGACATGTTAAGCATACGAAACTGAATACCACCGCGATCAGTCGCCTCTGCCATCACACCATCGAGCGCATCAATCTCACGCACCAGATGTCCCTTTGCCAGCCCGCCAATAGCCGGGTTACAAGACATTGCTCCAACAGTTTCAATCCTGTGCGTTATAAGCGCGGTTCTCGCTCCTGTACGCGCCGCCGCTGCTGCTGCATCACAGCCCGCATGTCCACCCCCTATAACAATGACATCAAAATCTCTCATATCTTATTCCCGATTTAATATCCGTATATTCTAAACCATTAAAGCGCGCTAACATATACTAGGAAAATAAATTTTTTTCTATAAAAAAGAAAATTGAATAAGAAAATATAATTGAAGTTGGATTCATGCACAAAAAACCCTAACCTAAGATCAGGATCTATAAAAACGTGCACAACACCATGCTCGATACCAGAAAAAAATATAATACAACAGCGCAGCCTTACACGGCCACCACACCACAAGAACTCACATCTTTGCTTAAGCGATTTAAAGACACATACGGCAAAAAGGGGGTAGCCATCCTCACAACAATAATCACATCATACAGATTGAACCACGGAGAAAAAACAACAGACCCCAAACACGGATGCTATGCAGGCACTGAATATTCACTCCCTCTGGGCATCTATTTCATGCGTGCAAGCTTGCTGGATACTCCACTTAATCCGACCAGGCAACAGAACGAAAGCCTTTACACTCAGATGTGCACAGACATAGACGCATATAGAAAAGAAAAAAACATGCCAACCGCATACTCATAATATCCACCAAGGCAATTGTATGCTCCAAGTATAAAACAACTTACACCATTACAACCATCGCAAAAATTGTCAAATCCGAATATTCAGTGAAAGACTGGCATCACTAAGAAAATTACTTTCCGATACAAAAATCCCGAAAAACAACATCTAGCAAATTTTCAACATCCACCCTACCGGTAATCCGTCCTAAATGCCGCAAAGCCAAACGCAAATCTTCAGCGATAAGCTCAGGCATAGCAGCCGACAAGCTCCGCTCAAGAGAATGCCTGCAATCAACAAGCGCATCACGATGTCTTTGGCGCGTAATAATCGGTGACTCGTGTTTACCATCATTATTGCTCATAAAAGCTTCAATAACAGATACAAGCGCCTCAAGAAAATGATCAAACCCTGTATTATTATGCACAGACAAGCTCAACACTTCCGTTGGATGATCAAAACACACAGCAGTATCAATCTTATTGACCACAGCCAGCGTATGTTTATACTTCTTCTCAATCGCATAGCTATGCACATCCGGCGCGCCTGTTGTAGCATCATATAATACAATCCGAATATCGGCGCGCTCAGCAATATCCAGAGCGCGCCTGATACCCTCCGATTCAATTTGACTATGCGCATCATCGCCAATCTGGTCAGGACGCAACCCTGCCGTATCAGACAAAATAACCGGATACCCCCCGATATCGAGATGCACATCAACAACATCGCGCGTTGTTCCTGCCAAGTCAGATACAATAGCAACATTCCGCTGCGCCAAAGCATTTACCAAACTCGATTTACCCGCATTGGGAGCACCGATAACAGCAATATGTATGCCGTTACGCAGACGCTCCCCGCGACGATTATCATTAAGATAAGAATCCATCTGCGCGCTTAAATCCAAAATCTGAGGTCTAATTTCATCTTGAACATCAATAAAAAGATCCTCATCAGGAAACTCCATCTCAGCCTCAACATAAGCCACTATCCGCGTTAACGCCTCTCGCCAACCTCCGACTACGCGCCCCAACGCGCCCTCCATTTGCAATAGAGCCTGCTGTTTTTGCAACGTCGTTTCGGCATGGATTAAATCCGCCACGGCCTCAGCTTCCGTTAAATCCATTTTGCCATTTTCAAAAGCACGCCGCGTGAACTCTCCGGGCTCTGCCATGCGATGCCCCGGTAACAAAGCCAGCTCCGCCAACGCTCCGTCAACCACCGCAATACCGCCATGAACATGATATTCAACGACATCTTCCCCCGTATAGCTATGCGGCGCTTTAAAGGTAAGAACGAGCGCATGATCCAGCGTTTCACGTGAAACAAGGCGTTTCAATATACACAGTTGCGCATATCTAAATCGATTCTGTTCGGCTTGTATATCTGACAGGGCATATAATCCATCAAGCGCGTGCGGTCCTGACACGCGTATAACAGCCACGCCGCCAAAACCTCTAGGCGTGGCCAATGCAAAAATCGTATCCTTCAACAAATCGCTCACTTTATGACTACTGGATTACTTTTTGCTTTTACCGGAACTATCAGACATGCCCATCTGCCCCCAAAACATTTTCTGCATCTCACTCCAGCCTTGCATAGTCGCTGGCATCCAGGTTTTGACCATCTCCTCAGGCGATAAGTTGCGGATATTATCCTGTAAACGACTTTCTAGTTCTTGCATCATGCGCTCTTGCATGGGGGCGACTTCTGGCAAACCAAAGAAAGTGCGCGCTTCTTCAGGTGTACATTCAATATCAAAATTAAATTTCATTGTTTCTTATCCTTAGATTTTGTAAACTTAACGAGCTAGAGTTTAACACTCTTCGCGTAAGAGCAAAACACCCTATTTTAAACGCTCCGTTTAAAACCTTACCATTATACATTATTTGAGGAATAGACCAGTGACAAACGAAACACAAAAGCCGCTGAAAGATAGCAATTCCATCGAAGAACTGGACATTGATCAAAACTACAAAGACAAAGCCTTTGACATCATAAAAAAACTGGTAAAAGGCAATAACTATAATCATGACAACATTACACTCGACGCATTTGAAGGTAAAACGCTACGCTTTTCTGCTCAAAACCTTCTCATACTCAATGCCAAGCAAAGCAGTAAAACACTACCAGGGCGCTACGAAAAAGCCACCAGCGTTGACAGTGAACAAAGCGCCGCCTCGGAAATGAAACGCGCATATCAATCTATTGCAAACAATCAAAATCTGGAGCAAAACATTCTTGAACACGCAATAAAACGCGAAGACAAATGCTTCGGAAAACAGGCAGACAATATTATCATTCCCTTACCCGAACTCACCAAGCAATTCGTCACATTCCAACCCTGCCCAACCTGCAAAGCCAAAGGGGAAACAATATGCCTGCCATGTAACGGCAATAAACGTGTGACCTGTAATCGGTGTCACGGCTCAACCGAAATACAATGCACACAATGTAATGGAGCACGCATGATACCGGCGCCAGGCGACGCTAGCAACAAAATACAATGCCCGACATGTAATGGCAGAGGATTAACAGAGTGCGTAATATGTAATAATACTGGCTTTATACAGTGCACAGCTTGCGCAGGCCGCGGCACAGTCCAGTGCACAAACTGTAAAGGCACAGCCTGGAGTAGTCTTGTCTTTACGCAAGAAGTAGAAATTCAAACATCATTTATATACCCTAAAAACAAAATGCCTGAGAATGTTGCATCTGTTTTTGAGGGGCAGGGCGCAACCATCATTGAACACATCGACCTGAACATCAACACAGACCCCGGCAGCATCAAGCAATGGAAAGAACAACAAACGCAACATCACGGCAGCACAGGCCAGGAAATTGCGCATAATGGAAATATTTGTATCCCTGTTTTATTTAATGTCACCTTGCCCTACGGCATGCTTCAATTCACCATTAATGAAAAACAATACCAGACCCTGTTATTTGGAAAAAAGGCATTACCACGGCAGGTTCCGCCATTTCTTGATGATTTAATCAAAGACGGCATAGAAAAACTGGAGCTTGCCGCAAATGCACAAGGAGATGTAAACCAAAACCTCTTGGCCGCCAGCGAGTACAGAACATTAAAAGAAGGCATTACAGCCACAGCAACACTCTCGTTGCAAAAAGCACAAAGGAAACTTAAAAAAGCAAACCCCTACGGTCTTTCAAACGATGCCATAAAAACCATCATTTCCCGAAGCGACCGCGCCCTAAAAAACACAACCCAAAAACCCAGAGCCATAGGATTGGCGCTTGTAAGCACTCTCTATGCCATTATATTTGCCATTTATCTTCTTTCACCCTTACGCAGCGCAATAATGAGCAATATACCCAACTCAGCCATTCATATTCTCGCAGACATTACGATTCTAGGCGCAGCGATTTATATCGGAATGCTTGGTATTCAAGGCATAGCACAAAAAACACTCCAAAAAACAATGGATACAATACTATCAAACAAGTTAAAAACAGCGCCACCCAAACTTGGAAAAACACTTTATTGGAATATATTATCAGCCTGCACAATCTTCCTGATCATGCTTGAAACGAGCCGCCACCTTGGCAGCACCGCGCCTCAATGGTACGCAGGTCTGTTTTAAAAAATCACAAGAAAAAAGGCCGCCTTCGCGCTATAAAAGCAACGAAAGCGACCTGCAACAAGGGACAAATAATCTGCAGCACTGGCCTTAGCGCGCCGATGCCACCACCTGATTAAGCGCTTGCGCCTTCACACAGTCACGATATTTTAAAATCGCTTTTGCTGATCGCGCAGGCTTTTCTCCATCAAGGGCGGTAATAACCTGACATCCGGGCAGGATGTCAGAATCATCAACGCGGTCACGATTATGCTGCTCAGGAGGCGCCAGAGCAAAACGCGCTCCCAATAACATACCAAGTGCAGCAACTTTCCCAACCGGGCGTTGGGTTCTGATTGCGGGAGCTTTCTGAGAATGTGCATTCTGAGAGTTGAGCAAGGATGGACACGCAATGCCCGCATCAGAGGAAGACTTAACATTATACGCTGAAATTTTAACCTCATCGACAGAATCAAGAACATCAGTCATGTAAATAATTTTACTAAAGGAGTAATACGTTTCACGTGAAACGCTATCAAACACGGAATCATCCAGCGCGTTATAACTTACATAAGAACGCGCTGTGCTAAATGAAAAAACCAGAACAAGCAAAGCCAACAAAGCCAAGCGTCCGTAATTTCCCAAACGGAGCCAGCAAGGCAAAGTAAATTCAAAACAACAACACTTACAAAAATATAGTCCCATTTTTCTCACCAAAATTGCTAACGACTGTCATATGTGCTTTTCGCACGTCTTATACTTCTATTATAGTCATAGAGTTAGCAATATGGCAAATACTATCGTTTTGATTTTATTGCGTTTTTTTGATGCTTTTGCATAAAATTCTAAATAAGTTTAATAGGAATTCAATCTAATGACGATGTCCTAATCCAAATAATGCGCATACACATCATCGGCTTAAACTTCGTCACTCATTCTCCACACACATAATAATCAGGGAAAAAAGGTCGTTCTTCTGCCGGAACAGGCTCATCTTGCGGCGGACATAAATTTGGATCATCATAGTCCACAAAATATCCATCAGCAACCTCACCCATTACTTTAGTCAATTCTCGCGGTCTGTCTGATCCACGTCCTTTACGCGTAAAATAAACATCTAAAAAATGATCCCTGTAAAATCTTGCTAAATATTTTCTGCCCATCACCAAATACTTCATAATTTTATAAAACAATGAGCCATTTATCCTAAAGGGAAAAAAAATTGCAAAAATTTATTAGATAGTGTCGTCACATGTTATGTCTATTCTGCGCGAGAAAATTTTTAGGAGATAAGCCTGAAAACCGTGCAGGGACTAGCCGTAGCTAATGGCAAGCGGTTTGAAGGCTTAGATACAAAAATTTGCTCGCGCAGAATAGACATAACATGTGACGACACTATCTAAAACGCTGATATATAACTAAAAAACTATTGATTCATAGAGCGGAAGAAATCATCATTATTTTTGGTACTCTTAAGCTTGCCAAGCAAAAACTCAATCGCATCAACCGTGCCCATAGGATTCAATATACGGCGCAAGACCCACATTTTCTGCAAGTCCTGACCAACAAGAAGCTCTTCTTTCCGCGTGCCGGATTTTTGAATATCAATCGCCGGGAAGACCCGCTTATCGGCAAGCTTGCGATCCAGAACAATCTCGGAATTACCGGTCCCCTTAAATTCTTCAAAGATAACCTCATCCATGCGCGATCCGGTATCAATCAAGGCCGTAGCAACAATCGTTAAAGACCCGCCCTGCTCAATATTCCGCGCAGCCCCAAAGAAGCGCTTGGGGCGCTGTAACGCATTTGCATCGACTCCACCCGTCAGAACCTTACCAGAAGAGGGCACAACCGTGTTATATGCCCGCGCAAGACGTGTTATAGAATCAAGCAAGATCACAACATCACGCTTATGTTCCACGAGGCGCTTTGCTTTTTCCATAACCATCTCAGCCACCTGAACATGGCGCGAGGCTGGCTCATCAAAAGTTGAGGATACCACTTCACCGCGCACAGAGCGCGCCATATCCGTTACCTCTTCAGGACGCTCATCAATCAAAAGAACAATCAGATAAGCTTCCGGATGATTGGCCGCTATCGAGGTAGCAATATTTTGAAGCATTACCGTTTTACCCGTACGCGGCGGCGCCACAATCAAAGCCCGCTGCCCAAAACCAATTGGCGCCGTTAACTCAATAACGCGCTGGACATTACCGTTTTTCGTGGGATCATCGAGTTCCAGATTAATTTTACGATCGGGATAAAGAGGAGTGAGATTATCAAAATTAATGCGGTGTCGAAGCCTGTCAGGAGATTCATTACTAATCGAGCCCACCCGCAATAATGCAAAATATCGCTCTGAATCCTTGGGAGCGCGAATTTCTCCCTCAACAATATCACCCGTCCTTAAACCAAAGCGCCGCACTTGTGAGGGAGAAACATATATATCATCCGGCCCGGGTAGATAATTTTCTTCAGGAGAACGCAAAAAACCAAACCCGTCTTGCAAAACCTCTAAGACACCCGTACCGGAAATTGGAACATTTTGACTGGCCAGTTGCTTTAATATTGCAAACATCATGTCTTGCTTGCGCATTGTAATGCAATTTTCTACCCCAAGTTCTTCAGCAAACGCCAATAGCTCAGCCGGAGAGCGCGATTTTAATTCCTGTAAATTCATGAAAGACTCGTAATTAAATTGTACCTAGTTGGAAAAAGACGCTGCCATGACCTCCGCTTTTTTGATCAAAGCGCGTGATATAAAACCATTATATGTTTTGTAAGCTTTTATCCATGCCGCACACTCACGGCGAAAATCACCTTATAATTTGTGGAATTTTCTTAAAAGATGTTTCCCTTATAACCAGACCTTTAAACAAAGTCAAGAGATTATCCACATATTTAATTTTCCTTATAAATTCCCCCTAAAAAGGCTGAACAATCGCACATATAACAATAACAATCATAATCACAGTCGGCACTTCGTTAAGAACACGAAAATACACATGTGACTTCTCGTTTTTATCGTCTTCAAAATCTTCCAGATATTTAATCATTAAAAAGTGAAAAAGCGTCATAATCACCACACACACAAGCTTTACCTGCATCCAGCCAGTAAAAATCAAAAGCTCCCAGCGTGCATACAGCATAATCAAACCAAACACCCACGAAGCAACCATCGCCGGATGCATTATATATTTATAAAGTCTGCGCTCCATGATTTTAAATGTTTCACTTTGATCTGAGCCGGGCTTGGAATAAGCATGATAAACGAATAATCGCGGCAAATAAAGGAGGCCCGCCATCCATGAAACGAAAGACAGAATATGCATGGCCAGCCACCAGTTATAATATTCATTCAAAAATTCAATCACTGGTTATCATCCTGAAAATTTTAATCTGAAAAGAAATCAACGATCTTATAGCATTTTTTATTCATTTTGTCATACGAAGAAAAGCACATGAAACACCATGCGCTTACAACTGGGCAAACAGCAAATTTATAGAAAATATACTCCTATACTCCGCTAAATCCAGGATTTGATGACAATGTAACATCTGGAGCTTGACTATCCATCACAATATCAGGAGAAAGCGCTGCAATAACAGCAGGGTAAAAAGCTTGTGTTTCTTCTAACAAACCAACATCGCCGGAATAAAGAGAATCTCCGGCCAGATCAAACTGTCTTAAATGCAGCAATCCTTCTTCATGAACATCAATTTGCGGCGCATCCTCATCAAACCCGTCTAAAGCCGCAATCTCATCCCCTCCACCCATATCAAGAGAAGAATGCGGAGAACCAAGTTGCCTTAATGCCCCTGGAAGATTTCTTTCTAGATTTCCTGGTCGATCAAGAATTTGCTGATTAATTTGAATAAGCTTTTGATGTGGGTTTATCCCAAAAGCTCCATTGCCCGTATACTGAATTGTTACCTCTGGCCCAAAATTTGGATTTTGATTTTTTAAAATATCAACCATCCTGCGCGTTGTAGAATCATCAAACCCTTCCATTCTAAAACGACCAAATTGACCTATTTCATTACTTCCTGATCTAAAATCTTGTACAGATCTTCGCGGTTCAGCACTTTGATATTGCTGCTGGTGGCCATACCCGGAACTAGCTGGCTGGGCACTATCATAATGTGGTGTACCCCTATTATCACTCAAGCCATCATTGAACTTGCCATACTTATATCTAGGTTCCTCACCAAACCGATATTCCATAACAGCATTTACAATATCAACGGTTAATTCTTCATTTCTTCCAAAAGCAAAATGCGCAATTTCATGTAAAAGTGTACGCTCTACAGTAAAATCATGCATAGCCCCATCTTCACCCTTATATCTTAAAGAAAAAGTGTGTGCAGGAAGTACAACATGATTACCTATCGCTAAAGCCGAACCATTTTTCGGGTCTGGATCAATAATTATTTTATTACCCAACCTTTGTGCTGCCGATACAATAACATCTTTTCCTTCATCGGTATTCCATAAATTATTTAATCCAGTTTGAATTGCTTGACCTGCCTGCCCTCCAAAACCACCTTTAACGGTAACAAGCTGACTCCAGTGAGATGCGCCGCTCGATGCGTTTTGAACAGGATACGGTGCTCCCCCATATTCTGAAAGCGTCTCGGTTTCAAACTGTATCGCCGCATTCTTAGCTGCTATATAACCCGGACTTAAACCCATAACCATGCTCCAAACTTAATGTTAACACCATTTTAACATAACAATAAGTCACATGAAAAGAAATCATTTCACCTTTTATAAAACACCTACGCCTCACGCATGCAGCATCGAGAATAATGCTCCGGGCAGCTGCAAGATTGTTTCTCGGCCTGCACGCCCTCCCGCTGCAAAGACCTCAATACTATCTCCGATAACCCCCCTATAAAGGCGGGATGCTCACTCACGGTTCTGGCGCGATAATACCCCTTTATACCAAGCGCTTTGGCCAGCTCTTTATATTCAATATCAAGCTCCACAAGCGTTTCAACATGTTCTTGCGTAAAAGCATGCGGATATATAATAACCGCGCAATCATCGGAAGCCGCCCTCTCAAGTGCATATTGCACCGGCGGGCCAATCCATTTCATAGGCCCCACCCGGCTTTGATAGCAATTTTGCCAATCCAGCTCCTTTATCTGATCCCCATATTGCTCATCGAGCCTGTCACTCAAGGCTTTGACAATGCGCCGCGAGCTGCGCTCACACTGATATTGATAAGGATCCCCCTGATATATAATACGCTCTGGCAAACCATGCGCCGAAAACAAAACCCGTATTTTTTTATACCCATCAGTCAGCGCCTGTTCATAGCATGCCATAATGTGATCTGTGGAGGCTTTTATAAATCCATCATTTTCCGGATAACAACATGTCATAAAAGTTGGCATATCCTTCATTCCTGCTTCCAGCGCGGCTTTTTCCCACTGCCCCAGCGAAGAATATGTCGTTGTCGTTGAATATTGCGGATAAAGCGGCAAAAGTACAATGCGCTGCGCGCCCCAGTCCCGCACTTCACGCACCACTTGCGGCGCCATCGGGTGCCAGTAACGCATACAAATAAAGCATTTATAAATCCCCCGATCCTTGTCCTGCTCCTGATTGAGCACATCCTCAAGCAAACGAGCCTGCTGCCGTGAATTATCCACTAAAGGAGACTTGTTGCCCAAATATCCGTAAGACTCACCGGCTTCCCTTTTTGAGCGCCTGTAAGCAATAAATCTGGCCAGAATATAGCGCAGAAAAAACGGCAGACGAATAATATTCGCATCGGTAAAAAAGTTAAACAAAAAAGGCCTGATCGCTTCCTTGCAATCGGGCCCGCCCAGATTAAAAAGCACAACTGCCACTTTTCCCCTATCATCAACTGATGCTTTGCCTGTCATCTCAACGCCCCTAGCTCTCTAATCATTTTCACAAGCAACTCAACATGTTCAATCGGCGTATCTTTGTGGATACCATGCCCAAGATTAAATACAAACCGGCGATTTTGCCCTTTCAAATCACTAAAAATTTGCTCAACTCTTTGCACCATAACATCTCCCCCAGCCAATAAACATGCGGGATCAAGATTACCCTGCACAGCAGCCAAAGGCTGTAATTCTTTAGCCGCATAAGCTGTATCAACCAGAGAATCAGTGCCAATCACATCAACACTGGTTTCACGCACATAGCGCGCATAATTCACCCCTGCGCCGCGCGGAAAACCGATAATCGGAACATCAGGATAAGACAAGCGCACCTGCTCAATAATCCGGCTCGTCGGCTCTATCGACCATTTTACAAAAGAAGGCGCATCAAGAATTCCTGCCCAACTATCAAAAATCTGCACCGCCTGTGCGCCTGCGCCTATTTTCTTACACAAATAGGAAATACTGGCCTCAACCAGAATATCAATTAAATCCTGAAACGCCTCTTCCTGCGCATAAGCAAACCGCCTGACCTTGAAAAAATCCTTACTCCCGCCCCCTTCGATCATATAACACGCCAAAGTCCAGGGTGCACCGCAAAAGCCTATAAGATCTTTATCCCCAAATCCTTCAACATTCATCGTCTCACGAGTCAGCGATAAAGCATCATAAATCGGATTTAATACATCCCCTATTTCCCTCTCACGAAGTGCCGCGATATCCCCCGCAGTTTCCAAAGGATCAAGTTTTGGTCCTACTCCTGGAACAAACGTCAGATCCCGGCCCAGCGCATGAGGTACAACCAGAATATCGGAAAAAATAATCGCCGCATCCATCCCAAACCGGCGCAAAGGCTGCAGTGTTACCTCACAAGCCTTTGATGGCGTATAGGCCATATCCAGAAAACCATTGCTCTGTGCCCGCAATGCCCTGTATTCAGGTAAATAACGCCCAGCTTGACGCATGAACCAAAAAGGCACGGCCTCAGGGTTTTCTCCTCTAACCATTCTTAAAAAATTTCCCAACTGACTAACCGTTTTTCTCTTTGAAAACTAAAAACACACACCTTCCCAAAACTCTGAAGACAGCTTCATTATTCTCAAGCCAGACCACTTAGCAAGGAAGAAATAAAAAAAATATTTATTAGATTTAAAAGGTATTAATTGTTTATAGGGCATGTGAATAACGGGGATGCAAATCCACCCCCAGAATTACGCACAACGTACAGATAAGGATTTTCGGGGCAATAAGCCGGAGTCGCATCTGTCGAGTCATTTCTTATTTTTTTGCAATGCAAAATCTTTCCATCGGGAATGACTCCATATTAAAACAGCAGGACAAAAAGGGGGTAATTTCATCCCTAGATTTATACCTGAGGAGGCTTTGGATTCGCACACAGGCTTTTCCCGCCATGTGATCTTGATTTTTAGACATAAAATCGTCACTATAATAAAAAAATATCTCATATTTGCGAATCACCACCACAAGAATCACTCAAAATCATTTTACAAAATCACAAATCAATAAAAACAGTAAGAGCATAAATTATGTTTGACGAAGCCTATACCAAACTGGAACTTGAAGAAATTGCGACAATTATTGACGTTTTAAATAAAAAGGTTGAAGGATCCATATTTGACCCGCTGGAAACATCGATCCTGGCGATAGACTTGCCATTTTACGAAGGATACAGATTTTTAAGCATAGCTGATTATGCAACCAGCCCGCCGCTTCAACGTTATTCTTTTCAAAAAAACGGAACCATGGAGCTAACCCTCATTGACTGGAACTATAAGACAATACAGGAAATCAACAATAAAGCGCCGATCAAACTCAACGAAGATAATGTTATCGAATATATTCGTTTTTATTTTAAACATGTAAAAGGACGTCATGGTCTGTTCGTTATCTGTGAAACAGCAGATCACATTCAATGGAAGGAAGAGCCGCCAACAGCAATTAAACGGTCTCTTAATGAAGCATTAAGCCCTCTCCAGATTGAAGAAAAAAATCAAGACGGGTCATATACTGTAAAAGCATATATGATGCTCAAAGACGCATTATTCAGCGTAAAAGTACATGTGAAACCCAGTGGGAAAATAAATATGTCTGATCAGGAAATTGTTATGGAGGATATTCCGGCTTTAGATCCGACATTTATGCAATAAAAAAAACTCGCAAAATAATAGTTTACATATTAGTATAAGCCCGTAATAAGATTAAAGTGTTAAAACACGAAAAAATTAGGGTGAAAAACGGTGATTACGGGAGTTCAATCAATATTCAATACGACGGCCACAGCTGAAAATCTCGGGCCCCTTGCCGATAATGTCTTGTGGGAAGGTGATATTCTGACAGTATCACTCATAGCATATCACGGTACTGGTAATCATGCGCTACAAATAGCACACCGTCCCGATATATCATTTAAAACAGGAGATGATATTCATCCAGTTATAGGAATACCGGCTCTTGTTTCTCTATCAGGAGCATTTAAAAATCCTGAATTAGCACGCACAGATATTGAACATCAAGTCAGGCGATATGCAGAATTAAGTACTACAGCGAAAGATCACAAAGATACCTTAGCAAGAAAGGCTGTAGAAAAATTTGATGAATATTACGATCTCATGAATGATATTGTCGGATCAGGTAACGTAATATCACCAGAAGACAAAATCAGCCCGCCACAAAAGGCGATGTTTTTTACGAGCCTGTCTAAAGTGCCCGAAACATTAAAACGGGCTATTAATCAAGATGGGGTTAAAATCATTATTGATGACTCACCATTTCTGAAGGGAACCATTCCACCTGTAGATGAGAGAATTGAAGGCGCTTATATTGATGGAAATTTATTCCTTACAGACCCCTACAGCGCGGCAGTAATAACACAAGAAATGCTACATTATGTTGACAAGAAACTACAATTTTCTGAAACAGAGCAATTTACCTCTTCTATTGATCCATTAACAAAACAACCGGATTTACTATATGCAATAGGGTATTGCCTTAACAAACAATATAAAGCCGATAGCCGGACTTATGATATAGACGATAATCAGGCAATGGCGCATGAATATCTGTCTGATATGTATATTATAAAGCATGGCCTTTTAGACAGTGAACGTATGGATTATTATTCTGCGGTAATTGCTGAAACAGATACAAGAAACCCACAACGCTTTTCCCGCATACAAGCTTTGGAAAGCTTTTACAACAAGCTGGTTCGAGGCAAAGATTTATCTGAAATAGAACAATATTTTAATAAAGATAAATTACCCGGAGTACAACTGGCCACGCCAACACAATCACCCGGACTTGAGTTTGCTACACATCTCCATAGAATTTCTCAACAAACGATGGATCAGATATTTGAAAACAAAAATAACCCGCAAGCCCTCTTAGAAACTTTATATCCGCAAGATATGATAAAACAACTAAATGAATTCGAAACCCAGATGGAAAGAAAATATCCATCACCCTCACCTATATCTGAAGCACCTGAGCCATTTATACCACGAATGAGACAAGCAGGCGGGTTTTTGCATTAAAAATCAATAAATTTCAAAAAATCTCACTTTTTTCTCCACTTGGTAGGAATTCGTTAAGAACTTCTCCCGCATAATATACCCATACCACGCCGCAATGGATGTGGTAGGGGCACTCAATATATTAAAGTGGCAGTAAGAGCAATGAGCGATACTTTCGAAAAATTTTGTAATAAGCACATGATAGAAAATCGAGTATGTGGCGTTGCCTACACACTGGATGACTCACAACCGGTTATATGTACCCACATTGGAGATCAGCCGCTTTTTTATCTTGATGAAGAAATAATTGACGAAGAAGAAGATTATCTAAACATCGAAGAACTTGCCGAAATAGCAAAAGAAATCCAGACATTAAAACATGAAATCACAGGCATGGATGATGCTGGAATATATCTTGCCGAAAAAACAATGGCACTGTTCAATGAATTTTCCGATAATATGAACGATATCAGCACCATGGCTGATTTATATGAAATTCATGGAAATGAAACACCACAAGAGCGCATAAGCGCAATCAAGGAATTACTGGAAGAAAGCCGTTTAGCTGCTGCTTACCTGAATGTAGCAGACAAACATAATGTTCAAATAATAATAAGCGAACAAATTGAAACGGCCTTTTACGATCGTCGCAGCGGGACTATCTTACTCTATCCATACATGGATTTGGCAGATCAGGTGCTACTGGTTGCAAGAGAATTGCGCCGCCACTGGCAACATCGTCAGGGCGTCTTACTCAACCCTCTCGCATTTTCGCCAGAACATGCAATTTTGGTCAATCGCGCACAAGACGCGGATTTAATCGCATCTGTTATCAGGATTGCATGGGAATTACAGCTTGCCGGTAAAAGAGATGTTTGGCAGCGGGTTGAAAACTCTCCTATGGCGGATTTGGCACGTGCCTTTGCTCGTGAAGCCTTTATCGATTTTCGTACATTGAATAACGGCGAAGCCTGCACATCATTATTTGAAGCTTGGTTTCTCTCAGAGCGTTGCCGTCAAAAAGACAAAGTCATAATACAAAGTATGCTTGCAGATCAAAACAGCTATACGCTGGGTGACGAAAAATCATCATATAATGTCACAGTAGAACTTATTGCAGCGCTGGGCGAGATGCCATTCGGCAAAAATTACCTAAGCAAGTATGCACAAATCATTATTGATGATCCAATATTTATGGAAGTAAGAGACCGCTCAAGCGCTAATTTCCTATGGTTTATCAAGTTTGAGCGCTCTTTCAAACAAGCGGAACAGGAATTGCAATACGATTCTGACTTATCCACACATGACATTCGTCATGGTTTATGCAACAGTGAAAGTCAGGATTCTAAAAATGACCCACAACTATTTTCAAGCGCGGACATCATCCAGTTATACGAACATGCCCCAACACGCGAATACAACAAAAAGAGCATTAAGGGCAAAAAGAATGATGAAAGCGCAAATGGAAAGGTCATTGAGATGCGACAATGGTCACGCAGCGAGTTCTAGTTGCAACAATAAGATACAAGATATGGATAAAGGCCGGTTCATGGAATATGAATCTGAAAAACCGCAAAAACGCATGATTGATTGTAGTGCTGAAGATCATGGCCAGGATTTCACATATCTATCTTTTGATAACTATAACAATGATAATCCGCTCATAGAAAATTTTGACCATGATGATTTGTGGGAGGAAAAAGATTCCGCTCACTATTTTTCCCTTCAGGAACTAAACGCCCAGACCCTGCCGGTAGATTATTTTTATAACAGATCACAAACACAAAAAATCACAGATGATGAGCTTTTCACATGGATGTGTTCTATTCTGAAACATGCTCCAAACGCGCGCCCAATGCTCAAAGAGGCATCAGAAAAAGACTGGTTTATAGCGCTAGATGATCTTGAAGGCAGTGACTACCGTATGAACGTGGAAGAGCGCACCTTGATTTTGGATAATAGTGGTTTATCCGCAGACGCGTTGGCAAGAAGTGATTATTTTCTCAATCGCTTGCTTGTTATCATGACAAAAACCCTGCGCGATGTTTGGCAGGAAAAGCGTTTTGGCGGCTTTGATGAAGACTATACGCCTAAAAATGTAATCTTGATGGAACGTGTGCGAGCTGCCGATCTTGATATTCTAAGTATTCTGGTAGCTTGGGAGCTTCAGGCAGAAGGCTATGAAGAATGCTGGTATCACTTAACCGGATCTCAAAGCGCAGATATGGCGATGGTATTTTCAAGTTATCTGGAGCGCAAACCCGCCCAATCCCTTGATATGCGTCAGGCTTTGCTTGCGGCATTCAAGCAATGGTTTAATGAACCATCACGCATAGATTCCTGCGATCATGATACATTGGAATATCTCGACGAGGTCTTGGAAAACAGTGAATTTGTCAATCCGTTCGGTTATAAACAGCCCGGAAAAATGAATATCGAAATGCTTTCATGTCTGCCGGGCAAATCAGCCTATTTGCAAGGACTGGGCGGTGAGATTATCCGCAACAGCCATTTCACAGCTATAACCAATGATATCAATAAAGCACATCTCAATCACATTACCCATGATATTGAGAGCGTAACGATCGAACATGTTTCTTTCCGTGACTCTGTGCTGGCTCAAAAAATATTTCCCGAAAATTTCGCTGAGCAATAAAAGCTGTGCTATCCTTGACGACACTATCTAAAACAACCAGCTATAGTAAAAATGTTCAAACAAGGCGAAATTCTTAGCATTAAATGGCATCTGGGCATAGAGCATGATGGCATCTATACCGCCAAAGGCACAGTTATTGCCGCATCCAAGCGCACCGGAATCGTCATTGAAGAGGATATTGAAACCTTCAGCGGTGGCCGCAAGGTAATCAGCAAAGGCTTTCCAAGCGCCCTGCTCCCTGAAATGGTTGAAAAAAATGCGCGCAGCAAGCTTGGCAAAACCTATAATCTTCTGGGATATAATTGCCAGCATTTTGCCAGCGAATGTCACGGTAAAAAGAAATCCCGTCAATTGCGCTCTGTCGCACTGAGCATTGCCGCAACGGCAGCCTTGATTGCTTTATCCCGCATACGTGGAAAACGCACGTGACGATATGATCAAGGGCGTATTAACACCCCTTAGCGCTTTGTCTTGATAATACCGGTCATTGATAAAATGGTATAAAAATTGGCCGAGAAAATAAAAATCTCCATAAAGAGCGGGCCGATACTGCCAACCACAAAATGATGGACAATCCAGCAACTGCCGGAAAACAAAAAGCACAAACGCATGCGCACTTTTTTCAAATAAAATATAGCGCTCGTTCCACTAATCACGCCCATAATCGGCAAAATATCAATCCAGTATGTATAGCGGTAAATTCCAACACTCACATAAAGCAAAATAAAAAAAGGAGCCGCCCGTTTCATTTTTGCATATAAAGAAGCGAAATTTCTAACACTGGTGATAGCGGCCATTCCCGAACCAACATACGCACCAAGCAAATAAAGATGCGTTGATAACACAATACATTACACAATCTGTAATTTTTTGAGACGCCGGTCACTACGGCTCAAAAAAGCAGTAACGCCAAAGGCAAAAGCGATAAAGCCAAGCCCCTGCACGAAATAAAAATTGCTCAAAAATGTAGTCACGTATTACGCCTGTGTATAAGAACCATGAGTACGCTACCTAGCCGCGCCCCCTGTAAGGTGCAGCGCCCTGATCGGGAATCCAGATACCGCTGGGCGGCTCTCCGGTTTGATAGAATACATCAATAGGAATACCACCGCGCGGGAACCAGTATCCACCAATACGCAGCCACGCTGGTTCTAAAAGTTCAATTAAACGCCGTGCGATTTCAAGGGTACAATCTTCATGAAAAGAACCATGATTACGAAATGATCCTAAAAAAAGCTTCAGCGATTTACTTTCCACCAGCCAGTTATCGGGCACATAATCAATTACCAGATGCGCAAAATCCGGCGCACCGGTTAAAGGACATAAAGAGGTAAATTCGGGAGCAGTAAAGCGCACACAAGCAGGCATATCTTTCTTTGGATTTGGAACGCGCTCCAGTACGGCCTCATCCGGTGAAGCGGGCAGGGCGGTCTTAGCGCCGAGCTGTTGAAGATCTTTATAAATTGATTCATTACTCATAAAATTAAACTCCTTTTTTATCGCCCCATAAAAGGACATGTAATTGCGGTAAAACCACGGCTTTGTACCAGCGATCTTTTTTCACCATCTCGACAAGCCACAAGGTGCGCTCCAAAACTGCGTCACGCTCACGATTAATATGATCACCGCTTTCAGTTTTCCCGCGTTCTTCCTGGGGTTGCTCATTTAAAGGCTGAAGATAGATTGGCAAATCCGCATAGCGATCAGACACCGCTCGCGCATAAGCATAATCTTTGATATCCCGCACAACAATTTTAAGCACACAAAGAGGAGGGCGCTTGCCGTTTAAAGCCATCTCCACGCACATATCGAGCTTGCGCCAGTTTGTTTCCATCTCGCTGCTCGGAGGCTTGGGCGAAAGCGTCAAAACATCGAGCTTGCCAAACCATGGACGCGGCATAGAGCCTTGTGTTTCCAAAGCAAAGCGATAATCTTTCGCATGTCCCAGATCAATTAAAGGCTCTAAAGGCTGAATGGCCGGATTACCGCCCGATAAAGACACCATAATTGCTTTGCCACCCGAGAGCTCTTCCACGCGCTCAAAGATCTCCCCTGAGCTCATAGGAAGCCACTGGGCACGATATTCGCTATCTACCGCATGAAGGGTGTCGCACCAAGCGCATCGATAGTCACACCCGCCTGTGCGCACAAAAACACTCGGCTGTCCGATGAGCGCGCCTTCTCCTTGCACAGTCGGACCAAAAATCTCACTGATCCTTATACGGTCTTTAGTATCTTTGGGGTTTATGTGTTCATGGTCATGCATTTCGAGGCCTGTATTCTGCGCAGGTTTTAGGAGTTTCACGTACGCGCACAGCGCTAACCTCCGGCCAACGCTCTTTGCTCCATATGTAAAAATGTTTGGCAAGCTGCTCGGCAGTGGCCTGATCATGTCCTAAAACATCGTTAATATGGCGGTGATCGAATGTCTCATCTATATAAACTTTTAAAGCATCAAGCGCGTGATAATCTTTTACAAAACCGGTCTCATCCAGTGTTTTTCTTTGCAGCTCTACCTCAACGACATAGTTATGCCCGTGCATGCGCGCGCAAGGATGATCCTCCGGCATGCATAATAATTGATGGGATGCAGAAAAATGAAACTCCTTCGAGATTGTAAACATATTTGTTCTCACCTTTTGATCTTTGATGACTCGCTTTGATGTAACGAAATAACGCAATCAGCAAAATAACACCATATATACAAAACAATCACAAAAATTAATTTCAACAGGATAGATAAATCTTGGAGGAGAATATAATGAAAAAGCGTACACTACTCGCCCTAACATTAGCTGCTGGTGCTATGGCATTTTCTACAGCCGCTTATGCAGGCGAACATCATCATGGCCACAAAAAATATGATGGGATGGCTCAACATGAAAAAATGAAAGAAGGCAAGCACAACTGTATGAAGAAATATTCTAAAGACGATAAACACATGTATAAGGAAAAATACAAACACCACAAAAAGCCATATGCTGATAAGAGTTCGGACTTACCGCACGAGAAAAACTCACGTTATAATCAGTAACGCGCGGTAATATTCGGGACTATCGGAAAACAGCGAGCAGGGATAAAATCTACATAACTGTTTTTTATAGTAACGAGATACGGATGGTTATTTTATTTTATGCCAAAGAGGATCTTTTAACTCGTCAATAAAGGCTTTATGCGCCAAAAGCTCGTATGCGCTGGGAGCGTGGGAGCGTGGTTCTCTGAAAGGACGTTCAACAGATTTACCGGCATTGACCTGGGCTTTGCCATAAGACAAGCCCTGCGAATCTTCCAGCAAATCGAGGCCGCGCTGACGGCCACCTAGCAATTCAAGATAAACTTCCGCCAAAAGTTCGGAATCCAGCAAAGCGCCATGATAGGAGCGCCCGGTATTGTCAATTCCAAAGCGCCGGCACAGCGCATCCAGATTAGCCGGAGAGCCGGGAAATTTTTCCCGCGCCATGGCCAGTGTATCGATAACGCGATTCCACGGCAAAGGGGTATGGCCGACATCTTGAAGCTGGTAATTGAGAAATTTCATGTCAAACTCGGCATTATGAATGACCAGTTTTGAATCATCACCGATAAAGTCGAGGAAATCCGTATATGTTTGCGAAAACACAGGCTTATCAGCTAAAAATTCATTTGTCAGCCCGTGCACAGCAACAGCTTCATGTGGAACCTCGCGCTCAGGATTAATATAAATCTGCAACGTCTTGCCGGTTGGCAAGTGATTGACAAGCTCTACAGCGCCGATTTCTACCAGCCGGTCACCCTCATGCGGGTCCATGCCTGTCGTCTCGGTATCCAGTATAATTTCTCTCATAGATCAAATATCTACCGCATCAAGGCTAACGATTCCAGTACCCGTGGAGTGCATCAATGCTTCGTCCCCATTATTTTCTTTCATCTTTGATTCGGCGCAAAGGGATTCCTCAGAAAAGAGATTGGATTTTCTACGGATATCCAGCAAGGCATTTCTAAGCATCTTCATAGTATGAGCCCGCCCCAGCCCTGTATGAATAACATAATCGGCACGGTTACATTTTTCTAAGTCCGGCATCTGCCGCATCAAAATAGCATTGAGCTTTTCCTCGCTCATTCCCAAGCGCTCAAGCACGCGCTGACGCTGCACAGCAGCCGGTGCACTGACAACCAGCGTATAATCAACATATTCCTGCCAACCGGTCTCAAAAAGTAACGGTACATCCAGACAGACAATGCGCCGCCCCAAACGTCCATGCCTGCTTATAAACTCTTGCTGGTCTTGTTGTACAAGCGGGTGAAGAACATCCTCCAGCGCTTGGCGCAAATCATCGCGTGCAAATACCAGATCGCCCAGCGCCTTGCGTTTAATCACTCCTGTCTTTTTCTCATAAATCTCTGGAAAACCATATATAGGAAATATCGCAGCAATAGAGCGCCGCGCTGGGTGGTCGGGATGATATAAATCATGCACGCAGCGATCAGCCTCATGCACAGGAATGCTCATATTCTCCAGCATTGCGCCAACGGTGCTTTTCCCCATTGCAATAGAGCCGGTTAATCCCAGAACAATCGGTTTCATTTACGATGTTATCCTCTCTTCAAGCTCAGGGGTAACCTCAGGCATAATGCCGTTCCATAATTCAAAGCCTGGGCGCGCCTGATGCAACAGCATTCCAATCCCTGTAACATATCTAAGACCAAGCAAATCGGCTTGATGCAGCAAATCGGTATGAAGAGGCGCATAGACAAGATCATTAATCAGCGCATGAGAAGGGGTAGAGGCCAGATCAATCTCTAAAATAGGTTTCCCATCCATACCCAGCGCTGTGGTATTAACAATTAAATTAGCGTCTGTGCACACGCTGTTGCGCTGTATCCATGGCACAACGGTAATGCGCGTTTTATCCATTTGCGCAGCAAGATCCTGCGCTTTTTCAAGGGTACGATTGAGCAAAATAATTTCTGGAACGCCTTGTTCAAGCAACGCAAAAACAACCGCTCTGGCCGCGCCGCCCGCGCCAAGAACCATAGCCGCGCCGCCCGCAAAGCTCCAGTCATTCCAGGCATTTCGCTGACAGCTTTGCAAAATATTATGCGTAAAACCAAACGCATCGGTATTCGTCCCAAATAAGCGGCCATCCTGAATACTGACTGTATTCACTGCGCCAATGCGCCGCGCTGTCTCATCCACCTCATCACATAGCGCCATAACAGCAACTTTATGCGGCAAGGTGACATTAAATCCGGCATAGCCGTCATCAACAAGCCCCTGAACCGCGGAAGAAAGCTCATCGGGTTTAACATCAACGGCTTTGTACGATCCTGAGATCCCATACTGCCTTAACCACGCATTATGAATATGCGGAGATTTGCTATGCGCAATCGGGTGGCCAATCACTGCTGTTTTTATAAGGGGATCTATCATGGCATCATTTTACAGTGAATTCGCAAAAACGCCAAGAGCGGCAAAAGAGGCATGCCCATAATTGTATAATGATCGCCCTTGATCTCATCAAAAAGCCACGCCCCAGCGCCCTCGATTTTGTATCCGCCAACACAAGCTGTGAGCGCATCGGGATCGCGCAGCGCATAAGCGTCAATAAAATCCTGATCCAGCCTGTGCATCGTAAGGTCGGCAGAGTCTGTATGCATGAACAAAATATCTCTTCCGCGCATCACACAAACGCTGGAATGCAGGCGGTGGGTTTTGCCAGACAGAGCATATAAAGCACGCTTTGCGTCTTCTATCGTCTCAGATTTCGAGAGAATCTCTCCTTCAAATTCAAGAGTTTGATCCGATCCGATCACCAGAGCATCCACCTGACGCTCTGAAATATATTGCGCCTTGGCTATAGCAAGCTGCTCAGTAATATGTTCGGCTCTCTTGTCTTCGGATATAAGCAAATCGGCGATGCTGCGCTCATCAATATCGGCAGGCATAACCCTGAACGAGACACCCGCCCGCTCAAGCATGGATTTACGCGCTGCGCTGCTGGAAGCCAGCACAATATCAAAGGCAGGGGCTGCAAGATCTTTATGTGTTTTGATCATGGTTCTTTCCGGTTTGCTTTCTCTCTTGCTTCCTTTGTTCTTCACGCATCTGCATAATAGAAAAAATCTCGGCAGAAGTCTCTTCAATAGAGCGTTTGGTAACATCTATAATCGGCCATCCATGCTCAGTAAATAAACGCCGCGCACTGCGCACTTCTTCCTCAATCTTGTTTTCATCGATATAATCATTCGAATCGATAAGAGCAGCAACATTGCCATCGCCGGATTTGATGCGGTTATAACGTAAAGCACGCAAATGGGAAGGGTGAGCGGTCAACCCGACATAAAGGGGCTTCTTTAACCTTAGGTACTTTTCTGCAACGCCAATACCCGGCACTAAAGGTAGATTAGCAGTCAAAATACCGCTGCGCGCCAAAAACATACTTGTCGGTGTTTTTGATGTGCGTGAAATCCCCACTAAAATTACATCGGCTTTTTTTAGCTCATCATAGGTACGCCCGTCATCATTGCGCATGGCAAAATCCATAGCCGCAACGCGCCGGAAATATTCATCATCCAGCGCATATTGCAAGCCGGGCACACCGGCAGCAGGCAATCCCAGATAAGAAGAAAAGCGCTGAATGATCGGCTCAAGCACAGGCATGCACGGAATCTCAAGCGCATTACAGTGGTTCATCAATCGTATGCGCATATCTTCACGCACCAGTGTAAAAATCACAGGCCCGGGTTTCTCGGAAATTTTACGCAAAACGCGCTCGAGCTGACGATCACTGCGGATAAGTGGCCAAAATTTCTGAGAGGGCTTAATACCGGAAAACTGCGACAAGATGGCGCGTGAAATACCCAAAAGCGTTGTTCCGCTGGCATCAGAGACCAGATGAAGATAAAACTTTTTAGGTCCCTTGGGCATTTATTCTAACCTCTTATGGCACGGTTCCTATTTACCTTGCGCCTCTGCTTCGCGCTGCGAGGCTTCCAGCTCTTCCTTAAAGCGCTCTCTATACAGTGCCTCAAAATTTATCGGTGTCAGGCGCACAGGCGGAAAGCCTCCATCAGCAGTCATAGAGCTGATAATATTGCGTGAAAACGGGAACAAAAGCTGGGGAATTTGAATAAACAAAATCGGGTGATGCATATTTTCGGAAACGCCCTCACCAATAGAAACCAGCATACCGTAATCCAGCTCAACCATAAAAACAGGGTTATTGCCCACTTCGGCAAGGACATGCGTACGCAAGACGACTTCATATAAATTATTGATATCTTTCTTATCCTCGACCTCAATGTTATTGGCCATGATATCGACATGGATCTTGATGCTATGATTTTTATCCTCAAGACCGACCAGCACATTGGGCGTACCGGGATTTTCAAAAGAAAGATCTTTTATATATTGGAGATGCACTGTAATTGGAAGATCTTGTATTTCGACAGATTTATCCTCGCCATCTAACATTTGATCCGCGGCGTTTTCTTTTTCCTTTTGTGCCATAATTTTTCCCTGATTATTTGTTTTTGATTAAGTGCATCCTGATTAACACAAAACAGTGAAATCACTCAAGCATTCTTAAACGTCCGGTTCTTTAAGTTCCCGTTCCCTTGTTTTTATTCTCACTATCTTCATCAATTCTCTCATATTCTCCATCAATGATGCTGGAATTTTGATAGTCATAAGGATCGCTGTACGGCCCATTATTAGGATTTTCATGCTGGGCATGGGCATCTGCATATTGTGAGGAAAATCCTGAAACTTCAAAACGTCCGGAGCGTGATAAATTTTCGCGCGCAAAATCGCGTACAGCCGGAATAAGCAGCGCAAAACCTATCGCATCGGTTAAAAATCCCGGCGTTAGAAGCGTAGCACCCGCCGCCACAAGGCAAAGTCCGTCAAAAAGTTCTTTCGATGGTAAAATACCTTTCTGCATACTGCCTTGTGCAGTCATAAGGGTCTGGATACCTTGGTAGCGCACAATAGCGCCACCGATAATAGCGGTAAACAGAGCCATAAGTAAAGATGTGCCAAGGCCGATAACGTTGCTCACAGCCATAAAAATCATAATTTCTATGAGCGGTATAACGACAAACAATAATAAAAACGGCATAACGGCATATCCTTGGATAACGGTTCAACTGTGCTTTATACCCCATAGCACGACAAGATCTTAAGGTTTAGCACATTAAAAACGGTGGTAAAATGTTTTTATACCCTGTAAAATCAGCGCCCATTGGTACGAATAAATAAAAAACGTAAAAAAATTCAAATAAGGACAAGGATAGAATCAAGTGACCGCAGAATTGATGGTATATGCTCTTATAGCCGCAGCACTGGTATTTTGGCTGCGTAACATTCTGGGAACAAGATCGGAAGATGATCCGCAGATTTCTGGGGCAAGGATGGAGCTTGACAGCAGCGGAAAAATCGTAACGCTTGGAGCAGCAGACACGACAATGCAATCTGACCGTAAAACAGCCATAGAAGAACTTTTCGAAAAAGAAAAGGGCAATATGGCCATTGAGAACAGCGCTGCGCGCGACGCTCTGATAAATATAGCAAAAATTGATCTTGATTTTGACATTCACCAGTTCCTGCAGGCTACACAGGATGCTTTTGTTTATGTTGTCGAGGCATTCGCGGAAGGCGATAGAGATACGCTTGCAGACCTTCTTAGCCCGCAGGTTTATGAAGCGTTTGATAAGGCGATCACACAAAGACAGGAAACCGGAGAGGTAATGCACGCGGAAATCCAGTCTATTCAAAAATCTGCCGTTGTCGAGGCACGTCTTGAAAATAAAGGCGCATTTATAACCGTGCGATTCGTGGCTGCAGAGGTGACATACATCAAAGATAGTGATGGAAATATTATTCAGGGTAACCCTGATAAGGCCACCCAAATGCGTGATATCTGGATCTTTTTCCGCGACCTTGGCTCCAGAGATCCGCGCTGGACCGTAGTGGAAACGCGCGAAGATGAAATTAATGACAACGACACGCTTCCAAATGCGCATTAAGATGAAAATGCGTTCACGCTCGATCTGGTGGCGATTTATTGCGGTTATATTAATTTTATTTAGCGCTGCATGTGATCAAAGCGAAGAGCCGGAACAACCATCCATCGAAGAACTAAAGCGCCCGAACCTGATTCTCACACCCGCGAGCTATGACGACCTCCCCCAATGGGGCAGTGACAATTTCGAGAATTTTGCCCAAGGCTTCGCACGTTCATGTTTGCGCATCATGAAAAGTGAACCTGAAGAGCCGTTTGGCATGATGGGCAAGAGCCATCCGGCGCAAGCAGGAACATACGCACACTGGCAACGTATCTGCAAAAATTTTGCAAAGATAACAGATCCTGCGCACATCAAATCATTCTTCGAGGCCAATTTCACCCCTTATCAAGTCACAGCCGACTATGCGACAAAAATAGAAACACATGGCATATTCACAGGCTACTACGAAGCATCCCTTAACGGTGCGCGCGCAAAATCAGAGCGCTATAACATCCCGCTCCATAAACGCCCCGATGATCTGGTTATGGTGCATTTGGGAGAGTTTCGCGAAGACCTCAAAGGAACGCGCATTGCCGGACGGGTCAATAACGGACGGCTCCGGCCTTATGAAACCCGCGAAGACATTATCAATAACAACTGGCCGCATACCCATGATGATAATGTTTTGCTTTGGGTTGATGATGCTGTTGATGCGTTCTTTGTACAAATACAAGGCTCCGGCCTTGTTGAAATGGAAGATGGCTCTCTTATGCGCATTGGCTATGCCGGGCAAAACGGTCATCTCTACTACGCCATTGGCCGCGAGCTGGTGAAACGTCAAGAGCTTGAAAAAGAGAAAGTCTCCATGCAATCCATTCGTCAATGGTTGCAAGACAACCCGCAGCAAGCCGATGAAATTATGAACACCAATAAATCTTACGTCTTCTTTCGGGAAATAAAAGGCGAGGGCCCCTTAGGCGCTGAAGGAACGCCGCTGACAGCGCTTAGATCCATAGCCGTGGATCGCACGCTTTTTTCTTACGGAACACCTGTGTGGCTTTCTACAGCGCCGCAAACAATCACAAAAGAAGATGGCTTGAGTCAGGAAGAAGTGCTCGCGCCCCTAACCCGCATGATGATTGCTCAGGATACGGGCGGCGCTATACAAGGCCCTGTGCGCGGCGATGTTTTCTGGGGGCACGGAGACGCCGCCTGGCACAATGCCGGCATTATGAACCAAAAGGGCAGATACTGGGTGATGTTGCCCCGCTTGTAAAATCAGGCTGTAAATTATTGGTATATAAACCCTAAGATTTATATATTTCGCTTGTAAAAGCAAATTGCTTTTTTAAAGTGATGGTGTCACAAAATTAAAAAGAGGAGTTTACAGATGAGCGCGCAAAAACCGACCGCCGATAAGGATGGAGCTAAAACCCCCGCGGATGATTTTGGAGCAGCAAACAAAGTCAAGAGAAATCAGGGAGCAGAGGGGCTTTCTCCAGACCAGTATGATCATCCAGACGGACTTGGACCAGAAGACGGAAGCCCTACAGTCGTTCTAGGCTATGATTAGCGCTTTAAGCCTTGAACGCCCTGGAATATCTTAATAAACCATCGGAAATTGCCGCCGCACTGCCGAGATATCATCAAGGCAGTCTTTGGACAAAGTCAGATCAATAGAGGCAATATTGGATTTAAGCTGCTCCATTGTTGTCGCGCCTATAATATCGGATGTAACAAAGGGCTGGGCATTCACAAAGGCCAAAGCCATCTGGCACACATCCAGCTCGTGTTTTTCTGCGACCGCCATATAAGCACGCACCGCGTCATTAGCCTGAGGCGTATCGCGCATATCCGGCCTGTGATCCATCGCCCAGCGCGACCCTTCAGGGCGCTTCCCATCCAGATATTTTCCGCTGATCATGCCTGTGGCCAAGGGTGACCACGCCAAAAGCCCGACATCTTCAAACAAAGCCACCTCGGCAAGATCCGGCTCGAATAAACGGCACAAAAGAGAATATTCATTTTGCACCGAAACCATACGTGGCAAATCATGTTTTTCGGCAAGCTGCACATATTTCATTACGCCCCACGCACTTTCATTGGAAAGCCCGGCGCAGCGGATTTTCCCCTCTTTGATCAAATCATCCAAAGTGCGCAAAACTTCCAGCAGGTTGTCCTCTATAGCCGCCGGATCTTCCCCAGATGGATCAAAACGCCACTGCTTGCCAAAATGATAATTAGGACGGTTCGGCCAGTGGAGCTGGTATAGATCTATATAATCGGTCTGCAGGCGTTTTAATGATCCCTCCAGAGCCTTTATAATATTTTCGCGCTCTATGATCGCACCACCGCGTATCCATGGTACGCCCTCCCCGGCGATTTTAGAGGCCAGCACTATATCACTGCGTCTGCCGGTCTTGGCAAACCACGTGCCGATAATCTCTTCGGTCTTGCCACATGTATCGGCTGTTGGCGGCACGGCATATAATTCTGCTGTGTCAAAAAAATTAATGCCCTGCGCGGCGGCATAATCCATCTGCGCATGACCTTCATCTTCAGTATTTTGCTGCCCCCATGTCATCGTTCCCAGACAAATTGAGCTGACTTTAAGATCGCTGCGGCCAAGTTTTGTATATTTCATCGATAAAAAAATCCTTTGAAGTATGCCTGATATTTTTTAATTGAAAAGCGGGTTATTGCCATCTCAAGTTTAGCTGAATGTTGTAGTAGAGGTCTGATTGAACTTGTAAATTTACAAGATTATCAGCCAGCGGGTAGGGGTAATCAAGCACAAGAGGGTTTTCAACAAAATATGGTATAGCATTGTTGAGAAAGGCCAGGCGCTCTGAGTTAATAGGAATTTTACCCATCCGCAACTCTGTTACGACAGGTAAGCCTGTCTCGGGGTTATACTGAATATGGCATGTAAAAGGCTCCATACGAAATTCACCAAAAGCGTCAATAAATGTGCTCCATAAAACCATAGCACCGGTTCGCTTGAATTTCAGTTGGCTGACATGCAGCGTATGAGGGTAGGGGATTTGCAATTCTAATAGGCTATGACAAATACCGTATTCTGCTGAAGCTTTATAAGGTTTAAATAAGTTCCATATAAGAAATGAAACAAGCAAAACACCAGCGCCGATGGCTATACGCTTGTTTCTTTTTTTATTTGCAGCCTTTTTCTTTTCTTTAAGCTTTTCAGCCAGCGTGACCTTTGGCTCATCTGCAATGATGGTCTCTTGGGCAATCTCTTCCTTTTGCAGATCTCGTTCTTCTTTATTAGCCAAAATAAACTCCAAATATCGGCAATAATATTACGATACACGCAGTTTAACGCGTGAACTGTCCTCAAGTTCCTGTGATTTTTTACTTTCTTCCACAAGCTCACGCACAATGGCTTCAATTACGCCGCTAATCATAGCCTGACGTGAATCCCCGCCTTTTTCGCTATTAGCCAGAACGCGGCGGCGAATTTCATTACGCGCGCTACCGCCTGGATATTTCATGGCCAGCATTTGACGTGCACGGGCAGCGCCCAGCATTTTATATAGGCGGTTACGGATGGCCACATCCTCCGCTGATGTTGAAAATGCCCAAAGCTCGATTGGTCCAAGCGTATTATAGATATGTTGTTCGTAACGCCCTGATGTCGTTCCGATAACAACTAGGGCAGGCGCGCCAGTGGCCTTTGGCCCGGTTAGTTTGTATCGCATCACATGGCGCGCAGTGTTTGACAGACCGAAGCGATCAACAACATCTTGAACGGCCTTATCGGAAATAGCGGTTCCTAAAATCCACACACCGGTAGCCAGATCAACCATATCCTTGTCAAAGTCATTAATAAGCTGGGAGGTAAGAACAATCTGTACGCCGCGTTTCCGACCCTCACGCACATCACGGATAACCTGAGCGCGCACAGATGTTGATCGGCTGGTGCGGTGGAATTCATCAAAATTCAAGCGTTTTGGTGTTTCTGCAATGTCTTGCAAGCGCACTGCATGATGTTCACGAAATTTCTCGGGCACATTTTGCAGTGTATCAGCGCTCATCCACCATGCGCGTACCAGCGCATGACGGGCAAGCATATACATAATAGAGGTTTGCCGATCGGCAGATTCATCGCCTTGTGGAGCCACATCCATGAGATCCAAGGAACAAAGCCGCGTATCGGCGATATCAAACTGCGTAACGGAAGATAAGATAGGATATTCACGAATGGAGGACGTAATCATACGCTCGAACGCGCCAACAACACTTTCCGAACTCACGCCAACGGAAGTTTCTTCAAGAAGTGTACGAATTTGGGGCTTTCTCGCAGCAGCTATTGAGTCATTCAAGGTTGGAACGGCGTGGCGTTGTGCCAGATTGGCAAGGTGGGGCAGGCCAAGCTCAAACATTTTATCAACCACATCCCACCAGAACGGATCAGATGGAAGATGGACGTTATGTTTTTGAATAGCAGCATCAACTTCAATCTCAAGGCGCGGTAAATAGGGTCGTGCTTCGGCATTGGCGGCTGCATCATCACGCCAGCGAAACATTTCATCAACCACAAGACCACAAAGCTGCTGCATACCATCATAGGGTTTATCATACCCTGGCGGCGTGGTAAGCAAAGTCATCAATTCAACCAGAAAGCTGCGTTCATCAGGCAGCGGGTAACGACAGCCAAGCTGCGTATCAAACGGATTGATCGCGTATTGGTGTGCCATTTGCAAACGGTAGTAATTAGCCAGATGCTGTTTGCTTAAAGGCAGAGCCTCTTTAATCAGCGAGATTAATCCTGAGGAAGACGGGCCGATATCAATAACAGCAACATAAGGCAAATTGCTCAGACCCGGCGTAACGCAAGTTCCGCAATTGAGTGTATTAAGCAACACGGACTTACCGCCACCGGGCTGCGCAAATATCAGGTCAAACCATGTCGTTGTTAGATTGGTTCCAGTCTGGTAGGGCCATAATTTTCCATCAGGCGTTCTAAAAATCATGGCTCCATCTTCAAACGGAGAAGAAGGCCGCTGCCACGGCAGCAAGCGCATAATTTCTATCATTGGCGCAATGCCAGCAGGAGCCGTCCCTGCGCAATGGATACCCATGGCAGAGGACATAACACAGTCTAAAGGATCGCCTGAATGTTCACTAACCTGACAATATCCCCAGCTCTCGAAAGATTGTAAAAGCACAGACAGGTAATCCAGGATCTTTTCTTTTTCATCAAGCTTACACCATGTAGCAAAAGAAATACGAACCTTTACGACCGGCTCTTGTCGGGCAAGGCGTGTCAGGCTTTCCAGTGAATACTTGATTTGCTTATTCCCGGCATAGGTTGGCCCCATAATGGTGGCTGCGAAAGTTCTAAAAGCACTTGCAGCAGCCCCTCCTCCTTCGATCATAAAGGAGATACGAAATGGAATATCTGCTTCTACAAGCCTGTTCATGAAAACAGGAAACGGCGTTGCATCCATTGGCCCTAGAGTCATGTCCGCACCAGCCCAAAGCAAATTTCCAATGCGTACAACCGATTTGCCAAGCACTTTAGCATCGGCTGCCGTGAGCTGATTAGGCAGGCTTGGCCATAAAATATCGGACATATCCACGGCGCTTTGCGGCGCACGCGGCGGTATAGGATCGCCCGGCAGGCAGGCGCGCCAATTTTCATTCGCGCGGTCGGGAAATAAATTGCCGCGTATAATATTCAGCGCTTCATGAACCTCAATCAATTGACATTCAATACCCAGCTCATCAAAAGCCGCCATCATAGCGACAACAAAGCTTTTATGGCGCGTTTTGAGGGGCTCAAGCACGCCGTAAGGATACTGTGATCCAGCGGCGTTAAGCCAATTCTTTCCATCTTCTTTAGCAGCTTCACCGGCGCGCTTGATATCACTTTTTGTAAGAGCAGACGGGCGGGTCCATAAAACAAAATATTGTTCTTCATGCGTTAGAAATCTGGAAAGGTGTGTCACCTTTTCATCGAACAAATCATCAAGATCCATGCCGATCGCCGCCGCGCTTTTGCGCGACGGATCAATTTGAGCCTCCAGCTTCTCACGTATGCGGTTGGGGTCACGCGCAAAATAAACCTGCAGCGCATGGCCTTGCCGGTCAAAGCGCGCTCCGATTTTGATGTTTGAGGAGGCAACAATTTGTTCGTATTCTTCATCCCCGATAAGCTGTTTGCTTCCTTCTACACGCACATAGGAAATCAGTGACCCGTCTGAGGAAACAAGGGTGGTTTTGTTCTCAGCTGTTTCCAGATGTATAAAAGAGGAAACAGACACGCGCAGCGCTTTTTGAAATGGGGTTACTAGTTTATCGATAAATTTCATATTACGGTATGGCCAAGGTTGCTTGATATAGTCCTATAAATGCGAAGTCTAGCGTATAACGTATAAAATTCATACACCAGATTTGCAATAATCTACGATAGAAATCGTAATCATGTTATTTTAAAATGTCTTGATTTCTATCGCATCGATTTTCTGCTTTTTGTCATTGCAAGAAGTCAGGAGCGGCGGAGAAATCCCCTGCATATGAGCCCGCGTCCCAATACAGCACAAAAAAACGAAGCCGAAATATCCGGCTCCGCATTAATTTTGAATACGTGTTTGCAATCCAGCTTACAGGGACGCAACAACCATATATTAATCAACGCCTCGAAGGTCGGCTTCATAAAGTATAGCGCCTGTAACAGCTTTTCCTTCTCCTTTAGCATCAATAGAGTTTTGCATTGCTTCAAGCATGATCGGAAGGGCAAAGAAGGCACCGCCAACAAGAAGAAGCACCACGCCGTCTTTAAGCGGGGTCTGGCTTGGGTTTTCAACATGCTGCTTGATTTTCAGCACGCCCATAATCGCAAAGATAACCCCGGCAATATAGGCAAACATTGCAAGCAAGGCAGGAATACTGCCAAAAGATGTACCGATATTTTCAGCAATCTCGCTAAAATTGTTGCCAACAGGATCGTCAGCATGTGCATCATCGACCCCCGCCAGTGTTCCGACCGTAATAGCCGCGCCCATCGCATAATATTTTGATTTGATTTTCTTGAACATGATCATGTTCCTCCTTAAAAAAATAGACTGTAAAAAACTTACCTACTAACCCTACTATACCACCTCTGCCACAATATTGCCATATTTTTTTGCTCATTTAATTTAAAATATACAAAGATATGGTGTTTTCGCTGTTACTCTTCGTCATTGCGAGGAGGAAAAAGCGGCCGAAGCAATCCCAATCCGGCACGCCTGCATATGAACACGCACCTCAAAACAGCACAAATAAAACAGAGCCGAAATATCCGGCTCTGTTCTTCTCTGCTCGTCCCCTTCTGTTTACTTGAAGGGTTAAACGTATATCATTATGTCTTAGACTGAATTATCGCTTTCTGAAGCTCTGCACCTTTAATATCTGCGTCGGTTTCACCGATAGAGTTTTGCATTGCTTCAAGCATGATCGGAAGGGCAAAGAAGGCACCGCCAACAAGAAGAAGCACCACGCCGTCTTTAAGCGGGGTCTGGCTTGGGTTTTCAACATGCTGCTTGATTTTCAGCACGCCCATAATCGCAAAGATAACCCCGGCAATATAGGCAAACATTGCAAGCAAGGCAGGAATACTGCCAAAAGATGTACCGATATTTTTAGAAATAGTACTAAAAGTGTTATCTTCAGCAAGCGCATCACCAGCACCTGAGAGCGTGCCGATTGTGATGGCTGCGCCCATCGCATAATATTTTGATTTGATTTTCTTGAACATGATCATGCTCCTCCTAAAAAATAGACTGTAAAAAACTGACCTACTAACCCTACTATACCACCTCTGCCACAATATTGCCATATTTTTTTGCTCATTTAATTTAAAATATACAAAGATATGGTGTTTTCGCTGTTACTCTTCGTCATTGCGAGGAGGAAAAAGCGGCTGAAGCAATCCATAGCCTGCTCAGGCTTCGACTAGCTGGTGATAGATATCGAACCATTTTTGCGGTGTTTTGCCACCAAACGGCCCGTCCTTGGAGCGCCAATACGCCAGTATTTGCGGAAACTGGTTAAACTCCAGATCAGCTTCCTTGATAATGCGCCGGTCAAGAGGAAACAGCCGCACGCCTGAAAGTTTCTTATCGCGGTTATGGTAATGACCATCTGTTAAATAATCGCGCAGTACTGTAGCCAGGATATAGGGATCATCAGTCCCGATGCGCGATCTGACTTCCTCGCGGCGCTGCATAAGAGCCTCAAGAGATTTGCGCGAAGCATTGGCCATGTCGCCTTGTGAAATCCGCGCCACATAAATAGCGCGCGTCAGGTGGTGCAAATCAGCCTGCGATATCTCCGGCAACCATAACAAAACGCCAGAGCGCATATCGCTGACCGTGTCGAGATTAAAACACTGGTGACAAAAAATGCACACTGTTTTGAGGTTATTTTCGGAAGTATCACTGAGATCCCCGTTAACATGGAGAACATCCTGATATTTCTTCGCCTTAAACCCGCAGCACTGACATGTATCATCATCACGGGTGAAAATTTTTTGCTTTAATTCCTTATCAAGCTTACCGCCGCCACGCGCCGTTTTAGCGGAGCCGGGTTTTCCTTTTTTTTGTGCTCCCCCCATGCGCACACGGGGCAATCCAAGAGATATGGGCAATAATGCCATGGTAAAGACCCTCACCGTATTTAGATCATAAGCAGGCACTATAGATGCCCATAATGTCATGCAGATTAGCACCCTTACGAAAAAAACGCCACGTTTTTATGGCGTTTTTGGTTTGGTGTTTGGAATTTATAACAGAGCCGATCCAATGAACATAATTTCAAATCGGCATTAGAGGCCAAAAGCCACACCGAAATCACCTATACCCAACGTTGCCTGCACAGCATTGAGCAGCGGCCCCATATTCACGGCCAGTGCGCCGCCAATAATATGCGTCATGCCAGCCATAGTAGAGGCATTGCCCTTACCCTCGGCCACATCGCGCATAATGAACAATCCGCGTACAAAACTGATCATGCCGATAATAATCAGGAACCGAAGAACAGCAGAAATAACATTCAAAACGGCCGCCTGTTCCTGCGCGTCCATACCACCGGCATTTGCTAGTTGTGCATAGGTGTATGTCTTAGCGTCACTAAATATGGTAGCAGAAAAGACCTGAATCAGGGTTGATGCGGACAGCAACATTGCACCAATAATAAAGGTTCCGAATGTTCCAATTCCGCCAGGTCCACGCGGTCCCTCTTGTGCTGATTTAATCAAACGTGAAATGCCAATCATGATAAAAATCGCTCCGGCAACATATCCAAAGAAATTTAAGCCGACCTGCACAGGCCCTAGAAGATTTTGCATTACGCAACCCATAGCCAGATCGAGAGATCCTCCGCCGGCGCAATCAGTTTCATTAAATCCGTAATTAGCCGCAAGGGCTGCAGAAATAAGGCTCGCCGAGTCTGTAAAAATTGACTGCTGGAGGACAACCAGAACATAAGGAAGAGCAAAGAAGGCACCACCGGCTATAAGACGCATTATTCCTTCGTTTAAACCGGTTCTTGATGGCTCGTTCACATGGTCACGTATTTTCATGACCCCCCAGACTCCAAGAACCAATCCTATCATATAGGCAATTGCATTTAGGAATGAAGGTAAATACGCTGTTGATACCATAGTGTTACAAATTAGAACGCCCAATGTATCAGCTTTATCTATACCTTCAGGAAGCAGGTCTCTTACAAATTGTGGAATCTGGTTAGTAAGAACATCTATATCGCAGGCCGCGACCCCCCCATCTTGTGATGACTTAATAAAGCTAACGTAAGCCCTGACACTTTCTAAAGCTCCTGTTAATCCTAGTTCACTACCGGCAATTATGCTATACATTGCAGTATAAAGGGTTGGCAGAGCAAAAAGTGCACCAGCAAGAAGGTAGCGAATGATGGCATCTTTTATCGGAACGCGGTCAGGGTTTTCGACATGATCCTTGGTTTTATATAAGGCTGATACCATAGCAATAAGACCCAATAGATAGGCAACCATGGAAATTAAAGCTGGAACAAAATCAACAGCACTAATCATAGATCCCATAACAGCATTTGCGCTAAATCCAAGACTGCCAAAAGCATTAAGGGTCGCAAGTTTGTTGATAAGGGCGCCAAGAAAATTTGTCCCTTCTTCCTGCATACCAAATTCTGCTGGCCCACCTAGGCCGATTGTGTTCTTGACAGCCTCGGCAATAATAGGCAAAGAAAACAGTGCTCCGCCAACCAAGAACCTGACAACCGGAACGCCGAGCTTTGTTTGAGAGGGGTTTGTGACATGATCGACAAGCTTTAAAAGCCCCGTCACGCAAAGAATAATACCGCTGATATAGGCAAACATCGCAAGCAGACCAGGTAGGCGCTGCGCGCTAGTGGACATACTATCACCTACAGTACCGAGATCCTGAGCAAAACCGGCTTCAGAACTTACCAAGACGAAGAGCGCGCCTAATAAAAGGGAAAACAGGGTTTTTCTCATCACGTTACGTCTCCTTAGCACCTAACACTCTTTAAATTACAACATATTTTACCCAAATTGCGCAAATTTAAATAAGCAAAATAACGGCATTATGTTAAAAATATACACGTATTTAATTAAAATTTTATCAATTATTACAAATTTCCTAACGTTTTGGCGTTACAAGTCAAAACATAAGACCAACAAACCAAAGGGTCACGAAGGCTCTTAAGCATTCGCAACGCTCCTAAGACCATCATAACACATTTTTGTCATATTGTCGCCTTATTTTAAGAAGACAAGTAATTTGAGTAAGTTATCTTGAGACTTTTCCATTGCTGCCGATCACAACCCAGCGCCCGTCTTGTTTGGTAATGGCCATGACGCGCCCCAGACCGTCCACTGAATTACCGGTTTCAATAGCCTCAATATTACCGCTTTTCGCATCATAGAGAACGGCGCGCCCGGGCTGAATGGCACGAATTTGCCATTTTGGTTGTGGAGCGCTTGTTTCCGGAAGGTCATCAATATCATCCTCACGAGGCGCACGCGGTGGCACCGGAGGCGAATCGATAGGATCGATTTGTGCGCTATGTCCTGCTTCCTCAGCTTTAGGAGGAGCCTCTAAAGTATTGCCCGGAGTGTCTTCCGCTTGAACCAGGCTATTGTCATCACCGCTTGTTTCAGGGGCGCTTTGTTCTAGATTTTGTTCTTGCTGCCGATCAGACGCGCTGTCAATGATCGCATCCTCTACAAGATCCGTTTCTAAAGAATCCGCGCTCTGATTAGCCTGAACAGAAGGATAAGAGCCATGATCCAGGTCTTCAGGCTCTGGAGCCTCCTCTGTCTTTAAAATAAGTTTGTCTTCAATAACCGGAAGATTTTGTGAATCGAATAAAGGCTCATCATTTGCCTGTTCACTTGGGCGCTCATTGTTCTCGCGTTCTAATGAGGGCATGTCTCCAATGAAATTGTTGCTTAGCGGATCTTCATTAACGTCCTCATCCAGTGTAAAGGGGTTGGTTACATCATTTGCAGAGACGTTGTCCTGACTTTCCGGCATCACACTGGCTTCTTCTATATCATCTTGCAATGGGGGAAGATCGGAAAATTGCTCATCCAGATTCCGGGGAAATGGTGTTAAAGGTGCATCGTCCAGATCGCCAGATTTGCTGCCTGCTTGCTCTTCGGCTGGAACAAGATCTGGTATCGACGGCTCATTAGCTATACTGCCATCCATAGGCATTTCATCCGAAAGTGTATGATCCTGATCGATTTGTAAAGGATCAACCATATCAGGAGCATAGGCATCCGGTGCGTCGAGCGTCTCCGTAGAAGAGCCTAGATTGATAACGGGAATATCAGTTTCCCCGAAATTGAAAGTGTTATAAAGCGTAGCGCCAACGGCGACCAATACGACAAAAAAAACCAGCAAAATAACAGGAAAACGCTTTTTTTGCTTTTGATTCAGATCAGGATCTTGCAGTTTATCGTCTTCAAACTCATCATCGAATTCATTTTCGAACGCCTCATCAAACTCATTTTCAAAGATGGCTTCTGTTTCATCAAAATTTTCTGAAAAATTATCCTCATCGGAATTATTTGGTACCTCCGGCTCTAAACTTGAAGATTTATCATCTGCGGGCTGATCATGAAAAGATTCATCTAAAAGTGCTGGATCGTCTTGCTCTGTTTTGTCTGGTTGAAGCGAAGTGGCGCTTGGCTCGGCAGTATCGGCGTGCTGTTCTATCGAAGAAGCCGGATTTTGTGTCGATGGGAGAGGAACGGAAGCGGAATCTGGGGAAGCGGAATCTAACGCGGCGTCATTGTTCGGATCTTCAGAACCTTGTGCGTCCCAATCGTCATTAAAATCAGAGTCATCAAACTCCTCAAAAGTATCCTCAAATTCCTCTAAATTTTCTAGATCATCCGTGTACTGATCTTGTTCTTTATTTGGATTGTCACTGAAATTATGCATAGAAAAAATCTCGCCTTTTGAGACTGAAGGAATGATCACTGACTCAGAAAAAATAACATTTTAAGGACAAAAGGCCGGCATCACACCGGCCTTGAATAGTTTTATTGTATTAAATAGCTTCTTCTGTCTCAACAACATTTTGGGTAAAGAATATACCAATGGGCGTTCCGGCATCTATTATGACTTTAACTTCTACATCTGCCATTTCATCTAAAATAGTTGAAATTTCATCGCCAGCAGCAGCAACACCAGCAGCAACTTCCTGTTCGTCGGTAGTTTCATCTTCTTCTTCAACAACAACATCACCGGAAACGACTATGGAAGTTGCACCCGAATCTTCAACGGCCTGCGCATAAGCAGAAATAAATTCGGCAGCTGCGGGCATAATAATTCTCTGAAAATATCTGCGGTCTATATCGGTACGCATAGCGGCCAGACCTGTATCCGGATTGAGCATGACAGCGTTGACATTATACTGCTTGCCTTCATCATTAACGGCAAGATCAAACGTAATAGCCAGCAAGTCGTCATTACCCGTAACGCTGAATGACCCCATCAATTTCCAGCCCTTTAAAGGCCCACTAACCATCTCGGCTAGAACATTCGTCGGCATATCCGAGTTTGCTTCAAGCAGCAATTGGCCATAAACAATCTTACCGGCAGGGATTATGACAATCTCTTCAGATATTTCTTCAAAAGGAGCCTCATTACCTGACTCTCCTTGTCCACCAGATTGCTGTCCACCAGCGCCTTCACCGCTATAAGTGATGAGGGTCTTGGTATTAAAATTTGCTTGTTCTGTAGTACGACCCAAAACAGACTCCATTTGTTGAGCCATGGATTCTGCAAGCGCCTGTACAGCTTGACTTTGTTGCTCTGCATCCAGAACAGTCACTGGCTCTTCTTCCAGATCTCGAGATTGTAATTGACGCTCGACACGTTCTTCCTGAAGCATTCTCCATCTGTGCAATGGGTCTTCTGCCTCTTCTTCTACAGCAGGCACTTCAAGACGTGTATCCGGCGTCTCGATAGGAACAGGAATGGCACTTCCCCCTTGCGCTAGGGCGCGATCCAGTTCTGCCTCATTTTGTTCTTCAACCGCCGCAATATAGGCAGGGTCAACCTCCTGGCCTGTTCCGGGAGCTGATGTTACTTCAGAGCCTTGCGGCAAAGAAGAAATATTTGCTTGTTCTTCGCTTCCACTAAAAAACATCATAACGCCGATAACTGCACCAAGAACGGCAACCACGACACCTATTTTGGCAAGGTCGCTATTCCGGATTACATCAGCCAGACCTGATTTTTGAGAGAATTCATCAAACTCTTCCTCAGAATCAATTAGCTCTTCTTCCAGATCATCATCATTCATCTAACAAATCCTCACGCACAGTAAGATGGGCACGAACCATACGTCCCCGATCAGAAAGTAAAATAACAGGTGTCTCCTCAAGAGCATAAATATTCGTTCCATCCGCAGATGTAACAGAACTATCCCAACCAGGCGATAGAAGAGTGAGGGGCGTTCTTACGTAAGTCATACCATTATATACATACGCCGTAGTACGCCCGTCCACGCCCGAGACATTGAGTATTTCTGCGCCATTGGGAACGATACCGCTCAAGGCTGTAGACATGTCGGGATCACCGGCAGACAGAGTAATACCTCTGTTTATAATAGAAGTTTTTGCACCTGGCCCTCTTTTGGGTATCACAGCATCCATGCGGTAATGAACGAAATCCCGGCCGGTTTCAAAAGTCATAATGACAGGCGCGTCCAGCCCTACCAGACGCATGGAAACATTTCCATGGGCAAATTTTCTTTGAGGAGAAACGCGCAATATATGTGTCATTTCATCAACAACAGATTCTTCGATAACAAAATCACCAACCCAGCTTATATCCTCAATTGGCCACGGAGCGCCACTGACATCTAGCAGGCTAAGTGTTGTTACGTAACCGTAAGCGAGTTTAACGGTCAATGGCGGCACACCGGGATCCAAAGAGATATTCTGCACCACCGATTCCGCTCTCGGATAAGGGTGCACGGGGAGCTCGGTAGATTCAACAGTTCGATCAAAATGCTCCAGCAGGGTTCTGATTTCCTCAGGTTTGAGGGGCATGAGCGTTTTCAGCGCTTGATTATAGGCTTCCTTGCGAAAGGAACCCTCAAGCTCTTCTGTGGATTTGTCAAATTCGAACCCTTGATCATCAAAGGTAAAGGCATCCTCCTCACCCGGCATCGCCGCAGGATCTTCCAGTACAGGAAGATCGGCGTTCTCGGTTCCATTTTGCGCCATAACAGGAAATGTTAGTGATGCAGAGCAAAGGAAGGCAAGCCCAAAGAACAAAAACTTAGTTCTCGGTGATGGCCTCAGAATATGAGAAGAATTTGTGTAATGCATAATGATCTACTTAACCCAGATACTCTAAAAACGTGTCAAAGATACATGTAATTTTCGTAAATGTCACGCAATTATCCACAGAAATGCAAAAAATATTATATATAAGTTTAACGAGCAATGGCAATCCACTGCTCTATCCCAACGCCATTGGAGCTTTCCAGACGCGGGACGCGAACAATAATAACCGTTACAAGGAGTCCCGTATTAGAAACTTTTGCACCGGATCTATATGTTAGAATAAGAGGTATTTCAACAACCCACTGATACCGTCCGGCGACCAGCCCCTCGGATTGAAGAATAGGTGCGCCGCGAGGTGCTGCTGTGATGATCTGCTGATTCACTTCAACCATCTCGATAATACGCGAGCGTTGCAAAGCCTGTGTAAAACTTTCCCATCCACGTTTGGTGAAGTTGCGCGAAGATTCCTGAAGGCGGCGTCGATAATCGTTAAATCCAAAAGTCATCACCTCCGTTGTGGCCTGTGCCACCCATGACATCAGAGCAGGGGTGCTAAGGTTAGGCTGACTCAATGGAACCATTGGAACCAGACGGCCATCCTCTGTTGTCGCAAAATAAAAATTAACCGGCCGATTAACCTTGATAACATAATACATGGCACCAACCAGAGCCAGAATGATAACACTCTGCACCAGAGCCATTTTGAGTAAGCTCCGATAGCCATCGCGGTAAAACTCATTCCTAACGACAACTGTCCCCAGACCGGTTACTGCCTCATTATTCTGAGCGTTCTCACCTTCAGATGCTGGAGCTGCGTCCTGCTCTTTTTGTTTCTTTGCCATTATGCCTTTTGCTTGCCTCTTATATCAACGTATAAATTGTTTTTTTAAACTCTATAATTATTCAAAACTTTAACGCAGCCATAAAACTACAATTACCCGAAATTGTCTAGTGAACTCTTTCTGCAATGCGATTAATTCTTTTGGAAAACACTCATAACACGTGACGACACTATCTAGGTGACATCCGTAGTCTATAGTATAGCCTATAGTAAGGCATTTCATTAAATTCGTTAAGAATTGAAAACTCTATTTTTGAATTATTTCAGAAATTTTTAATGTGCCTTTTTGTTGCAGGCTGTGGTAAACTGAACATTGCACTGCCGCAATTGATGGATTGTGATTGAAATCCGTTGAAAAAACCGTCAAAATGCGGCAGCATGTGGTGTTACGGATACCGATTTTAAGAGTTTTTTTGATGATTAATGCAGAAAATGCAAAGACAGATGGGCTAAAACACCGCGGACTTAAACGTCTTTTTCTCACGCTTTTATTTCTTTTTTCAGCGCCTGCTGCGATGATCATAGCAGACACAAATCACGCCCATGCGTGCTGTGTAGGCTGTCGAGATGGCAGTGAGGCAGAGGATCAGGTAGAAGAGAACCATGAGGATCTCAGAACAAGAGTTAAGGATGAGTTCGACGCTGATCTTGAGGCCTTTGAAGAATGGCTGATGTACACATTTTTTTACGAAGAGGTCGTTCCTGCAACTGCAAATATGATCAATCAGCTCACCACTGTGGCAATGAACTACACACAGATTATAGGTACGTTTTTTGATGCCCAGACGCAGCTTGATACCCAGCGGGTTTTACGCGAATTACAATATGAGGCACATAAAGATTATGTTCCCAGTCAGACATTTTGTTATTTTGGCACAAACACAAGAAGTCTGGGGGCAACTGAGGAAAGAGGTCGTGCCAACGCACTGGCGCTCTCAAAAATGTCTCTTGATCGCCAGATGGGAACAACCGGTATGGCTGGAAGTATAAGCGTCTCCGGTGATTATAAAGCAAGATGGAACCAGTTTATTAAAACATACTGCGACCCCTTGCAAAACAACTTTATTGATTATGTCGGGATCGAAGCAAGAGGAGATACCGCAGCTGCTGACAAAAGCCCCCTTGACTTAGGCAACGCGGCCACCGGCCATCCAAGAACAGGTCTTGTTCTGGCCTGTAATCATGCGGGAAGCACCGGCAGCCCGATTTTCAACGCAGCGGTGGATATTATCAGTGGCGAGAACATTGGCGCAAAAGACGCAAACCGCTTTAACCGCGATATAAATTACACACGTCTTATCGAAAAGCCCAAAACGCTGGATATTAATTTACTAAACGGCACATGGTTGGATACGATAATAGGGGGACTTGCCGGGAATCTGCCGGGTCCCCTGACCCCTGATGAACTCTCTAATAGGGCGCTGGATAGCACAATTGATCCGGCAGCATCTGAGTATGGTAGTGGCGGTATCAAACAACCCGGCGAAGAAGAAGATATTCTGGCCATGTCTAGAAATCTTTATGGTCATAAAGTGCTCTCTCGCCGCCTTATGGCGGGAGCTCTTTCAGGAGAAGGCGGTAAGCGTATGTTTATGATGCTGCGTAGTGTGGCGGCAAAGCGAAATGTTGCGCAGGCAAGCTTTAACGCGATTGTTGCCCTGAAATCTGCGGGGACAACGCATGAAATGCAAGGAACAGTAGGAAAGCCTATCATAGATCAAAATGGCGATGAGGATACGCGTGACGTTGAGCTCGAGAATTTGCAAACGCGGCGTTTTATGGCCGCTATTATGGATGAGCTATTGCCGGGTAACCCTGAAGACACCGCCGCTAATATATTCAGCCTTATAGGCTATAGCCCGAGTTATTTTGCGCAGCTTGAAGTGCTGGCAAAGCGTATTTATCAAAACCCGACCTTTTATTCGGATTTATATGAGACACCAGCCAATGTGGCGCGTAAAAAAGTGGCAATGAAAGCCATCGAGCTTATGGTGGATCGTGCCATATATGAAAGCCAGATTCGCAGGGAAATGAGCGTTTCTGTGTTGCTGGCAAGCAAACTTAGAGCTGAGCACCGCGCAGCCAACAGAGGGGCAGCGCTGGCTGTGGGGCAATAGAAATTTAAAAGGTTTATTGGATAGTTTAGTCGTTTATAAGTAGAGAAGATCAAGTGTTAATTTGGAATAGACATAAAATAAACAATAAAGCCGGTGACGGCTCGGAAAAACAGGAACGTCCTGTGAAAAAGCGTGGCTTTTTCCGTCGTTTTGTTATTGTTATACTTATTTTTTCGATCTTCACAGGAGCTGTGGTCACAGTAAAACCCAGAACTGTTCAGGCTTGTGGGTGCGGGCTTATACCATCTGTTGGATGTAACCCCGTAGACTTTTTTGTTACATTACTTATGTTTGCGGCTTGGCGGATTATATTTGAAGCGATTATCAAGGAAGACATTTCTTGGCTAATGAACAGGGAAGCCAACTTTATAGTAGGCTCGATTGAGTATGACTCGGTATTTTTTCAAAATCTTATAGCAAACGTGATGGGAGGCGAAAGTGCTGGAGGTGCAGCATTAACCGCAGTTGGAGCGGTGAGGCCGGAGCTATTGGAAACAAATTTCTTTTCTGATTTCTGGTATCAAGGGGTCTCTGAGCTGACAAGATATCTGAATGCATACGGTATGTATCAGCTTAGATTGATCGGTGGATTTTTCGATGCGCGTAATCAGATTGAAACAACGCGCCTGTTTTTCCGTTTACAGGCTGAAGCCCATAGAGATTATCACCCCAGCGATGATTTTTGCTGGATTGGAAGCAGCTCAAAGAGTCTGGCCGCAACAGAGAATCGTTCACGATCCAATATGCTGGCGCTTTCAAGATTCTCTATTGATCGTCAATTGGGTCGGATGGGGTCATCTACAGCCGTCGATGATGCCGGTGATAAAACAGGACGCTGGCATCAATTCACAAAAAATTACTGCGATCCGAAAGATAATGGATGGGCAGGGATAGGAACGGGTCTGGATCGCGCCTGTGATCATGATGGAGCAGGGCCAGACCTGACAACTGGAACTGATGAGCGGCACAGGGTTAATATTGATATTGATTATACCCGTTTGATTGAATCAAAACGCACGCTTGATGTTAATTTTACAGACAATCAGAATCCAAACACGCTTACGGACAATGAAGAGGATGTGCTAGCGCTATCGGCAAATCTTTATGGCAACCATTTGCCTTCAAGAACGATCACGCGAGAAATGATGCGCTCATTTCCTGCGGCTCATAAACTCTACCTTGATCAGCGTACAGTAGTAGCTCGCCGTAATGTTGCGTTAAACAGTTTTAACGCTATCGTTGCTATGAAATCTGCGGGCACTGGCGGGTCGAGCTTAACTGGATCAGATCCTGATACGGGGTCTTATATAGCAGCGCTGATGAGAGAGCTTATGCCGGAGGGAACAAGCGATGAGGATATTATAAAGGTAATGGGTGAAAATCCGAGTTACTATGCGCAGCTTGAGGTTTTGGGCAAAAAAATGTACGAAAGCCCGAGATTCTTTGCAAGGCTGTATGATACACCGGCCAATATTCAACGTAAAAGCGTTGCCATGAAGGCAATAGAACTTATGCTTGACAGAGCTTTATTTGAAAGCGAACTGCGCCAGGAGATGCTTCTTTCGGTTATGCTTTCCACAAGTCTGGATGGGAACTTCCGCCATATAAACAAAAAAATGACGGCACGGAGTGATTATAAATGATAGCGCGTCAAGGAAATATAAATACAGTGAGGAACGCGGGCGTGTTAAAAGCCTCCTTGCGCTTTTTTGCTCTTGTGCTTCCTTTTGTAGTAATCTTGGCGCAGCAAGCTCAGGCATGCTCATGCGTTATGGCAGTGGAAATAGCCGATCCACTCTATCACTGGGAGGTGGTTGAAGATGAGTTAGATGAGCACATCAATGATGAGTTTCTTGAATTGCAAGAGTTTATCGTAACACAGATGTGGGAAAGAAACATCTTGCCTGTAATGATGCTTTCTGCCGAAGAGCTATCTGCTGTCGCCTTGTCGCAGACCCTGCCTATTGGCATGCTGTTTGATGTTGAGATTCAAATGGAGTCACAAAGATTATTGCAGGAAATGCAGGCAAAAACGCATAAGGATTTTATACCCAGCCAAAGCATGTGCCAATTTGGATCACTGGCAAAAGGGCTGGCGAATTCGGACGTAAATGGCGATACCTATGCTGTTGTGTTCAGTATGCGTTCACAAGACCGTCAACTGGGAAAAAGCGAGATTGCCGGCGCATATGGTCATGATCTTGATCATAATAACCGCATATTGCAGTTTAAAAGACTGTTTTGTAACCAGAAAGAACGGGCAGGAGCCTTAGAAACAGTCTGCGATGCTACAACAGCTTTGGCAAATCTTGATCCAATGACGCGCGCGCGCATTAACAAAGACATTGATTATTTCTCTATGATTGAGCAACCATGGACAGTGAAACTCGATTTCTCCAATGAGGCATTGTTCGATGAGACCCCGGATGATCTTGATGTTTTCGGGAGCATAAATAATGTTGATGAAGAGCATATTATGGCTCTATCTGCAAATTTGTTTGGTCATATTAATTTTGTGCGTCCACCAGCAAAAACGCTTGCCAATAAGATGGCGGCGCAGGATCTAAACACGATGCAAAGATTATATATGGATATGCGCTCTGTCGTTGCGAAACGCAGCGTTGCTGAAAACAGTCTGTACTCCATCGCAGCACTCAAAGCCCAATCGCCAAGAGTTATAAGTTATGCAGAGCATGATAATCCTGATACGAAGAAAGTGGAAACCACGGTAAGACCATTTATGGAAGCGGTGCTGCACGCACTTGGCATTGAATATAATGCGGGCAACAACCCTGCCTTGCTAGCCTTGCCCATTAGAACACCCCCGCCTTCAAGAGGGAGTGATATGTATAGTCTTATGGATGAAAACCCGAGTTACTATGCCCAGATGGAGATCCTGACCAAAAAGCTTTATCAAAACCCGGATTTTTATACGAATTTATATGACACGCCCGCTAACATTGAACGTCAGACGGTTGCGCTGGGTGCCATAAAGTTAATGCAAAAATTTGATATGCTAAGAAGTCATCTGCGAGATGAAATGAACATGTCAGTCTTGTTGGAAATGGCTGTAGTAGAGCTGCAAGAAGAGGTTGAAGACCAGATGCAACAGACAGGAAGATAATGACCGGTCTGTATAATATAAATAGAAGATGTAGGCTAAAGACAGTGGAAAGAATGAATAAACAGTCAAATAAAAGACGTCATTCAAAGCGCATAAAAACCATCTTTCTGATGGTTATATGCGCAATTGCGGCAATTATGTTTGCACGCTCAAAATCTGCATACGCTTCTTGTTCTCAATGTGTGAATGATGCCGGAATAACAGATCTCACAGAATGGTTCGAAACTGAAATGGAGATTACGTCATATATCTATATGGAGCTTTTCAAGCACCAGCATATATGGTTTGACTGGACATTCTGGAGAGCAGAACTGATCTTAGACCCAAATTCAGGAGGCATAAGAGCCTATAAACCCGGTGTTCTGCCTTTATTTATGCACGCCGGTAACCAGATGGCCACAATAGGGGCGTTCCAGGTTATGATGATTGGACAGTTTATGGACGCACAACAACAGCTTGAAGCACAAAGAGATCTTCAGGTTATGCATGCGCAGGTAAGCAAAAATTATTATCCCAGCGTTGGAATGTGTGAGTTTGCAACGCGCGCGCGCGGACTGGCAGGGAGTGAACGAAAAGGAGAGGCTAATGCGCTCATCCTGAGTGAACGATCAACAGACCGCTTGCTCGGAAATGTCAATACGGCAGCATGGACTGGAACAGTAGGAGATGTATCATCACGTATGGCCATGTTCCAGCAGGAATTCTGTCACATGGCCGATAACAACAATAGTCTCGGCGCTTTGTGCCCAAATCGCAATCCGAATATTTTGAACGAGGATCAAAAAAGAAAACTTAACGCCGACATTGATTATCAAAGAGTTATTAAGGATCCATGGACGATCGATTTTGATCTTTCAGATGAGGCAGATAGGCACAACCCCTCGGACGGAGATAAATCTGTGATTGCGATGGCAAATAACCTTTATGGGTATGAGGCTTTTGGGCGCGTAGATCATGAGGCGTTGCTCAACAGCATCAGTGGCGATAGAAGCTTGGATGATAGTACAAACGCGCAGCAGGCTTATCTTGATTTACGCTCAGTAGTGGCCAAGACCAAGGTTGCAGAAAATAGCTTTAATGCGCTTATGGCCATGAAAGGATCAGGGACAGGGGGAGGGGGGTCATCTGAATATCTTCAAGCGTATCTCATAGAGTTGGGTATAGATAAGGATGAGGTCGAAAGGTTTTTGGGTGAGAAACCAAGCTATAATGCGCAAATGGAAATTCTGACGAAAAAAGCGTATCAAAGCCCGCTTTTCTATACAAATCTGTATGACAAGCCGGTAAACGTTCAGCGAAAAGGCGCAGCTATGCAGGCTATTGGCTTAATACAGAAATTTGATCTTTTAAAGAGTTACCTGCGTACAGAAGCGTCATTATCTGTATTGCTTGAATTATCGGTTCTGCAGTTGCAGCGTCAGGTTGAATCAAACATTCAGTCGTTTGACCGGCAGGGTATAATAATAAAACGGAATAACTAAAGTATAATAACGAGGTATAAGAGGTATAAATAGTGCGCTTTTTGAGGCCTGTAAAATCCAAATTTTTGCTGGTGACCCTGATTTTGGTGTCAGCCGCCCTTCTCGGTGTTTTTATGTCAGACGAAATCGCTGGCACATTCAATGCACAAGATGATGTAACCAGAGTCACCTTGAAGGGGTTTGTTCCAGGAACGCAGGTGAAATACAAGATCTCATCAGATAAAAAGGTTCTTGCCCAAGAACAGGCTCTGGTTGATGAGAGCGGTATATTATCACTGCCGATTAAGAATGAAGCTTTCAAAAAGAGTTCTTCTCCAGTCAAAAAAATAAGATATGAACTGGACGTTGAAAAAACAAAACAGGAAGATCAAGGCAAAGAACAATCTATAAGCGCATCAAATAATAAACAAACTCCAAAAGATATTCTGCGTATTATGCTCGCGCTTGACCCTCGAGACGGCAGTATAGACGTTTCAACGAGCGGGCTGGAGGATTTCTCAGATATCACGCTTAAACAAAGTAACGGTGAGGAGCAAACATTAAGTGCCGATTGGGCTGGCCGATTTGCGGCATCGCTTGGACAGCAAATCGGCAATAGTCAGGCTGATTCACAATTAATAGAATTAGCGTTTCAAAATACCGGCATTCACAGTGATCTATCGAGCTTTAATATGGGAAAACCAACGGTAGAAGCGTTTACAGCTCTTACGGCACGGCTTTATGGAGATGAAGACGGCCCTGGCTATGGTGATATTGAGAGCCGCTGGGGGGTAACATTGATTAAAATGACGTCGCAGTTTTCACGGCTTATGACTTTTCAGACCTTTAACATCGGATTATTCTTTGATGCAACAATACAATTACAAACGCAGCGGAAAATTCAGGAGCTGATGGCCAGAGCGCATAAAGATTACCACCCTAGCGATCAAATGTGCCGTATAGGCACTTATATGCGCAGCATTGCGCACACCGATATCGAGTCCGAATTAGAGAAAATGGCAGTAAATAAATATCTGCTTGAGCAATATACCGGCGTTGAGCATACAGCCGCATCCGGTGGCTCAGAGGTCTATGAAGGCGCCAAGGTTGATGAATATGTAGAAAATTATTGTGAGGGCGCAGATAATGGAGGGGCAGTCAGCGCTATTTGTGAAAATACCGCAGTAACTGATCCAGAGGAACTAAGAAGGAAAAATATAGATATAGATTATACCCGTGCACTCGAGACCAAGTTGACGCTTGATGTAAAATTTGCAGACGGCGTTAGAACAAATGACGAGGAAGATATTCTGGCGCTTGCCCGTCATCTTTATGTACCCACAGCGTTTAATACACCCAAGGAAGATGCTTTGAAAGAAGATATCCGCCCACATTATGAATCGCGCAGCTATGCAGCAAAAATGGCGGTTGCCCATAATTCATTTGTCAGTATTGTCGGCATGAAATCAGCGGCATCGGAAAGGGAGGATCCACTGGTTGAAGAAAATGCGGGCTGGGTTTTCATGAAATCAATGCTGACTAACGAGCTTGGTTTTGACGATGATGAAGCTCATGAGATGATGGGCGAACGTCCAAGCTATTATGCGCAAATGGAGATTTTAACCAAAAAGATCTATCAAAACCCTAAATTTTATATAAACCTTTACGATAAGCCTGCGAATGTGAAACGCTTAGGCGCTACCCTTGATGCAATTTCGCTGATGAATATGCGCGACAGGTATCAGTCTTTGCTCCGCCGGGAGATGCTAAGCGCTGTTTTGATTGAATCAACGTTGCAGGAGAAAGTAAGCGAAATTAATTCAAATATGTTAACGGAAATGCAAAAGACTCAGCTTGGGCGCTAGCAGTATCTCACAAGTAACACTCTGAAATGCCGTGTTTTCATATTCTGTTTTCAGTCGCCACAACCGTCTCAGTTATTTCAAAGAAAAAAGAAATAAGCAAACATCGTGGAAATTTTATGAGTCCTGAGCCTAATATTCCTGAGTAAATATGACAAGTGTATAAGGCGCATCGCGCAGTTCATAAGAGGGGGTGCGCTTCATACCCTTACGAAATAAAATATTAACAGCATTCTTGAATGTACCGCTAATAAAAACATCACGATCCAGAACGTATTTATCATCCAGATCCCATATTAGAGGAATATTTTCTTCTCCGCTCCATTCTTCCAAAAGAGTTTTAAGATCCGTTCCCTCGCGCGCGCGCCATATACGAACTTCTCCGCTGGGCTGAGCACGAAAACGTGAAGAAGGGTCTTCAGCAAGACTGGCAACAACAGTCTCTTCAGAAGTTTCGCCTTCTTTAGCCCTTACCGGATCATCGCCTTTTCTTCCCGAAGTTGGGTGCCAGTTGATTTGTTCTTGCACCAATGCGGGAGAGTTGATCTCAGGCGTTTCCTCAATAGTATCATCAAAAGAGGCGGCGCTGAGAGGCGGCGCTATAGCGCTCTTGCCTTCATCGTGTTTTTTATCATTTAAATTTTCTGCCGGTTCCGTTTCTTCTGGCTCTTCAGACAATAGAGCCGGATCCTCTAGCATAGGATAGGGTTTTATTTTTTCAATTCTGCGCGCATATTCCTCTTCTTCTCTTTGGGCTTTATCAAGAAGAATCTCAGGCCTTTGCAAAGGCGTATCATCCGCCTCATAGGGGGCAATATCCTCATCTTTGACCTGAGGCTTGGGGTTCATGAACTCAGAGCGAAGATCTCTTCTTCCTTTTTGTTGAAAGGTGTTAAGAGGTTGCATAAGATCTTCAGCCATAACAGAGGTTGCCGCTTCTTCGGAAGTGGAGCGATGTGTTTGCTCCCGCTCTTTATCCAAAATCTCTTTATCCAGAATAATGGCATCTGTTATCACAGCATGGTCTTTTGTTGGCTTATTATTGGAGGAGTCCTCCAAGGCTGTTGTGACTAAAACTTTTTCTGGCATATCCGCCGTAACAACAGCCCTTCCATTTATAACAACCCTCTCAAGATCGATCTTGGCTCCATTCTTGTTCTTATCCCGATCCCGATCCTCATTCTCATCTTCAACATCTATTTGAGAGATTATAAAATCAGCTCCGGAATTGGCGTCATCGTCATTTTTTTTTTCTACCTTCTGAGAGGCAGGGGAAACAATTCTTTCTGGAATTTTGTTTTTTTGAGTTATGTGTTCAGGATCTTTTTTGATTTTGACTGTTTTTTCATGAACGACAGCTTTTGCCCCTAAAGGATTGAGCGTCTCTCCTAAAACTTCATTCCAGGGCTTGCCCCCCTCCCATGATACACGTGCACCAACATCAACGCCCTTTCCAAAAGAATAAGCAAATTCGGGCGGCACGATTTGACTAAGCGCGAGAGCCAGAGGTATTTCCATTCCAAATCCCTCAATAACCTCGTAAGACGCTGCTTTGTTCCAGTGAACTGTTTCAGCGGGAGCCTGATTCTGGGGCTTTTCCTGACGAGAAGCTTGAACTGGTTGCGGTGTTCTCCTGGTAGCAACTGTTTCCTTTACAGGGTAAGGATTAATAGGCAGGCCGGAATCAGTTTCTGTTTCGTTCTGGTTCCTGTCATTTTGATCATTTGCAGTGACTTCAGGAGGTTTCTTATTAGGGATTTTCTCTTCAGTAGGAAGGATGTTCTTCATAACCACGGGATCTTGTTCTTGAATATCAAGCCCATCTTCTTCCAGCACCACACGATCTGCAGAGGGCTGCGTATCATCAAATATATCAGGAGTAACGGGCAAAGCGTCCTTTTTGTTTAGGATATAATCCAGAAGCTTTTCACTGTTTCCCATACCGGAATCTTTATTTCTTGTATCCTTGGCCGGTGGTGTTTCAGGCATATCAGCCGCTGGCGGCACAATCTTATCGGGAGGAGTCCATTCAAAACCGCCATAAGCAGGAAAGCTGGCCAGAGAGCTTAAGGCAACAATATGCAGACAGGTTGATCGAAGAAAGAGATTATATTTTAAGCACATCTTATTTCATTTCCAAAAGGAGTAAAATTACACATAATACTAAGCTGATAAGGCACAAAAGCTACGAAGAAAAGGATATCCGTGAAAGACGGATAATTCAAGAACAAAGTCAAATTATAACGCTATGATAATATCATAGACGATGGCTCTCATACTAAAAATTGATTCTTTGCTTTTAAATTGCAACAGCATTGTACATAACACGTGACGACACTATCTAGAATTTAAAAAAATACTCCGAAATAAGCAAAAATCAAATTCAGATCTTAACCATAGTCAATAAAATCATGTCGAGATAATCCGGTGGTACTAGGCCTGTAACGGCCTATAAACCATAAGCGTAAGGCCCGCAACGCTGATGGAAAAGTCAGCCCCTTATTTTCCAGATATTTGAAAACATAAAAGACTATAAAAGATAAAATCAGGGTCGATGTTCTCAAATATAAGAGCCATACCGGAATAAGAAAGGCAACACGTGCATCAAAGCCCATAAAACGAATAGTGCGCATGGAATCACGCCAGTGCCAGTTTAACTGGGCTTCAAGATTTTCGAGTTCCTTTGACATTTTTTGGCTCTCAAGTGAAAAGGGGGTTAGTTTATGTAATAATTATAACAAGAGCATATTAAAAACACGACTATAAAACACACAGATGTAGCATTATCTAAGAACCGGTGCTTGAAGATAATAACAGATAGGCACGACGATCTATAGTACCTTCCTCAAAAGCAATCGCAGCCGAACGTTCCATGGATTGTCCATATTGAGGTAAAATACGCTGAATTTCATTAGGCCATTTTGTAAAATGCATATCCATTAATCTCTCTCGCACCTCATCGGGAAATTTCATCCACTCCCGCACGCCGCACCGCCCACCGCCTATACGTGAGACAAGCGCCTGTGTAACAATGAGCCGCAGCGTCTCCATCAGAGCGACAGCGCGCTCTTCGCGTTCATTCATTTCATAGGTTGAGAGCATACGTTGGACGGTATTGGCCACACCAAGCGTGTGCGTCGTTGTATAAACAGCGTGCCCGGTTTGCGATGCCTCAATAGCCGCATTAATAGTCTCTCGGTCACGCGCCTCCCCAACAAGAATAATCTCGGGTTTCCGGCGCAAGGCGTTACGAATGCCGTGAGCAAAGTTTGGTAAGTGGCGCGGAATTTCTGTTTGCGAAACGAGCGAACGAGGACTGTGAATGCTATCATAAACATATTCAATAGGCGCTTCGTAGGTCAGCATCTTACCGCAGCCGCGCGGACGCTCTAGAAGCATCCGGTTTCCGGCGGCCAGCAAGGTAGATTTACCTGAACCTGTAGGCCCGGTGATCACCACAAGACCTTGCCGCGGCGCCCAGTTTTTGCGGATCTCCTCCTCGATAGCCAGATCATCCATGGTCGGTGGATCACTGGGAAGAGTTCGCATGGTGATCTGCGCTCCATCCCGTCCTTTTGTCAAAATAGCAGTGATATTGACACGGAAACGAACGCGCGTGTAACGGTCGGGTCTGATTTCGTAAGATATATCAAGATCTCTACCGGACGCTAGTCGTGCCTGCGCTTCTGCGCCGTAGATCTTTTCTAGGAACACAGCCATATCCGAGGCATCCAGATTACGATAAGTCCCGGGATAAAGCTCTCCGCTGATTTCGTTATAAACGGGACGCTCACTTTGAATGGTAACATCTGACGAGTTTTGCTTAACACACCAAAGCAAAAATTCATCAATATCTTGTGTTGTAAATCTATGAGGCTCGTTCGGCCACGTCTGGGCAGCCGTGTCCTCTGCCTTGACAAGGCTTACCGGCTTGCGGGTCTCCATGTATCAGCTCCAGTTATCAGCTCAGGAATACCAGTAATTTGAACAGCGCGATCACCAACCCGCATCTCATCGCCGCCACCGGTAATACCGCGGTCAACCTGAAGCGCATAGGGTGGGGAAACCATACCCTGTGCAAGAAGCATTTTATATCGAACCATGCCCTGGAAGTCTGATTCCAGACGGGCAAGATCATCCTTAAAGATGTCATCGGCCTGTTGATAACCATATTCCCAGCCTTTCCGCACATGCATGACCCAGACACGGCGTTCTTCCTCATCACGCGGCGTTAAAATATCAGGAGGAGGCATGACCTCTCCCCATTCACGTTCAAGATACTGGCGCCATGTTCTTGGCCGTGAGACAATGCGGGCGTTACGCATGATATTGTATATTTTATCGGAAACAGCCGCTGTTTGCCCGTCAATATCAATAATCATCGCGTTCATTGATTCTGTAATAATCGGAGGCTCCATCATAAAACCCGAAGGAGCGGAAATCAAAAGATGAGAAAAATTAAAGACACGGTCAAGATAACGTGTTCTCGTATCCAGTTCTTGTCTGATCTCATAGGTACGTTTGGCAAGCCCCCCGCGCGCTCCAAAGGAAATAGCAGCCTCTTTAAGGGCGTCCATGCGAATATCAAGGGGTAAATCTTTATCCATGGCTTCAATATCGCCAATAGGCTCATACTCGACCAGCTCGCCCATATTGACAGGTTCTTCATTAGCCGTTGTCAAAGGGACTTCCTTGTCCGATGGAAGAACTGAAGGCGCGGCATAAACCAGACCGCTGCTAATCGCAAAAGCCACGCCCATAAGAATATAAAGACCTGAAGTCAAAAGAAAACGCATGAACTAAAAAACCTCTTAAATTTCTCTTAACCGCCAACACCAGCATTTGGAGCATAATAAATCTCCACCATACGCGTCTCGGCATCAACTTTTACATCCCCGCGCTTTCCAAGCTGCAGGCCAATGTCACGTAATACGTCCACGACGCGTGAGTTTTCTGCATCCACAGAAACAACAACGGGTATGGACGGCTCGTTGCCTAAAACCAGAAAGCTGTATCCGGCGCGATCCGAAAGGGTTTTGGTGATAGGCTCGATAGGCCCGACCCAGTTCACAGTAATCGTACGACGCAGCTCCTGAGGAACATTACCAACTGGAGACATCCTCGTTGCTGGTGTGCGCGCCTGCTCAACGGCTGCCAATGTTTCAAGAGCGGAAGAGGCGCGATCTGCTGACTCTGCCAACATCATTGAGACAGTATCCGGCGCAGCCACAATCTGCGGACTGCCGGCGCTGAAAGCTCTTGATTTATTGAGCACTTTATCGAAGTTGGAACAACCGGAAAGGAACAACAGACCACATAGCAGTGGCAGGAAAAGAAAGCTACGAAACATAATAATTAAAACCCTAATACAAAGACAACTTAGTCTGCAGAAATACTAGACAAAATTATGAAATAAATCAAGAAATATAGCAAAGAATTGTGAATGTCCTCGTAGATAGAGGCCTTGGAGCGGCTATTGGGCAAGCCTTGAAACCATACTACACACGCGCCTCCTGGGGGTCATTAAGGCGTTTGAATGTCCCTGTGAGCAGGGGGTTAAGCAACTCAACGTTTTGTTTTTAACAGCCCGTAACGCCGCATAATATCCAAAACACGATCTTTATATTTTTTTCTAAGCTCTGGCGTGCGTGAGTGATAATACTCCAGTGCTCTTGCCAAATCGCGCGTCTCGCTTAGGTGCTGACGCAATATCGAAGCCGCAACATCCACGTTAATACATACATCATCACGAACCATTTCATGTGCCTTTTCTTCGCTGACCTTCCATTTTTCGGCCAGCCCGGGAATCCATAGTGTGTTAATCTGCATAAGCCCAAGATCATGACTGCCGTTCGTGTTTGCAACCTCAAGACCGGCTTCTCCCCCTTCTGCACGGTAAATACCGATCAATAGAGCCGGCGGAACATCATGTGTTTGAGCAGCGAGTAAAATACATGCCGCAACAGTCTTGGCACTCATATCTGGAACCTCTTCATCAATGACTCTGTAGCTCTCTTAAAGAGAAAGCGCTCATCATTTTTTGAAAAACGACATGGGATTGGAATGATCTGCTCCGGAACCGCTATCATCCCCTTCATCATCCCCTTCATCATCTGTTGTATCATCCTCTTGCCCCTCATCAGAGGAAATGCTTGCGCTCGCTTCGGATTTTACAGGCATAACCTCCTCGGCTTCCTCTTCTTGTACGGCAAAAAAGCCCATAGGATTTACAGGAGCCTGTGCTGAGGTGTCTGCGGCTTGATCATCGCCGCTTATACGCCCTGCGTCCTTTTTAGGCGAGGTCTTATTATCTTCCATATCCTCGCTGCCACTGGTTTTATGATCTTTTTGTGCCGTGGTGGAGTCAACATCGACCAGTCCCAGACCGTCTGTAAAAAGGTTATCAATCTTGGCAATATCATCATCTGAAAAATGATCCGGCATAATATGCTTAGCCAGAACGCTCATCATGCTTAGACGTTTGTCAAATAAAAGCCAGATATTCTCGATTTGATCTTTGCTGGTCTCCTTCGTGCGGGCATCCTCATCCAGCGCCATAATCCGGTTTTTCTCTTGATTATGGCATGCGCAATAAAGAGGGACGAGGCTACTCAAAATAAGCATTTCACTGGATTTTTGTTCCGCTACGCCCAGACTTTTTCCCATCAAAGCATGAGTAATTTCAGTCGCTTTTTCACGCAGTCGTTCCGAAACGTCCTGTATTATTCTTGATTCTTTCTGCCCAAAGGAAAACTCAGCCACAGCATCAATAAGAGGCACATAGTATTTTAAATAAACCAGATTGGCCACGGCGCGCGATAGAGGAGACAGGCCCCGAATATTCTCAGGAAACACACCGTCAAGACGCCCCATAGGGATATAATTTTCCGAAAAGGCCAGCAAGCGGTCAATAGAGCTCACGGTGCGTTTAAGTTCGGCTTGCGTAGGCAAATTGCCAGTTCGTTTGTAATGAGCAGCGATCACGTGACATGACAATGTTGCCAGATTGAGTCTGATAGAAACATCTTGTTCTTCGTCCTCTGCCAGATCCAGAAGACCGCGAATATCATCCGCATGATCAACCGTCTGACGCAATAATCGTGTGACATCCTCAACAACTTTGTCTTCAGAGCGATCAAGCGCGACCTGAATAATGCCTTCAATAACAGGCAACCCGATATCATGCATTATAACGGTAAGAAGTTCAGCGCGCTTCATATGTGTATATTCACCTCAATCATACTCAAATTACAGATCTAAAGAGCTTTATTAAGTACGAGTCCCAAGATCATTAATCAATGCTTGCAAATCTTTTGGAACACCGCGAATTATCTTCACCTGATCGTCTATACCACGATAAACAATCAGTGGTGTCGCATCGAGTTTCCATGATTGCATAATGGCCAGATTACGCTGAACGCCCTGCTTGCTTATATCGGGAGAAGCCGGTATCGCACTTTCATCACCATCGAGATGACGCCAGAACAGGGAAACAGGGGATGGCGCCGCCAGTAAATATGCGGCTTGCGCCTGCGTTTCATTACGAAATCCAACAGGGAGCATACGAACCTGAACCTTGCCGGCTTCTATGTGGGGTCTTAAATCTTCCATCATTTTATGGCAATGACCACATTGCGGGTCAATAAAGCTGTATAACAAGGGTGTTCCGGCCTGTCCCACAGGAAGCCAGTTACTATTCTCGATATCGAAGTAAAGCTGCTCGGACGGGGTCTTGAATTCGTACCTGTCGGCCTTGCCGGCATCAGCCACGCTCTCAGGAGCGGACGGCATCGGGTCAGCGGTTAGAGTATCAAGCAGTTCACCATTGTCCTCACGCAGACGCCTGACTTGATCGACAGTTACCATCTTGCCTTTGGGATCAAATAAAATGCCAGTGAGAAAGCTCCCGTTAGGCAATACATAAAAATACTGTTCTTGACCGCCTTTAATAGCAATCCAGCCATCAACGCCGTGATCCTTGCCGATAAAACGGATTTGCGCTCCTTCATTAGCCAGATTTTGCAGCGGGTCAGGCATTCTGGGCAGCAAGGTGTCACTACTTTGAGCATACGCAGCACCACCCAGAAAAGACAAAACGACAATTCCGGCGCACAGATAAGTAGTTTTCTTTAAAAAGCTGTATTTCATAATTATTAGCCTCGATTTTCATTGATAACTGTATTTAATCAAGCGTTATATCACGATTGCCCAAACATAACGACATTACGGTGCAAGCACAATAATTTTTAAGGAATTAATAAGTGTAGATCTAAAAGTGAAAATTAATAGAATTAAAGAGTCAAAAAAACAGCACAACAACACCGGCATAGCTGTAAAAGCGGGCATTGTTTATTTCCCCGCCGGCATAAAAACCACATAAGGGAATATCGCCTATAATATCGTGAATAAGCTGAATTTCCTTGGAAGATTGCGAATCCTGGTCGGAAAATCCGCGGGCAATACAGGAAAAATATAAAGCGCCCTTTGGCTCGAAAGATCCCCGCTCGGCCATAACGCGGTTGCGCAGGGCAATCAGGTCTTTCGATAAATCGCTAAAAGTATTCTCGTCATCGCGCTCAACAAAAAATATGCGCTGCCCTGGCTCTACCGTATCAACGAGTGTGATCGATCCTTCATCGGCGTCAATATTGGCAATATTGCGCACGACAAAATCATTTTGATCGGATTGACTTAGGGGTAGAGCGACATGCACCTGCCCGCGAAACAGGCTTTTAAATTCACTGGGGATTTGTTCGCTTGATTTGATTTCTTCGAAAGACCCCTCAAAATCGGTAGTCTCTTTGCCAAGTTTACGGCAGGCAAGAGCGCGCAGACTGTCTTGCAAGACATCCAGTGCGCGCTGCTCGTCAAGTTCTAAAATAACATTTCCATCAACCTTGGTGATGGTGTGGTGTCCCTCAAAAGGCTTACAGCCCTGCGATAAGGTTGTAGCAACGGGAATAGCTTCATCAAAGAACGCACCGCACAGCGCATTATTATGCAGCCCGTTAGCAATCTGGTAATGGTGATTCCGTGAAGAGGTTAATCCGCCAACAAAAAAGCTGTTTGTGCTTTGCTCCAGATCGGCAAGGCTCTCTTGTGGGCTAAATGGAGAAAGCGGATCAATATGAACAACGCTCAGCATCGGTGTATGCTCAATCAACCATTGCTGCACAACGTCATGAGACAGGTAGCGCGGCCCTTGCATTTCAAGATTTTCTTCAAGAACATTTGGAATGTCCGGTGCATCAGAATAATCACCCCCGGGCGCATCTGAGGCGGCAGGCGTATCTTGCAGCGTAATATCCCCGCCTATACCGGCGCTGCCCTTGGGAAATACGCAAAAAGATTCTTCGGAAAAGCGCCCGATCATAACGGATATAGCAGGTTGATCGACCAGACGTTCTTGCGCACCGATCACGCCCATACCCACAGAGCCGATCCAGTGATCTATCTTGGTGACTGACTTGAAAAGATTATAAATACTGCTGGTATCATCAGCCAGATGATCCGATATGTATATAAAGCCGAAAGTAAAGCCGTCATCTTCGGTGCGAACGGAGTCAAGCTGCTCTAAAACGGCCTTTGACGTATCGCGCCAGTCTGTCCCGCTTGAACATGCGCTGATAAAATCGGTCGAAGTAAATAAAGACATAGCCACAACACACAAGAAATTAACTAAAGAAACCCAAAAAAATCATTTGCTCAATCTTAAAAAAGAATAGAGACAAAAACGATTCTTCATTCTAAAATAGCCCAGCCTATATAAGAGGAAAAGGATTAAATTATGGAATCGTGGACTATACTTATTATTATTATTGTTATCGTCGGCGCGCTTGTCATGCTCTACAACCGTCTTGTGGCGCTCAGACAAACGCGTAACAACGCATTTTCCGATATCGATGTACAGTTAAAACAACGCTATAATTTGGTTCCACAGCTTGTGGAAACAGTGAAAGGCTATGCCGCGCACGAAAAAAGCGTTTTTGAAAATGTAACGCAGGCACGGGCGCAGGTCGGCGCTGCCAAGGGCGCGACAGGGGAGCGCGTGGCCGCTGAGAATGTATTGGGCGGAGCGCTTATGGGCTTGCTTGCCGTAGCCGAGAATTACCCTGATCTAAAGGCAGATCAGAATTTTCAAACTCTGATGCGTGAACTCTCTGACATTGAAAACAAAATCGCAGCCGCTCGCCGCTTTTTAAACAACGCGACAGCCGAGTATAATACGGCCATTGAACAATTCCCTGCAGTGCTGATTGCAAAGAATTTTGGATTTGGTAAGGAAGAGTTTTTCGAGCTCGAACTGGCTGAAGCCGAAGCGGTAAAACAAGCTCCAAAAGTAGAGTTTTAATGACCGGAAAATGTGAGTAGGTATCAATAAAATGGCCCAGGGCGTTGGATTAAAAAGCCACATCTGGCGCAATAACAGGCGCTCAGTCATGCTGCTCGCCTCTTACCCGCTTTTGCTAACGGCCATGTTCTGGCTGATATGCTGGGCGCTGGGAATAACAATGACGTCAAGCACGTCTTACCCGCAAGCCGCAGGCGCAAGCATGAATATGTCGACAGCCGCCAGCTACGCAAGCACGCTGACTATTGAGTATGCTCCCCTTATCATAACGGGCGTAGCCATCTGGTTCCTCATCTCTTGGTATTTTCACACCGGCATGATCCGTAAATTATCACGCTCTCATCCGGTAACGCGCAAGGATGAACCCGAACTCTATAATATGCTGGAAAATCTATGTATCTCGCGAGGTATAAAAACGCCAAGGCTCGAAATCATAGAAACCCACGCCCGCAATGCCTTTGCCAGCGGAATTAACGATTCTACATACACAATTACGCTAACGCGCGGGCTGATTAATTCGCTGGCCAAAGATGAGCTTGAGGCTGTATTGGCGCATGAATTATCTCATATCCTAAATCGGGATGTACGCTTGTTGATCGTCACGGTCATTTTTACAGGATTGTTTGGTTTTCTTGCTCAACTGGCATGGAGTAATATTCGATACGGATTGTTTTTCTCTGGAAGGCGCAGAGACCGTAATAGTGGCGGCATTATAATCGCCATTATGGTTATCGCATTTGTGCTCTGGCTTGGCTATATGGCCAGCCTTCTCATGCGCTTTGCCTTGTCCCGCCGGCGCGAATATATGGCAGACGCCGGTGCAATTGAGCTGACGAAGAACCCGGAGGCGATGATGCGCGCCCTGATGCGTATAGCTGGACGCGAGCGTATCCCCGGCGGAACTGATGATATCGCAGTTATGTGTATCGAAAACAGCAAGCCGTTTTTAGGGCTATTCGCAACGCACCCCCCTATAGAAAAGCGCATTAAAGCAATATCCGAAGTTACCAATACGCCTGCTCCAGATGTTATGAGCCTGCCGCCTGTCTCCAGAAGAGATGGTTCCACACAACAATCTAAAACAAGCAATAGCCGGGAAAATCCGTGGCTGACGCGTGCTCGAAGAAAATAAAAAGCACAGCATGGCGCATCACTTATAATTATGTATGAAATGTAACGTTCCGATAAGAAAATCCGAATATTTAGGCAAAACGTTATATAATACCCGCTTGTGCTAAAGAGAAGTCTTTAACTTCGAATATAAAGCAGGTATAAACAACAAACAAATGTAGTTTTTTAAGGAATTTAGGAGAAAAGAACAATGCAAACAGATCGTTATTCACGCCCCGATTCGCGTGCAACCCAGTATGATGCGGGATTACGCAATCATATGCTGAGCGTTTATAACCGCATGACAGCAGGCGTTCTTATTACCGCCCTTACGGCATGGGTCGTAGGAAGCTCAGAAGTTCTAAGACAGCTCTTTTTGGGCGGGCCACAAGCATATATTGTTATGTTTGCGCCTTTGGCAATCGTATTTTTTGCGTTTAATCCGGCAAAAATGTCATCACAAAAGCTTATGCTTGCCTTTGGTGGCATTAGCGTGCTCTACGGGATCAGCTTTTCAACCATTGCGCTGGCGTTTGCACAAGCTGATATAGCGCGCGCCTTGTTCATAACCTCTGCAATGTTCGCAGCGGTGAGCATATTTGGCTATACCACAAAGAAAGATCTAAGACCGTTAGCTACCTTTGCTGTGATGGCAATATGGGGACTAATTCTTGTAGGAATCACAGGCATATTTGTGGAGTATTCCCACGGCGTGGAAATAGCCATCAGCGCCTTTAGCGTGCTGGTATTCGCAGGACTGACCGCATGGCAGACGCAGGACATGAAAAACATGTATAATGCAGCGCATGGTGAGGAAATAAACAGCCGCTTGGCGTGGTCGGCAGCGCTTAACCTATACATAAGCTTTGTTGCGATGTTTATGCACATTTTGCAATTGACAAGCAATCGGTAGAAGATACGCAATTATACAAATATAGAGGAGCAGGGCATACTTGCTCCTTTTTCTTTTGGCTCTAGACTAGCAATATAGGATTGTTAGTTTAGAAAGATGAATAAGAAGAATGGTTTAAGCCGTTACAGGCAAGAAAAAATAATGCGGGCTTTTTGCAGTGATTTAACAGCGACGCAAGCGGCACAAATGCTGGATATAAATCGCAATACGATCAACCGCTACTACAGCGCTTTTCGGCAGGCTATTTTTGTTTACCAGGAGGCGCAAAAAGCAGCTTTCACAGGCACGGTTGAAGTTGATGAAAGTCACTTCGGTGCCACGCGTCCACGCGGAAGCACCCAAAAACTGAAGCGTGGGCGCGGTGCAACCAAGCAGTCGGTTTTCGGGATCTTTGAGCGTGGCGGCCGGGTGTATACCGAAATCATTCCAGATACCGCAAGGCGAACGCTACAGCGCGTTATCAGCGGCCAGGTTGCTTTGGAAAGCGTTGTCATCAGCGATGGATGGAGAGGCTATAACGGACTTGTCGATGTTGGCTTTGATAAGCATTGATAAGCATTTGCGTATCAAAAAGAAGATCGGTGACAGCACAAAACATGTCAGAAACGGCGTCCATATCAATGGCATTGAGAGCTTCTGGTTATTCACCAAACGCAGGCTTGCAAAGTTCAACGGGACGAAGAAAAACTTTCACCTCCACCTTAAAGACCTCCACCTTAAAGAATGTGAGTGGCAATGGAATAAAGATTTTGGCGCCTTGTATCAGGAAATCAGAAAATTAATAGTCTAGAGCCCTGATAATTATCGTCCCCATTTGGCGAGTATTCATTTCAACGCCATTCTGGTTGAGAGTATTGATGTTTAGCGCTTTGGCTATTTTCCTGAGCTCGGGCTTAGCAGGTATTATTACTTTTGCTTCTCTTAGAACTTGAACTGAGCCGTTTTCCATCTCTTGAAGGGTAAAGTCGTTATATATGGCCTCCTTTATAATCTGAAGTCCTGAAGGCTCTTCAGAGAGTTTATTAATTTTTGAAAGAGCGATGTTTAGTTTG
>JBKHBN010000024.1:0-26782 GCA_046542355.1 Alphaproteobacteria bacterium | reverse complement strand
CCAGTGCAACACAAAGTTACAAAAACAAGATCAAAATCAAAAGATATGTTATACGAAACCAATATATCCGCAAGACGCCTGCTTTATTGAGAGTAACAGACTTTTATATATAATCAAAATCTATGATAACTAAAAGAGATTATCATTGCATACTACGCAAATTCTTTGAGACATCGCGCGCCATATCAGCCGTTTTCCTCGACTCTTCTGCGCTTTTTTGTATATCATCAAAACAATGACCTAGATCTTGCATCAAGCTAACCTGCTGTTCGATATATCCGGAGATTATCGAAACACTGTCTGAGAAAACTTTCAAATTATCACTGACTTGCCCTGCATTTTCTTTTGATTTGGTTGCAAGCGCACGAACTTCATTGGCAACAACTGCAAACCCCCTCCCATGATCCCCCGCTCTTGCGGCTTCGATGGTGGCATTTAAAGATAGCAGGTTCGTCTGAGAAGCGATCGTACTAATAATCCCAACAACATCTTGAAGATTCTCAGCAGAACCCTTGATATCATCAGCAGAAGAAACAACATCCTCAATTTTTTGAGAAATAGCGCTCACGATATTCATAGCACCCTCAACAACTCGCTTCTGATTGGCCGCGTCAGATGAAATATTATCAACAAGATCCTCAACAATGCCATTCATTCTTTGCAGCCGTCTAATTTGAAAGAAAGCCTGAAAGTTTGAATAATGGAGAATAAAATCATCTATATAATGATCATGGAACTTCTCGATATTCTCAACCTTGAAAAAGAAGATCGATGTCAAAGTCTGATTAAGATTCAAACCAAGAATTTCACCAAACGTCGAAAACCCAATAACAGGAATGTCTTTAAAAATCGCCGGCATTTTTGACAAATCATCGCTATTGCACAATCGGCGCAATATACAATCATTTAACCAGCCGGATATCGGCCTTGAAGGTTTATTCGCCAGAAATGCTTTAAAGTCCTTCTGCGTTTGCTCATAAATCGGCGTTCTTTTAACCAGAGTGATGTCCTCACCTGGAGAAATATCACAATAAAAATGCGTCTTCTTATTCTCAAAATCAAATTGAGCTATTGAGCGCACCAGCAGATCATCCCCGATTTTGGCAGCAAAGGAGTAATCCCCCATTTTACTATCAAGCGCCCCTTCATCACAGGAGAAGTGCTGGCACAGCGCCTCAATAAGAGGCATTGTCTCATTATTATGCGTTTTTACGTCCTGAACAAAGCGTAATTCTGTAGAGCCTGACTTTACACGAAACCGCGGGCCGGTTTCCTCAAAGTTCTGACTTTTAAATACACCAAAACGAATATCAGGCGGCAATTTCAAAAACGCAATCGTCGCATGACCCTGTAGCATAGATTGTCCATCATGAACCCAGGTATTTTGAAAATCGAGCTTGCCGCCAGCCGATCCTCCAATAAACAAACAGGGGAATTTATTGGTCGCATAAAGCGCTTCCATAAAAAATGATTCGGATGCGCTAAGACCATCAAATACGATATAGGCCAGAGTGTCTCTATAATCAATGGGCATTAAAACCCTTCTTGAGGCCGTCTCAATGCTTTTTTGTAAGCGCATTATTCTATCAGCCATATCAAGAGAAGATGTGCCGCTTTTCAGGTCAGCACACTCCAACGGCACAGATATCACTTCAACGCGTTCAACCATCTGCGCAGAAAGAAACTGCAAGACTATATTGTCCCACCCGTCCGGCGTATCACAATAAAGCTGCGCATCGCTGCTATTACATAACTCTCCGGCTGTGCTGCATAAAAGCAGTTTTGCCTGTGGGAAGGAACGCTGAACGATCTTGGTTATCTTATCCAGATCCAGATGCGGCGAGACATAGCCCACAATAAAGCAAGGAGAAAAAGGAGCTGCTGCAAGCGCTTGTCCAAGATCTGCTGAAGAAGTTGAGATAGTATGTGTATAATCCATTGTAAATCCGTTAAAAAGATGCCCAGTAAAACCAGAAGGCACGCAAGAGATAATAAAAACAAAAACGCGGAGACGAGTATAAGCTATATCTCATATAGCTTCTAGGCCGCCTTTACATCATCCAAAAATGTTTTGATCATTTCTGTAAGCTGCACTGTTTTTTCGTTAACAGAGCGGGTTTCATTATGCACTTCTTTAGAGGTTTCACCGGTTCTCTGGATCGCGTCTGTTACGCACTCAATGCTCTCTGTTACTGTCCCCACATGTGTAACCACTTCGTTAACATTGTGTGCTATTTCCTGAGTTGCAACATTTTGCTGCTCTACAGAGGAGGCCACAGAACTTGTGACTTCATCCATGCTGCGAATCTTGTCAACAACAAGGGAGATTGCTTCTGTCGCATCCTTTACAGAAAGCTGTATGTCTTGAATATGAGTATTGATATCCTCTGTCGCCTGCGCTGTCTGGGTGGCGAGATGCTTAACCTCATTGGCCACAACAGCAAAACCCTTTCCAGCCTCCCCGGCTCTGGCCGCTTCTATCGTCGCATTAAGCGCAAGCAAATTCGTCTGCGAGGCAATTTGGTCAATCATTTCTGCAATTTCACCAACACTTTTCGACGTTTCAACTAGCCCCTTCATTTTTTCATTAGCATGAGTAATGCCTTCATTGACGCTGTCGGAAATTTCCTTGGCGGTACGAATATTGTTGGAAATTTCGGCAATCGAGGCGCTTAGCTCTTCTGTAGCACCGGCAACAGCCTGAACGCTGCTAAGTGCATTTTGAGAAGACATTTTCGCAAGATCCGCTTGTGTCGTAGTATCAGCCGCAAGCTGATACAAGCTCTCAGATGCTTTTTCCATTTGCTCGGAAGACAATAAAACACTGGATGTGCCAGAGGCCACAGACTGATCAAAAGACGCGGCTGCCTCCTCTATTTGCCTATGACGCTGCTGTGTTTTTTGTTGCTCTATGAATTTCTCATCACTCAAAGCATCGGCCTTAATCGCATTTTCTTTAAATGTCTCAAGCGCACGCGCAAGTGATCCTATTTCATTATCCAAAGCGATATATTTTGATTCGATTGACTTGTCTCCGGCTGCAAGGCAGGTCATGCTATCGGTAATTTCTTTAAGGGGCAAGGAAATACTGCGCACAATAAAAAACGCACATCCACCAATAATAAGAACAAACGGCAAGGCGTACCCCAATATGCGCAGCATATAAGCCTTGTATTCGGCAGCCACATCATCAAGATATATGCCGGTTCCCATCATCCAGCCCCATGGCTCAAACCCGAAAGCGACAGCGACCTTATCAAGAGGAACATCAGATCCGGCTTTTGAGAATTGATAAAAAACCTCCTTGTGATCCGTGCGTGCCTGTTCAATAAGCTCCTGAACAAGATAAACACCATTGGCATCTTGCAAATCAATAAAATTTTTCCCTTCCCGCTCCGGCTTGGGCGGCAACAAAACCACTGTCCCTTCATAATCATAAATAAAATAATACTCACTACCGCTATAACGCAAAGGACGCAGCGCCTCAATAGCTCCTCGCTTTGCCTCTTCTTCGCTCATCTCACCAGCAGTATAAAGAGCATAATGACGCTCTATGATATCCAATCCGACCTCAGAGAGATTCCTGACCTTCTGCACACGATCTTCAACCATGACAGTGTGCATATAGGACAAGAAAATATTCATCAAGATAGCCACCCCGATAAAAATGAGGGTAACTAAAAAAACGAGACGCGAAGAAATTTTTGTGTTTTCAACCATAGGAAAGTACATTCGTTATTAGTGGAAAGAAAGTAACAACGCAGCATTACTCAACAATACTATAAGAAAAAATTAATATAAGAATGAAATGCACAAAATATAATGTTATCCAGTAAAAATTTAAACAACCCCACTCCTGCAGGATCTTATTCTTATAAATTTGATGTGAGTGCATAACTTGCAATCTTTAAACCAACTGTTACCCTGTGTCATCAAAAACAGGATACAGAAAATTATGACATTCAAGATTGACCAAGACTATCTACAAGAGACATTGCTGCGCCTTCTAGAAATTCCCAGCCCGACAGGATTTACCGGTATGATTGTACATTTTACCGGCCAGACGCTGGAAGAATTAGGCGTTCCCTTTGAATTAACGCGCCGGGGTGCGATACGGGCTACCGTACAGGGGAAATTACGCGCCCCTGATCGCGCCACCGTGACGCATCTCGACACACTAGGAGCCATGGCCAGAGAACTGAAAGATAATGGCCGCTTGGCTATTGTTCCCATAGGAACATGGTCGGCGCGCTTTGCCGAAGGCGCCAGAGTAACCATCTTTTCTGATGACGGAGCCTTACGTGGAACCATTCTGCCCCTCAAAGCCTCCGGTCATGTCTATAACGAAGAAATAGACACACAGCCAGTTTCCTGGGACAATCTTGAAGTTCGCGTAGATGAAAAAGTTCACTCCAAATCTGACCTTGAAGCGCTCGGCTTTAATATTGGTGATTATATTGCCGTGGACACAAATCCGGAAGTCACGGCCAGCGGTTTTATTAAATCACGCCATCTGGATAACAAAGCAGGTGTAGCCTGTCAGCTTGCGGCCATGAAAGCCATAAAAGATGCAGGTATAGTACTACCCGTAGACTGGCACCCGCTCTTTACTATCTCTGAAGAAGAAGGAACCGGCGCATCTTCGGTTTTGCATGGTGATGTCGCCTCAATGGTAGCCATCGATAACTCTACCGTTGCGCCCGGACAAAATTCCCGTGAAGATACCGTTATCATTGCCATGCGTGATCAAGGCGGTATTTATGACTATCACCTGACGCACAAATTTATAAAGCTTTGTGAAGACAACAACATCCCTTATGTCCGCGATATTTTCAGGCACTATAAATCCGATGCCGCTTCCGCTCTATCTGCAGGGAACGATATTCGTACAGCGCTTATTTGTTTTGGCCTTGATGCGTCTCATGGTTATGAACGCACACATATCGATTCACTGGTCTCTCTGACGCAACTCATTTGCACCCATGTTGCAAGTGAATCCGTTATTGCCAGAGACAAAGATGAGCTGGGACCGCTCGAAGGCTTTCCTCAACAAATCGATGAAGAATCCCTCGAGTCAATATAAATGCGACCTCTAATAGCGCATAGAGCCTTGAAAGAGCTTGCACTGTGCGCTATAGCTTTTCTTCCTGATCCCAACATCAAAGTGACGCATGCCAGAAACAAAAAACCCTCTTTCGTTACAGCCCGCGCATCTGGATCTACTGGAATCCGAAGCCATTCATATCATACGCGAAGTCGCAGCAAACTTTTCAAATCCGGTTATGCTCTACTCTATCGGTAAAGATTCCTCTGTATTGCTGCATTTAGCCAAGAAAGCCTTTTATCCCGCTCACATTCCTTTTCCGTTGCTTCACATTGATACAACGTGGAAGTTCAAGGATATGATTGCGTTTCGTGACAAGATAGCACAGCAAGACGGTATAGACATGTTGGTTCATACGAATGCAGACGGTCTATCCAAGGGCATAAATCCTTTCGATCATGACGCTGAATATACATATATCATGAAAACACAGGCACTCCTGCAAGCTCTGGAGAGCCACAGTTTTGATGCAGCAATCGGCGGGGCGCGGCGCGATGAAGAACAATCACGCGCCAAGGAAAGAATTTTTTCTTACCGAAATGCCAATCATGGCTGGGATCCCAAAACGCAAAAACCGGAAATCTGGTCAATCTACAACACACACATGCAAAAAGGACAAAGCGTGCGCGTATTTCCCCTTTCAAACTGGAGCGAACTGGATATATGGCGCTATATTTTACGTGAGAATATTGACATTGTACCGCTTTATTTTGCAAAAAAGCGCCCGGTTATAAAACGTGATGATATGCTTATAATGCTTGATGACTCGCGCATTCCCCTAAAGAAGAACGAAAAGCCGGAGATTAAAAAAGTACGTTTTAGAACGCTTGGCTGCTATCCGCTGAGCGGCGCCATTGAATCTTCGGCTGATACGCTGGAAAAACTGATCGATGAAATCATGCATACCAGGCTCTCAGAAAGGCAGGGACGTTTCATTGATAAAAACGATAAAGACTCAATGGAGAAGAAAAAGCGGGAGGGATATTTTTAAATGAAAAGTGCCGATACTCTCAAACCAATATTACGCTTTATTGCTTGCGGCTCGGTAGATGATGGCAAATCAACCCTGATCGGGCGTTTACTTCATGATATGGGCAAAACTTACGATGACCAGTACGACCAGCTAAAAAAAGACACCACCAAATATGGAACAACAGGCGAGGAAATAGATTACGCCTTGCTCCTTGATGGCCTGCAAGCTGAGCGCGAGCAAGGTATAACCATCGATGTTGCCTATCGTTATTTCTCCAGCGCGGCACGCAAATATATCGTAACCGATGTCCCGGGACACGAACAATACACCCGAAATATGGTTTCAGGAGCCTCTTCAGCAGATCTGGCGCTTATTCTTATCGATGCACGCAAAGGTATAACGGAGCAAACAAAAAGACACTCTTTTATAGCCTCCCTTCTTGGCATAGAGCACGCCCTTCTGGTGGTAAACAAGATGGATCTGATGGCCTATAAACAAGAGACTTTCGAGGATATTGTAAAGGCCTATCAGAACTTTGCGCATCCACTTCATTTCAAAACGCTCGATGCAATCCCCATATCTGCGCGTTATGGAGATAATACCACAAGCAAATCAGATAACACGCCGTGGTATAACGGAGCAAACTTGCTTGAATGGCTTGATAAAATCAATGTGCAGACCAATGCTAAAGACAAGCCGTTTCGCTTTCCTGTGCAGCTCAATATCCGCCCTCATTCGGATTTTCGAGGCATTGCCGGATCTCTAGTGTCAGGACAAATACAGCTCAACGACCCAGTTCTTATTACAAAATCCGGCCAGACAACAACCATAAAACACATCATTACGCCACATGGAGATGCTGATAAAGCTGTGGCAGGGCAAGCGCTTACATTGTGCTTGAAAGATGAACTGGACGTGTCGCGAGGCGATATTCTCTCTGCGGTTCATGAACCCCCAGAACTCGCCGATCAGTTTCGTGCCAAACTGATCTGGCTTGGTAAAACACCCATGATTCCGGGGCGCTCTTATATTCTGCGCAGCCTGACAGATGAAACAAATGCCACAATCACAGAGCTGCGCGCGCAAATCGACATCCATGACTTTTCACACAAGGCTGCAAAACAACTCCATATCAATACGGTTGGTCTTTGCAATCTCTCGACACAAGATCAAATCGCCTTCGATGCCTACACAGACAACAAACATACAGGATCTTTCATCCTTGTTGATCGCTCAACCGGCGATACTCTTGGCGCAGGAATGATCGAGCATCCACTGTGGCGCGCACACAATCTGGCTTGGCAAGACCTTGATATTAACAAAAAATCCAGAGCAACCCGCAAAGAGCAAAAACCTTTTGTTATCTGGTTTACAGGGCTATCTAGTGCCGGAAAATCAACTATTGCCAATTTGCTGGAAAAAAACCTCCATGGCCTTGGGAAGCATACATATCTTCTTGATGGAGACAATGTACGTCACGGCCTTAACCGAGATTTGGGATTTACCGAAGCTGACCGCGTAGAAAATATTCGCCGCGTATCAGAGGTCGCAAAGCTGATGCTCGATGCTGGCTTGATCGTCCTGGTGTCATTCATATCTCCTTTCAAGTCAGACAGGGCGCTGGCAAAATCGATTTTTGAGGAGGGCGAGTTTTTAGAGATTTTTGTTGATACGCCACTGGAGATATGTGCACAGCGCGATCCCAAAGGGTTATATAAAAAAGCCAAAGCCGGAGACATTAAAAATTTTACAGGGATAGATTCCCCTTATGAAGCGCCGGAAAATCCCGATATCCACCTTCATGCCGCCAAGGAATCGCCCGAGGCTCTTGTCGCGCGCATCGAAAAAGAGCTTCATAAACGTAACTTGCTGGAATAAAGTATAGTATTATGTCCCCTCCCGACCTAAAAACCACATTGGAAGAAATAGCCCATGAAGCCGGAGCGCTTATCATGGATATTTTTAATCGCCCTGACAGTGGCGTTGAGTATAAACTAGATTGCTCACCTGTGACTATTGCAGATCGTGAAGCCGAACACCTTATAACACAAGCGCTTCAATCGCATTACAACGACATCCCGATTATAGGAGAAGAAGCAGTAAGCAGCGGCCATTTCCCCAAAATCACCGGAAACTCTTATTTTCTGGTAGATGCCGTTGATGGCACCAAAGGTTTTATTAAAAAACGCCCTGATTTTACAGTAAATATTGCACTGATTGAAACCGGCAAACCCTCTTGCGGGATTATCCATGCTCCCGTTCACCAAGAGACATGGATTGCGCATGAAGGGCGAGTAGAAAAAATTTACTTGAAGCACGCCCAGGAATGTACGCGAATGCCTGTATGTATAAGACACGCCGCTCACGGCCCCGAGATTGCGCTTATCTCCCATACCCACAGCAGCAAAAAAGCTAAAGCCTACCTGGAACAATTTAACATCACCGAGAAAATTGCCGTTGGATCCTCCCTAAAATTCTGCCTGATTGCGCAAGGAGATGCAGATATTTATCCGCGCTTTGGTCGCACTATGCAGTGGGATACAGCCGCCGGACAGGCCATATTAGAGGCCGCGGGCGGCCGGGTCATAACCGAAGATGGCGCCCCGCTTCTTTATGGCAAAGATAAATATAATTCTTATGCGGATTTTTCCAACCCGTCCTTTATCGCTGATAACCAAATATAAAGAATTTTATTAACTATGGCTCCATTAGAGCCATACCAGCATGCATATCTGTTATCTGATAGGCTGGTGAAGGCGTTGGCATTGCGTCATTGGCCGCACTTTCATTAAAATTATTCGTAATTGGCTGCGTCGTATTGGCTGCCAGAAAATATCTTTCCCACAACGCATCATCAACAAACAGGGTTTGATCCGCATCGTTCCAAACAACCTCTTGCCCCGCACTCTCATCAAAGGCTGCAAGATCAACCTGCGTTGTTTCGGGGAACGAAACCGTGATTTCACTGATAGCCTCTTTGCCCTCGATATTCACCGTTGAATAGCTGATCTCCTCTTTCATAGCCAGCTCTTCAAGCTCCTGACGATATTGGTGCAAATCAGCAAGAACCGCTATATAAGGCGCGCGTTGCGCCTCAAGATCCTGTCTTTGCAGCACATCGTCTTGCAAACCGAAACCAGCCCCAATTCGCGCCACATCAGGCATGACTGAAGATAGATCCTCAATTTGAGCATCAAACCCCTCAACTTTTTGCAGGGCCTCTTCATAAATTGACTGAACAAGCTCTGGATCCTCGGAGAAATTATGGTTCTTAACAAAAGCCGCCCTGTCTTGCAACGTTCCCTCATTAGCTGCGCCGGGCAGCGTTGCCTCCGTATATGCAAAATGCTTTAAATGTTCATAATTAGTAAGTTTTGGCGCTCCGGAATCCGCATGAAACTCATTTGCTATTTTATTTGCCTGTTCATGCTGCGCTGTAATGTGTTCAACTTCCTTTATAGCCAAATGCGTATCAACAGCCTTATCAGCGCTCATCCCCGCTATAATAGCCGGAGCAACTAAAGATGCCGTGGCGCCCAAACCAGAGATACCGGCAACCTTGACCGCGTGTGCAAGCACCATTGACGAGCCCAGACTATACCCAAGAGCGCCAAGGCGCGCTGCCCTGTCATCTATTTCTGCCTCGCCTCCTCCGACTCCTTTTTGCGCAGCCAATTGATAACCGGCATCAAGAAATGTTAAAGAATGCGAGCTAACCTCCAGCGCACTGCCAAGCGGTATGCCGGCAAAACTTGTTTCTGCAATTCGTGGTATAAAGTCACCCGCCAGCTCAACGCTTGTCGTCACGCCATCACCAATCGCTATACCGATTGATGCCGCTGTCCCTTCCGGGTCACTCAGCGCATTATAAACATTACTAAGACTAAAGGCACTTAATCCCTTACCAGCAACGCCATCAACGGCATCTAATACTTTTCCAACTCTCGAGCGCTCTGGGCCATCTATATCCACTTGACCAACATTTTGCGCGCGACCATTGTGATCCAGCGAAGAGGCTTCATGATTTGCCACCAGTCGCTGCGTTCTATCTTTAGATACAGCCCGATCCAGAGCTTTAGAGGCCTCCTTAATCGATTGCGCCGGATTATCCGGATTATGTTCATACACGCCATCAACAACGACAACATTCACACCATTAATCTTGCCATCATTATGCAGCGTACTATCTGGCAATCGGAAGCGCCGCTCCTTGGGATCTTGAATATCATTAAAGGTTGTATCTCTAATCGCATCTGCCAATTCCGGTGCAACACTAATGCCTTTATCTTCCAGATATTTTAAAACATTTTGACTGGCAAAGCGTTCCATATTCTGTGTAATGTTTTGTGTAGCCTGCTTTATCTGCTCTTCCGGTATACTCTGCCACGCTCCACTTTCATCTTGGTATAAGGGCTGGAAAACAACCGAGAATTCGCCGCCGCCATTATGTGCAATTTCATAATGCGCTCCTTCAATACCGGCTTGCGCAATGCCTCGCTTAATAACATCATCAACCTCCCCTCTGAGAACAGCATCAGCATTGGCATGACCCAGATCATTGTTCAATCCGCCTAAATTATGCACGGCCAGCGCAATAATTCTGGTTTTTGGATCCCCCAGGCGCGCACGTTCTTCTGGCGGCAAGCCATCCATAATCCTTTCTTTTTCACTTTCAAAGACATCAGCAGCGTTGACCAGATCACGAAGGCGCCAGGTACCGGCAGAATTATCAAAAGGAGTCATTGACTCAATTGCATTTTCAAGGAGCTGCGCCGCTTTGCCCCCCTCGGGAAGCTCTATACCCGCTGCTTTGAGTTCTTCTTCCACCAGATGCAACCGAATATCCTTGGGGCGCGGGAAATTATCCAAAGCCCCCGCCTCTAGATTTGATAGTTTAAGTCTGTCTGGGCGCGTTCCTTGAATGGTAAGGCCGCGTTCATCCATTTTTGTCCGCAGTTCTGCAAGTTTCCCTTCATATTCTTCCAAACTCATTGACTCTTGAGGGCCAAGCGCATGCAGATCTTGAGATTGTTTTTGCAAATTTTCTTTGTGCTGATCAACCGCAGCCTCCACCAGCTTGCTAATGACATGATCCGGGAGATCTTGTTTTCTGATCTTAATTTCGCGTTCTATATCATGCCTGAGTTTTTGCTCTTGATCCTCTGTGAACTCACCAATATTAACCTGACCTAATTCAACTTCCTTGTGTTCCTTGATCAATTCATCAAGCATGACAATAACATGAGCAGGATCTTTGATCTCGCGCATATCGATGCCTTCTATGGCAAGCACGAACCCATTGCGAAACTTGTTATGCTGATCTTTTGGCTGTGCATGATCAAGTAACCCAAGCTCGGAAGAAACCTTCAATACACTTTGGTGCATCTTTTGGCGCATCTGCACCCTTAGCTCTTTGACGTCCTGATCAGGGTCAATCCCCTCAACAAACAAACGGATTTCATCCCCGCCTGTGCGCACCGGAATAATGCGCGCATCGGGAACCTCTTTTTGAATATCAACCAGAATTTCCTCGGAAAGAAGCCGCATGGCATCATCGGTAAATTTGAAATACTCATCCTGATCGATGCTATCGAGCATCTCATCAGTGAGCGCTTCTATCCCATCTTCGAGGCCAATCAGTCCCTTTTGCTGGGCATATTTCACCAGCATTAGCTCGTTTGTGCCGCCCATATTGGCAAAATCACACTCGAACATCAAAACGGGTTTTCCCGTCTCTACGGCGAACAAATTACTAAAGGCTGTTAATAACGGCGTGTGCTCCTTGGCATAATAACTCCTAAGCGTAGAGTCAGAGCCATATTGGGAGCGTTCAATTTCATTGATAAGATCTTTAACAACCCTATGATCTTCACCCGGAAGATATTGCTCCAACAGGCGTTGCTTCATCTCATCGGGTCGTATAATTCGATCTTCCGATTTAAAAAGCGCGACAACATCGGCGCGAACAGCCTCTACAGTGCTAGGAAAGCCGCTATCCGTGCTTCCTTCGGGCGCTACAAACTGTTCAAGCCATGCCTGAAGATTTTGATCGTAGAATATTTGCTGTGCCTGCGTTTCGCTCATGCATCTATTTTACCACTTATCTATATGTTATGAAAAGTTATTCCGCAATTAAACTGTGATTGGATTTTAAAGAAAAACACTGTTAAAATAGTAAATGAAAAATGATAGTTTTTTAACCTTAAAAGGAGTTGACCAACAATGGGCGAAGGCAGAAAACGTGAGCTGGAAACACATACAGACGGTGGAAGGAGGCCGCCCCGGGACGTAACCGAGGCTGAGAAGGCGGCTCATAAAGGATCCAATCCTAACCCGCTTGCAGGTATCGATCTTGACGCTCTTATAGAAGAAGCCGTAGACGCTTCAAACGAGGAATACCCTGATGATGACCCACAGCCAACTCTTGAATAATTATTGAAATTTCACAAGACCTAATGCTTTGTTTTTGAAAGATATTTAGTATACTGGCGCTCTTGGATTACGACCATTCGCAAAATCCTATTCTTAAAGAGAAAATTAATCTATTAGTTATTTGACAGGCGTTGCCATGCTGGTATACCCTTGCGCGCAAATTCAGGAGCTACACTGAATTTACACGGAGAAACGCTATTAAATCCCGGTCATATCCTCCGGCTGATATAACACCCCACCGTACTATTGAAAATCATGGGTTAAAGATGTCATGGAAGGAAAAACCGCATGTCCCAATTACCTTACAAGCCGGATGATAGACTCCTCACTATCGAAGAAAAAACCAAACAAGAGCGCAAACTCTCCTTAGAGACAAAGAAAACCATAAAGAAAAAAGCTATTGCAGCCGCTTGCTTTATCATTGCAACTCTATTTCTGGTTATTAATGTTCCAACAATTGAGATCGCGTGGGTCACCGCCCTCTTGATGCTGACAATCTACCTTTTTGCATTTGAAATTGTTGATGTTGATGTTGCTGCTATTACCATTATGGTTCTGCTGGGTTTATCAGGGCTTTTGGCTCCATTCATAGGACTTGAAGAAGGAAAGGGTCTTATCGACACCAATCTTCTTTTTGACGGTTTTTCCAGTAATGCCGTTATGTCGATTGTAGCAGTCATGATTATCGGCGCAGGTCTGGATCGAACCGGTGTTATGAACAAACTGGCTGCGTTTATTCTACGTATCAGCGGAACGTCAGAAAAAACAATCATCCCTATTCTCTCGGGCACAGTAGCGATTATATCCTCATTTTTGCAAAATGTCGGGGCTGCCGCCTTATTTCTTCCTGTTGTCGCACGGATTTCAGCGCGCTCCGACCTGTCAATGTCGCGTTTGCTTATGCCGATGGGATTTTGCGCGATTTTGGGCGGTACGGTGACGATGGTTAGCTCTTCCCCCCTTATCTTGCTCAACGATCTAATCTTAACATCAAACAAGACCCTGCCCGAAGACCAGCAAATGGAACTATGGTCTTTATTCTCTACAACACCGGTCGGGCTGGCGCTGGTTGCAACAGGCGTCCTTTATTTCGTACTTTTCGGACGTTTTGTACTGCCGCGGCCCAAAACGACAAGCTCTACAGAAAGCAACACCGCCGGTGTTAATACCATGCAGTATTTTCATGATGTGTATGGTATCGATTACCGATTAAAAGAAGTCATTGTCACCGATGGAAGCCCGCTAATTGGCAAAAAACTCAACGATATAGAAAGCGTTAATGCCATCCGCGTTATTGCGACAAAGCGCCCCGGTGAGGGAACATATGTCGGCCCCGGTTCTCTGGATCGTGATGTTGGGATCACGTCCGGCATGGTTTTGGGTATAGTCTCGGAAGAAAACGACCTGAACGCCTTTGCTGAAAAAAACAAACTCAAACTGCGCGACCAACTCCGTACCTTTGCCAATGACCTGTCTGCAAGTAAAGCCGGTATTGCCGAAGTTGTTATTCCGCCACGATCAAACCTGATTGGAAAGAGCGCGCGCGATGTCTGGCTGCGCAAAACAATGGGGCTGGCACTTGTTGGCCTGCACCGCGAAGGACACACAATGCGTGAGGGGGAGAATATTCGCTCCATTCCCTTGCGCTCAGGAGATACCCTTGTGGTTCACACACAATGGGAGTCTCTGGCACGTCTGAAAGGCTCACACGATATGGTGGTTATTACAACAGAATATCCAAGAGATGAGTCTCGCCCCCACAAGCTGGGATGGGCATTTTTATTCTTCCTCATTGCTCTATTTATGGTTCTCTTTACTGACATTCGTTTATCCATTGCACTTATGACCGGCGCTATCGGTATGGTTCTATCCGGCGTACTGAGCATCAACGAAGCCTACCGCTCTGTATCCTGGAAAACCGTCTTCCTGCTGGCCAGTTTGATCCCGCTCGGCCTTACTGTTGAACAATCAGGTACAGCCAAATGGATTGCAGAGCAAACGTTATATGTTGTCGGTGATATGCCGGTTTTTGTTGTTCAATTTTCTATTGCCCTCCTCTCGACCTTCTTTACGCTGGTCATGTCCAATGTTGGAGCAACCGTCTTGCTTGTGCCACTGGCGATCAACATTGCCCTTGGCATAGAGGGTGCCGATCCGGCTGTCTTTGCGCTAACAGTTGCAATCGCAACATCCAACGCCTTCTTGATCCCAACCCATCAGGTTAACGCTTTAATCATGGGACCAGGGGGCTACCGCGTTCCAGACTTCATGAAAGCCGGTGGTATTATGACCCTATTATTCCTCGTGGTTATGACCGCAACAATGATGCTGTTTTATTAAGCGACAAACACAAACGAATCTTTTCCAAAAGGGCAGCAGGAAATATCCCGCTGCCTTTTTCCATCCATCCAGATACAGAACCAACATCCCTTAGATAGTGTCGTCACGTGTTATGTCTATTCTGCGCGAGCAAATTTTTAGCAGATAAGCCTGAAAACCGCGCAGGGACTAGCCGTAGCTAATGGCAAGCGGTTTGAAGGCTTAGATACAAAAATTTGCCGCGCCCTTCGGGTTGCAATTTAAAAACAAATTATCTGCTTTTTTGTCTCTTGAATATGCTACAGCATGTCCTGCGATCAAAAAAAATTGATTCTTTGCTTTTAAATTGCAACAGCATTGTACATAACACGTGACGACACTATCTAGAAATTAGCCAATTTCTTACAAATTAAACTTGTCTTTTATGAATGCTCTCTTTAGAAACGATATACTGTAACATTTTAAAACAGCAAATAACATGTAACTGCAAGCATTCACCATGGAACATATCCACGAAGAACGCCCAAAACCCGGCCCAGTTACGCGCCTTTTATCCGGTGCGTTTAATCGAGTCTCACAAACTGTAGCTCCGGTTCTCAAAACACCACTTGGCGCGGTAAGCAACGTTTTCGAACAAAGCGCAGGCGCTTTTAAACACTCTCCCCTTGGCAGGATTGGTAAGGTAAAAGACCATATTTCAACACGCATGGTTACCATGGCCTCTGCTGTGGCTATGACAGGCATGAGCTATATGAGTTTACCCAGAAACAACCTGACATATATAGCCGCCGTGATCGCTGGCTTTGCGGTTATGCATTACCTTAGTGAAGATGTGCTCCGTGATTTTCATGATTTTGGAGAAAAAGCAGATATTTCTCCCTTGGGATTAGGCGTAATCTCCGGCCTGGTGCATTCAGGTACTGAGGCCGCTGTTACCCTGACATCTGTCCTAAATGGCAACACCGATCTTGCTCTTGCTGGCATTGTAGGGCATCAGGCTTTTCACACACTGGCCATTCTTGGCGCTGTGGCTGCTATTTCCGGTGTCAATGCAGAAAAAAGTCAACCCGGCTTTCTTGGTTTGAAGTTTAATACTATGAGTTTTCTATCCATCGGCACAGCGGCTCTGGCCGTGCAGCTATGGTCTGGAGAGTTATGGCCTTCTCTTGGCGTAGCTTCTATGCTTGGTGGAGCATCATACTTATACCAGCGCGTTAAAAGTGGAACTGCCAGATGCGCCCATGATCATGGGCAGGGACACGAGAATCACGGGCACGAGGAGAATGGGCACAAGAAACACACGCGATTAAAAACGGCATTGAGTGGTGGACGTGCCCTGGCGTCTATGGCTCTATTGGTAGGGACTTCCCAATTTGTCGTACAACAGGGAATATACATGGCCGGCGGCGCCAATCTTAGTCCGGCGCAACTAGGTATCATTGTGGCAGCAGGCGGAGCGCTCTCAGAAGCTTTTCTGGCTATTCGCGCTGCATATAAAAAACAAGGAAGCTTTGCCTTTGGAAATATTGCGTCATGTGCAACCTTTAACACCATGCTTATCGGCGGTGCATTGGCGGCAAGCGCTGGTCTGGACAATTTAGGCATTCCTGTTCCCGAATTTTTGCATACCATAAACGTACCGGAGACCTTAAACCCAAGCATATCTCCTGCAGGTGCTTTCGCAACACTGGCTTTTATCGGCTCTCCTGCTCTGGCTGCTGCCCTTATGGCAAAAAACAAAGGAAAACTCACTCGTGCCGATGGAGATGTTCTGCTCGCAGCCTTTGCAACTTATCTTTTTGCATCGAGTTTCGTACCTTCAGGCGTACCCTGTCATGAGCATAGATTTGGCAACATGGTCGTTACGCATTGTCCTGATAGCCGGGCACAAGAACCAGATCCAATGCTCGAGGGTTTACCCTCTCTTCCTTCATATGATGAAATAAAAGCCGGGATTGGTGATGACGAAGAAGAAATATTGTTCTTCGATCAAGAATGCGAAGACTGCCCTGATAATGAGCCAGAAGCATTAACAGCAGAATAATTTTTGATAATTACGAGCCAAAAGCCATCATGGGAGATGATGATATAGCAGCATGATCTGCCAGAGCCTTATCATCTGGTTGTAAAGGAGCCTGACCGAAATCATTGGAGGCGCCATTATTTTCTCTCAAATCTGGGCTTTGTCTCCACACATGCTGGCCAATCCGGCCAATATAATCCAGCACCGGCCTTGACACTGCATGAGCGGTCTCCATGTGGAACAATACTAATTCAATTATTTCAGGGTCAGTAGTTAATGGATCTTCTCCCAATATATGACCATAAAATCTTTGCCACATAAGTCCGAAAACAGGTCCATCCATATTATCAAGACTAGCCCAAAACAGCGCTGTCGGTTTGCCGGTCTCCGGGTGTAAAAAAGAAATATCAACGCCTGCCAGATGCGTAATTCTATGTTTACTCGGATCTGGTTGCCTCTGTAATTCTTCAACCGTTGCTCGAAGATTTACAGAAAAATCCGGCTCATAACGAAACCCCTTATATGTATAGGCAGAACCCTGAGCGAGCTGAAAAGCCGGAGTTAATGCAGGATCACCATCCCAAAATCTTGGGCTATTTGATACTGGAACACCATCCATAAATAAAACCTTTCTTAAAAAAACACTTGAATGCAACACATTATCATTTTATATAGAGTTATATTATAACATTTACAAGCTTAAATTAAGGGTTTTTCATGGCAAGCAGCGATATATTACAACATTTGGGATTTGGTCTGGCCTTTGAAATCGGTATGCATATCGCTACCCATTATACGACAGGCGGCGCGTTACTAGCACTTTCTGCAGGTCAGGCTGTAGCCCCTCTTCTGGAGAGTGTTGGAATATCAACCGTATTTACAGGTGCGGCTTCGGCTACAGCCCAAGGAGCCGCCCTAAGTACGCTGCCATCACTACCGACCTTACCGGCGATAGGAGGAGGGCTACCAGCTCCGGCACTATAACCACTCCCTGCCCCTTTAGATGGCGTAACTTACACGCAGCCTCTCTTTAATTCTGTGGGATTAACATAGATCATTTCAGTGCATTTCCTATATTTCTGGCAGTTGTTAGTTAAAAGCGAAACTGTTAGTATGTTGCTGTTTGTTAGGTGATATATAGATAAGGAATTTTATTGTGGAGAATGTGTCTTTTTCTCATCCGGCTCTGAGCGATCAAATGCGTTGCGGTATTTTAAGTAATTCCAGCGGTCAGATAGCCATAATTTATGACCAAACACTCGAAGAGCCCTTTGAGTGGGCAGAATACGAAACCTCTACAGGAACACTTTATCTTGTTCATCAAGACGGAACCATGCAAAACCTTGGTCTTGATATAGATGGCAAGATGAAAGAAAATATCGCTCACGGCTCCCAGGTCAATCTCTTGCAAATTGTTGAGGGCAAAGTCGTTGCTCATTTTGAGACAACCCTTATCATCCGTGATTATTGAATTATCATTTGAAGATGGTCTTTCATTTGTCATCCCTGACTGCCACATATTTGCCTATATCGATATGTGTTACGGAGCAATAAGATAAGAAAAGAGAATTTATAGCCGAATTCTTTTTTCGAGCCTCTCGTAAGAAAATCACTAAATAACTTTACAAATAACATTTTTATGATATCATATAAATATGATATTAGACGATACTGATATTAATGCCGGGCTTATACAGGTCAATGCTGATAAAGCAGCTGGCTTTCTCAAAGGGATGGCTAGCTCTCATCGCCTGCTTATTTTATGTCATATGCTTGGTGGCAGGAAAAGTGTAACTGATTTGATAAAAGAAACGGGCATTGCACAAACGTCTATGTCTCAACATTTAAAAAAAATGCGTGAGGAAGGTCTTGTTGATTATCAGCGCGATCACAGAACATTTTATTATTTTATAAAAAACAAAGCTGTAGTAGATATTTTGAATATTCTTTATCAAGAGTTTTGTTCGGACACAGGAGAGAAAGATCATGTTTAGAGGTGTTTTACCATGGCAGTGGAGCGGATTAGTTATGGCTTTGATCTTTTTTGCTGCTGTTTTATTTGTTAAGCCGATTGGCGTTTCAACACAGTTTGTAATTTTTAATGGTGTCTTATGGGACGCTGTGCAAAATGATATCGTCGTTGAAGACGCCAGTGCGCCAAAGGGTTATGCCTCCCCCAACGCTTATTTAAATAAAAGCTCGGGAAAATACGCTGCCAGTATCGCTCAGCCCCTGAATTACAGCTTTGTGTTCGTTCTGGCTATGATAGTCGGTGCCTTTTTATCTGCTATTTTAAAGGGGGACCGCCCCCAGACAAAGGAAGAAAAAGAAATGCCTGATATCTGGCGCGCCCGTTTTGGAAATAGCAAGATTAAGCACTATATCTGGATGTTTATTGCAGGTTTTGCTGTTTTGTTCGGGGCAAGACTGGCTGGCGGTTGCACAAGTGGTCATATCATGAGCGGAATAATGCAAACATCTCTAAGTGGTTATGTCTTTGCCCTGAGTACCTTTGGTGTTGCCGTTCCTCTAGCGATTATTGTGTTTAAGAGAAAGTAGAAAAAATGGAACTATTATTAGCAATTACGCTCGGTTTAGTATTCGGTTTTGCTTTAAACCGGGTTGGTCTGACAAACCCGCAAAACATCATCAATATACTGCGCCTTAGGCATTTATGGTTAATGAAGGCAATTTTACTGGCTATTGGGGTGACAACCGTATCTTTGTTTGCGGGGCTGGCGCTCGGACTGATAGATCCTTCGCATCTCTCGGTTAAATCCTCTTATCTTGGTGTCGTTGCCGGTGGTGCAATATTTGGAGCGGGTTTTGCGCTTGCCGGATATTGCCCGGGATCAGGATTGGCGGCGCTGGCTTCCGGAAGAAGGAATGCGTTATTTTTTGTCTTTGGCGGACTGGCCGGTGCCTTTGTCTACACTATTTCCTATGGATGGCTTAAGGCTCATACACCGCTATTTGATACATTTGCAGGCGGTAAGGTGACTTTGGCTCAAACGGGAAATGAAGAATATTCACATCTGATTGAGAGCATCGATGGCACATTACTGGGTATTATCCTTGGCACGGTCTTTATTGTAATCGCCCTGATATTGCCTAAAGAGATTAAAAAGAGTTAAGCCTGATTCCGTAAGATAACTCTACCGCTGTTGTAACTTTAAAAAAGCTATTGCATTAGTACATATCCGCACCGTATAAAATTCGCATGAGAATTTTACTGACCGGCGGCGCCGGGTACATAGGCTCACATACTGCTTGGGAAGCCATAGATAAAGGGATAGAGGTTATTATCCTTGATAATCTCTCAACAGGTGTTCGAGACAATTGTCCGCCTCAGGCTAAATTTATCGAAGGGGATATAGGCGATAACGCTCTGCTCAACCAACTGTTTAAAGCACACAGAATTGACGCTGTGATCCACTTTGCAGGCTCTATTATTGTATCAGAATCTGTAGAGCAGCCCTTAGCCTATTACCAAAACAATGTTGCAAAGTCGGTTACTTTAATTGATGCTTGCTTGCGCCATAATGTGAATGATTTTATTTTTTCTTCCTCTGCTGCCGTATACGGCATTCCTGAAGGGGACGCCGTTTATGAGGATACGCCGACAAATCCAATTAATCCTTACGGACAAACCAAGCTAATGGTTGAAGCCATACTGCATGACGCATCAAAAGCGCATGGTTTACGTTTTGGTGCGTTACGCTATTTCAATGTCGCCGGAGCAGATCCTAAAGGACGCACCGGAGAATCTCCACCCCATGCCACGCATCTCATCAAGATAGCCGCCCAGCATACGGCAGGCAAACGCGATAAAATGTATATTTTTGGTGAGGACTATCCAACGCCCGATGGCACATGTATTCGGGACTATGTCCATGTGACAGATCTTGCTTTGGCACATCTGGCGGTTTTAGATACGCTCGGCTCACAAGAGGAAAATCTCGTTTTAAATTGTGGTACCGGGCATGGGTTTTCTGTTAAAGAAGTTCTTGATGTTGTGAAAACAGTTGCAGACAGGCCGCTAAACATTATTTCAGCGGCGAGAAGAGAAGGAGATCCGCCCATACTGGTCGCAAATGCTGATCGCTTACATGCATTAACAGGATGGGATTTCCAATATGATGATTTGCAAGAAATAATTCGCTCAGCCATAAAATGGGAAGAGACGCTAACAAAAAGACAAAACCTTCTTCGCGAGGACAAATAATTAAATCCAATTAAACACATTAAATCAAGAGGATATAGCCTTGAACAACAAAACAGCATTAATTACAGGCGCAACTGGACAAGACGGGGCATATCTCATTGAGCTATTACTGTCCAAGGGATATCAGGTGCACGGCATAAAACGCCGTTCTTCCTCTTTTAACACAGGACGCATTGATCATATCTATCAAGATCCGCACGATCCTGACCAGAGATTCAAGCTGCATTACGGAGATATGACAGATTCAACAGGTCTGATCCGCATTGTACAGGATGTACAGCCAGATGAAATTTATAACCTTGCGGCACAAAGCCACGTCGCAGTTAGTTTCGAAACACCGGAATATACCGCAAATGCGGATGCATTGGGAACATTGCGCCTACTTGAAGCCATACGCATATTGGGGCTGGAAAAGAAAACCCGTTTTTACCAGGCCTCAACATCCGAGCTATTCGGGAAAGTTCATGAAACACCACAAAAAGAAACTACGCCTTTTTACCCGCGCTCTCCATACGCTGCAGCCAAGCTTTATGCGTACTGGATCACTGTAAATTATCGTGAAGCATACAACATGTTCGCATGCAACGGCATTTTGTTTAATCACGAAGGCCCAACAAGAGGAGAAACATTTGTGACCCGCAAGATCACGCGAGCTGTCGCAGCTATAGAAATTGGTATTCAAGACAAGCTGTATGTTGGCAATATCGATGCCAAGCGCGACTGGGGGCATGCAAGGGATTATGTCGAGGGTATGTGGCGGATCCTGCAGCAAGACACACCGGAAGATTTCGTTCTGGCAACCGGAGAAACACATAGTGTACGCGAATTTATTGAGCTTGCCTTCGCTGAGAGAGGCATGGATATTGAGTGGCAAGGCTCTGGTGTAGATGAAAAAGGAATTGACACAAAAACAGGGCGCACTTTAATTGAAATCGATCCGCGCTATTTCCGTCCAACAGAAGTGGAGCTGCTGCTGGGGGATGCATCCAGGGCACGTGAAAAATTGGGCTGGACACATAAAATTTCGTTCAAAGAACTGGTCAAAGAGATGGTCGAGTCTGATCTTATAACCGTAGCCAAAGAAAAAGGTCAGCGCTCTTGCGGGAATCAAGAATAGTTGTGATTTGTATTGGTTGGGATTTGATCTCACATCCTTTTAAAACCCTTGCTTTTCTGGGCATTCTTATCAAAGGTCAGTAAAGTATCGTAACCGTGAACACGGCTTATATCCTCAATGAGATAATCGAAAAAATCCGCTTTGCCGTCTTGATAACTTTTCAACGCCCGAACACAACTATCCATTTGTTCAATATTAAATCGTGTTTTCTACAACTAAGGAGAGCCGTCAGCGACCTTCGATAAAGCCTGTGCGTTCATGTTGTTCGCCGCCCATAAGGCTGCCTGCGTTCTATTTGATACGTTTAATTTCCTTAAAATTGCTTTGAGGTGAACCTTGACGGTTGCATCTGTTATTGAAAGCTTATTGGCTATAGCCTTGTTGCTATCACCTTGGGACAAACATTCTAAAACCTCTATTTCCCGCTCTGAAAGTTTTCTGTTATTTTTCTCCCAAGATAATGGGGTTTTTTTGAAGAACATATCTACTATTGCAGCAGGAAATATTTTTTCTCCGAGTAACACAAGGTCAATCGATCGAATAAGAGCTTTTTCAGAGATACTGCTCAGAATATAGCCATCAACATTCTTTGAAAAAAAGAAAACCAGTTCTTCATCCAGTATTGGCGACATCACGATAATTCGTACGGAAGGAAAACAATCTTTGATAGTTACAATGTCACTTTCAACGCGATTAATTTTCTCTCCAGATCCAAAGCCGACAAGGCAAACCTTACAATTGCTTACTTTGTCTCTATTATTTTGTTTAATTAGAGCAAGATCACTCGCCGCCCTTACCCCTGCATAAACACGATACCTGTCCTTTCCGAGAATAATTTTGAGTCCTTCCCGGATAAAGTCATTTTTCTCAATAATGCATACTCCTACTGAGTCTGCAGATATTATAGTACTCATAAAGTCTCCTGCCGACCGTTCGCAATAACGGCCTGTCTGCCGATACAGCGATTGCAGCCCTTCTTTCCATCAAATATGGCTTTGAGTCTCTATAATATCTATATTTCGCCAACTTTCAAGTGATACGTTGTAATAAGTCCGAATGCTAATAAAACGTCTTGATAGTAAATAGCGACTAATTAACTAAATTGTCTAAAGATTGTGCGCTACCTTGGTCATTTTCTCCGTCAAGTGTCGCTAGAACTTCCTCCACGTTTATTGTCTCATCAACGTTCGTTGTCTCTGTAGTCTCGCTATCAGCATCCTGGTTGCCAAGATTGTCTTGTCCTACGCTGATATTGCCTGTTGAGTTATTTACGATAACGCAGGATGTGTTCCCTGCTGCTGATGCATCCGCACTGTCTCCACCACAAACAAGCGTTGTAGATGGTATTGCCGCAGCCGTTACCGTGGTGCTCCTTCTATCTCTATTTTCAACATCTTTCATCAGTGCAGCGATTGAGGCACGGTTTTGTGCTTTAAACCGGTATGGTTGCTCGTTTAATTGCGCTGATGCCTGAGAAGAAATAAAAAACACAGGTGCGGCCATTGCACTTAGAAAAAATACTTTGGCAGTGTGCTTGATAAACATTTAAAATCTCCTGTTTTTACTTTGTTTTTCTTCGACCAGAAGGAGCGCGTGGGACTCGCTCCTCCTGAAATTTTAAAGCCTTTATAAGCAGGTAAACCTGTTATTAGTCTACACTCACAGCAGGTGCAGCAGCAGCTACAGGCGATGTAATAGAAACGCTGACATTGTTTCCAACAGCTGTTGCAACAGAGTTAACAAGCGGTCCCTCAAGTACGCCAAGATTAGCATAGTTGTTGACATCAATCGCGCTAACTGATGATGCTGCGCTAACATCTGCATAGTTGAACTGCTGTAGATCAGCAAGTGCAAAAGCGTCGCCTTCTGTATTGGCAGCAACGTCAACACTCAGGTTGTTCGCAATCGCTGAGGCGTTACTATCAATGCTAGCATTTAAAATGTCTGACACTGTAGAATTGGCAGCCACGCTTCCTTGCTGGAATGCACCTAATGTTGAGCCAAGAGCAGCAATAGCAACAATGTCCGTATGTCTGTTGCCTGTGCTACCCAAAGATCCAAGTGCCTCTACGAACGCACCCTCGTCTGAACCTCTGGCTTCACCAGCATCACCAAGGTTAACCTGAACATCATGCAGGTTCAAAGCAACCGTGCTTTCGATGCTTTGGTTGTTTCCAACCGCTGTCGCTGCGCTAACAACTGATGGAAGGTCAACGGCGTCATTAACGCCTTCAAACACAACATCAGCCAGGTCAACCTCAACTTCACCTGATAGATCAAAGCCAAGATTAAACTGGTTCTCATTTTGGTCATCACTACCGCTCGGATTTGAGGCAGTCAAATTCGGATCATTAATAACAGTTATATTACTAACGGGATTTCCGGACTCATTGGCATCATAATCAGCAACAAGTTCAATTCTTGAATCAAAGGTTCCGGTTGTGACGCCTTCTGCTGTGCCAGGCGGGTTATTTGTGATATCACTCACCGTTGACGTCGCAGTAACATCACCAATATTGATTTGAGCTTTTTCTACTTGTGTCAAACCGGAAAAGTCAAATGTGTCAACTACATCAACATCAACATCGACAGTAGTATTTACATCGTTATTCCATTTCCAGTCTACAGCATCAAAGGCGTTAGCTTCTGCTGCATATCCAAGGCTCAGGGCGACAAGTGCCGCTGATCCAAGAAGGGTTTTACGTATTTTCATTTTCAGAATACTCCTCTTTCGTTTCTTTTTCGTTAGATTGTGGGTCACGTTCAAGATATGATGCCATGGCATCATTCTCCACGAGGCTGCAACCCGGAGCCTCAGGAAGTCCTAGAAAATCTGTCATAATTTGGTAAACAGCCATTTCTGCTACAGAGCGCACGCCGAGTTGCAAGGGTTCATTACGTATCGCCCCCGCATCAAACTCTATTAGCGTGCTGCCAAAGAAACGGAAAACATTGGCTTCTATTTCGTAGCCAACGATCTGTTTTTGCAAGGAAGAAACATAGCGAATGGCAAAATTGCGCGCATCAATGACTCTTAAATCCATGGCAACATTGATAACAACCGCACGCGCGCCGCCGCCTATTCCTTTAATAAATAGCTGAGAACCACCACTTACAATATTGTAATTTAGCTCAGTCAGAGCACCGACAACAATAAAGTCACTGGCCGGTAGCTTGGCATACTCATCCGCAGACCGTGATAGCTTGCCTTGTTCAGCCAATTTGACCTCTGCCAAAGGTATGCGCAAATCAAGCCTCTCAACCAGATTGGCTTTGCCCGTTTTTGCAAGAGCCGAGATGACCATTTCTGAAGCACCCTGCGTAAGGGCATGGCCATTATCATCGTAATTTATCTGTCCTGTTTTGTCTGAAACTTCTCCGACTGAAAAAATCGGTAGATTATTTGCTTTTATCTCTTGCAGATCTGCCAGACACTGGCTATACGGTGTGTGGTTACTGGTTACACCATAGCTAAAATGTGGTTTCACTCCTGGCGATAGAGACGATCCGTCTGTGGGCTGAGTTGCACATCCCGCAAGGAATGTAAGGGCAGCGAAAGAGAGTGTTATACTTTTGATCTTTGACTTAGACATGGTATCCCATCTTGCATGTTATGACCCGTAAATAGGTTCCTTCTTGATATGAAGAGAGCCTGAGCGGGTGTTGTGATCATCATTTTTATCTATGACCTGATTAGTACTCTTTGTCTCGCTTAAAGAAAACTATAAGGAAGAGGTATTTGTAAGAATTTAATAGAGTACCTAATTAGTTCCTTATTGCACACCCCTCTCCAATAACAGACAATATTAACCAGCACTAAAATAGCACCACTTTGCAAGTATTAGCTTTGTATTGTCTTTATATAGAACCATTTACATCCTTTTATAATCCTTCAGAGATAAGAATGATTATCATTCTAAATGGCTACCCCCGATCTTCTCTTGCATGCTCATAGTTGGTAGCGCTATCCTCATTAGCGAATCTTTATAAATATAGTGCACGTGAAAAATAACCCCGACTCACGTGGGATTTGGAAGGTCTAATATGAAAACCAACACGCTTATTCTAGGTACTGCCGCTTTGTCTCTCTTAAGTTTGTTCGCAGCAAAAGGTATCTATGCGCAACTCAACAATAAGCCCTTTTCTTTTAAAGGGACGCCCGATGGAGGCGTTGGAATGAGCAACGCAGGGAGACAAGCCATTTTTAACCAGAAGAATTTTGGCATTACGCCGGACGTTATCTTGCGCAGTAGTAACGGTGAGTTGCTCAATGTTACTCAAGGGGTTGGCAAGAGCGTTGTAGTAACACGCTTTAACAGTGGTGAGGCTTTAACAAGATATAAAGGTACAAGCTTTAGAAGCGATAACAGAGTTATGAGAGCTGGCGCGTTTAATGCTTATTTTGTTGAGAACAGAAGCGATATGTCTACGCCCTTTTACCAGCGTTTTGCAAGTTCCGCTGATTCTGTGAATACGTGGACAACCCGCGTTTCTTCCGATGGGTACCCCGCGTCTTATTCTCCCAATAGTGTCGTTGATAAATGGACAAGCCTTGTGTTTATAAAATGATCGTGCACTGAAATGTAGTC
>JBKHBN010000059.1:0-5534 GCA_046542355.1 Alphaproteobacteria bacterium | reverse complement strand
AGCGCGGTTTAGCGGAGGGTTTCCAGTTTTTTTCACGTATCTGACTATTTTTTTCCGGCCCGGTTTTTCCGTAATCCCTTGTTTTGAGCGCTATACGGGCGAGGGTTGTCCGCATCTCTGGCCGGTGCGGAGCAGGAAAACAAAGCGCTGCATATTATAGGCCAGGTTTTTCAGGCCGATCTTCGTTTTCGCCCTTGCCATGCCGATTGTGCGCACGAGCGTTCCGCCCATGTTGTTTTGCTGATGCCCGAAGACATGCTCAACGCGCACGCGCACTTTCGAACGCCGTTTGTTGACCTGTTGCTTGTACTTCGAGAGCGGCTTGTTCCGGTGTCCCTTGTGATGGATGTGCGAGCGGATCAGCTTGAACCGCCGTTCTTTTTTGTCCAGCGCGCGTCCGTGTCCATCGCGAGGCCAAGAAAACGCATCTTCTGTCCTCCTTGATAATACTATCGACAGAATCGCAAATTTATAAACAAATGTCAGGGGTTTTAGAGACGCCCTTAACATAGCCCATTCTTTATTCAAATGACTATAATTGCTTATAACGGCTTAGTTTCAATGTTTTACATACATCAATAACTCCTAGCTTATTTAAAGTCAGGAGTCGACCCCTTTTTTTTATATAAATTGCAGCATAATTAGAAAGCTGTGCAGGAATGGTGTGAGCAGGGGTGCCAGCAAAAAGACGCGCTTCCATTTTTTGCTTACAAAGAAGATAGAAAAGCTGAAGAGGAAGCAAAGAACCCATGTCATTTGCGGCATGGTTACCATGTATGGTACTGGAATATTTTCGGTTCCACCGAAGTTGGTTGTTCCATAGAAAAATTTCTGCGCGTCAAAATCTTCTGACTGCACATCTATAATTCTTGTGCTCAGTGAAATGAGGTAGAGAAATGTGGGAAGGAAAAAACCAACGAAGTTGCATATAAAAAGCAAGGAAATGTTTTTTAGTGTTTTCATGCCTGTTCTCTTCCGCGTGAACATTATCCGTGATTTTAAGTAATAAAAAGACCGCCGCAAGGACAGTCTTTTTTGCAAAAACTTATCCTGTACACAGTGATGCTTTAAACTCATCATGTATACGAGAGGAGATCAGATCTTATTTTGTCTGGGCTCTTCTGAAGACTTTTTCTGCCGGCGCAACGCGGCTCGGTGTAGAAATTGTTGTTTCTTCACCATGAGGTGCTGTGCGTTCATATTTTTCTTTTACCTCGGTGCGTCCGTCATTCATGGAGCTACATGCAGAGAGTCCAAGTGTCGCCCCTATCAGGCAAAATGTTGCAACTGTCTTTTTCATTTTTATTCCTCGTTTTGTGATCGTTAATATGAAATTTTGTTTCATCATAACCTTATTTTTGATCTTGCCGCGTGGCAAATTTTACAAACTCCTAGATACCTCTGTTTATACCACGCCGACTGTTTTTCAAGTGTTTTTTATCTTTTTTGGCAGAGTTATACCATTTGATGCAATTATGCAACAGTTGGTGGTATGAGTACGCTACCTAGTTATTCTCATTTAGTGCAATGCGTGTAAAGTAGGCATTGATTCCCTTGTGAATGGCCGTGGCTATTTTTTGCTGATGTTGTTTTTGTGTTAACAGGCGCACTTCGCTTTTGTTTGACATGAACCCTGTTTCAACAAGAACAGAGGGGATATCTGGTGCTTTTAATACAGCGAAACCCGCGTAACGATGGGGGTTATGCAGCGTTTTTATTTTTTGTGAATGCATTGTATCAACAAGCGTGTTGGCTAGAAATTTTGATTGGTTCATTGTTTCATTCATTAAGAAATCGCCAAGGATGAAAGCGACTTGATCATCTTCGATATTTAATTCGATACCGGCAATCAGATCAGCCTGATTTTCTCTGCGAGCCAGCGCTGCCGTTTGCGCATCAGAGGATTTTTTTGATAAGGTGTAGATTGATGTTCCACGGACATCGCTGCGTCTTATCGAATCGGCATGTATGGAGATAAAAAGATCTCCATTGTGTTTGCGGGCGAATTTCACCCGGTCTTGCAGCTTTACAAAGACGTCTGATTCGCGGGTCATGTATATTTGGTAGCGGTTTGTCGCCTGTAGTTGTTTTTTAAGTTCTTTGGCAATGTTTAATACAATATCTTTTTCGTAGATATTATTGTAACTGACAGCGCCCGGATCAATGCCTCCATGACCTGGATCAATGATGATAATTGGTTTTTTGAGTATTGTTTCTTCATTGGGGCGCAGCGTATTTGGTGGAGGGCGGGGGATATGTGCGTTGGTTGTTGATGCGTAAAGCTTTGTGTTGTTCGAGGCCTGAGGCGCTATTGTGTATTTATCAATTTTCAGTGTCCCGTGGATGTTCCCTTTTTGGCCTGCGAAGGTTGCATAGTCTACGATTTTGTAATCAACCACCAGCCGCGCATTTTGCTGTCCTTTGCCTGTAGGCAGGAGAAAAGCACTTTTTATGATCGCCGGTGCTTTAAGGTCAAAAACAATGCGCGATATTCCCGCAGAAAGCTGTCCTTGACGGATATCTAATACCAATGTCTGTGATGGTGTTTGTGTGACCGCTGCCTGCCACGAAAAGCGCGGGAGGTCAATGACAAGGCGGTGAGGGTCGCTCAGGGTAAAGGCACGGAAATCTGTGATGTCGTTTATATCTATGACCAGGCGGATTTTATCGGGATGTGTACCAAAGCGCACAGACCTTACCTCGAGGGCACTGGCTTGTGTGCTCCAGAAAAATAAAAGGCATAACGGCAATATGACCCAGAGGCTGCGGTGTGTTTTCATGTGATTATGGTTTTGGTGATATTTTACAAGATGCTATATATATAAGTCTTTATATCATGAAAGATGGGAGAAAGAAAAACCTACTATTGCTTAAAGTGTAAATTTATATAGGCTTTTGCTATTCCAATGGCATTTTTTATGATTTTGATATATTATGTCTCCGGTTGAAATGTTGCGTGCGCTCGGGGTTTGCTGAGTTCATGTGAGAATTGGAAATTATTTTAGGAATTTTGGTTATGCGTATTTTGAGTTTTGTTCTTTTGGTTTCTTTTTTAAGCGTCGGTTTGTCCACTCAGTCATTTGCGGGGCGTGCAACGGAGTGGAGCTTTATTTATCATAAAGGGCATCAACATAAATTTGATCCTTATATGGGCGAACAGAAACTTCGGCAGCGTTCGACCAGAGATATGGATCGTTGGAGACCTGTGGACTGGATTGAAAACCCCGGTGATGAGAAGATTATTTTGCGTGATTTTTATACAATGGGGATTATCAGGGAGCAGTATGTAAACCATGATAACATCCCTGTTTTGCGTGTTGGCGATGCGTTTGTGAATCTTGCTACGTTCGATCAGCGCCGGATTTTGGCGTTTGTTGATTATGTGTTCAATGTGACTGGCTCGCAAGAAAACGGAATGTTTTTTGTTTATTATGAGCGCGATGATAGTGAGCCTTTAGGCGTTTACAATAAATCCGGTTATATCTTTTACTGATTTTTAATTTCAGGTGTATTTTCTTCTCGTTTTGCCGCAGGGTGGGGCGTGGCTGGGTTCCGGTTTTTTCCGGTTTTTTCTATTATTAGGGTTTTTGATATGTCTGATTTAAGGTCCTGGGGCGAGACGGCTTCTTTCAAATATCAGGATGCGCTTGCATTGTTTCAAGCGGGAGATCATGAGCAAGCGGCAGTGCTTTTGAAAGGCAGGCTGTCGCAAGATCCTGATAAGTATGGTTATTTTGCTTTGGGGCAGGTGCAGATGAGCGCCAAGGATTATGCCCGCGCTGCTTTGTCTTTGTTAGAAGCGGTAAAAATTGATAAATTTTATCACGAAGCCTATGTGCTTTTGGGAGATCTTTATATTGCACATAAGCAGCCCATGGCTGCGATTGAGGCTTATGGGCAGGCGGTCGCTGTTCAGCCGGAAAACGAGATGTACAAGCAAAAGCTTGTTGATGTTGTTAGTACGCGGGTTTTTAAGAAGACCGGTTCCAATCTTAAAGGTGTTTTGATTGAATGTCTGGAGAGCCATGAAATCGAGATGATTAATATGGGGGCGGCGTGGCTGAGTATGATTGCCCGTGATGCGTCTGTTGGTCCTTATTATAAGCTATCAAAACACAAGACTTACGAAGCCTTCAAAAAAGCTATTGCGCGGTTTGATCGCTGCGATGGTTTGATTGATCCGTTTTTCTTAACGGGTCTGGGTAAATTTATTGTTGCTGACCCTGATTTTGAGCGCTGGATTAAGTATTTACGGCGTTATGTGCTGGAAAGTGTTGTCGCCGGTGTGGTTTTATTCTCAGATGAGATTGATATTGATCTGATGACATGCGCGTTGTCGCGCTATTGTTTCTTAACTGATTATGTTATGTCTGCTTCTTCCGAGGAGCAGGCTTTGCTCGAAGCGTTGGAGGCGCGAATCAATGATGCGGGTCTCAAGCCTTTGCTTTGTGAGCTTGCTTGTTATGGGTGTTATAATCGGCTTCATACTTTGCCCAAAGCCAAAGATATTGCTGCGGGCTTGGAAGGCGGGAATCATGTCTCGCAAATCCCCAAAAGTCAGATCGAAGATTTCTTTGCACAGCAGGAGATTGCCGGAGAGATTAAAATTCTGGGTTCGATTGATGATGAGGTTTCCAGAGCTGTGCAGGAACAATATGAAACGTTCCCGTATCCGCGCTGGGATGTGGCGGCCAAGGATTTGTTTGATCCTGAGATTGAAGGATATTTAAAAGGCCAGAGCGCTGAGATATTGAATGCTGGATGTGGAACAGGGCGGGAAGCTATCCAGCTGGCTTTTGCTTTTCCTGATGCGTATATCACGGCGGTCGATTTGAGCAAGACAAGCTTGGCTTATGCTGTTTTTAAAGCGCGTCAATTGGGCATTGAGAATATAGATTTTTATCAGGCCGATATTATGGGACTGGGCGGGCTTGAGGGATGGTGCGGGCGCTTTGATTATATTGCTAGCGCTGGTGTTTTGCATCATATGTCTGATCCTGTGGCAGGCTGGCAGGTGCTCAATGAAGTGTTAAAGGAGGGCGGCTTGATGCGCATAGGGTTATATAGCCGCCATGCTCGATGGGCATTGTCTCAGGCGCATCAGGTCATAAAGGAACAGGGTTTTGGCTCTGATGTTGATTCGATCAAGGCTTTTCGGGATACTATTGATTCGCATCTGAAGCATAAAGTGGTGAAAAATATTCAATTTTCTTCTGATTATTATAATTTGTCCACGTGCAGGGATTTGCTGTTTCATGTGCAAGAGCATCAGTTTGATTTGCTCCGGATCAAGACATGTCTCGATGAGCTGGGTTTGACGTTTGAAAAGTTTTATCTTGGGAACAAGGTGCTTGAGAAATATAAAAGGCAAAATGCCAAGCATGATCCTGAGGGCAAGGATCTTGAGCGTTGGGATCATTTTGAGACAAAGAATCCTGATACGTTTGCGGGGATGTATCGGTTTTGGTGTAAAAAAAGGTTAGGGGCTGACACCTGACTTTAAATAAGTTAGGAATTATTGATGTATGTAAACC
>JBKHBN010000023.1:0-28153 GCA_046542355.1 Alphaproteobacteria bacterium | reverse complement strand
AAAACCAACATCAAGCTATTAACTCATCCCCATACACCACTTTTGGCCATAGCTCCCTCATCAAAATCAAATACTTCTGTTGTTGCTTTCTTCGCCATGTGTCATTTCCTTTCTTGTTCACTTTAACGAATTTATCGAAATGACACAGAATTTCTAACGCTACTCAAAAAAACCTTTTTAAGATTACGCAAAAAGCCCGCTTGCACTATTTGTAGAGTAGCTTTAGTTTATTTAACTGTAAAATTTGACGTTTAAGGAGTTTATGCAGACATGACCTTTGTGGTGACTGATATTTGTATCAAATGTAAATACACGGATTGTGTAGAAGTATGCCCTGTAGATTGTTTCTATGAGGGTGAGAACATGCTCGTGATTAATCCTGATGAATGCATTGATTGTGGGGTTTGCGAACCTGAATGCCCGGTTGAAGCCATTTTGCCTGATACGGATGCGAAGGCTGATGAATGGCTGGAATTGAATAAGACATACGCAGCAAAATGGCCTAATATTACGGAGAGAAAAGACCCCTTACCTGAGGCTGAAGAGATGAAAAATATTGCGGATAAATATGAGAAGTATTTTAGTGCAGAACCTGGCGAAGGGGATTAACATGACGTTTGTCAACACCAAGATCGAAAACAGCAAGCCGGGATTCAAAGTTCACGCACGGGGAAAAATTTATGACAGTATTTTGGATACAATAGGGGCAACACCGTTGGTACGACTTTCCCGATTCAAGCAATACCACGGATTACAGGTCGATGTTCTGGCGAAATTAGAATATTTCAACCCCATGGCCTCCGTAAAAGATCGGGTTGGTCTGGCTATGATAGAAGCCGCTGAGCACGCCGGTAAGATTAAGGCAGGAAAGACAACTATTGTTGAGCCAACATCAGGCAACACAGGGATCGCTCTGGCGTTTGTGTGTGCCTATAAAGGGTATCGTTTGATCTTGACTATGCCAGAAAGCATGTCAGAAGAAAGGCAAAAGATGCTGCAATATATGGGCGCGCAATTAATCCTGACACCAGCAGAAAAAGGGATGAAGGGGGCTATCCAGGAAGCTGAAAAAATTCTACGAGAAGATAAAAGCGCATTTTGTCCAGCGCAGTTTGATAACGCAGCAAACCCCCAGATACATAGCGAGACAACGGCTGAGGAAATCCTCATCGACTCCCAAGGAAAGATCGACATATTAATTTCGGGAATCGGAACAGGAGGCAGCTTCTCAGGCATCGCAAAAACACTGAAGGAGCGATTGCCGCACTTAAAGGCAATCGCAGTGGAGCCTGAAGAAAGCGCGGTAATCAGCGGAGAGGAGGCAGGAGAACATGGCATCCAGGGAATTGGTGCAGGGTTTGTCCCTAAAGTGCTTGATACAGAACTTGTTGATGGAACACTTAATGTAAGCACGGAAGCTGCGCTTGAGATGGCCAGACATGTTGCAACATTGGAAAGTCTTGCTTGCGGTATATCATCCGGTGCTGCGCTTGAGGCTGCAAAAAGAGTTGGCAAGAGGCCAGAAAACGCAGGAAAAACGATCGTCGCAATAATCCCTTCATTCGCAGAGCGCTATCTATCTAGCAAGCTCTTTGATGGCGTTGATATGTAGAAGGATTAAGAAGTATTCTTCGCCGCCCGCGATGCTTGTTTTCCTTTATTTATCATCAACACCTAGCTTGTCTTTGAGTGATGTACTGGTTGTCGTGTATTCAAAGCGCAAACGTGCATCCGGGTGACAATACTTGAATGCCTGACGAGCCATCAGCGCGGCTTCATGAAAACCTGAGAGAATAAGCTTAAGCTTCCCCGGATACCAGTTAATATCACCCACAGCAAATATCCCCGCCTCTGATGTTTCAAATTTCTCTGTATCGACTGGAATAAGATTTTCGTGCAAATTAAGCCCAAAATTTGCAATAGGCCCCAGCTTCATGGTTAAGCCAAAAAAAGGTAACATGACATCACAATCGAGACTACTGCGCTCTTTTTGTTTGTTTTCAACCACAATATGGCTGAGATGTCCGTTTTCTCCCGCCAGTTCTTTGACCTGACCGCTTTCAAAACTCATAGCGCCTGTTTGAACCATCTCGCGCATTTTTTTTACGCTATCGGGCGCTGCGCGAAAAGAGTCTCGCCTGTGCACAAGGGTTAGGCTCTTTGCAACCGGTTGCAAATTTAAACACCAGTCCAGCGCAGAATCGCCGCCACCAACAATGACAATGTTTTTGCCTTTGAAATGATCTATCTCGCGCACAGCATAAAAAACCGAAGAGCCTTCATAGGATTCAATATCAGCAATAGGGGGTTTTTTAGGCATAAAACTACCACCGCCTGCAGCAATAATAATGCACGCCGCATTAAACGCCTGGCCTGTATCTGTAACCAGATGCCAGCGACCATCAGGCATTTTCTCAAGCACCTCAGCCATCTGTTGAAAATGAAACACCGGATTAAAAGGGGCGATCTGCTCCATCAATTTGTCCGTAAGCTCCTGCCCTGTAATGCTTGGATAGGCGGGTATATCATAAATCGGTTTTTGCGGGTAAAGCTCTGCACATTGCCCACCAGGACGATCAAGGATATCAATAACATGGCACTTCATGTCCAATAGTCCCATCTCAAACACAGTAAACAAGCCACATGGACCAGCACCAATAATGACAGCATCTGTATCTATAACCTCGGGGTGTGTACGCATAATAGTGTTCCTTAAAAGAAGCTTTATAATCGTTTACATGTTAGATCTAATAGGACACAAGATGGCCGCAAGTAAAGCCTAAAGTTTAAAAAACTTTTTATGATGGCAGAAGTTTTTTCAGTGTATATAAAACATCCAGCGCTTCTCGAGGAGATAAAGAATCGGGATTTATTTTTTCAACGAACAGTTCCAATTCTGATGATTGATGAGGAATTGTTGCACTATCAACAGAGAATAAAGGAAGGTCTTTGACTATTTGCTCAGGGCTGAGATGAGTACTATCCTTGCATGTCAGAAGCTCAAGAATAATGTTAGCCCGACTGATAACAGCATCTGGAATACCTGCCAGTTGCGCAACATGAATACCATAAGAACGATTGGCATATCCTTGTATAACCTTATGCATGAAAACGATACTACCATTCCATTCTTTGATTTGGATCGTATAGCAGGAAAGAAATTCTAAAGACTTGCTCAACGCAACAAGTTCATGATAATGCGTCGCAAATAAAGAGCGGCACTGGTTTTTATTGTGCAGATATTCAACGCATGCCCATGCAATGGATAGCCCGTCATATGTTGCAGTGCCGCGTCCGATCTCATCAAGAATAACAAGAGAGCGCTTCGTTGACTGGTTAAGAATGCTGGCTGTTTCCACCATTTCAACCATAAAAGTTGATTGCCCTCGCGCAAGATCATCAGAAGCCCCAACGCGGCTGAAGCATTGGTCAATAACACCTATATGCGCAAATTCAGCAGGGACATAACTGCCCATTTGTGCCATGATCGCAATAAGGGCATTTTGTCTTAAGAATGTTGATTTACCAGCCATATTAGGTCCGGTAAGAAGCCAGAGCCTTGTCTCGGGGTTAAGGTCGCAGTTATTAGGGACAAAAGACTCGCTGCTTGTCTTGAGCATATGCTCGACAACCGGATGACGCCCTTGTTTGATATCAAACTTCAGACTTTCATCAATAACAGGACGCACATAATTCATATTGTGCGCAAGATGCGCAAGGGCGGCGCTAACATCAATAATAGAAAGAGCTTGTGCAACAGATTTTATTGCACCTGACAAATTATTGATTTTCGCAACAAGATCTTCAAAGATGGAAAGCTCTAGCGCTGTTATTTTGTCAGCGGCACTAAGAATATCGTGCTCCTTTTGAGCAAGCTCTGTTGTTGTAAAACGCACAGCATTGGCCATCGTTTGCCTGTGAATGAAACGCGCTTTGCTAGCGTTTTCACTTGCTGTATTCTGGCTATTAAACATTAACTCATCAGCGCGCCGCGAAGGAACTTCGACGAAATAACCAAGAACATTATTATGCTTGATTTTAAGTGTCTCGATGCCGGTTTCTGTTTTATATGCAGATTGCAAGGCAGCGATCATCGAACGACTGTTATTTCGCAACAAAACCAACTCATCAAGTTGTGCGTTATAGCCTGATTTTATAAAATCACCCTCTTTTAATGATGACGCAGATGAATCACACAGCGCTTTTTTCAGGGTATCATGTAAAATGCACAGCCCCTCACTTTGTTGCAACATAAGAAGTACAGCATCGAAACTCTTTAAAGTGTGTGTGTGGGAATGCAGTAGGGCACGTACATCCGCTGCGTTTGTAAGGCCATCGCGGATATTCGAGAGGTCTTTGGGGCTAGCGCGGTCAAGGTTAATGCGCGAAAGGGCGCGTTCTATATCCGGACTTTTGTGTAGCAGTTCACGAATATCGCTACGCAAAAGCGTGGAAGAGAAAAAACTATCAACCCGGTCAAGGCGTTTATGGATATCTTTCGTGCACATAAGAGGAGCGTTAAGATAAGAGCATAAAAGCCTAGCCCCCGCCCCAGTGACTGTGCAATCAATCGTATGCAAAAGGCTGCCCTTTTTCTCCCCTGAGAGTGTACGTGTAAGCTCAAGATTTTTGCGTGTAGACGCATCAATCTCCATAAAGAGATTTTTGCTCGCCTTGCGCGGTGTATCGAAATAAGGCAGCTGCCCTTTTTGCGTGTCCAAAATATATTGAAAGAGGGTTGCAAGCGCATAAATTTCTTCTTTTGCAAAAGAAGCAATATCAATAGCAACATTATCGCGCACAATATGTGTGAAAAAAGTCAGGTCTTCGCATTCGCCAAGTATCGAAATTTTATCGGTAAAGCCTGATAGATAATGCGCGTATTTCTCTTTACATTGCGGCGTTAATATAATCTCGCTGGCATCGATATGCTCGAGTATTGAACATAACGAATTAATATCACAAGAGCGAACCTGTAGTTCGCCCGTAGAAAGATCAGCCCAGGCCACACCTGTTTTTCCGGCATAATCAGATACGCAGCACAGATAGTTATGTGTACGTGCGTTCAGTAAGTGATCTTCAGTAAGGGTTCCCTTTGTAACGATACGTATAACGTCACGCCGCACCAGAGCTTTTGACGGGCCTTTGCCTTCTTTTTTTGCACGTATTTTTGCGTCTTCGGGCGTTTCGATCTGCTCGCAAATAGCAACCTTATGTCCCGCGCGGATGAGTTTTGCAAGATAGGACTCATAAGAATGACAAGGGACGCCGCACATTTCTATATCTTGACCGTTTGATTTTCCCCGCTTGGTAAGCGTGATATCGAGAATTTGCGCAGCAATAACGGCATCACTGTAAAATAGTTCGTAAAAGTCACCCATGCGGTAAAAGAGAAGGCAATCCGAATGCGCATCTTTTAGGGCATGGTATTGTGCCATCATAGGGGTATGACCAAGCGCAGCAAAATGCTTTTCTTTTTCTGCCATGCTGTTATTTGATGCATCGGGCGCATCGCTGTTGCGAGAACAATTCTGTCTTTTTACAACGCTCATAGCAAAGACTTATTATCTTGAGTTATAAAGTTAAAGAGCTAGCGGTTAGGGTAAAGCCCTGCAGATTATTTTGTCCCGGTCGAGCCAAAACCACCTTCGCCGCGCTCCGTTTGCACATCAAGATCTTCAACAACGCGCCAGTTTACATGTGAAAATCGGCTAACAACCATTTGCGCTATGCGCATGCCGCGCTCAATTGTAAAAGGGCCTGTACCATGATTAATCAAAATCACCTTCACTTCGCCGCGATAATCCGCATCAATGGTTCCTGGAGAATTAAGCACGCTTACACCATGTTTGGCAGCAAGACCGGAGCGAGGGCGGATTTGTGCTTCAAACCCATCTGGCAAAGCAACTGACAGCCCTGTAGGGATAAGAGCACGCTCGCCACATCCCAGCTCAAAGGCCTCTTCAAGAGCCGCAGTTAAATCCATGCCGGCCGATTGTGATGTTGCATAGCTTGGAAGTTTTAATCCTACAGCATGCTCTAATGGCTTTATTGCAACTAAAATGTCATCGTCTGCAAGAAGGCGTTCTTGCGTATCGTCCTGATTTGTTTTCATATTTCCCCAATGAAGTTTTTAATGTTACTAAAATAACACGCACCCCTACGATATATCCTGGGATTTAAAATAATCTGAAATCCTGCAAACCAGACGCCGGGCAACATCGATTTTTGACATGCGCTCCCAAGGCTCTGGACTCTCATCTGTGCGTGTCAGCAAATATATTTGATTTTCATCCAAACCAAAAGCTTTTTCCTCTCCATCATCACCGCGTCCAACCAGATTGGCTAAAATCCAGTCACATCCCTTACTCTCAAGCTTGCGTCGTGCATTTGTTTGCACATCACGCGTTTCTGCAGCAAAGCCGATCACCAGAGAGGGGCGTTTATCAACATGAGTAGAAATAATGCTCAAAATATCAGGGTTTTCGGTAAAATGCATAGCAGGAGGAGGGGCGCCGGCTTCTTTTTTTATTTTATGCGTGTTGATCTCTTTGGCGCGCCAGTCGCTGACAGCGGCGCTGCAAATACAAAGATCAACGGGCAAGGCGTTTTCGCAGGCCTCCAGCATCTCTCTTGCGCTTTCTATGTGAATGATGTGCACCCCATTTATGGCAGGGTGTTGCGTAGGCCCGCTCACCAGCGTAACATCCGCGCCCGCATCTTTGAGCGCTCTGGCTATCGCATATCCTTGTTTCCCCGAGGAACGATTGCCAATAAAACGCACCGGATCAAGCGCCTCATATGTTGGCCCGGCAGTAACCAGAGCGGATTTCCCCTTTAATAGTTTCTCAGAAAAGAAATCAGCAATTGCCTGAAATATATCCTCAGGCTCACTCATGCGCCCGGCTCCGGTTTCCCCGCACGCGGTCTCGCCCAGATCAGGGCCGATAAATTGAATGCCCCGTTTTTCCAAAACATCACAGTTTGCCTGCGTAGCATCGTGATGCCACATAAGCGGGTTCATAGCCGGAGCAACGATAATCGGTTTATCCGAAGCCAGAAGAAGGGTGGAGGCCAGATCCTGCGCCAGACCACAGGTCATTTGCGCCAAAAGGTTCGCACTGGCTGGAGCCACAACAACAAGATCGTTCTCACGGCTAAGGCGGATGTGACCCATTTCTGTTTCGTCGCTCAGTGACCATAAATCGTCATAGACTTTGTTCTCCGATAAAGCAGCAACACTCAAAGGAGTTATAAACTGCGCCCCGCCCTTTGTTAATACACAGGTGACACATGCACCAGCTTTACGCAAAAGCCTGATAAGCTCCAAGGATTTATACGCCGCAATGCCCCCTGAAATAATCAGAAGTATTCGTTTATGTGCTATCATATTGACACCCTGCATTTCACCATGATGAAATTTTTAAACACTACACGCATTAAAAAGAGCCTTGCGTTATATAGCAAGACTCTTTTTTGTTCAATTATATTTGCTTGTATGTGCTTTGGGAAATCAGACAAGTCCAGATCAGACAACAGGGAAAGCGCGGTTACATAGCGTCTCCTGCGCCCATGGCTTAATCATTAGTAGTTACGCTCAATAGACCCCTCTGCTTCCCTGTTGATAATGTCCTCAATCGTTGCAGGGCGACTTGTGGTTCTTGTTCTACCATCATCCACCCATTCTTCATAAATCCGCTGACCACTCTCCTCCGTAAAATCATCCCGAATCGTTGTCGGACGACAATCTAGCGGATTATCTGGATCACCAGTTTCCTCACATGTTTGCCCCGTAGATTGGGTGGTTGTTATTGTTTCAGTCCGATAACCTGTAGGACTATCTGGATCTTCATAGGTGACGGTTTCCGTAACAGTGTGTGAGTCCGCTGGAACATTATAGGCAGGATCGCTGTTCGCACTATCACTGAGATCCTGCTGAACACTATGCTCACTAAGGTTGGCTGCGCCTTCTGCTTTAACTTCGTCGCTTCCCCGGTTTTCGGTAAGTGCCTTATCAAAATTTGCCTCTGCCTCTTGATATTCTGCCGTGTTTTCTGGTGCCGGATCGTCTTCGAGCTCTTCCCCCATCGCGTCCATTGCAGCTTGGGTTTGTTGGTCAGTATACTCATCTAGGGTTTGCCCATCTAATGCTTCATTTAGCACTGAGTCAGAATAAGCATCAGGGTTTTGCCCCATTGTTGACTCAATGTATTGATCCTGTTCTTCCGGGGTCATGTCATCAAATGGGATCGGCGGATTTACATCTGGGGTGCCCGTATTTGCACCTGTTTCCTGCTCGTCATGGATTGGCCTGTCTTCAAACTTGCCAATCCTTTTATGATCGTAAAAATCCTTTACGTCATCCCAATCCCTGACGGCGACCTCGTAGCTGCCATGCTGATCGCTTTCAATAGCAGATTTTTCTTTTACGTCATCAAGTTCAATATCTTCAGCGGGCTGGGAATCAATGGCAGAATTGATATCATCAACAACGCCGCGCAAATTAGTATCACCAGTTTCAGGGGTGGAATGTTCCAGTGTCTCCGAGCTTTCACTATAGCTAACCCCCAGAGTGCTGTCACCAGCCGCTGGAGAAATCTGGGAAACAGCCGAACCATCAGGCGATACAGAAACGCTGTTATATATTGAGAATATGGCAACAAGCCCGGCGGCGAGCACCATAGTTGAGTAAAGAATTGAACGTGTAAAATTACACATGGCCGAACCCTCTTTCGTTAAAACACCTCTAATCAGGCCACAGCCCTTACACTCGAATAAAAGCACACGAGCCAGCGTTCCTGTTAACACTACATAATCAGTCAAGTAGAGCAAAAATGCGCTCAAAATTCAACCTTTATGAGTACATTATACCTTTTTTCCCTGATGTATGGCAACAACGCCCATGGTAAGGTTGTGATGCTTGACGCGGTTAAAACCGGCCTGTCGAATACGATCGCATAATTCAGCCTGTTCGGGGAAGGCGCGGATGCTCTCGACAAGATACTGGTAACTCTCGCGGTCACCGGCAATATACTCGCCAAGGCGTGGAATAAATTCATAAGAGTATAGATCGTATATTCGAGAAAATACCGCCGGGTGCACGCGGCTAAATTCAAGGCAGAAGAAACGCCCGCCTTTGCGTAGAACGCGATGTGCTTCCTGTAAAGCTGTATCGATATGCGTGACGTTACGCAAGCCAAAGGAAATCGTGTAGATATCTATACTCTCATCAGGAATAGGCAAGGCCTCGGCATTTCCTGTAACCCAGTTAAAATCATCAATCCATCCATTGTCCTGAGCGCGCTCACGACCCACTTGTAACATGGTGTCATTTAAATCACATAGCGTAATATTGGCACCTGAACCCATTGTCCTGCGCAGTCGAAAGGCAATATCTCCAGTGCCGCCGGCAACATCAAGGTAATCAACGGGTCGTCCGGAAACCATATGAGAACGGGGATTTATACAGCGGACAAAATGATCCTTCCACAGCCTGTGAATGCCCATACTCATAGCATCATTCATAAGGTCATAGCGCGAAGCAACGCTGTCAAAAACACCAATAACATTCCTTGTTTTTTCCTCCGGCGTAACTTTTTCGCGCCCAAACCAGGATTTTTCAGGATTTTTCATGCTCTAATATACTAACTTTTTTGTAAAGACAGGCTAAGAAGTTTATCTATCCCACGATAAGTACTAAAAGTAAACGGAGTTTTGTATCTGGACTTTACACAAATCAGTCCTTATCTATTCTAATGAAGCACACACAAAGATCCTGAATGAAAGATGAGACGACATGAAACTTGCAAAGGCGATGTTAACCGTCGCAGGAATGACTGCATTATCACGCATTGCCGGGTTTGTACGCGATGTCTTGACCGCTGCCTATCTTGGCGCCGGACCTGTAGCAGATGCGTTTTTCGTTGCGCTTAAACTGCCCAATTTCTTTCGCAGGATCACAGCCGAGGGCGCATTTAGCATCGCTTTCGTGCCGATGTATTCCAAGGCAAGAGAAACCGGAACACAAAACAGCGCAGATGCATTTGCCAGTAACGCTTTCATGGTAATGCTGACGCTCCTAAGCGTATTTACGGCTTTGGCGCTTGTGTTTATGCCCTATATAATAGCGCTCATAGCACCCGGATTCACTGGTGACCTACAGCGCACTGTCCTTGCTGTTGAATTAAGCCGTATAACATTCCCGTATCTACCGTTTATTTCTCTGGCAGCACTACTTGGAGGCGTCTTGAATGCGATGGATCGTTTTGCACCCTTTGCATTTGCACCAACCATTTTTAATCTCTCTCTTATAACAGCGTTGCTGCTTAGTGGTGCATTTCAAACGGTTGGGCACGCCATGGCATATGGTCTTATGGTAGCCGGAATATTACAACTGGCTTTTCTTTTTTTGTGCGCGCGCAAGGCGGGAATGCGTTTAAAGATTGCGATTCCAAGGTTCAACACTGACATAAGAAAAATGTTTCGCTTGATGGGGCCAGCTGTAATTGGAGCAGGCGTGGTGCATATTAACCTGTTTGCTGACATTATCATGGCCTCTTTTTTAGGTGAAGGTGCAATCTCATACCTGTATTATGCAGATCGCCTTAACCAGCTTCCGCTCGGTGTCGTTGGCATAGCAGTGGGAACAGCGCTCTTGCCTATGTTATCACGTGCCATGCTTCAGGAAGACATAACGCAGGCGCGGGATTTGTTTAACCGGGCGCTTGAATATTGCCTCTTGCTTGCGCTACCTGCATCGGTTGCTCTTCTGGTCATGCCCCTGACCTTGATAACAATCCTGTTTGAGCGCGGCGCTTTTGATGCAATAGACAGCGCTGCAAGCGCGGGTGTTTTAAGAGCATATGCGATAGGGCTACCGTCATACATCGCCATTAAGGTTTTTTCAACAGCGCATTGGGCGCGTGAGGACACAAAAACTCCGGTGCGTATTTCCGTGATAGCGACCGTGCTTAATATTATTCTGAGCGTGCTGCTTATACAGATCATAGGCGTTGCCGGTATCGCACTGGGCACGGCTCTAACAGGATGGTTGCAGTTTGTCCTTCATATAGGTGCATTAAAAGGCAATAGCGCGGCGCGATTTGATGCCAAGTTCATCAGGAATGCACCTAAAATAGTACTTTCATCTTGCATTATGGGAGGTGGGGTGTATATCCTGAACGCCGTTTTTTATAACATTATTCATGGTGATATAGCGCTATACAAGGCAAGTGTTTTAGCGCTGATTATCATATCCGGTATGGCGCTGTATTCGGGGTTGATTATATCAACAAAAGTTGTAAGCATTTCAGAGCTTAGGCGGTATTTGATAAAGCGCTAATATAATATCGGCCAGAACATAAAAGCAAAGCACAAAAAAACAAGAAGAGTATTGATATGAAACGTATTTTATCAGGTATGCAGCCAACCAGCCAGCTCCATTTGGGAAACTATCTTGGCGCGCTCAAAAACTGGGTTGATTTTCAAAATGATATGGATGCGCGCTGCCTGTATTGTGTTGTAGACTTACACGCCATAACGATGCCCTATGATACTGGAGCACTGAAGCAGGCAACTTTGGAAATAGCGGCTGCTTATATGGCCGCTGGCATTGACCCGAAAAAATCCACACTCTTTGTTCAGTCTCATGTGCCGGAGCATTCCCAGCTCATGTGGCTTTTTGCAACCATGGCTCAGATGGGCAAGCTTGAGCGTATGACCCAGTTCAAGGACAAGGCGGGTAAAAACAAGGAGCGTGCTGGATTGGGCTTGTTTTCTTATCCGGTGCTTATGGCGGCGGATATATTGATTTACAAAACGACCCATGTTCCTGTCGGGGAAGACCAAAAACAACATCTGGAGCTGGCGCGTGATCTGGCTTCAACATTTAACACGCGCTACGGCATAGAGTTCTTTCCGCAACCTGAACCGGTAATTGCAGGCCCTGCACCGCGGGTGATGTCACTGCGCGACGGTACAAGCAAGATGAGTAAATCTGCTGATTCAGATATGAGCCGGATCAATCTCATAGATACACCCGACGTGATCGCCAAAAAGATCAAAAAGGCAAAAACCGATGCTGACCCGCTGCCGGAAACCCTGCAAGAGCTTGATGGGCGACCTGAAGCGTTGAACCTCGTGACAATATACGCGGCTTTGGCAGGCATAAACAAAGAAGAAGTTGTAGAGCAGTTCGCCGGACAGCAGTTTGGGAGCTTCAAGTCGGCGCTTATTGATTTGGCTGTAGCTCACCTTGAGCCAATCACAAAGCGTATGAATGAGTTGCTTGATGATAAAGCGCAGATTGAAACGGCTCTGCGTGCAGGGGCTCTTCAGGCGCGTGAGATCGCAGCCCCTGTCTTATCTGAGGTTCAAAATATAATGGGCTTTTTGAAATCTGCATAAACAAATCCGCATAAAGAGCCGCAAATATAGGTAAATATACATATTAAGGTAAGAAGATATTTGCATTTTTTCGCAGGAAAGAGCACAATAGCTCCGGCGTTAAATTATCTGGGACTGTTTAATAATGTTTAGTATATCAAAATCTTTACTTAAAGGGCTGGCTTTAGGAGCTTTGTGTGTTTCAACGTTGTCAACATTTGCTCATGCAGAGGTATTCTTCTATGAAGATCGTGATGAGCGCTTTTCGCTAACATTCCCTGATACATGGAAACGTATTAACAACCAAGAACCGGACGATCATATTGTGATAGCAGCCCCTGGCTCGAATGATTTTGCGACCTGTCGCGTGCGGGTACGCAAAGACAAGCGTTTTGTAATCTATCCCGGTAAGTTTGATTCTGATATTCAGAAAGTCGCCTATAGCAGAAAATTCTGGGATACATATCTGGGAGATTACAACAATGTGTTCATAGACACATTCAAAGATTACTCGGGTTTAGGGCGTGGGCATGCCAGTATGGCAGAAGCCAGCTATGAAACCGCGGAAGGCACATTGGTACGTAAGCGTGCTGTAATGTTTGCCTCATTATATCATGACCGTGCCTATATTGCTGAATGTTCTGCCGAAGAAACCGTGTTTGATAAATGGCATCCTGCTTTTCTCTCTGTTATAAAGTCCATAGACTTTAGTGAAGTAAGACACCCCAGATTGCGAGGGCATTACCGTAGATTCAATAATAAGCACGAAGAAGTCAAAGTTCTCGGGCCAAAGGAACTGGACACTCATAAATTTTAGTGTGCATAGAGAAGCGCTTTGTTAAAAAACCAAAAAAGCAGGCAGGCTTAAGTGGCGTCTTTTGCGTGCTTCTTTCGGGCTTGCCAGCGCTGTAATGACGCGCTGGAATAACGCAAGGAGAGATAAATGTTTATCCAGATACAGGAAACGCCTAACCCGTCAACGGTTAAATTTCTGCCCGGGATAACAGTGCTGGAAGGGAATAAAACCCTGGACTTCACGCACAAGGACGATGCATATATCTCGCCTCTGGCGCAAAGATTGTTTGCAATAGAAGGTATTGTTCGCGTGTTTTTAGGAAATAATTTCGTTTCTGTAGGAAAAGCGAATGAAGCGCACTGGGAGACCCTTAAGCCAGTAATACTCACGGAACTTATGGAACATTTCTCAACAGGAATGGCAGTAATAATCGATATCCAGGATCCTAAAGACGCAAGGGAAGGCAGAAAAGACAAGGGCAACGATCCGCTGACATCGGAAATCATTGAGCTCTTGGAAGAACGTGTGCGCCCGATGGTGGCGATGGATGGAGGAGATATCGTATTTGAACGTTTTGAAGATGGCGTAGTTTATTTGCACATGCGCGGTGCATGCGCAGGATGCCCCAGCGCGTCCATGACGCTTAAATCCGGGATAGAAAGTATGTTGCGTCATTATATTCCCGAAGTCATAGAGGTGCGTTCTGCAGACGAGCTGTAATAAGAAAAAATACCAGACTGAAAATTAAACGAAGAGTTGAACATAAAGCATAATGGCAAAAATTCTTGCGATAGATAGCACCATGAATGGCTGCTCGGCGTGTGTGTACGAAGCCGGGGAGTCGGGGAGCGCCGTGCTGCTTGCGCAAGAGCAAAAGCAGATGAACCGCGGGCAGGCTGAACATCTTGTGCCTTTGATTGAGCGGGTCATGAAAAGGGCTGGTAGCACGTATGAATCCCTTGATTTGATTGGGGTCACAAAGGGGCCGGGTGCTTTTACCGGAATGCGTATCGGAATCGCTACAGCCAAGGCCATTGGACTGGCAGCGGGCAAGCCTGTTATGGGCATATCGACATTTGATGCTGTGCTGGATACGGCTTTGCACGAACAAAGAGAGAATAATAAGATCAAAAAATCAGATGGTTACGCCGTAATTTTGGAGACAAAAAGAAAGGATTACTATGTCCAGTTATTCGCAGACATAAATGGTAAGAGTGAGCGTCCACAAGAAATAACACAGGGAATGACAGCGGGCGCTGAGCATATATTTGCAATGATCAAGGACAGGCAGGTAGTATTAATCGGGGATGCTTGCGAGAGAATTATATCGGAGAAAAAGATTGAGTTTCCTTGCATTGAAGTAAAAACACCATCTCCGCAATCCGTTGCCAGACTGGCTGCTTTTATGTACTGCTCCCTGGGCACGGGCGGGGAAAAAGATAACCACTTTAAACCAGCCTACCTGAGAGGAGCAGAAATCGGCGCATCACAAAAAAGAACACGTACTCTCAAGAAAAAATGATATTTTATGAGTACGCTACCTAAGTTACTTGTAGAATATTATTTCATAATTGTAAAATTATACGGATAATTACTTGAGGTTTACAAATAACTGTGTAAGGTTGTGATCTCTAAGGTTGTGGAGAGGTGCGCTATGGTATAGACTGTCATTAATATATATACTAAACCATGAAGAGTAAGGGAAAGTCTTTATTTATGAGCGAAGATATAAGTCACAGTGAGTTGTTAATGCTGACATCAGAGGTTGTGTCCTCTTATATATCCAATAACACACTGCCTGCTGAGAGCCTTCCTGCGCTTATCGAGGGCGTATATAAATCTCTTTCCGATTTGGGGAATGAGGGTGTTCTTACTGCCGATCGGCCACAGCCAGCTGTGCCGATTAAGCGTTCCATCACGCCTGATTTTTTAATCTGCTTGGAAGATGGGAAAAAATTGAAAATGCTAAAGCGCCATCTCAAGACAGCTTATAATATGACACCTGAGCAATATCGAGAGCGCTGGGGGTTGCCGGCAGACTACCCTATGGTTGCGCCAAACTATGCAAGACATCGCAGTAAACTCGCAAAAGACATCGGGCTGGGAACACGCATAGCAGAAAAGTAATAAACACGTCGTCTTTAAGATTTATAATATTCGGTAATATTTATCTCGCTTATACTAGTGAATTCTTGTTTAGATCTTCTCCGCGCTTGTGGGCAGCGAATGAAGCGTCACGTAAAAGCGCGTCAAGCCGTCCATCCATAATAATATCAAGAGCGGCCTGCGTGGTTCCCCCGGGGCTGGTAACATTCTCACGCAGCCTTGCAGCAGGGATATCACAATCGCGCTTGGCCAGCGCCGCGCTACCGATAACTGTTTGACGTGCCAGAGACATAGCCAGCCCCTCTGGCAGGCCCATGTCCTTTCCCGCCTTGGCAAGGGCTTCAATTAGGTAAAAAACATAGGCAGGGCCACTGCCCGAAAGCGCGGTCACCGCGTTCATAAGACGCTCATCATCGATCCAGTGTAGATCGCCAAGCGCATCCATAAGCGCACTGACCTGCGCACGTTGATAATCGGACACAAAATCATTAGCGATAGCAACGCAAGCGCCTTCACCTACAGCAGCAGGGGTATTGGGCATTGCGCGTATAAGGGGCTGATTTTCTCTAAGGCAGGCAGATAAGCTTTCAAGGCTTTTTCCCGCAGCGATAGAGACAACGCAGCACGTATCAGAGATTTTATGTGCAATGGGAGCTAACGCCGTACTTATATCTTGAGGCTTGACAGCAGCAACAAGAATATCACTTTCAAATGCAGCAGGAATATTAGACAAAGAACCGTAAACGACCCGGCGCTCTGCGTGGAAAACATCAGGAATTGGTTTGGTATCAATAACACGCACGCAAGAGATAGTGTTTTTTTCAAGCCAGAACCGGAGCATCGCCGCCCCCATTTTGCCGCAGCCAAGAAGAGTCACAGAAAGAGGCTCGGAAGAAACAGAACGCGAAGCATCACCGGTCAATGTTTAAGACTCCCCGGCGGTATCCATCATTGCCAGAGACAGCACGCGCGAATTTGTTTTTTCTTTTGAGGATAAAACCTGAAAAACACCTTGATAGCGTTCGCATTGAACAAAACAGACATCAACAACATCTTGAACATTGGCATAGACCGTCTCACCGTTGCGATCATAGAGCAAGCAAGTATAACGGAAACAAGGCACGCGATCTTGCTGGGTAAGCTCAAAGTGCCCCATCCACATCACCTGATTGAGCTGCATCAGTGCCTCAGCCGCAACAGTCATGTTTTCATCACTGATATGACAATCAAAGTAACATAATATCTGAAGCGCGTTGAGGTGTTCCTGCCAGACAAAACACAAACGATAGCTAAAAACAGAGCCGGAAACATCAACCAGAAGCTCTTCATTGTTGGTGCGGTCATAAACCCAGTTGTTATCGATTAGAACATCTTCGACACTGTCAAGTGGATTGGAACCACAGCATACGCTGATGTCTTCTATTGTTTGTGTCATGAAATTCTATTTCCCTAAATATATAAAACCCTGTAGCGGGGCAAAAAATCCTCTTAATTAAGGTACCGCTACAGCAATCCAAAAAAACACATAATCCCAGTTACTAGGCCGGACTCTTAGCATATCGCTATAAACCCGGCAAGGGCTTTTAAGCTTCAGGTACAAGAATGCTGTGAGCCGTTTTGTGGACACTACGATGGAGTATTTTTGGACAATGGGGACTAATTTTGAAATGAAGCCTGTCCTAAAAAATACATTCAAAAAACAAAACCGGGAATTTGCACTTTTTTTTCTTATCTTTTCGGAGTATCCAGTAAGGATGAGCTATTTTTCTTTTCCAGTCGACCCGGTTGCATTTTCCATAGGCCCTTTGGTAGTGCGGTGGTATGCGCTGGCTTATTTGTCAGGATTTTTACTGGGCTGGCGTTATGCACTGCATTTTGTTAAACGCATTCCTCGTTTGGGTCTAGGCACTGAAAATGTCGATGATTTTCTCTCATGGGCCGTGGTGGGAGTTATTTTGGGCGGCAGGCTGGGGTACGTGCTTTTGTACAATCTAGATTATTACCTGCAAGAACCTCTGGAAATCTTGAAAATATGGCATGGGGGCATGTCGTTTCACGGGGGAATTATAGGTGTGATAACAGCGCTTTATATCTACACCAGAAAGCACGAGCTTAATTTATTGTCCATGGCTGATGTTTTAAGCGTATCTGCGCCAATTGGCTTGTTTTTCGGGCGCCTTGCAAATTTTATTAATGCAGAGCTTTATGGTCGCGTAACAACTCTGCCTTGGGGGATTGTATTTCCCGGAGCTGGGGACGCGCCCAGACATCCCAGCCAGCTCTATCAGGCATTTCTTGAGGGGATTATTCTTTTCCTCGTTCTTCATTTTGTTTCCAGATCTGCATCCTACCGTCCCGGAGTCCTGAGCGCCTTATTCCTTATCCTTTATGGTCTGATGCGGGGCTTGATTGAATTTGTCAGAGCTCCAGATCCGCAGATCGGTCTTATCGGAGGTTTGTTTACAATGGGGCAGATCCTGTGCATTCCCATGGTTATCATCGGCTGTGCGCTAATATATGGGGTCACAATCAACAAGGAAAAAAACAACACCTTGACGCACAACTCCGGAGAGTGACATGAAACCGGGGCAGAATCTGCACCAAGACCTTATCGAGTATATTAGTAAAAAAGGCGCTATGCCTTTGGGAAAATTTATTGACACCGCTATGACCCACGAGCGGTTTGGCTACTACCGGAGCGCCCATAGCCATCCGCTCGGCGCAAGCGGAGACTTCATAACGGCGCCAGAGATATCCCAGATGTTCGGTGAAATGATAGCGGCATGGATCATTGATCTGTGGCAGCAAATGGGGCGGAGAAAAATCAGGCTCATCGAATGTGGTCCTGGGCGCGGAACTTTAATGGCCGATATTCTACGAATTGGACAAAAAGTTCCAGAATTCCACAATCAGGTGCAAATCAGACTCATTGAAACAAGCCGCGCGCTAAAAGAAATTCAAAAAGACACCCTGGAGCCATATCGAAGTACGGTTCATATCCAGTGGCATGAATCTTTATCGCAAATTGAGGCGCAAAAGGGTCATTTTTGTGTCATTATCGGCAATGAATTCCTCGACGCTTTGCCGATTGAACAGCTTATTCGCCGCAATGGAATCTGGAAACAGCGCACGATTGATGTCGATACAAAAGATAATTGCACTAGGCTTTGTTTTGTAGAGAAAAAAATGGATTCTGATTTACATGGATATCTGCCGCCACATGCCAGAGATAATGAAATATACGAGATATCACCACAACGTATCGAATATATTAAAAACTGTTTTGACTTGATAAAACAAAGCGCAGGCGCAGCTCTATTTATTGATTACGGGCATATCCAAACAAGCCCGGGTGACACACTTCAGGCCATAAGCAAACATAGATTCTCAGATGTGCTGGAAAAAGCAGGGCGCAGTGATATAACCGCTCACGTTGATTTTGCCGCATTAGAGCGGTGCATAAAGGAAGCAGGGGGAGCATGCAAGCCTGTCATTACGCAGCGTGCTTTTTTAAGAAACATAGGAATTGAGCACCGCGCCTGCGCGCTTAAAGAGGCAGCCGATCAGCAGGGAAAAAACAACGCCGCAGATATTCAAAATGACCTCGAACGCCTGATTGCTCCGGCGCAAATGGGTGAGCTGTTCAAGGTCTTTTGTTTTTACAGCGATAAAAACGCTGCAGGATTTGACCCATGCGGTTTTTAAACAAATCTGGAGCATAAGAAAAGGCGCAAAAAAACATGGCACAGGATATAGAATATCTAACAGCAAAAAATCTGGAAGATACAAAAACAGATATTTTCCACGGCTTTTTCACACGCAAAGGCGGAAAAAGCAGTGCATCATACAAGGCGCTGAATTGCGGCTTTGACGTTGGTGATCAGCCAGAAAATGTAATAATGAATCGCTCTCGTGTAGCAAATAGCGCAGGAGTGAACCCTGAAGACCTTTTATCACTCCATCAGGTGCACGGCGCAGATGTCATAACCGCAAGAGCATCATGGACAAATGAGCAACGCCCCTCAGCAGATGCCCTTGTAACCGATATTCCTGGCATAGCGCTTGGCATTTTGACAGCCGATTGCGCCCCGGTATTATTCGTAGGCTTTAAAAATGACGGCTCGCCTGTGATAGGCGCGGCGCATGCAGGATGGCGCGGAGCTATGAATGGGGTCATGGAATCAACATTAAGAGAGATACTGGATAAAGGAGCGCGCAAAGAAACGCTACGCGCAGCTATTGGCCCATGCATATCAAGAGAGTCTTATGAGGTTAAAGAAACGTTCGCTGAACCGTTTTTACAAGAAGATCCTCACGCAGAGCAATTTTTTCATGCAGGGCAAAAGAACGCTCGCCTGAATTTTGATTTGCCGGGCTATTGCGCATGGCGTCTGGCGCGTTTTGGGCTCAAAAATGTTTCATTGCTGGATGTGGATACATATACAAATGCGGACATGTTTTATAGTTACAGGCGCACATCACACAAAAAAGAAAAAGAGTGTGGTCGGCAGATATCGGTCATATCAATCCGAACCGCGCCAGTTATCGAGCCTCTTGAAAGATGAGACAAATAAGGAATTTGTTTCTGAGAAATAACTTGATTTCTGCGCTCTTTTTTTTATAGTGCGCGTGCGGGCAGCAGGAAAATGCTATGGAAAAATGAAAACCGAAGGGGAATGGTCTCATGAAACTCATCTCAGGCAACTCGAACCGCGTACTCGCTGAACAGGTTTCGGCTTATCTGGATGTTCCCTTGACCCAGTGCAAGATTAGAAGGTTTTCAGATAAAGAAATTTTTGTAGAAGTTATGGAGAATGTGCGCGGAAAAGACACCTTCTTCATTCAATCAACGTCTTATCCCGCCAACGATCACATGATGGAATTACTGATCGCGATCGATGCCTTGCGCCGTGGCTCTGCCAGACGAATCACCGCAGTCATACCATATTTTGGTTATGCACGTCAGGACAGGAAAACGGGGGGGCGCACACCAATATCGGCCAAACTGGTAGCAAACCTCATCACAGCAGCAGGCGCGGACCGTGTTTTGACCCTTGATCTTCATGCAGGGCAGATACAAGGCTTCTTCGATATCCCGACAGATAATCTAAGCTCGACACCAATATTTGTCCCCTGTCTGGAAGAGCAACTGCAAGGCGAAGAGATTTGCATTGTCTCGCCTGATGTTGGAGGGGTAGTAAGGGCGCGCCACCTGGCAAAACGTCTTGGTGCTGACCTCGCGATCATTGATAAACGCCGGGAAAAAGCCGGAGTATCAGAAGTGATGAATATTATTGGCGACGTCAAAGGCAAGGTTTGCGTTCTTGTGGATGATATTGTTGATTCAGGCGGCACGCTCTGTAATGCCGCGGGGGCTCTAAAAGAAGGAGGCGCCAAAGCCGCTTATGCCTATGTTGTTCATGGCGTTCTATCCGGCGAAGCCATAAATCGTGTGGCTAATTCGCCCTTGGAAAAACTGATCATTACAGACAGCATTGAGGCAACAGACGAAATGCTTGCCGCGCCCAATATTGAGCAGGTATCCATTGCTCCCCTTATTGGTGAAGCCATAAGACGCATCAGTGAGGAGCGTTCAATTTCTGCCCTGTTTCGATAGTTTCGATAATTAAGAAAAGAATTTTCTTGAAAAGTCACTCAATATTTGATTTATGTCTGCAGTGCATCTCTCGGGACATGTCTTTAAAGAGGCGCATGTAATAAGCAATAGATCAGCACCCCTGGAGGCTGATCCACAATGATAGAAAAGGAAAATGATTATGGCTAAGACCTATAATTTATCCGCGGAAAAAAGAGAACGCGCCGGCAAGGGGGTTGCTCGTTCACTTCGTCGCGAAGGCCGTGTTCCTGCGGTTATATACGGAGACAAGAAAGACCCTGTTAAAATATCTCTTGATGGGAATGAAGTAAATGTGGAGTACTACAAGGGGCACATGTTCACAACGCTATGTGCTTTGGGCGTAGATGGTAAAAACCATCAAGTGCTGGCACGTGACGTGCAGCTCCATCCGGTAAGAGATACGGTAGAGCATGTTGATTTCTTGCGTGTAAACAAGAAGACAAAGCTTTCGGTATCGATCCCTGTCTTCTTCACAAATGAAGATAAGTGCCCCAGTCTGGATCAAAAAGGAACCGTCAATATCGTGCGCCACACTATTGAACTCATGTGCAGCGCTGTAAATATACCTGATTATGTTGAGGTAAGCCTTGAGGGAAAAGAGCATGGTGACGTGATCCATCTTGGTGATGTGGAACTGCCAGAAGGTGCGCAGCTTGTAAATAATCCTGAATTGGCTCTGGCCACACTTGTCCCGCCGAAAACAGCAGAAGAATTGCTGGAAGATCTGGAAGGCGGAGCCGATGAATCCGAATCAGAAGCCGAAGAAGATTCTGAATCTGAAGGAGAAGAAGAAGCTCAGGAAGAATAGTTCCGGCGCTTCTGGCTTGCTTGAAAGCATGTTTGGTTTTATTAAGAAAAAAGGGAGCCTTTTTAAGAAAGGCTCTTCTTTGTATTCAAATCAAAGTGAAGATAAAGATGGTATGTGGCTTTTCGTAGGGCTGGGTAATCCCGGCGATAAATATGCCTATAACAGACATAATATTGGTTTTATGGTTCTCGATGCGATCATTGACCAAAATCCGGATGTCTACCCCGATTATCGCCGCAAATTTCAGGGATACACATCTGAAGGGCGCATAAAAACCAACAAGGTCATACTGCTTAAACCATTGACTTATATGAACAACTCAGGAAATGCAGTCGCTCAGGCTGTTAAATTCTACAAAATAGCGCCGGAAAATATAATTGTGTTCCATGATGAACTCGATATAGCGCCGGGCGATGTCAGAGTGAAGTGCGGAGGAGGCAATGCCGGTCATAATGGCCTCAAATCAATACAGGCGCATATTGGAGGCGCGGATTTCTGGCGTGTGCGTATCGGTATTGGTCGCCCCGCACATAAAGGTCAGGTTTCAAATTATGTGCTGAGCGATTTCTCCAAAACCGAAGTTGATATTTTAGCGCCGCTTGTTGATTTTATGGGGCAAAAGTCAGGCAGGATTATAAAAGACAATCCAGAGACTTACGGGAAGTTGGTCAAAGACTATATAAAAAACCGGAAAACAGAATAGTCGCATTATTTAATAATACGATACAAATGGTTATAAAAAGAAAAGGAAAAAGCTATGGGTTTTAATTGTGGAATAGTCGGGCTTCCCAATGTCGGGAAATCAACCTTGTTTAACGCATTGACCGCCACAGCCGCGGCGCAGGCGGAGAACTTTCCCTTTTGCACCATTGAGCCGAATATAGGGCGGGTTGCGCTTCCCGATGAGCGTTTGAATAAAATTGCAAAAATAGGGCGCTCTGCCAATATTATCCCAGCTCAGCTTGAGTTTGTTGATATTGCCGGACTTGTCAAAGGAGCCTCTCAGGGCGAAGGGCTGGGCAACCAGTTTTTATCCAATATCCGCCAGACCGATGCAATTATCCATGTTGTGCGCTGCTTTGAAGATGAAGACGTGCACCATGTCGAAGGCTCTGTTGATCCTATGCGCGATATAGAGACCATTGACACTGAATTGCTTTTAGCTGATATGGAAAGTGCTGGCAGGCAGCTTGAAAATCTCAAGAAAAAAGCCCGCTCCGGTGATAAAGAACTGCTCGCCCATGTCGCATTTATGGAGCGCGTAAAGACACTTCTTGATGAAGGTAAACCTGCGCGCATGATAGGAAGCCTCGAAGAAGAGGAGCGTAAATGGCTCAAGGCAGCGCAATTTATCACAGCCAAGCCGGTGCTCTACGTCTGCAATGTCGCCGAGGATGATGTCGCGCAGGGCAATGCAATGACGCAAAAGGTCAAAGCTCTGGCGCAAGAGCAAAAAAACAAAATGGTAGTTATATGCGCCTCCATTGAATCGGAAATTGCCCAGCTTGATACAGAAGAGGAAAAAACAGAGTTTCTTGAGACAATGGGGCTAACAGAGCCGGGGTTAAATCGTATTATCCGCGCAGGCTTTAACCTGTTATCGCTGCAGACCTATTTTACAGTCGGCCCAAAAGAGGCGCGCGCATGGATCATTCCCCAAGGCGTCAAGGCACCGCAGGCCGCAGGCGTAATTCATGGCGATTTTGAAAAAGGGTTCATCCGCGCGGAAACAATCGCGTATGATGATTTCATAGCCTGTAATGGGGAGCAGGGCGCTAAAGACAAAGGAAAAATGCGTCAGGAGGGTAAAGAATATATCGTGCAAGATGGCGATATCATTCTCTTTCGCTTTAATGTCTAGCACCAAAAAAGAGTTATGACAAAAATATCTGCAAAAATCGATATAATGTTCTAAAAAGACAGCTCAACTCAGGTTAAAACAAAATGGAGAGCGTAAATGGTTCGCTATAGAGGCGCAGAGGCCCAAGATGTTGCAGATTCAATCGAGGCCGCGCAGGCTTTTGTGAGAAGTCTGGAGTGTGATGATATAATCACAAGACAAATAAATAGGATCACTCCGGAAGATATACAGGAAATTCGCACTGCGGAAACAAAAGAAGACGTTGTGAAAGCTATGGAGGCTCCTTATACTATTATCCTCTATATGGCAGACTTTTTCAAAGGGCACGGTATGTTAGATACCGATAACACTGGTTTAGAGGTCGCTAGAGGTCTTGAAGCCTAGGGCGCTCTCGCCGTTGCCGCGGCTCTGGCGGATCAAGGGTATACAGTGGTTAGCGCTGCTTCGGGGGATCCTGTTGAAGCTAGATCAGACCTTGCGCAAGATTCAGGTGCACCTGACCTCTCCTTATAGTGTACATATTATAGCGAGCACATTGTTCTTAGGGCGCACCACCCGTCAAACCGGCCTTTTCTGACAAACGCTCGATAAAAGATTCTGACGTATCCTCCGCTGGCTGCATATAGCCCGGAGAATCCGGATAGGCACGCATATCTTCAGGACTACGCTCTGCAACGTCCTCCACCATATCACAAAGACCCTCGGTAATGCGCGCGCTGGCTGAAGGATCAGGATCACCTGCCGCGCTACGAAACGCCCCGCACACGTCTCCTGACTCACCAAGAAGCTCGTCCTCTACGGTGCAACCGGCACCCCCACCACTATCTGAGTCCGCCATTCTAAATCTCCAAAACCGTTATAAAAAGATCAGCCAATAATAATCATATTCTGTGAATTATAGGGGTTATGAAAAGGCAAGTCAAATTTATAGACATTAAGTCAGCATTAGCGCGTCACAAGGTCTTCATAGGCACTGCGCAGTTTTTTGGTCACAGGGCCAACGGTATAGCTGTAGTGATCAACGGCACCCACAGCCGTCACCTCGGCAGCAGTCCCTGTTAGAAAAATTTCGTCAAAAAATGAAAGCTCGTCAGGTGTGATATGACGCTCTTCAACAGAAATCCCTTGTTTTTTGGCAAGATCAATAACGGTTCTGCGGGTAATACCATCTAAAAAACAATCCGGAGTTGGTGTAATCAGCTTCCCGTCACGTACAGCAAACAAATTGGCTCCAGTCGCTTCAGCAACAAAACCGCGATGGTCAAGAAACAGGGCGTCATCATATCCTTCTCTTTCAACGGCATGCTTTGATAATGTTGCAATCATATAAAGCCCCGCAGCTTTGCTTTGGGTTGGCGCACAAGTCGGAGCAGGCCGGCGCCAAGGTGCGGTTTTCAGGGAAATACCTTTATCGCGTTTTTCGGAATCAAAATAAGACCCCCACGACCACGCAGTAATAGCCAGATGTGTTTGTGTCAACTGTGCAGAAATACCCATTTGTTCACTTCCGCGCCATGCTATAGGACGCACATACGCGTTGGTTAGATCGTTTTTTCGGCAGACTTCATGCTTGATCCGGCATAAATCTTCAACGCTTAGGGGGATATCCATATCAAGAATGCCGGCAGATTTGTGCAAGCGCTCTGAATGTTCTCTGCATTTGAAGATTTTGCCATTATACATGCGCTCCCCTTCAAAGACAGCACTCCCGTAATGCATGCCATGTGTCAAAACATGGACTTTGGCATCCCTCCAGTCAATAAAATCACCATCCAGCCAAATAAAACCATCACGCTGATCAAGAGGGATATTCGCACTCATAGCAATACGTTCCTTTCTTTGCAGTTGTATAACATACCCAATCTAGAAGTCCTTTATTCTATTAGTATTTATCTTGTTCTCTTTTGTCGAGAATAAATGTATTCTGAGCCGCATATTCCAGGCAGCAGGCAAGTAATAATTCCATGCGTTTTAAAAACCACAGAAAGAGCGGATGAAATGAAAAGTAAGAAACTGGCAAAAAAAAGCCACATCTTGATTGTTGATGATGACAGGCGTATACGCGAATTAATAGTTCGTTTTTTAGGTGAGCACGGCTATATTGCATTAAGCGCCGGAAATGCTGCGCAGGCGCGGCAAGTAATGGAAAATTTTGAAATTGACGCACTGATTTTAGATATAATGATGCCGGGGCAAACAGGACTTGATTTCGTTAGCGAACTTAGAAGTAAAGAAAATAATATCCCGGTTTTACTGCTTACCGCTTTAGGAGAAGTTGAAGATAGAATTGCAGGATTTGAAATTGGCGCAGACGATTATCTTCCAAAACCCTTCGAACCCAAAGAAATGATTTTAAGGCTGGAATCTATTCTAAGGCGCACTAGCACAACAACACAAAACACAAAAAAAGGGTGTCAAATTGGACAGTGGTTTTTTGACCCGCGTTATGATGAGTTGGTTGATACGACACAAGAGGGGCATGATGTCAGATTAACATCCGTAGAAGCAAATTTGCTGCGCGCATTGGCTGAGAGCGCGGACTACCCGGTCTCACGTGAAGATCTAGCACAGCGCTGTGGGTTGGACGCAGGAGAAAGAACGATAGATGTGCAGGTTACGCGTTTACGAAGAAAAATAGAAAGCGATACAAAACAACCAAAATTCCTGCAAACAGTTCGCGGCAAAGGGTATATGTTGCGCTCTGGATTTATATAGGGGCATAAATAAAACATTTTATCAGGAGATAAAGTTAGGAATGATACAGCATAAAGAAGAAAGTGCTAAAAAAAAGTATGAGCCGTCGGGCAGCCGAAAAAGAGGAATTATAAAAAGGTTCTTGCCTCAAACACTTTTTTTTCGCTCGTTACTTATTCTGGTAATCCCGGTATTACTTATACAAGTTATAGTAACAACGATATTTTTTGATCGACACTGGAGTAAAATGACCTCGCGGTTGGCTTTTGCGGTTGCAGGAGAAATATCGCTTTTGATAGAGGATATTCAGCGCGATGAGAGCAGCAACAAGTTGATGGATAAACTCTATACTGAGCTTGATCTTCTCGTAACGTATGAACCCTTAAAAGAACACGGAAACGCGCAAGCCTTTCCTGCACAAGACAGGTATACAATATTGAGTTGGGAAAATATGATAAAAAAGACTTTAGATGTAGAATTAGCACAAAAAATCACTCAACCGTATATAATTAACGTTGATTTTAAAGAAAAGTGGGTCAATGTACGCGTGCGATTAAGGCAGGGAATGCTGAATATCGATATTCCCCAAAATCGTTTATTCTCTTCAACAACGTATATTTTTTTACTGTGGATGTTTGTTACATCTACAATTCTATTGATTATAGCAATTTTATTTATGCGAAATCAGATAAGACCAATTCGCAGGCTGGCAGTTGCTGCAGAAAATTTTGGAAAAGGGCAAGACGTTCATAATTTTAAAACAGAAGGCGCAAAAGAAGTACGTCAGGCCGGTCAGGCATTTATTGAAATGAAAGAACGCATTCAGCGTCAAATATCCCAACGCACTGAGATGTTGGCATGTGTCTCGCATGATTTGCGTACTCCTTTGACACGGCTGAAGCTTCAAATAGCCATGATGGAAGATGGCGCCGATAGTCGCGAAATGAAACAAGACATTAGTGAAATGGAGAAGATGATTGATGGGTATCTAAATTTTGTACGCGGTGAAGGGCAGGAAGAAACAAAATGGGTATCAATAGAAACGATAATAACAGAGATTAAAGCGGCTGTTGAGCGTCAGGGAGGGAAAGTTATTCTGAATCTTAATGGTATTACGTCTTTTTTAATGCTGCGCCCTATAGCCTTGAAACGATGCCTGAGCAATATTACCAGTAACGCGCTAAAATATGCAGACCGGATATGGATTACGTTAGAAAAACACACCAACAAAGAAACGGTCATTGTAATCGAGGACAATGGGCCGGGTATCGAGGAAGACAAGCGAGCTGATGTCTTTAAACCTTTTTTTCGCGTTGATAGTTCCCGCAATAAAGAAACGGGAGGGGTCGGCCTGGGGTTGCCTATTGCTATGGATATTGTGCACGCACACGGTGGAGAAATTTGGCTGGACGAGAGCCGCTATGGCGGCCTCGCTGTTTACATCTCTCTGCCCGCATAAACATCGAGGCAGATAAAATCGCACCAGCAATCTCCAAGACCTGCGATGGCATCAAAAGCTCTGCTTCAGAGATGTCGCTACGTCATGATTTTACGCTGCCATGCAATTTTTTCTGGATTTTTTGTAATTCATCTATACTTTGAAGAGCACCGTCCTTAATAAGACTAGTTGTCTGTAGCCCTGATTTCCGAAGCAACGCAGAGATTTCACTAACACTTTCCATGGCATGTTCATAAGTTCTTTTGAGACTATCAGCGCCTACTTTGAAAACAGTACCAGGATCGGTGTGCTCAGTCGAATCATTTGCAAACGTAGTCGCACTTGCTATGATCTGAGAGAAGACATCTTGTTGTCTCGAAGCAAGCCGACTGATATCAGCAAATGAGGATTGATGGATCTCGTTCATG
>JBKHBN010000058.1:0-6322 GCA_046542355.1 Alphaproteobacteria bacterium | reverse complement strand
TAGACCAACATCAATCTATAATCTCATCCCCATACACCACTTTTGGCCATAGCTCAGTCCTCGCAAAAAAAGCGTCAGTAACGCCAGAATCGTGGTGAAAACATGACAAGGATCGTGAAAAGCTCAAGACGCCCCAGAAGCATGCCGATACATAATATCCATTTTGCACTGTTCGGCAAGCTTTGGAACGTGTTTGTATAACCGATAATATCTCCAAGACCAGGCCCAACGTTGGATATAGACGTCATGGCTCCCGACACAGAAGTCATGAAATCAATCCCGATATAAGAAAGCGCAAGCGTAAGAAGAGAAAAGCTCACACCATAAACAAAGACAAATCCCATAACAGACGAAGGGATACTTTTGATAAGCGGCATGCCATCATAATGCGGCAAGAAAACGCCATTTGAGTGCAATAAGCGCTTGATTTGCACGCGTGTTATACTGTAGAGCACTTGAAATCTGAATATTTTTATGCCGCAAGATGTCGAACCGGCGCATCCACCTACAGCCATCAGGAAAAAGAAGAGCATAATAGCAAAACCACCCCAGTGACTGATATCGCCATGGCTATATCCAGTTCCGGTCATAACCGAGATCACATTAAACAAAGATAAAACAACGGAATTGGAAACAGAGGCGTTATGTGTATAAACCAGATAAATTGCAATGGAAATAAAACAACATAAAATAATAGAAAAATACCACCGCACCTGAGAATCAAAAACAATATGAGATAAATTCCCTCTAGCCGCCTTCACATACAAGACAAATGGAATGCCACCCAAAGCCATAAAAACGATAGCAACAACAGCAGGCCCTTGCGTAGGGAAATGATCAAAGGAATCATCAAATGTTGAAAATCCCCCTGTAGAGATTGTTGTCATGGCGTGCGCCACGGCATCAAAGATTTCAAGTCCGGCAATCATATAACTGAAAGCACAAAAAACAGTAAGCAAAATATAAACGATAGCAATTGAACCTGCGAGTTGTCCTGAACGCGGCAGCGCTTTTTCATGTTCTCCCAGCTCGGTTCTAAAGATCTGCATACCACCGACTTTAAGGAAAGGAAGAACGGACATAGCCATAATGATAATGCCGATACCACCAAGCCACTGAAGCATGGCACGCCAAAGTAAAATACTTGCGGGCGTATAATTCAGATTGGTAATAACGGTAGAACCGGTTGTTGTAATCCCGGACATGGCCTCAAAGAAAGAATCTGTAGCCGATAAGCCAAGAGAAGAAAGCCAGAACGGTAGAGCACCGAAGCTCGGTAATATAATCCAGGCTGCATTGGTTAAAATAAAGGCTTGCCGTGTAGAGATATCAAACTCTATATCTCTATTGCTTAAAACCAGAGCGCCGCCAAAAAAGGCCGTAAAGATAATACACACAAAGAAGACTTTCCAGTCATCGTAGCCGAAATATATATCAGCCAGCATTGGAAAAACCATGCTAATCGATAAGATCGAAAGCAAAAGCCCTTGTATATAAAGCACGGGGCGCAGATTCATTTTATAGATATCCTCCTATTCGCCGTCTCATTATTTTGTCTACTGTATGAAGTTATGCCCGGAATGTTATGAGACCCTCAAAAAAATGGAACGCTTATAACTATAAGCGTTCCACATATCCTGTGTCATCTGTTTTTCAAATGTTACCGGAACGAAATATTAACGCGGCGGTTTGCTGGCTCACGCACGTTATCCAGTGTCTCGACAAGAAGCTCTTCCTCACCGCTGCTTTCTACAATCAGCAGAGATTCACTAACACCGCGTTCAACAAGAGCATCGCGAACGGCATTGGCGCGTTTGAAAGCTAGACGTTTGTTGTAATCACTGCTTCCTGATGTATCGGCATGGCCATCAATGATAATCTCTGGCGGTGCGTTTTTGGCAACTTCCTGAGCTATGGCATCAAGAACATTTTTGGCTCCGGAACTCAATTTAGCGGAGTCCCAGTTAAAGAAAACAAGGTACATGGCCTCTTCAGGAACCATAGGCGGTGGCTCTACGGGATCCTCAGGAGCAGGAGCTGGTGGAGATGTTTCTTGTACAAGTCCCTCCAGCTCGGAAACCGCATTTACAAAGGCATCCTTACATGGAACATTCTTATCTTCACCCCAATGCTCTTCCTGCGCCTCAATCCAGCAGTCAAACTTGGCCTGTGCAACGGCAGCGGTAGACGGTGCAATTTCACGCCCCCCCAGATCAAAGGCAATAATCAAACGGCCACGCGCCGCTGTTAATTCTCTAATATGCCGTTCACTCAAATTCCAGTCTGTGACCGGCTCCGGCATAACAGTCTCCCCTGAAGAAGCCGCCAATCCCTTGCGCGCAAAGTGCAAAGCATCAGGATAATCCATCGCTCTATCCAGTTGGTTATTGGCAAAGTCTCTATACTCTCCAGCAAGCGCCTGTGTAAACGGACTGCCTACTGGCTGTGCCTCATTCAGAGCCTCTATTTCGCTGTAGGTGTCATACATCGTACAGCCACCGAGTGCCAAAAGGCCAGCTGCCAGAACTAGATTACGCACGGATTTCATATGTTTGCTCCCTAAATATAGTAACGCATCGTTGTAAATTATCTGTTTTTTCTATGGCGATCACAATAGTAAAACCGATATTTTGATTCTTTATCAACACATTAAATATGTATCCTCAGAAAAAACGAATGTAAAGTTATGTTTACGCTTTTTGCCTTTTTTGTTGGTTATAAACACAAAAAAGCCTGTGCGCCGCACAAAATGTTACAATGCTAAACATCAGAGATGTAATATACAGTAATACGCTCAAAAACAAAGTATATATCTTGATTTGTCCATAGGGGAGATCTACCATGCCCCTCTTGAAAATGAAAACGCACACCAAGATAACGAGGGACACGATCATCCATGCGCGCCGAAATCGAAACCATTTCTTTAAATATAAAAGACACCCTTGCGCTATTACGGAGGCGTCTTTGACTGGGATAATGCGCTGTTACGTCTGGAAGAGCTTAATGCCTTAAGCGAGAATCCTGAATTATGGGATGACCCGCAGCGGGCACAAAAGCTTATGTATGAGCGTAACCATCTCGAGCAAAATATATCATCTATAAAAGAAATTGAGCACGCCCTGAAAGAGTACTCCGAGCTTGTTACCATGGCTGGTGAGGAAGGGGATGAGGAGATAATTCATGAAGCAGAAGAGGCGATTTCGACTCTGGGCAAAAAAACACAGCGCCTGCGTCTGGAAAGCCTTCTTTCAGGCGAGGCGGATAAAAATAATGCCTACCTTCAGGTGAATGCAGGCGCTGGCGGCACAGAAGCGCAGGACTGGGCTGAGATGATTTTACGTATGTATGTGCGCTGGGCTGAGAGCAGGGGGTATAAATATATGACAATAGAGCGCAGCGAAGGGGATGAAGCCGGAATAAAATCATCAACAATAAGAATAGAAGGACATCAGGCATATGGCTGGCTTAAAACTGAAAGCGGTGTTCACCGTCTGGTACGTATATCGCCATTTGATTCAAACGCACGGCGGCACACAAGTTTTGCTTCTGTCTCTGTTTCACCGGTAATTGATGATTCTATTGACATACACATTGAGGATAAGGATTTGCGTATTGACACTTACCGCTCAAGTGGCGCGGGAGGGCAGCACGTGAACAAAACAGACAGCGCCGTGCGTATTACGCATGTGCCCTCTGGCATCGTAGTGGCATGCCAGAGCGGTCGCTCCCAGCATCAAAATAAAGCAGAAGCCATGGAAATGCTTAAAGGGCGTCTCTACGAACTAGAGCTTAGAAGGCGGGCAGAAGAGCAGGCGCAATCCCACAGCGAAAAAAGTGATATAGGGTGGGGGCATCAGATAAGATCATATGTTTTACATCCCTATCAAATGGTAAAGGACTTGCGCACAGCTGTAGAGACAACCAACAGCCAGTCCGTTCTGGATGGAGATATCGATAGCTTTCTGGAAGCATCGCTGGCACACGAACACAGCATCTGAAAATAAGAAAACACGAAATGAAATACATTTTTTTTGCGCATTGAGCCAGATCAATGTATATATAATTGAGCCAGATCAATGTATATATAAAGGTACAATGCGTTTTTTAATACAGCGCGTATAAAAAGGGTTGAAACTAACATTTTTCTTGCGTTTTACATGTTTGACATAATATTATATCTCAAATTCTTGTGAAGTATAAAAACTGGGAATAGATCTGTGCGTAATAAATTAATAGTTTCTGCTGCTGTGTTGGCATTGTTGACAGGGTCTGCGCAAGCAGGCGATTTTTATAACAATGGCTGGAACCATCTTTTAGAAAAGAAAAAAGTGTATCAAACGGTTGGCTGGGATCAGAGAAATCTGGATGTGCAAACCAGAACTACAAGGCATTTACATGCGCGAATCAAGAAACTGGAAAACGAAAACGAACAATTGCGCAATAGTATCAGTTTAATTCGCGCTGGACGAACCTCTTACGGAACGCCCGCACCTGACCCAAGAATCCAGGGTTTAGTTGAAGAAAACAAGCGCTTAAGTGCCCGTTTGATGCAAAGGGAAACGCAAGCATCATCGGCAAAACATTACTTGGATCAGCTCGTAACCCTCAAATCCGAAAATCAGAATCTAAGTCGCCAGATTGAAGAGCTGAACTTAAAGGTAAGCATGGGGCGCGTCTCTGGAGAGAGCGTTTTGAGCGGATCGGCCTCTGAAAAATCTTGCATCATGGAAAACAGAAGGTTGAAACAGTCTCTAAGCCAGATAAGAGGCGGTGAAGAACGTATGACAGCTCTGCAGCAGCAAGTGCATGATCTGAAAACTGAGAATGCAGCACTCAAGACTAATTTGAGCACAGCAAGAGCTGAAAATAATGACCACGCTTCAATCCTTGATAAAGGAGCGCAGCTTGCCCAAGAACAAGCCGAGATAGTCTCCCTAAAGAAAGCACTGGTTGAAGCAAGGAATGAAAGCCGTGACATGAGACTGGCTCTGGCTAATGCAACGCAGGAATTACCGGATTCCGCACATGTCGCAAGTGATACGCTCAAGAATCAGGAAACAATTAGAGGACTTAAAGAGCGTTTGGTCAAATCACAGGAAAAGAATAGAACGCTGCAAAATCAGCTTGATAGGGCAGAAAATAGAACAGCAGCAATTTCTAGCGAGGATATCGACGCTCTGCGCCAGCAAAATGAGAGTTTAAGAGAAACGATACGCGCACAAAGTGAAATGCTTTTATCGGCTGATAATGCGGCTAAGACCGCAGAAAGGCTGTTGACAGAAAACACCGCGTTGCAGCGCAAGCTCCAGCTGGCGCAACAATCAAATAGCTCAAGTGGAAAAAATGTACAGGAAATGATGGAGCGTATAAAAAACTTGGAAAAAGATGTGGCGCAGCGTGATGGATACATCAAGAAAATGCTGGCCAGTAAAGCGGCAGATCTCGCTGTGTCATCAAGCGATTCCCCGATTGCATCGGCACATCTGGCCTCATTAAATGAAAAAAACAGTGCGCTGGTTAAGGCACTGGATAAAGAAAAAGAAACCAATTTGGCCTATCGCAGAAAACTTATCGAGTATCAAAAAGAACTTGAAGAGTTAAGAGAAATGGAGAGTGCATCGGCCAGCGGCATGCACAGAGCCAGCATTTTTGAGCGTCATGTGAAGACGCTGGAGCAAAAGCAACAAGAGGCTGAAGACAAAGTTGCCGAACTCAAACTCAAAAATCAGGAACTAGAAGCACGCCTTGAGCTGGTGCAATCTGGCAACGACAATAAGGTATCTCCCGCAACAATCGAGCCGGCGGCAGGGTATCCGCAGCAAGAGCATGATGATCAAGAGCATGATGATCCAATGCTGAAAGAGCAAGAAGAGGTGTCCCTGGAACATAGTAATAAAATCGAAGATATAGGCAGCGGACGATTTGCCGCAGTTATAAACAAGCCGCAAGCAGAATCATTGCTTGCAACTGAGATGCACCCGTTGGCAGAGTAGAATTTAATGTGAATCAACTCCCCGGGCGTTAGCCCGTGAAGGTTCACCGGTGCACCAAAGCCTGCATTTACATGTAGTGGTTCATACTTGATCTGACAGTTTCCGGTTTATCCGGTGGTAATTGTCAGGTTAGATTTGGTTCACAAATTTTTCCTTCCAAATATCTTTGCCTTCAATCATGGTCTTCAATGGTGTGCGTCCGCAACACATTTTTCCTTGATGGGTACGTTATTATTGTATCAGTCGATCCATTCATCCAGATCGGGAGCTATACCCAAAAGTGGTGTATGAGTGATTAGTCATCCAGCGCACCTTTGAGGATTTTGTAT
>JBKHBN010000057.1:0-6514 GCA_046542355.1 Alphaproteobacteria bacterium | reverse complement strand
CTGAATGTACCAAAAGCAACATCACCGTAACAGGCGGCCTTCACCGGACGGTTACTTTTGTTCTGGGTTTCTCTAAAAATTTTTCTGGATGCTTTTGTTTTAGAGGTTGTCAGGGAGGGGTGGGCAGTTTCTAATAAACGCATCCTGCGTCACATATTGTCTTTACTTTAAATCTTTAGATTAGATCTTTCTAATAGTGGGGGAGCGCTATGGCGAGAATTTCTTCTCATTCATTGTCTTTGTTATGTTTTACGACCGCGCTGGTTAGTTTTGCCGTTCCTGTGTGCGCGCAAGAGCCGATACAAGCTCAGGAATGGCCGCAAGGTCAGGTCAGGCGCAATCCCTTGAACGGTTTTAAAGATGCTTCGATATTGAGCGTTGAAGAGGTGCAGGCTTTGGATCCTGAAGAATTAAGGCAGTACCGTAATTTTACCGCAGAGCAAATAGCGGCTTTAAGTCCAGAGCAGTTGCAAGCTCTTTCTCCTGAACAGCTGGAAGCGGTTGAGCCGGCTGTGGGCCCTGTGGCAGGTGTGTTTGGTGTTCAAACGCTGCTTGGGGTTGGTGGTACAGCGGCAGCAGTCGGGGGCGTGGCAGCAGCAACAAGCGGAGGCGGGGGAGATGATAGTGGTGATTCGGTTTCATCCACTCCACCTCCTGAGAGTGATCCGGCTCCAGCTCCTCCACCACCGCCAGCTGCGCCGACACCATCGATTACCGAAGAAAGCCGACAAGCCGGGTGGGTATATGTGGGGGCTGATTATGCGCAGGCTATCGATATTACCGGAAAGGGCGTTAATGTCGCTGTGCTTGATACGTTGATCGATCCGCTGAGCTATGAGTTAAAAAATACGCTATTGGATTGCTACAATGCAGTAGATGATACTGAAGGGTGTGTTGAGAATGCGACATTGCCGCAGAACGGGCATGGCACATTTATTTCCGGCATACTGGCTGCGGATGATAATGATGTTTATATGGTTGGGGTAGCGCCGGGAGCCAATTTGCTTAATGCCGGAATTTTCTTTGAGGATGATACCGGGTTTGATGTGCGTTTGATTGGTGTGGGTGCTGATAAACGTGCAAAAGCTCTGAATTGGGCTGTAGCTAATGAAGCGCAGGTTAGTAATCACAGCTATGGATATTCCGGGGCATATAATTCTGCGGACTATGCCGCGCGCATAGCGGACTATGCCGAGGGAACTGATATTCATGCAGCGATTGATAATGCAGTGAATAATGATGTTGTGATTGTATGGGCATCGGGTAATGACGGTTTGGATCAACCCAGCACGCAGGCTGCCCTGCCGCTTGATTATCCTGAGTGGGCGCAGCACTGGCTTGTGGCTACTGCGGTTGATACGGTTGATGGACAGATTGCCAGCTATGCCAATAAGTGCGGAGATACTGCAGCGTTTTGTCTGGCTGCGCCAGGCGGTGATCCGTTTGGAGATGGGGGATTATATTCATATACTTCGCAAGATTATATTGCCAAAGCAAGCGGAACCTCATTTGCAGCACCGCATGTTACTGGCGCGGTAGCGCTTGCGATTGAGAAATTCGGCGCTGGTACGTCGAGTAATTTATCTAATGAGCGGATTGTTGACCTTATATTGGGCACGGCCAATGATGGTGGTGTTTATGCTGATGAAGCCACTTATGGTCAAGGGTTACTCGATATTGAAGCTGCCTTGCGTTACGACCCCTCGAGCGGTGTGTTTGCAACCGGGGAAAGTTTTGAGAGTGGGGCGCAGCTTGTGCGTTCAACCCGCATTGACTTTGGCGCGGCGTTCGGGAATGGTGCGGTTCGTACTCTTGGGGCAATAAAAGCGGGAGCAAGTGATAAGTTCGGGCGTATGAGCATGGTTGATCTGGGCGCATTGGCTCATCATGCGGATCATTCCATTAATAGCGCTGAGTTGTTATTAAATTTTGGCGAGGCGGATCTTTCTACCCATAAGATCGGGTCTTTAGGGGAGGTTCGTTTAAGGTTTTCTCAGGATGATGGTGTTGCGCAAGGGGAGAAAACCAGCGAGTTGGAAAGTTTGTCTTTTGTTTCAAGTTTTGATGAGGATTTTGTCCGGTTGCAGGTTGATTATAAACGCAATCCGGCTATGCAGCTTGGGTTTTATGCGCAAGAGGGTGCATTTTCGCATGAAGGTTTTATGGAAGCAAGCGGTCAATCGCTTATTCCTTATCTCGATTTTGCTGGAGATCGCGCAATGAGCGCTGGATTGCAGATGAGTTTTAACACTCATAGCCGAGTGAAAATGCTTGGTTTTTCTACGATTGGTGAAGACCTTAATGGTGATGCACTGGATGATCCGGCGCAAGAAGATGAGAGCGACATTGTCTCGGGATTTGCTTTTGAGACGGATTATGGCGTGAGTGATGCGATACGAGTGAGCTTGCTTGGCGGGATGATGCGTGAGGAAGATTTTGTTTTGGGAACGCGCTCAGATGGCGCCTTTAGTTTGCAGAAGAATACGCCGACTTTGTTTTCCGGTGTGAATTTGCACTATCAGTTTGAAAATGACATGCGTTTTATTGCGGGGGCGCAGGCGGGCTGGACTGAGGCCAGTGCAGTAGATGATTCTCTATATAGTTCCTTTTCCTCCGTCAAGACAGACAGTTATACGCTCGGACTTTTATTAGATAACTATTATCGGGAGCAAGACCAGATCGGTTTTCTTGTGCATCAGCCATTGCGTGTTTCCAGTGCGCAGGCGGATATTCGTTATCCTGTAGCGCGGGGAGATAACGGCTCTGCGTTGTTTGAAAGTCAGAGTGTTGATCTGGAGCCAGATGGGCGGGAGGTTAATTTTCAGGCTTATTACCGCACTACGCTTAGTGAGAAACGTAACGATTCTCTAAATGTTGGGCTTTTGTATCGACATGAACCGGGTCATATAGAGGATTCTTCTGCGGATGGTCTGGCTATTATGCACTACAAAGTCGATTTTTAAAGTTTCTATGGTTTTGTTAAGCGGCTTTTTGTGTGCTTATAATCTCTGGGCTTTTGGGTGACTCTGTTTTTTTGGCATCATCGCTGCGGATTTGTGTTAGGAAATTACCAACAGCTTGTTGCAGATTTTCTGATAATGTGGATATATCATTTGCAGAGACCTTGAGCATTTGCGCAGATTGACCAGTCTGATCGGCGCCGCCTTGCACCTGACTGATTGCGCTAGAGACTTGTTGTGAGGCTTCTGCTACTTCGGAGATGTTTCTTGTAATTTCGTTTATGACGGAATTTTGTTCTTCTGCAGCGCTGGCGGTTTGGGCAGAGGCGCTGTCAATTTCTGCAATATTATCTATGATTTGTTGTACAGCATCCACAGCTTCGTGCGTTGCGCTTTGAATGCCTTGAATGCGGTCTTCGATTTCTTCTGTTTTAGTGCTCGTTTCGCTGGCAAGTTTTTTGACTTCTTCGGCTACAACGGCGAACCCTCTGCCGGCTTCTCCGGCTCTGGCTGCTTCGATTGTGGCATTAAGAGCGAGGAGGTTGGTTTGCTCTGCTATGTCTCTAATGGCTACTACTACGTCGCCTATATTGCTGACGAGTGTGTTGAGCTGATCTACTTTTTGACTGGTTGCCTGAGCGCTGGCAGAAGCGGTGTTGGCGCGTGAGGCGACATTGGAAATTTGTTGGGTGATTTCCTGAGCGCTAGCAGTCATTTCTTCAGTGGCTGAAGAAACAGAGCCGACGTTGGCACTGGTTTCTTCTGCTGCGGAGGCTACAGAAGAGCTTGATTCTTGCGTTTGTGATGCGATAGTTTCCATGTCATTTGCAGCGGTCTGCAGTTGTTGTGCTGATGAGGACAGGTTGCGAATAGCATCTCCCACCTGAGAGTCGAATTGATCTGCCAGTTCTTTCATCATACGTTTTTTCTCTTCAGCGGCGCGCGCTTCAGCGGCTTCCTGTTCTTCTTTAAGGCGTTTTGCCTCAAGGCCATTTTGTTTAAATATTTCTACAGAGGCTGCCATCTCTCCGATTTCATCTTTGCGATCTGTGCCGGGAATGGTTGTATCATAATTGCCGTTGGCCAATGTATGCATGGATTTGGACATTTTGCTTATCGGGTTTGACATTGAGGTACGTGACATGAAGAACGCAATAAAGCCTATTACGCTCATTACTGACAAGGTTGCAATAACAGCATAGTCTCTTACTTGATACATTTGCTTCAGCATTTCGGTTTCATCTATTTCGGCTAATATTGCCCATCTTGTTCCCTTAAAGTCAAAAGGGCTAAAGGCCGAGTATACATTGATGCCTCGATAATCTTCTACTACCTCTGCGCCATCTTTTCCGTCCAGAGCCTGCTCAACAGCTTTTGTAGAGACTTTGGTTTTTAAAATGGTTGATTCTTCAGAAAAGCGAGAGTCGCTTCGCATCAAGTGATCTGTTCCAATGATATAAGTTTCTCCGCTTTCTCCCATACCTGCGGCTACTTGCATGACATTATTTATGCGCGCAATGGGCATTTGGAAAACGAGAATACCAGCCAGGGAACCATCGTTGTTGAGTATCCCCTCAGAGATAAAACTTGCGGCAGCGCCGTGGCTTGGTCCATAGGGTTTGAAGTCGAAGAAATGTTGTTGAGAGGGATCATTTTTAGCAGCCCGGAATGCATTGCCCAGATCAGAATCTTTCCATTTTCCTGTATTTAGATTGGTCGCGTAGTCCAGTTCTTTGAACACGGTATAGACAAGGTCGCCATTAGGAGAGAACAGGAAAACGTCGTAGTAATCACGCTGGCGGAGGAAGTGCCTGAACCATGGGTGATATTGCGCGTGCGTTTTGCTGTATAGTGAGCCGTCCTTTGCGTAGTCCAGTTCTTCTTTGGAGCCGGTAGGATGAGGGTTGTCGGTAATATATAGTCTTTGCAGGATGTTTTCCTGATTGCCTTGTGTATCAAGTTCATTCCAAGCGACCATGAAATCCTTCAGCGCTTGTCTTGTAAATGGATTTTTTGAGATGAAAGAGAGATCCTGCTCTATTGAGCCCAGATAGTTTTGCAGTGCGTTTTCTCTTGAGGCTAATAAAGCCGCCAGTTTCTGGTTTGTGGCAATCGTGAGTTCTTCGTGCGCCTTGGTGTACATGATCCAGCCTGTCGTTGCCGAAGCCAATGTGGCAAGACCTATAATAATAATTGGAAGTTTTCGGGAGATTTTTATATCTGATAATTTCATTTTTTAGGCCTCAGTTATTATATTTACGTGTCTTGGGCAGCGCGCTGTTTTTTATGAAATTAGAAGTCGCATGGGATAGCCTAATTCGAAAAACCGTATTATTATCAGAGTGATTTTTTTTAGGTAACGGAACGCAGTAAATTTGATCTTATACATGAATTATTGAATTTTTATTACATGTTCTAAAGTATTTGTAGCATATAATTTTTTGCAAGAACAAGTGAAAAATATTTTTTCCATAGAACGCTTTAAATTGAAGTATAATATTGAAATATATGGCAGTTGACTTATGATTGACAAATCCCTAGTGTGTCTCGACTTAGTGAAAGGGCGCGGTGGCAGAGTGGCTATGCAGCGGATTGCAAATCCGTGTACACCGGTTCGACTCCGGTCCGTGCCTCCATTATTTTCTTCACCAGCATTCTCTTCCATTCACAGACGAACTCAAAAGCCTTGCTACAAGCGCTCAAAACAAAGGATTACGGAAAAAACGGGGCCGGAAAACAGCCGGAAAATCAGGAAAAACTGGAGCATCACATGATCCGACAGCATCTTTGCTCCAGACATCGGTACTTTACGCTGTTTTTAGAGGTGCCCAGATGTTGATGGTGTTCAGGTTGGTATTGAGATTTGGCGCCTTAACGTTGTTGCAAGCATTGGTGATAGAGAATTTATATTCTCTTGCGAACATGCTATGGGCAAAGAAAAGCGACCAGGAAACAAAAAGAAATGCTTTGTATTGGATATTTATTTTTCTGAAATTATTGCTAAAGACGGGATAGAGGTATCAGAAGAAGAACGAGGACTAACAAAAAAAGCAATAATAAAACATTGGCATCGCCCCGGAGAATGTGAAGTTGATTTTTATGAGTGAGTAATTTGAGTAAACGAAATGGCCGAAAACTTAAAAAAACAATTTTATACAGCGAACGTTCAAGCGGATATAAAAACCGTTCATTTTATGGGGTTTGCTTCTGACGGAAAAGCTATTTTGTTTTCTGGTTCAGGAAACTCTTTTCGAGCGAAGGCATATGCTGAGCAAAATGGCATGAAACCTATAGAGATAACCGAAGAAGGGGAAAAACTTAGTACATATAACAGGTATAGAACTGTTAACAGGTATAGAACTGTAGGCTGTCAAAAAGCTAAGCATACATGGCGGGAGGCATCAAGAAAATACGTTAATTTTATTGAGGGTGAGGTGCGCACATTCGTTGTTGGTGCGAGGGGCGAACGTCTCTTTAGGCAAGTAGAACTTCCTACAGCCCACCAGAGCATTTCCAGGATGAATGCTAGTCGTAACGCACGACCACCGTTTTTA
>JBKHBN010000022.1:0-30699 GCA_046542355.1 Alphaproteobacteria bacterium | reverse complement strand
CAGCACGAACCGGCGTAAGCAAAGCTCCCCCTGAAAAATGAGCCTCAAGATTATCCAGCACAAGCTGCCCCATTTTAGAGCGCGTTTCAAGTGTCGCAGACCCAACATGAGGCGATAAAACGACATGATCCATCTTGAACAAAGCCTCGGGCACATGAGGTTCATTCGCAAAAACATCAAGTCCGGCCCCGGCAATTGTTTTATTTGTCAATGCGATAAGAAGATCTTCCTCGTTAACAACCGATCCACGCGCAACATTAATCAGATATCCTCTGGGCCCTAAGGCCTCAAAAATTTTATATGTGATTAAGTTATGGGTGTCTTCATTTCCAGCACAAGCCATCACAAGAAAGTCTGAATCACGAGCCATCTCTTCAAGCTGCATATAATACTTATACGGCACATTGTCTTTTTGCGTTCGTGAATGATAAACAATTTGCATATCAAATGCCTCTGCCCGTTTGGCAATAGCACAACCAATACGCCCCAGCCCTACTATACCAACGGTCTTGCCGGTCAAGGACGTAGACAAAGGCATCGCCCCGTTAAGCCACCGCCCGACGCGCACAAACATATCAGCCTCCACCGCCCGCCTTGCGACATTAAGCATCAAATGAAGCGCTACATCGGCTGTATCGTTGGTCAGTACATCAGGCGTATTCGTAACAGCGATCCCGCGCTTCCGCGCTGCATCAAGATCAATGTTATCAAAGCCTGCGCCAAACTGTACAATAATTTCAAGATTGGGCAATGCGCTCATAAGCCGCTCACTCACACCGCGCCCATTATATGTAGATAAAATCGCCTGCACATCAGCGGCGCGCTCTTGCATCACAGCCTCAGGATCGTGCGCCTCCCAAAGCCGTATCACATCATAGTGATGTTCTAATTGTTCCATTTCCCTTGGCAATAAAGGGTGCAGGGCAAGTATCGTATTTTTGTTCATATTCTGATATCTTATAAAAAAACTTGATCTTTTAGCCGTTTTCTAGTCTATAGCGTTTTATGAAACAAGCAAGAAAACACAAAAAACTCTACATAAAAACTTGGGGCTGTCAAATGAATGTCTATGACAGCAACCGCATGGCTGATATTTTATCCTCTCTTGGGTATAAACAAGCCGACACCCCCGAAGGCGCGGATATGATCATACTCAACACGTGCCACATACGGGAAAAAGCCACCGAAAAGGTCTTCTCCGAACTAGGCCGCCTACGCCCCCACAAAGACAAAAAAGATGACATGATCCTGGCTGTCGCCGGATGCGTTGCACAGGCAGAGGGCGAACTCATTATGGATCGTGCGCCTTATGTTGATATGGTCTTTGGCCCACAGGTCTATCACGAACTGCCTGAAATGGTTCTTAAAGCCACAGGAAACCAGCGCGTTATTAACACCGAGTTCCCCGCCATATCAAAATTCGACAACCTCCCCGAAGAACACACAATCGAGGGCGCAAGCGCCTATCTCTCTGTACAGGAAGGATGCGATAAATTCTGTGCCTTTTGTGTCGTCCCTTATACGCGCGGCGCGGAATATTCACGCAGCGCAACAGAAGTTATCGAAGAAGCCAAAAGATTGATCGATCAAGGCGCCCTTGAAATTATTTTGCTGGGACAAAACGTTAACGCCTACCACGGAAACGGGCCTGATGGCAAAACATGGGGGTTGGCTGATATTATTTATATAATCGCAGAGCTAGATGGAATTGAACGTATCCGCTATTCCACCTCCCACCCGCGTGACATGACAGATGATTTAATCGCCGCTCATGGCGAGGTAGAAAAATTGCAACCATTCCTGCACTTGCCCGTACAAAGCGGCTCGGACAAAATTCTGGCCGCCATGAACCGCAAACATACAGCCGAGCATTACCGTGAAATCATTGATCGTTTGCGCAAGGCAAGACCCGATATTGCCTTTTCATCTGATTTCATCATCGGCTTTCCCGGTGAAACACAAGAAGATTTTGAAGCGACAATGCAGCTTGCACGCGACGTAAACTATGCCTCCTGTTATTCCTTCAAATACAGCGCACGCCCCGGCACACCAGCCGCTAACCTCAAGGAGTCCCTGATACCCGATCACATAGCCTCCGAACGCTTGATGCTCTTTCAAAGCCTGATCAACGAGCAACAAGCCGCCTTCAACAAAACCTGCAATGGCAAAACTATGCCTGTTCTCTTTGATCGCAAAGGCAAGAAGCCAGGACAGCTCAGTGGACGCAGCCCCTACTTTCAGTCTGTATATGTACAAGGCAATGAACGTCTTATCGGAAATATTCTACCCGTAAAGATCACACAGGCTTTTGATAACTCCTTGACAGGCGAGATTGAAATTTATGATGATGAAGCGGCATGATGCTCTGCCACCCAAAAACATGCAAAGGTTAACCGCCCGTGAGCAAAGAAGTCGTCCTTGAATTCCCAGACAATCTTATCATCCCCTTATTGTTCGGGGAATATAACCGCCACCTGTCCTATCTGGAAAAAAAGCTGGATATCGAAATCATTGATCGCGCCAATATTCTACGCATCACAGGGAACATTGAAGATATCACAAAAGCACAAATGACCTTGCAAACATTGCACACCCGCTTGCAACAAGGTGAGATTCAAAATGTCACACGAGCAAATATTGACGCAGAATTACGCTTCCTCTCTCACGAGGAAAGTAATAGCGATACCCCACAAAAGACATCATACGATATCATTAAAACAAAAAGAAAAACAGTTGCGCCGCGCTCCCCCAACCAGCAAAAATATATTGAACTCATCCACGAAAATGACATGGTATTTGCCCTTGGCCCTGCTGGAACTGGAAAAACCTACCTTTCCGTAGCAACAGGCGTTGATTTATATCTAAAGGGCGAAGTAGACCGGCTTATCTTTTGCCGACCTGCTATAGAGGCCGGAGAAAATCTTGGTTTCCTGCCCGGCGATATGAAGGAAAAAATAGATCCTTACCTGCGCCCGATCTACGATGCGCTTCAGGACATGCTTCCAATCGAGTTCCTAAGCAAGAAAATGGAAGCAGGCGAAATAGAAATCGCGCCTCTGGCCTTCATGCGAGGAAGAACCCTAACCCGCGCTTTTGTAATTCTGGACGAAGCACAAAACACCACCGCCATGCAAATGAAGATGTTCCTGACACGCATGGGCGAATCCTCCCATATGGTCATCACCGGCGATCCAAGCCAGAGCGATCTGCCCGGATTAAGCAAATCCGGCTTAAACGATGCGCTGGAAATCCTCAAAGGCACCGAAGGCATAGGATTTATCAACTTTACGGACAAAGACGTTATCCGCCATCCCTTGGTACGTAAAATAATTCAAGCATACGATAAATCAACAAAAGCAAAATCCGGCAAATGAAAGACAATCCCACACATATAGAAATCGATATCACGTTCGATAATAACATATGGAACAAAGCACCTCGGATTTCGAAGGCACATATTAAAAAAACCATATATCAAACACTCGCCGATCACTTGCCAAAGCAACAGCAAACAGAAATCAGCATTCTGCTCACAACAGATTCTTTTATACGCACATTGAATAAAAATTACCGCAATATAGATAAACCAACCAACGTCCTGTCCTTTCCCATGACAGAAGAAACAGATCATCATGAACCATCCATAACCGGACTGCACACACTGGGCGATATCATCATATCTTATGAAACTATTGACAAAGAGGCACAAGAACAGGGCAAATCATTTATTCATCATTTCACACATATGCTTGTACATGGGTGCTTGCACCTGCTTCATTACGACCATCAAACAGAAGAACAAGCCAAACAAATGGAAGCACTTGAAATAGAAATATTAAAGAGCCTTGATATCAAAAACCCGTATGCAACCGAGTAAAGATATGGCACAATATTTTTGCCTAAATACATACAGTAAGAACACATAACACAAGATTGTAATAAAGATATAAATACAACAGACATGACAACACATCCCGAAGAAGACCCTCCCAGTCCGGAAACGGACGGGTCATTAAGCAATATTCACAATCACAATGGCGCCCAACCAAAAAATGAAAGGGCCTTCATAAAGAAAATAGTATCGTTTTTCAAACCTCATAAAAACGACAACTCTTTGCGAGAAACAATAGAAGAATACATAGAAAACGAAAAAAACACTGAAGAAGACCCGCTGCTGACCGGCCATGAGAAGGCCTTGCTTTCAAATGTTCTCGAGCTGCATGATATGTATGCAAAAGACGTCATGGTTCCCCGCGCCGATATTATCGGCATCCCAAGCACCACCACCCGGCAGGAAATGTTTTCCCTCTTGGCTGAAAAGCAATATAGCCGTTTTCCTGTTTATAAAGACACATTGGATAACATCGTAGGCTCTGTGCACATCAAGGATATCCTCGCCTCCATAGCAAGAGGCGAAGAATTTGACATGCACAAACTCACCCGCGACATCCCAATCGTTTCTCCTGCAATGCATGTTCTGGATCTGCTCACGCAAATGCGAATCACCAGAAAACACTCGGTACTGGTGGTCGATGAGTTTGGCGGCATTGACGGGCTTATCACAATGAGCGACCTGATAGAAGCAATCGTCGGCGAAATTGATGACGAACACAATCTTGAAATTCATCCAGAAATAAGCTTGCAAATAGACGGCTCTCTTCTCGCTGATGCGCGCTATGACATCGACGAATTTGAAGAACTTTACGGACTTCTTCTAACCGAAGAAGAAAGAGAGGAGACAGAAACACTGGGCGGCCTGATGTTTATCCTCGCCGGACGGGTTCCCGCCAGAGGAGAAGTTATAAAACACAGCTCAGGAATGGTCTTTGAAATTGCTGACGCAGACCCGCGCCGCGTCAAACAATTACGCATACGAAATATCCCGCAACAAAAAGCCAATAGCGAACATTAAATTGAACACATTATGTCATCACACACAAAACCGGGAAGGCAAGGGCAAGATAAAGAAAAAAAGCGCCCGCTATATTCAAACAGAACTTTAAAACTTCTGCTCCTGTTTTGTCTAGGCGGCCTCAGCTCACTTTCTATGGCGCCCACAAGCTTCTGGCCTGCAATGTTCACTGGCCTAAGCATTCTTTACATCACAGTCATTCACGCAAACTCATCCCTAAAAGCAAGCCTGTATACCTTCAGCTTTTTCCTTGGATATTTTGGCTTTAGCCTGTCATGGATTGGAAATGCCCTGCTGGTTGAGAACAATCCTTACTGGTGGGTCTGGCCTTTCGCTATCAGCGGCCTGCCTCTTATCCTGTCTGCATTCCCGGCCAGCCTTATTTCCTTATACAAAACAATAGCGCTCAAAAGGCAAATAGATGAAAAAAGAATTACCGCCTATATAGCTTTCTGTCTTGCCCTTGCCATAGCCGATTACGCTCGAGGACACCTCTTTACAGGCTTTCCGTGGAACCTGTTCGCATATAGCTGGAGCGAGATCCTGCCCATCGCACAATTAGCCTCCATAGGAAATATCTACACTCTTAACACCATAACAATATTCTGGGCAATCGCGCCTGCCTTTATTCTAGGCAGCACATACAAAAAAACCGCAAAATCTCTTTTAGTATTCACGATCTTTACAACCATCGCCCTGTCATACCTATACGGTCAAAACCGCATCAACACTTACCATAGCCAATCAACACAAACACCACATAGCCCTGTGCATGTTGTGGTGATCCAGCCAAACATCAAACAAAGCGAGAAATGGAAACCGGAAAAACGCGCACAAAATTTCATGAGGCTAGTCAGTATGTCATACGCGCAGGAAAACCAGCACCCTAAAACCCTTATCATCTGGCCGGAAACAGCCATCGGTCAAGATATACTCGATACGGCATGGACAATGGAAAAAATCCGCAAAATGCTGCAAAGCTATAAAAACGATGTCTATCTCATAACCGGCGCGATGCGCTACAAAGAAAAGGAAACAGATAAAGAAAATATACCTGATCAAGAATACATTTTTTATAACAGTATTATTACATTAAACAAAACCGGGGACATCATCGATATATATGACAAGCGCCATCTGGTGCCATTTGGTGAGTATATCCCTCTGGATAGTTACATAAAAATTTCTCCAGTGGTAGGGTTCTCTGGATTCCACAAAGGAACACAAACAAATATACGAGAAATAAAAACACACAACAAAAACAAGAAAGGATTAAATACTGCGTTTAAATTTGCCGCGCTGATCTGTTACGAAGTCATATTCCCCAATCTGGTAAAATATAAATCCGGCAATAATACTGACGTCATCGTTAATGTTACAAACGATGCTTGGTACGGAGACAGCGCCGGCCCTTATCAGCATGCTGTGCAGGCCAGATTTAGGGCAATCGAAACTGGATTACCCGTGATAAGAAGCGCAAACACAGGAATTAGCATGGTTATCGATGCGACAGGGAATATAAAGGCTCACATAAATCTTATGAAACAGGATTTAATCGCTGAAAAAATACCATCGCCCATTGATTAATAAATATAAAGTATTTATAACAAATATAAAAAAATATAATAAATATAACAAATATTTACTATGAGTTGAAAGTATATTTGCGGGTTTGAATATTTGATTTTGCCAAAGGATCAAAAAAATAAGTCCCAAATAAACAATATAGTGTAGATCTTTAATTGCAAAACTAAATAAACATCGAGCAAAAATTTATGACAGAAAAGAAGAGAAAAACAAAAGGAACCGCAGACACCATTGACAAACACGTGGGACTGCGCATTCGTAACCGGCGCACACTAATGGGGCTAAGTCAGGAAAAGCTGGCTGAATCCGTTAATGTGACGTTTCAACAGGTACAAAAATACGAACGCGGCACAAACCGCGTAAGCGCTAGCCGGCTATACAATTTTAGTAAAATACTCGGTGTTTCTATCGATTATTTCTATGAAGGTCTGGATAGCGAAAGCGGGCAGTCCACAACGCCGATCTACGGCATGTCGGACAACGGGCAAGAGTCCTTTGATGAAATTCCGGCAACTGCCAAGGCAATACCTGAAGACTTGCTTTCCAACAAGGAAACGCTTGAGCTAATAAGAACATACTACTCGATCAGCGACATCAAAAAACGCAAAGACATTTTGCGCTTTATCAAGTCAATGGCGGAATCTGGCTAATTTGCTCGTCTTCACATGGAGCTCATATACATTAAATTTTTTAAACAAAAGGGCTTGTAATAAGCCCTTATTTTTGTATTAGTGGCAGGATTGATTTTTTAGAGACATGCCTCATATTACAGAAAATCATTATCAGTACATGTAAGCCCACTTAAAAAAACAGGATATCTAAAAATGAAACCACAAGGCTTAACCGATTATATTTTTACAAGCGAATCTGTTTCAGAAGGACACCCCGACAAGATCTGCGACCGCATCTCGGATGCGATTGTTGATCTTTATTTCAAACAAGACCCCTACGCACGTGTTGCCTGTGAAACTCTGGTAACAACCGACACTGTTGTCATCGCAGGTGAAACACGCGGCCCCGATATTTCAAAAGAAACCATAGAACAAACCGCGCGCGATGCGATCAAGGATATTGGCTACGATCAGGAAGGGTTTAGCTATAAAACCGCTAATATAGACGTCAAACTGCACAGCCAGTCTGCCGACATTGCACAGGGCGTTGATGAAGGAACAGGAATTGACAAGGAAGAAGGCGCTGGTGACCAGGGCATTATGTTCGGATATGCCTGCCGGGAAACAGATGTTTACATGCCTGCCCCCCTGCACTACTCACATGAAATTTTGCGCCTCCTGTCTGAAGCACGAAAAAACGGAACTTTAGCTGGCAAGTTAGAGCCTGATGCAAAATCACAGGTAACACTGGAATATAAGGGAGACAAACCCGTTCGCGCCAAATCCGTTGTTGTCTCAACGCAACATGCCGAAGGTTTGTCCCAAGAAGACGTTAAAGAAATCGTTCGCCCTTACGTAGAAAAAGTTTTTCCCGAGGGCTGGATGCCCCCCGAAGAAGAATTCTATGTTAACCCTACAGGTCGCTTTGTGATTGGCGGGCCGGTCGGTGATACAGGGCTGACAGGACGTAAAATCATCGTTGACACATACGGCGGCGCTGCGCCACATGGCGGCGGTGCCTTCTCTGGTAAAGATCCAACAAAAGTAGACCGCTCTGCGGCCTACATCGCACGCTATCTTGCCAAAAATGTCGTGGCAGCAGGCTATGCAAGAGGCTGCACAATTCAGCTCTCATACGCCATTGGTGTTTCAAAACCGATCTCCGTATATCTGAACACACACAGCACCGGCACAGCCCCCGAAGACAAGATCATCGCAGCACTGACCAAACTGGTTAACCTGTCGCCACGTGGCATCCGTGAGCACCTCCAGCTTAACAAGCCCATTTATGAGGTCACATCGGCTTACGGTCACTTCGGACGTGCACCACAGGCAAACGGTGAGTTTTCATGGGAAAAAATAGATCTTGTAGAAGAACTGCAACGTCTCGTGGGGTAATGACCAGACGCAAAACCGAAATACACAATTCTAAAGGTTCCGCGCCTCAACACAAAGCGCGGAGCCTTTTTGGTAGGCGTCAAGGCCGCCCCTTAAGCCAGAAACGTCAAGAGGCACTTGACACTCTGCTGCCAAAACTGCACATATCCGCCGAACTCCTCACTCAACATCACACAACCCGCCCCGCTGAGATATTCCCTAAATCTTATAGTAAATACTGGCTTGAGATCGGCTTTGGCTATGGCGAGCATGTAAGAGAACTCGCACAACGACATAAAAATACTGCATATCTAGCCGCAGAGCCTTTTGTTAACGGCGTAGCCGCTTTCCTGAAAGACAGCTTGAAAGAAACCAAAGACCCACCGCTGGACAATATCCGCATATTAATGGATGACGGCTTAATTCTTGCGCGCTCACTGGCTCCCCAAAGCATTGATGGAATATACATTCTAAACCCCGACCCATGGCATAAAAAACGCCATCACAAAAGACGAATTATTAATAAGGATAATCTGAATATTTTTGCTACAATTCTAAAACCACAAGGACAGCTTATCATGACCAGCGATGTAGAAGATCTCGCAAGCTGGATGTGCACCCATGCCAGCAATCACCCCGACTTCCAATGGCAGGCGCAAACCAAAAAAGACTGGTCAATACCGCCGGAAGACTGGATAACAACCCGATACGAACAAAAAGGTGCGAAAGGAGCAAAAAAAATGGTGTACCTGCTCTTCAAACGCAAATAAGATAAGCAGAACATATTCATAACTAAGAGATAAAAATGATTGGCATAGTCCTGAGCATTCTTCTGCTCCCGGTAAAACTCATAACATGGCTTCTAAAACTTGTCATCAGCAGCATTATCATCGGCATAATAAGTTCATCTGTCTTTTTAGCCATCGTTGGCTTTGTCATTTACGCCTACCTTCCCGCATAAAAGAAATTTTTTATACTTGCATTAAACCCACAATAAGAGTATAAACGCACAATAAATTCCGGTCTTGTATAAAGACGGTGGGCTCATAAAGAGACCCGCCTTTTTTGTTCGCTTAATGAAGGCACAGAGTAAGAAAATGAACCACTCGCCATTAGAGGAAAAGCTGATTGAGATTATAAAACCCGTCGTAGAGGATGTAGGTTTTTCGCTGCATCATATAAAACTATCCGGCGCTAGTGGCGCAAAAATTCTGCAAGTAATGGCTGAAGACAAGGCAACAAAAAATCTGGGAGTAGATGACGCCGCCAAAATAAGTCGCGCACTCTCTGCCGTTTTAGACGTAGAAGATCCGATAGACGGCGCATATCGTCTGGAAGTCAGCTCCCCAGGCATTGACCGCCTCCTGATTCGTGAAAATGACTATCAGGACTATATAGGATTCGAAGCAAAAATAGAGAGCACAGTCCCCGCGCTGGAAAATGGTCAAAAAAAATTTAGAGGCCGCCTGCAAGGACTAAAGGGTGACAAAATATTATTGAGTACAGATCAGGGAGACGTTGAAATCCCCTTCCACTCTGTACACAAAGCAAAACTGGTTCTAACCGACGAATTAATCAAAACAACTGCAAAAACTGTAGGGAGATAGAAATGGAATTGTTACAAGTTGCGGATACCGTAGCACGTGAAAAAAATATTGATCGTGAAATTGTTATTCAAGCTATGGAAGAAGCAATCCAGAAAGCTGGTCGTTCCAAATACGGATATGAACAGGATATTCGTGCCCAGATTGACCGCAGGAGCGGCGACATTCAGCTTAAACGCTATCGTCAGGTCATGGCAGACGAAGAAGAAATCGAAAACGAGGTTGCACAGCTCCGTCTTCATCAGGCTCTTAAAATCAAACCCGACGCCGCAGCAGGAGACTTCTTGATTGATGACCTCCCTCCTCTGGATTTTGGTCGCATCGCCGCCCAGACAGCCAAACAGGTTATCATGCAAAAAGTCCGCGAAGCCGAGCGTGCGCGCCAATATGAAGAGTTCAAAGACAAAGTCGGTGAAATCGTCAACGGAATTGTCAAACGCGTAGAATATGGCAACGCCACTATCGATATTCAAGGGCGCGCCGAAGGTTTACTGCGCAGGGATGAGACCATTCCGCGTGAACCACTCAACGTCAACGACCGCGTCCGCGCTATCATCTATGAAGTGCGCGAAGAAACACGCGGCCCTCAGATTTTCCTCTCACGCTCTCACCCGGAATTCATGGCCAAGCTCTTTATGCAAGAAGTGCCTGAAATCTATGATGGCATGATCGAGATTAAAGCTGTAGCACGCGATCCCGGCAGCCGTGCAAAAATCGCTGTACAATCCAGAGATAGCTCGATTGACCCAGTCGGCGCTTGTGTTGGCATGCGAGGATCCCGCGTGCAAGCCGTTGTCAACGAACTGGGCGGAGAGAAAATTGACATCATTCCATGGACAGAAGACCTCGGAAGCTTCATCGTTAGCGCACTGCAACCTGCCGCCGTTGCAAAGGTCGTGCTGGATGAAGAAAAACAGCGCATGGACGTTGTTGTACCTGAAGAACATCTAAGCCTTGCCATTGGCCGAAGAGGACAAAACGTCCGTCTGGCATCAATACTCACTGGCTGGGATATCGATGTTATCACAGAAGAACAAGAATCAGAGCGCCGCGCCGAAGAATTCAAAACACGCTCTTCACTTTTTATGGAAGCGCTTGATGTTGATGATGTTATCGCCCACCTTCTGGTTGTCGAAGGCTTCACAGACGTTGAAGAAATCATCGAAACACCGATTGAAGAACTCAACAGCATCGAAGGTTTTGAAGAAGAAATTTCTATTGAACTGCAAAACCGCGCTGCAAACTGGCTTGAAGAAAAACAAAATGAACTCAATGAGAAACAAGAGGAACTTGGTATCGCCGATGACTTGATGGATGCCGCTGGTCTGAGGGCAGATCAAATTATCGCTCTGGGAGAAAACGACATCAAAACGCTTGATGATCTGGCAGACCTTGCAGGCGATGAACTGATCGAAATTCTTGGAGAAGGCTCCTTAACACCTCAAGAAGCAAACGATATCATTATGGAAGCCCGCAAGCACTGGTTTGCTGAAGAAGATGCTGCAGCCGCAGCACAAGAACAAGCCCGGCAAGAGCAAGAAACACAAGAAAATCAGGAAAATTTAGAAGAGGTATAAACAAAAAAAACAGAAAACAAGAAGTCATAAACCGTGGTTTGACACCCCTCTACTATATGGTTTACGGTCTGTGCAAGATCGTGGGCATGAGGGGAATCCATAGTATTTATAACACACGCAATTAGGCGTTTTACGTATAAACACTTTGCACTCACCTTTGTGCGCGTGTATACCTAACCCTGAAAGAACATTAGGCATACTGAATGAGCAATAAAACTGAAGAAAAAACAGACAAAAACAAAAAAACTGGAAAGACATTGAGTCTCTCAGGAAAAACTCTGAGTCTGAAAGGCGGCACAGCTGCACGCTCTAGGGTAAGAGCTGACAACGCAACAAGCGTTGCAGTAGAGGTACGCCGCAAACGAACATCTCCCGCAGAGAAGAAAAATCAACCAGCCCCCGAAACAGAAATACACTTAACATCTAGCGAAAGAGAAGCACGGGAACGTGCCCTTAAAGACGCTCTAGCCGGAAAAGCACAGAAGAAAACCTTGCCCAAGCGCCGCATTATGACCATCGAAGACAAAAAGGCAGAAGAAGAACGCAAAGAAGAAGAATTGCGTCAGGCGCGTGAAAAAGGCGAAGAAAAGAAAAAAGAGCAAGAAGTTGCAGCGCCCCAGAAAAAGGAAGAGCAAACAGATCCTTCTCCCGAGGAAATATTAACGCCCGATATGCTTCCCCTTGTGCAAAAGGAAAGCAGTAAACGCGCTAAAGTCTACAACGCCAAAGAAGACGATGACTCACATGATGATGAAATCAGCTATCGTGATAAAATTAAAAAAGCAGCAGTAAAAACCGCGCGTAAACCTGATGGAGGCAATCGCCGCGGTGGACGAATTACAATTACGCAAGCTCTGAATAAAGATTATGAGCGTGACCGCGGCCCATCACTGGCAGCGCAAAAACGAGCGCGCGAAAAAGCACGCATGGCTGCCCAGCCATTTCAGGAACCAACAAAAAAAGCCGTGCGCGAGGTGGTACTACCTGAAACAATCACAGTGCAAGAGCTATCAAATCGTATGGCTGAAGCCAGTAAAGAAGTCATAAAAACCCTCATGAAAATGGGCGTGATGGCAACTGGAACACAAATGATTGATGCAGATACTGCTGAACTGGTCATTGATGAGTTCGGGCACAAAGTACGCCGGGTCACTGATGCAGATGTCGAAATTGGCTTGGACGACCATGAAGATCAAGCCGGAGAACTATTACCGCGCCCGCCTGTCGTCACCGTCATGGGACATGTTGACCACGGAAAAACATCCCTGCTCGACGCACTAAGAAGAACCGATGTTGTCGCAGGCGAAGCAGGCGGCATTACACAACATATCGGCGCCTATCAGGTGACCATGTCCTCAGGAGACAAAATCACCTTCCTTGATACACCCGGACACGCTGCCTTCACGGAAATGCGCGCACGCGGCGCTGATGTCACGGATATTGTTGTCATTGTTGTTGCAGCAAACGATTCCATTATGCCGCAAACAATAGAAGCAATTAACCATGCAAAGGCTGCTGACGTGCCTATAATTGTGGCCGTCAATAAAATTGACTTGCCTGATGCCAACCCTCAAAAAGTCAAACAGGATCTACTGCAACATGAAGTAGTCATTGAAGAAATGGGCGGCGATGTACAGTGTGTTGAAATCTCTGCAAAGAAAAAAACAAACCTCGACAAACTGGAAGAAGCCATCGTCCTGCAAGCCGAGATTTTAGAGCTAACAGCCAACCCTGAACGTGCCGCGCAAGGATTCGTTGTTGAAGCCAAAATGGAAAAAGGCCGCGGCTCTGTGGCAACAGTTCTTATTCAAAAAGGTACGCTGCGCATTGGTCACGTCTTTATTGCCGGCGCGAGTTATGGCCGTGTCCGCGCCTTGATAGATGATAAAGGACGCCACATTAAAGAAGCGATTCCCGGGCAACCTGTAGAGGTTTTAGGCGCAAGCAGCACCCCATCTGCCGGTGATATCTTTAATGTCACAAAAGATGAATATCAGGCACGCGAAATTGCTGAATATCGTCTACATAAAATTAAGGAAACACAAGCAGCCAAAGCCGTCAAAGGCCGCACAACGATGGAACAACTTTTACTGCAGCGTGAAGAAGGCGAAAAGACCAAGCTTCCGGTTATCATTCGCGCCGATGTTCATGGCTCGGTTGAGGCAATTGTCGGCTCATTGGACAAGCTTGTTGAAGAAAACAGCGATGTCGAAGTACGAGTATTGCATACCGGCGTTGGAGGCGTCACCGAATCTGATGTCATTTTGGCAAACGCATCCGGTGCCCTGATCGTCGGCTTTAACGTCCGAGCCAATGCACAAGCACGAGATCTGGCACAGCAAGACGGGGTGGACATACGCTATTATAACGTTATTTATAACGTGATAGACGATATCAAAGCCATCCTCTCAGGCATGCTGGCACCGACCATCCGCGAGCACTATATCGGTCAGGCCACCATCAAACAGGTCTTTAACATCACAAAAGTCGGAAAAGTGGCCGGTTGCGTGGTTACAGACGGCGCAGTGCGCCGAGGCGCCAAAGTTCGCCTGCTGCGCGATGATGTTGTCATTCATGAAGGCATGCTTAAAACCCTTAAACACTTCCAAAATGAAGTGCCAGAGGTTAAAGAAGGTCAAGAATGCGGTATGGCCTTTGAGAAATACGATGATCTAAAAGAAAACGATATTATTGAATGTTTTGAAGTCACAGAAGAAGAGCGTATTATCCAATAAGATATATACCATCAGGGTTAATTTTCTTCTCTAAAACAATGAGTAACATGAAACGCCACAGATCAAAAAACAGCGAACCCTCGCAACGCCAGTGCCGCGTTGGAGAGCAGATACGCCACATCATATCCGAGACATTAAAACGCGGTCATTTTGATGATGAGCTGTTATTCGAGAAGGCAGAAACCGTTTCGGTGTCAGAAGTACGCCCCTCACCGGATCTTAAACAAGCCAAGGCCTATGTAACATCCTTTAACAGCGAGCATCTCGACGAACTTATCGAAGCACTGAATGAACAAAATCAGGTCTTCCAAAAAGAGATCGCACGTACAACAAACCTAAAATTTACACCAAAAATCAAGTTTGTGCCCGACACATCCTTTGACGAAGCGCAGCACATCGAAAACATTTTGCGTAATGTCCGCAGTACCGATAGCGAAGACACATTTGAAAACTAAAAAATACTAAAACGAAAAATATGGGACGACGCAATAAAAAAGGTGATCCAGTAAATGGTTGGGTAAATCTGGACAAGCCCGCAGGCATGACCTCCACCCAGGCCATCGGCAAAATTCGTCGTTTGTTGAACGCGCAAAAAATTGGTCACGCAGGCACGCTCGACCCATTGGCCACTGGCGTTTTACCCATAGCATTAGGGGAAGCAACCAAGACGGTCCCCTATGCTCAAGACAGCGTCAAGACATATCACTTTACGGTAAAATGGGGAGAGCAACGCACCACCGATGATATGGAAGGCGACATTCTTACAACCTCAACCAAAAGACCTCAAACGCAAGATATCCTTAACCTGCTCCCTTCATACACAGGACAAATTGAACAAACGCCCCCTCAGTTCTCTGCGATTAAGATTGATGGCAAGCGTGCCTATGACCTCGCCCGCACCGGAGCACAAACCGACATAAAATCACGCCCCGTTACAATTTACGCTTTAAAGCTACTTGAAACACGCCCCGATGAAGCCGACTTTGAAATGGAATGCGGCAAAGGCACATATGTCAGATCTCTGGCTCGTGATTTGGGAATAGCACTTGGTTGCTATGGTTATATCAGCGCACTGCGCCGCACGCAGGTCGGTAGCTTTACCTATGATAATGCGATTCTTCTGGACAATTTAGAGAAATTAGACTACGTTGCCGCGCGAAGCGTAGCCTTGCTGCCTGTGCAGACCGTGCTGGACGATATCCCGGCTCTGGCCATATCACAGGAAGAAACAGCAAGATTACGAAACGGACAAGCCCTTGAGTTTATCTCGCGCCCTGACTTTCAACGCCTTAACGCCGTTGGTCTGGGAACCAAAGAAACTCAACAGGCTCTGGTTTTATATCAGGAAAAACCTGTTGCCCTTGTGGAGCAGACCCTTGCACAAATAAAACCCGTCCGCGTTTTTAACCTATAATTCAAAAAGGAAAAAAGATGTCGATAACAGCAGAAAAAAAAGCAGAAGTCATAAAGGAATACGCCACCGCCAAAGAAGATACTGGTTCACCCGAAGTACAAGTGGCAATCCTGACCACAAGAATTACACAGCTTTCAGACCATATGAAAACACACAAAAAAGACTTCCACAGCCGTCGCGGTCTTTTGGCAATGGTTGCAAAGCGCCGTAAATTACTGGACTATCTAAAATCAAAAGACGAAGAACGTTACAACAAACTGATCAAATCTCTTGGCCTGCGTCGCTAAGAAACAAGGACTTCGGAAAGAAAGAACGTTTTACGAAAAGCCACCGCCCACAAGGTGGCTTTTGCGCATATGCAACGCCTCTTCAACAAGACAAACCCCGTCCATCTCCTTAGGATGCTCAATACCAAGAAAGTGAAGCATGGTCGGTGCAATATCTGCAAGTTTACCCGCCCGAAGTGCAGCCTCCTCTTGTGCGCCAACCAAAACAAAAGGCACAGGATTAAGCGTATGCGCCGTATGAGGACCGTCCGTATCCTCATCATGCATTTTCTCCGCATTCCCATGATCTGCTGTCACCAGAAGCACCCCGCCTTTCTCTAAAACCAGCTTCTCAAGCGTACATAAAACGCCATCAACTGTTTCTGCCGCTTCTCTCGCAGCCTCCAGCGATCCTGTATGCCCAACCATATCAGGATTGGCAAAGTTCACCACGATAACATCATGCTGATCAGCGCGCACAACATCAAACAGCTTTGCCGCCAGCTCAGGGGCAGACATCTCCGGCTGGAGATCATATGTCGCCACTTTGGGAGAGTTCACCAGAATGCGGTCTTCCCCCTCATAAGGCTCTTCCCGCCCACAATTAAAAAAGAACGTCACATGCGGATATTTCTCAGTCTCCGCCATCCTGATTTGTTTTAAACCATGCGCACTGACCACTTCCCCAAAAAGCTGTTTATGCTCCAAAGGAAGAAACAACGTCTCCATCAATGGCGCAAGCTCATCGGAATACTCAACCATCCCCAAAGCGCGTGATATCTCAGGCTTTCCACCTTTACGCTCAAACCCGTCAAACTGCTCAAACAGCATCGCCTGCAACAGCTCACGCGCGCGATCATTACGAAAATTAGCAAAAATAATTGCATCACCGGGTTGAATACCTTGATATTCACCAAGGACACAAGGCTCAAAAAATTCATCTGTGATACCGGCATTATAACTCTCTTGCATAACCGCCCCGGCATCAGCTTTACCCTTACCCTGTCCCAGAACAATAGCATCATAAGCACGCTGCACACGCTCCCACCGCTTATCACGATCCATCGCATAGTAACGGCCACAAACTGTTGCCATTTGCACGTTCTCAAGCTCTGCAATCTCATCAAGGGCATGTTTGATAAACCCCCCGCCCGTTTCAGGAGGACAATCCCGCCCGTCTGTAAATCCATGTAGATATGTCTTAACGCCAGCCTGACCCAGGATCTTGGTTAATTTCAAAATATGATCAATATGAGCATGCACCCCGCCATCAGATAAAAGTCCCATCACGTGACACGCTTTACCACTTTCACGCAACGAGGACACCAGCTCTTTAATAGCCTTGAAATCACGCACTTCATCATTGGCAAACGCCCGACTAATGCGCGGCAAAAACTGCATCACAACCCGCCCGGCGCCAATATTCATATGCCCGACTTCGGAATTGCCCATTTGCCCTTCAGGAAGTCCAACTTCTAAACCACATGTCGTTAAAGTAGTATGAGGATAGCGCTCCAGCAAAGAATCAAAATTCGGAGTGCGCGCCGTTGCAATTGCATCATGCGCACCACCATCCCCAATCCCCCATCCATCAAGAATGCACAAAACAACAGGTCTTCTCTTTGGCACGAATACAGACATAGGTCTCCTTCCACAAAAAAACAAACAAAGCTTTGACTTTTGTAACGGATAATGCCATGTCTATAGTGGTTTGCAAAGTCGTATTTTGAATAGGCTATCTTACGGTTGACCATTAAAAACAGTTTCCCTGCCAAAATGAGGGATAAAAAAATTCAAGCTGTTTTTAACCGTCCACCTTAGGATCCCCTTCAATAAATCGGTACACAAACCTAAGAGAGCAGCACTTTTGCAAAAAAAAGCAAGAGAGCGCTAAGTACATACATAAATAACAAGGATTTAAACAAAATGTTTAACGTATACAAAAAAGAAATAGAAATTGCAGGTAAAACACTTACACTCGAATCTGGAAAGATCGCTCGTCAGGCCGACGGCGCAGTTCTAGCCACAATGGGAGAAACAACAGTTCTATGTTGCGTCACCGGCTCCAAAATCGTCAGAAGCGGACAGGATTTCTTCCCCCTATCCGTTCATTATCAGGAAAAAACATATGCGGCAGGAAAGATCCCTGGCGGATTTTTCAAACGCGAAGCCCGCCCCAGTGAAAAAGAAACCCTCACAAGCCGCCTGATTGACCGCCCGATCCGCCCACTCTTCCCCAAAGGATTTTTAAACGAAGTGCAAGTTGTCGCAACCGTCATCTCGCATGATCTTGAACACGACCCGGACATGATCGCTCTTGTTGGCTGTTCCGCCGCGTTGACCATCTCAGGCATTCCATTTATGGGACCTATTGGCGGCGTACGTGTTGGATACAAAGACGGATCATATATCATTAACCCTGACATGGCAGACATCAAGGACATGGATCTTGATCTTGTCGTTGCAGGAACATCTGAAGGCGTCCTGATGGTCGAATCAGAAGCAAGAGAACTATCAGAAGACATTATGCTAGGCGCAGTAAACGCCGGACACGAAGCTTACCAGCCTGTCATACAGGGCATAATCGAACTGGCAGAAATGTGCGCCAAAGATATGTGGGACATCACCGAAACCCCGCAAAACATTGTCGATATGGCAAAAAGCCTGAACGAAACATTTGCAGCCGATGTCGAAAAAGCCTACGCCATTACAGACAAGCTCGAGCGTCAGGACGCTGTTGGAGCAATCCGCACAAAAGCAATCGAGAAATATCTCGACGAAGAAAACGGCATCACCGAATCTGTTATCACATCGAAATTCAAAGCACTTGAAGCGAACGTCGTACGCGGCGCAATCTTGAAAACAGGAAAACGCATCGATCAGCGCGACACAAAGACTGTCCGCCCTATCGTATCAGAAGTTGGCATTCTCCCGCGCACTCATGGCTCCGCACTATTCACACGCGGCGAAACGCAGGCCATCGTAGTAACAACCCTTGGCACAGGACAAGATGAGCAAATCATCGACGCACTGGAGGGCGAATACAAACAAAACTTTATGCTACACTACAACTTCCCGCCATACTCCGTTGGTGAAGCTGGTCGCATGGGCCCGCCAGGTCGTCGTGAAATCGGCCATGGAAAATTGGCATGGCGCGCAATTCACCCGCTACTGCCTTCAGCTGAAGAATTCCCCTACACAATCCGTACTGTATCCGAGATAACCGAATCAAACGGCTCTTCATCCATGGCCACAGTCTGCGGAACATCGCTGGCTCTTATGGATGCAGGCGTTCCTCTTCCCCGCCCCGTAGCTGGTATCGCTATGGGTCTAATCAAAGAAGAAGATGAATTTGCCGTTTTATCAGATATTCTAGGCGATGAAGATCATCTCGGAGATATGGATTTCAAAGTTGCCGGAACGCAAGACGGGATCACCGCCCTGCAAATGGATATTAAAATCACATCCATCACAAAGGAAATTATGGAGGAAGCTTTAGAGCAAGCCAAAGAAGGCCGCCTGCATATTCTAGGTGAAATGTCCAAAGCCCTTGCCGAAGCACGCATAGAACTCAATGCGCATGCCCCGCAAATCGTCTCTATCCAGATCCCGACCGACAAAATCCGCGAAGTGATTGGTACCGGAGGCAAAGTCATACGGGAAATCATTGAAGTAACTGACACCAAAATTGATATTGAAGATGACGGCAGCATCAAAGTCGCTGCATCAAATTCTGAAAATATCGAAAAAGCCATCAAGATGATCAAAGACATCACCGATGAGCCCGAAGTTGGCAAAGTCTACTCCGGCAAAGTCGTAAAATGCGTTGACTTTGGTGCATTTGTAAACTTCATGGGTGCACGTGACGGGCTTGTACATATCTCGGAACTTGCTGATCACCGCGTAGCCAAAACCACGGATATCGTCAATGAGGGCGATGAAGTCAAAGTTCTGCTTACAGGTATTGATGACCGCGGCAAGGTTAAACTCTCCTTGAAACGTGTCGATCAGGAGACAGGCGAAATCATCGAACAAAGCGACAAAAGAAAAGAAAGCGCATAGAAAAAGGGATGCCCTTAAAGCTTCCACGCATCATCGGCCACAGAGGCGCAGCAGGATACGCACCCGAGAATACACTCGCGGCTATTCATGCTGCTGCCGATCTGGGCATTGAATGGGTTGAGCTGGATGTCAAACTGACAAAAGATTGCATCCCGATCATCTTTCATGACGACACCCTTGAGCGCACAACGAACACGAGCGGCAATGTCGCAGATATGACATTCAGCGACATCAGGGAGCTGGACTGCGGCAGTTGGTACGGCGAGAGCTTTATCGGCACAAAAATCCCGTCTTTGGAAGAAGCAATAGACACCTTGATCGATCGCAACCTCGGATTTAACATGGAAATCAAACCCTGCCCCGGACGCGAAAAAGAAACAGCCGAAGCCGCGCTGGATATACTCTCCACCATATGGGATGATCACGACCGCCTGCTGATATCTTCATTTCAGCATGTAAGCCTTGAAACAGCTCTTGATATGGCTACAGACTGGCATCGCGGCCTCATTCTCCCAAAAGAATGGCCCGAAAACTGGCAAGAGCTCGCACAATACCTTCAAGTCAGCACCATCAATATTAACGGAAACACCACAACGCGCGAACAAGTAGAAGACATCTTCGAGATCAACAAACTCTGCCTGGCCTATACCATAAACGACGCCCACAAAGCCCGCCACTTACAAGCATGGGGCATTGATGGCTTTTTCAGCGATACACCGGACATCATTAAAGACGGCATATTCAGCGTGCATTAACAATCTAAAAAACAAAAAATATTAAAAAAAAAATATTAAGACGGCTCCGGCGCTCGTTGCTCTTTTGCTTTAAGTCTTGCCAGAACCTTGCCCCCATCGCTGTGCCCAAGAAAAGCACCAGCCTTGTTTAAATAGCCAACATCTCCTTTAAATTTCATGGATACTGTTTGCGCTGCTAAAATGTCCTTAGCACGCGGCACGCAATAAAAGAAACGATTATAATCTTCATGCGAACCCGCGAAAAAAGGAACATAAATCTCTTGTTGGGGATCGTAAGCCAGCAACACCCTATTATGACCGCTCAACTCAACGCTCAATATTTTATCAGAAGTTCCAGAAAATCTTCTGATTTTAGCTGGATTAAGCAGTGCTCGCTCTACCCCCTTCTCAATTTTTATTTTAAGAGCGGGGTCTTTCTTACATGCTTTTCTAAATGCCTTCGTAACTAACAAATCCATAAAAATATTCCATCACGCAATACATTACGCCGCTCAAAAGACGAGCGCTATATTATTATGTAATATTTAAATGAAATAAACCACAAATTTCTTATATACATATAATGTGGCCGGATGTATGAGAGTCACTTTACTCTTCGCAAGCAATGCCTGAAATCAACAAACCAAGAGCGCTCCAAACCAGAATTATCTATGATCAGCCTTATCACTCAAAGCAACCTTGATAGCTTTAATATCAGCCTCGATTTGCCTTAACCGCGCAGAGTCATCATAATCGCTCTCAATGAGCGGCTCCATATCTTCTTGCTGCACAATCTGCATCGCATCGACAATAATTCCAATAAACAAATTAAGCACAGCAAAACTCGTAACCACAATATAGGGCACAAAAAAGATCATAGCCCACGGAAAATGCTCCAGGGTTGGACGCACTATATCTCCAGACCATGCTTCAAGTGTCATCAATTGGAATAAAGTATAAGATGAAGCGCTCAAGGTACCAAACAACATTTGCATTTGTGGATCAGGATGCATGCCAAACAACTTAGTCGCAAGCACAACGCTGACATAAAATATAATTAACAAAACACTTAAAACTGCGACCATTCCAGGAATAGAATGACCCAAAGCATTAATAACCCGCTGCATCGCCGGAACCACCGAGAATAACCGCAGCACCCGCAAGATCCGCAGCGCCCGCAAAATAGAAAACCCGCCTGCTGCAGGAAACCATGATATCGCAACAATAAAAAAATCAAAATTATTCCAGCCTCGTTTGAAAAATCCCATACCATAAGCAGCAAGTTTCAAAAAAAGCTCTAGCGTAAAAATCAGCAAAATAAAATAATCAACATTATCAAAGATATCGCCCCATTTTGCATGAAGATCAGCGCTGGTTTCCATTCCCAATGTACAGGCATTGATAAGAATAAGTACAGTTATCGTATTGGAAAACCAGCGAGTCTCGACAAAACAAGCCAGTTTATTGCGCCATTCAGCCTGAGCTGAAAAATTCTTAGGTCTGGCCATTCATAATTCCTCCCCAAGCCCCTAATAAATAACACCGGATAATAATCCTAAATAGTTCCCATCTCTTTTAAAGCAGCATGTTCGGGCATCCCAAGTGCCTTGAAACCACAATCAACATAATGCACCTCACCAGTCACCGCGCCTGACATATCCGATAGCATATAAAGCCCCGTTCCGGCCAGCTCTTCCATCTCCACATGACGACGCAGCGGCGAAACAAGCGCATTATATTTGTACGTTGTACGCGCTCCGCCAATTACAGCACCAGCCAAAGTGCGCATAGGCCCGGCTGAAATAGCATTGACGCGAATCCCGTCTGGCCCAAGATCAGCCGCAAGATAACGCACAGATGCCTCAAGCGCGGCTTTGGCAACGCCCATGACATTGTAATTGGGCATAACTTTCTCAGCCCCATAATAAGACAGGGTCACCGCCGATGATCCCGGTTTCATCATTTCCTTGGCACGGCGCATAACAGACGTAAATGAGTAACAAGAAATATGCATTGTCTTCAAAAAGTTATCCAGTGTCGTATCAACATAACGCCCTTGCAACTCATCCTTATTGGAATACGCAATCGCATGAATAACAAAATCAAGCTCGCCCCATTCTTCCTTCAGGCGATCAAAAACAACATCCAGATCCTCTTCTTTGGATACATCACAATCGATAAGGATATCCGAGCCTATGCCCTCGGCCAATGGTCGGACGCGCTTTCCAAAAGCCTCGCCCTGATAGGTAAAAGCCATCTGCGCCCCGGCATCATGCAGCGCTTTAGCCATCCCCCATGCAATGGAGTTATTGTTCGCCACCCCCATCACCAAGCCTTTTTTACCCTTCATTAAGTCACTATTCATCTTCTCTATTTTCCTTATTACATACTAAAAACCAGAAAACACCTGAACGCATCAGGCATCATTACACGAGAGCAAAATTGTTAAGAAACTAATCTCTATAACGGCTCATCGCCAACGTACAATTCGTCCCCCCAAAACCAAAACTATTAGAAATAACAGTCTCATGCTGGACATTATCAAGACACGTTGTCGCTATAGGCATACCAATCGCACCCTCATCCATTGTCTCTACATTTATGCTCGGAGCAACAAAATTATGATTAAGCATAAGCAGGCAATAAACTGCTTCCTGCACGCCCGTCGCCCCAAGAGAGTGCCCGGTCATAGACTTGGTCGCGCTGATATGCGGGATATCCTGATCAAGCGGATCAAACACCTCCCGGATAGCCGCCAGTTCCGTAATGTCCCCAACTACAGTTGAAGTTCCGTGTGTATTGATATAAGTCACCGGCGTAGTGGCGGTAGAAAGAGCCTGGCGCATACAGCGCACAGCTCCTTCTCCGCTAGGAACGACCATATCTTCTCCGTCCGAGGTCGCTCCATAGCCGGTAATTTCTCCGTAAATCTTGGCACCGCGAGCCTTAGCATGCTCCAGATCTTCAAGAACCACAATTCCGCCCCCTCCAGCAATTACAAACCCGTCACGATTAGCATCATAGGCACGCGCCGCTACTTGCGGTGTATCATTATATGCCGAGCTCATCGCCCCCATCGCATCAAAGAGCACAGATAAACTCCACTCCAGCTCTTCCCCGCCACCGGCAAACATAACATCCTGCTTGCCCAGCATAATCTGCTCAGCCGCATTACCTATACAATGCGCAGATGTCGAGCATGCAGAAGAAATAGAATAATTCACACCCTTAATCTTGAAATTTGTCGCCACCGTTGCCGAACAAGTCGAACTCATACACTTGGGAACAGCAAACGGCCCCACGCGCTTTGGCCCTTTCGCCCGCGTAATATCTGCCGCCGCCACTAAAGCGCTCGTAGAAGGCCCCCCAGATCCAATAACAATCCCGGTTCGCTCATTGCTAATATCTGACGGCTCCAATCCGGCATCAGCAATAGCCTGCTCCATGGATAAATGCGTATAAGCCGCCGTATCACCCATAAACCTGAACATGCGCTTATCAATATGAGCCTTCAAATCAATATCCGGCTTGCCGTAAACTTGCGAGCGAAACCCAAGTTCCGCGTACTCAGGCGCAAAACTTATACCGGATTTCCCTTGTTTCAAAGCTTGTAAAACTTCATCGGTCGAATTCCCTATACAAGAGATGATCCCCATTCCTGTAACGACAACGCGGCGCATATTAAATCCCTTTTCTTAATACTTAACAAAAACTTATACTTACATCGCATCGGGATTTTCAAACAATCCCACTTTCAACCCCTTGGCTGCGTAGATCTCTTTACCATCGGCATACATAGTGCCATCTCCAATACCCAAAACAAGTTTGCCTTTCATCACCCGTTTTATATCAACCACATATTTCACAAGAGTGGTTGAAGGCTGAACCTGTCCGGTTAGCTTTAACTCTCCCAAACCGAGCGCCCGACCAGACCCGGGAGAACCCGTCCACCCCAGATAAAAGCCAAGAAGCTGCCATAACGCATCTAGCCCCAAACATCCCGGCATCACCGGATCGCCTTTAAAATGGCACTCAAAAAACCACAGATCTGGCTTGATATCAAACTCGGCTTCAATAGCGCCCTTCCCATAAGCGCCGCCTCCTAATGATACGTTTGTAATGCGATCAAACATAAGCATAGGCGGCAAAGGCAACTTCGCATTACCCGGTCCAAAAAGCTCTCCATTCCCGCAGGCAATAATCTCTTCATATGAATAACTGGATTGAGGCACAAATGTCATAATCACTCTCTATATTTAGATTTCACGCATGTTATACGAATTTATGCCCCACTGGGCAAGGGGCATTTGAAAGTAATTATAGGAAGAAAATAAAAAAGAAAAGTCAAAACAATGAAGTGACAAGACCATTTAAAAACCGCAAATCAATCCGCTCTAATACGACACCATCTCGAAATCGAGACACACATGCTTATAGCTTTCAGTAATCGCAGCCATAGCAAGTGGCTTGGCAATCGCAGGTTCAATCTCGGGCAACTCACCGCTGGAGGTCACAGCGATCATACGGCCCGCAGCTTTGGCACAGGCAATGGCCTGATCATACGGCCCGCTCAAACCAATAACCCTGAAAAAGCGTAAACACAAAGGCTCCAGCTCACGGATCAAATGCACAGGCGCATTAATCGGCGTATCATTAGCAGCCAGACCAAATCGCCAGTCACTGCCAGCCGGAACACCCAATCGCACCGCTTCTTGTGTCATTGTATGAACAACGCGATCAAGTACAGCGGGCATATCACAGCCCCTGAACAGCCCCTGAGAAACCTCGGATCTACTCAGAGAAATAGCCAATCGTTGACCAGCCACACCACACAGTGAGGCAATACAATCTCCACCGCTCCAGCCCTTGGGCGAAACTTTAGTCACAATAGAAACATCACATAATTCCTGAGCCGCCACCTCAAACGCCATACTTTTCTTAACGCACTCCATCAAAAGGCGAAACGTTTCTGCGCGGTGCAAGCCCATCTCTTCCCAGCCAACGATCACATGCTGAAACACAACCAGCATAAGGTCGTGCAGCTCAAAATTACAATCCAGCCATTCCTCAAAGAACACGCGCGCTGCTAAACGCCCCCTCTCCGTCTCATAATCTATAATATGAGCAGGCGGCAAAGCATAAGGCGCCAGCATCCCTTCTGCAGGATGACAACCCAACAAACCGGCGAGCTTCTGGAAGCTGGCCTGCATCGCCTGATCAGGCTCCTCAAAGGTCAAGTAAGTTTCTACAAGCACACCGGCCATGTGCTGTATAACCTTCATACCATCAACCCCGCGCTCATGATCAGCAGAAAGTTGAATCAAAGCAGAGTAGAAACGGGCGCCCATTTCCGGCTTATTCGTAAGTGCAAACATATTTATAAACAGACCTTGTATATCCTGGAAGAAGAGACAAAAGGTTAGAAAGTGGAGGGAAAAGCCCTTTGGATAAAGAGCAACATAAGAGTACGCAGTCAAATTTCAGTAGATTAAAGAACAATCTCTACATTTTTGATTCTAATCAAAATTTTCGGTTTCGTAAACACCCCAAAGTAATTTTCTTGAAATCCATCCTGATAAATCAGAAATGCTGATATAGCACGCTTGCCCTTCGCAGGATTCAACATCAACCAGAGATAACGGCTCAAGCTGGAAAGAAACCGTTGATTTATGGGGCTTTGTATAAGGATTATGACTATAGGCAAACGCCACATTTTCACCGGCAATCAGAGCCGTTCTCTCCCCGGATAAAAGGCTTTTATAAACCCACCCTTCATCACCCTCATAATCACGAATTTTACGCCAGTGATCATATTCAAGAATAATCTCAACCGGCATACCCTTCTTTTTATAGACCCATTTTATAGGATATTGCTGCCCCGGCCCGGTGCGAACATTGGTAACGCCATGCGCCAAGGAGACATAACGGGGCAACGGCAAGCCAGTAGAGCGAAAAACCTCATGTTTTTCTGTAGGTAAGTTCTGAGCTTCCACATTCACTGGAAAACACAGCAATAAAGAGAAAAAGACCAGAAAATAATAAGACATATAAAAATTGAAGGCTGTTTTTCGTTTCATATCCCCACTTTTATGATAAAGAACCACTCATGAAGCAAGGAAATAAAACACACTATCCACGATCGCGCACCAGCGTAGCCCCCATGCTCGACTGGACAAACCGCCACTGCCGCTATTTTCACCGCCTGATGTCTCCAAACACATTACTCTATACAGAAATGATAACAACCGGCGCTTTAATCTATGGAGATCATAAACGCTATTTGCAATATAACAATGAAGAACACCCCATAGCCCTGCAACTGGGCGGATCAAACCCCAAAGATCTGGCCAAATGCACAAAAATGGCAGAAGACCACGGCTATGACGAAATCAACCTGAATTGCGGTTGCCCCTCTGATCGTGTGCAAAAAGGACAATTCGGAGCAGTGCTGATGGAATCTCCAGACCTTGTTGCCCGCTGCATCGAAGCCATGACCGGCGCCACCTCCCGCCCTGTGACAATCAAATGCCGCATTGGGATTGATAAACAAGACAGCCTCGAGTTCCTCGACAAATTCATATCAACAACCAAAAACGCAGGCTGCTCCCGCTATATTATCCACGCCCGCAAAGCATGGCTCCAAGGTCTAAGCCCCAAAGAAAACCGCTCCATCCCGCCAATAAACTACAATCGTGTGCAGGAAATAAAAGAAAAGCACCCCGATTTAACCTTTGCGCTCAATGGCGAAATAAAAACCATCGCGGACATAAAAAAACATCTTGAGAAATTTGATAGCGTTATGATCGGGCGCGAAGCCTATCAAAATCCATATATACTTTCGGATATAGAGCGCGAGATATACGAAAACGAGAAATGCCCGCCCCTACCGACCCGTGAACAAATCGCACGCACCATGATCCCTTATATCGAAGAACAGATAGAACAAGGCGCACGCATCAACAGCATCACCCGCCACATGATCGGTTTGTTTCAGGGGCAAAAAGGGGCAAAGAAATGGAGACAAACCCTTTCAACTCTGCCCCATGAAGACGATGCCACGCCCAAGCGCGTTATAGAAACAGCACTATCTTACACGCGTTAAGGCTTACCTTCGATTTGAAAACTTTCGCCGCACCCACAACGGCTGGACTCATTAGGATTAATAAAATCAAAGCGGGCATTACCCAGATCATCAGTAATATAATCAATCGTCATGCCAAACATCATCCATGAATGAACCTTCGGAATATAAAGCTCCACCCCATGATCACCGAAATAATCATCCTTCGACACATCATCGCCTTGCTTAACATAGTCCAGATGATAGCTATGCCCCGAACACCCTGTTGTTTTTACACTCAAACGCAAGCCGATCACATCGTCTTCAGCATTCTTTACAACCGTTTTCATACGTTGCACAGCAACATCTTTAATCTCAATTGGAACACCAGCCATATCATCACACCATCATCTTACATAAACATATTAAGCTGCATACGCGCCGTTTCAGCCATCATCCCCAGATTCCACGCAGGCTCCCAGATGATATCAACCTCACAACCGCGAACACCCTCAACCGGCAAAATCGCCCCTTGCACCCACATAGGGATCTCCTGCGCAACCGGACAAGCAGGCGAGGTTAGCGACATTGTCACCTTAACATCGTGCTCACCCTTGTCAGTTTCCGGCAGTAATTCAACCTTATAAATCAAGCCAAGCTCTAAAATATTAACAGGGATCTCAGGATCATAAACCTCTTTAAGCCCGGCCTCAATCTTCGGCCACAAAGGATGGTCGAACGGAGCCTCCAGATGAGGCGGGCGCATCAAATGATCATACGCCTCGCTATCATATTCCGGCAATTGTTCAGGCTTTTGACACATCTAGAAAAATTCCTTTACCTTGCGCAATCCATCACACAGCGCATCTATATCATCCTTATTTGTGTACATACCAAAAGAAGCACGCACAGTCGAATCAACATCAAGAAACTCCATCAAAGGCATAGCACAATGATGCCCAGTGCGCACAGCCACGCCACACTGATCAAGAATAGTACCAACATCACTGGAATGCGCACCATCAACATTAAAGCTGAATATCCCGGCCTTTTGATCCAAATTCTGCGTCCCATAAAGACGCACACCTTCAATATCTAGCAAAGCCTCCAGAGCATAACCACTCAAAGCATGTTCATGGGCTGTTATACGCTCCATACCAATCGAGTCAATATAATCAAGTGCAGCGCCCAGGCCAACCACCTCAACAATAGGCGGCGTTCCAGCTTCAAAGCGATAAGGCGGCTCGCGAAATGTAATCCCACTATCAAAACTAACCCGATCTATCATATCTCCGCCACCTTGATAAGGAACCATACACTCAAGCGCATCAGTTTTGCCATACAGCGCACCAACCCCCGTAGGCCCATAAAGCTTATGACCGGTAAAAACATAAAAATCAGCATCCAGAGCCTGCACATCCACTTTTTGATGCACAACCCCTTGCGACCCATCAACCAGAATCCTGATATCCGAATGAAAAGAACGAACTGTGCTGATAACGTGTTGAACCGGATTAACCACTCCAAGAACATTTGACACATGCACGACAGATACAAATCTTGTCCGCTCACTCAAACACTGCTCCAAAGCATCTACATCAAGCGAGCCATCCGGCAACAAAGGCGCAACCCTAACCACAATCCCGATTTGATCGGCCAGCAAATACCACGGAACTATATTCGCATGATGTTCCATGCCGGTAATGACGATCTCATCACCTTCTTGCATATGCTCTCGTGCCCAGCTTTGCGCAACCAGATTAATCCCCTCGGTTGCATTGCGCGTAATGACAATATTCTTGTCCGCAGAAGCATGAATAAAACGCGCTATCTTAGCCCGCACATCTTCATAACGCTGCGAAAGCTCTTGTGAGACTTCATAAAGTCCGCGGTGAATATTGGCATACCCCCCGCGCAAAACGCGATCCATAGCCTCAATCACACAAGAAGGCTTCTGCGCACTGGCCGCACTATCCAAAAAGACAAAAGGCTTATCGCCATGCACAAGCCGACCCAATCCGGGAAAGTCATCCCGCCATAGAGACTCCAGCCCTTTTGTTGCATCGATCATGAATTGAGTTGTTCCCTGAGCCATGCCTCTGCCATCTCCTTAATCCGAGCACGCATATGATCATCAGCAACTTTATCAATCGCCTCATCCACAAAAGCCTGCATCAGCAACATACGCGCCTGCCCCTCACTAAGACCACGCGAACGTAAATAAAATAACGGCTCTTCATCCAGCGCTCCAGTCGTCGTACCATGAGAACATTTCACATCATCAGCATAAATCTCAAGTTCAGGCTTGGTATCCATTTCAGCCTCGCGCGATAAGAGCAAAGCATTCGACAACTGATAACCATCCGTTTTCTGTGCTGCCCTGTGCACATGCACCTTCCCCTGAAAGACGCCACGCGCCTGATCATCCAAAACAGAACGATAGAACTGATTAGACATGCAATGCGCATCGCAATGCTCCATCAAGATCGTCGTATCCCCATGCTGGGAACCTTTGAGCAGGTTAACACCATTAAGATGACATTCAATGCCCGAACCGTGAAGAACCGCATGAATATCATGCCGCGTAAGCTTACCTCCCAGATTAAGCGAAAAACTATCCAGATAGGAATCACGCCCCATAGCAATATGCACCATATTAGTTTGCACAGCCTCAAGAGAATCCTGCTGCACACGCACATGATGAAGCCGCGCATTCTTACCCAATACAATCTCGGTTCCCATATTTTTCCAATACGCACC
>JBKHBN010000056.1:0-6871 GCA_046542355.1 Alphaproteobacteria bacterium | reverse complement strand
AATCAAAAGCCGCATAGAAGACGACGGACGGCCTTCACCGAACGGTTACGAACAAAAAGGGAAATAAAAAGTGCGCCTAGGTAGCGTACTCATAAAATGTTTCCATTCTGCCCGTATCAAATTTTTGATAGATACGCATGAAAGACGCGCATGGACATAGCCATAGCTACGTTCAAGCGACTTGAATGTGGAGATACAAAAATTTGCCACGCCCACGGGTTTCCAAAACAACCGCAATGAGCAGCGTTTTTGTCCCTCGCATATGCGCTGCAAGTCCATTCGTGTCAGAAACTTGCTACTTTCACCTGTTTTGGAAACAGAATTGTAAAGATTTTATGAGGACGCTACCTATTCTACAACAGGCGTAACAATGCCGGCCATGCCAATACGTTGAACACGCACCACGGGATCCTCCCTATAGTCCGTGCGCTCATCTTGACCACCCATAACGCCAACAGACCAGCCCCCGCCAAGCGCACGATATACAGAAATAACACCAACAATGGCATTAATCTCGCTTTGCGCCAAGAGATCTTCAGCTTCCAACAAAGTTGCTTCTGCGCTCAGAACATCAATAAATGTATCGACTCCGGCCTCATAACGCGCACGCGCAAGAGAAGCGGACTCTTTGCTGGACTGCGCAGCCTTTTGTAAAAACTCACGCCGCTCCTCTTCTTTTGAAAAATTACTAACCGCAGTTTGCAGATCTTCCAGAGCTTCAAGCACACTCTTTTCATATTCCACAACAGCCCGTTGCACCCGCGCATCACTTTGATCCATCCTCGCCCAGACGCGTCCCATATCAAAGGCTGTCCAGCTTACACTTGGCCCAACCGAAGCCGCCAGAGCAGAAGCGCCAAAATTAGAGAGATTTGTGGCAGCAAAACCAATCGACCCGATAAGGCTTACAACAGGAAACTGACGCGCAGCTATAGCATCATACTGCGCACTCACCATAGCCAGCCCATGACGCGCAGCCGCCACATCTGGCCGCCGCTTCAAAAGACCAGAAACATCACCAAGATTGACCGCAACCGGAATACTGGGTAAGGGTTTTACGTCACCCAACACGCTGCGTAAAGCATCCGGCACTTGCCCGGTTAAAACCGACAAACGATGGATAAGGGCATTGACCTCAGCCTCCAGCGCAGGAATAGTACTTTGTGTCAGCTCCAACTGCGTCAAAGCGCGGGAAACATCAAGCTGCGTACCGCGCCCCCCTTCCGTTAAACGTTTGGTTAACTCATACGTCTCCCTTTGGTTCTCGGCATTACGCCGTGCAATATCCAGCCGGTACTGCGCCCCTCTAAGCTTCACATAATTGCTTGCAGTCTCAGCAGCCACAAAAACATATACCCCCCAGAGATCCGCCAAAGACATATCGCTAAGCGCCTGTGTACTACGAATTTGCGCAGAAACACGACCAAATAGATCAAGCTCCCAGGAAGCGTTAAAACCAGCCTCATAATTATTATATGTCGGATCAACAGGAGCAAAAGCAGTCTCTTCACTCGCTCGCAAACGCTGATACGATGCTTCAGAAGTTATTGCTGGAAAGCGATCAAATTGATTCTCCCTTACAGCAGCCCGCGCCTCCTCCAGATTGGCCAGCGCAATCCTCACATCCTTGTTATGCTCCAGCGCCCACGAAATCAAAAAATTAAGCTGCTCGTCCTCAAGCTTTTCCCACCATGATAAAACCGGTTTAGCATCAAAGAAACGCTCATTGCCATGAGCAGTCAAATTCACGTGCTCCAGACCGATCGGCGTTTCAGGTATCTTGGCATCATGCATCATCCTGCAGCCGCCAAGAACCAGCGCAAAAACGAAAAACCACACCTTTGCCTTAATATTACGCATCTTTTATATCCTCTCCCTGAGAACTGCGGCCTTTACCTATCATTGTCAATTTTCGGCACAACACATAAAACACAGGCGTAAACAGCAAGCCAAATAAAGTCACACCTAGCATACCGCTAAACACAGTCAAGCCAATCGCGCGGCGCATCTCAAACCCCGCACCTGTAGCAAATAAAAGCGGAATAACACCAAGAATAAACGAAAACGCCGTCATCAAAATAGGACGAAGCCGCGTTTTACAAGCCTCAACAGCGGCCTTAAAACGATCCATGCCCAAATCATCCTCATTTTGCTTGGCAAACTCTACAATCAAAATCGCATTTTTTGATGCCAGACCGACAAGAACTATAAACCCGATCTGTGTCAAAATATTATTATCCATACTTTGTATATAAAGCCCCGCCCCAGCCGATAACAAACACATCGGCACAATAAGAATGATGGCCAAAGGCAAGGTAAAGCTCTCATACTGTGCAGACAGCAGCAAAAACACGAAAAGAACTGCCAAAGCAAAAATAATGATTGCCGTATTCCCGCTTGCTTTTTCCTGATAAGCCAGCTCCGTCCACTCATAGCCAAATCCTTCAGGCAAAACCTGCTCTGCGAGCTGTTCCATACGCGCCAGAGCCTGTCCTGAACTAAAACCCTGTGCAGTATCACCACTCACAGCCGCTGACGGATAAAGATTGTAACGCGCTATACGTGAAGGCCCCGAAGTATCCTGTATAGTTGCAATAGCACCGATAGGAACCATAGCCCCCGTATGAGAGCGCACCCGTAAACGTAAAACATCATCTTTGGTCAAACGGTAGGGCGCATCAGCTTGCCCGATAACGCGGAATGTCCGCCCAAGAAAATTAAAATCATTCACATAAGCGGAGCCAAGATTACTCTCCAGCGTTGCAAAAACATCTTGCAGATTAATATTAAGACGTCTGGCTTTCTCCCGATCAATATCAAGAAAAATACGTGGAGTGCTCGTTTCAAAAAACGCATAAACAGACTCGGTTTCAGGAGCTTGGTTAGCCGCTCCCGCCAACATCCAGATAGCTTGTTCCAAAGCCTGCGGCCCGTGCCCTGCGCGATCTTGTACCATCATCTTAAATCCACCGGCATTGCCCATACCCTGCACTGCTGGCGGCGGAACCGTTACAATAAAAGCATCATCAATCGGAAATAAAGCCTTGTTCATGTCAGCCAGTATTTCATGCAAATCTCTACGCTGACCAAGAGGTTTAAGCACCGTAAAAATTGCACCAACATTCCCCGATGTCGTATTTGTGGCTGCTGAATATCCGGCAAACCCAACTGTATTCTCAACATCAGGAATAGCCAGCAATGCGCTTTTCACCTGTTTGATAACAGCATCCGTGCGCTCAATAGCCGAGCCAGATGGCAGATTAATAATGGTAATGGTATAATTTTGATCCTGCGCAGGAATAAATCCACTGGGAATTAAGGTAAACTGATATCCCGTCAAAGCAATAAGTCCCAAATACACAGCAATAACAAGAAAACTTAAACGCACAAGCTTGCTAACTAAAAACCCGTAGCCCTGCGATAACTTATCCATAAAACTATTAAACAAACGCGCCGGAGCATTCAAAACACCGCTTTTTTCCTGCCCTGCGCCTTTCATGAAAATCACAGCCATCGCTGGACTAAGAGTCAAAGTCACCAATGTTGAAAGCATAGTAGCTGCAGCTATAGTCACTCCGAATTGTTTATAAAACTGCCCGGAAATTCCCTCCATAAGCACAGTCGGCAAAAAAACAGCAACCAGCACAAGCGAAGTTGCAATCAAAGCCGATCCCACTTCACTCATCGTATCCTTGGCCGCTTGTCTGATCTCAACACCTTCGCGCAATTTACGCTCAACGTTTTCCACAACCACAATGGCATCATCCACAACAATACCGATTGCAAGCACCAATCCGAACAGTGAAAGCATATTGAGCGAATACCCAAAGGTCAGCATAAGCCCGAACGTTCCAATAAGAGAAATCGGAATAGCAATAACCGGAATAATCGCCGTGCGCCAGTTTTGAAGAAACACAATAATAACCAAAATCACCAGCAGGATCGCTAGAAACAATGTCACAAAAACTTCGTCAATGGACTGCGCGATATAATCAGTTGGATTATAAATAATCTTATATTCGAGATCTTGAGGAAAACTCTTTGCCAACAGATCAATTTCATTTATTGCGCGCTCAGCTGTCTCAAGCGCATTTGCTCCAGGCAACATAGTTAAAATCACAACAACCGACGGATTTTCCCCTAGATACCCACGCGTAACATAATTCTCCGCATCTAGCTCTACGCGCGCAACATCTCTCAAGCGAACCAGAGCCCCGCCCACACCGGACTTAACAATGATATTTTCAAATTCTTCTACATCAATCAGCCGCCCTTTGGTCTGAACCGAAAGCTCAAAGGCATTTTGTCCGGATGGAACAGGAGCTTGATTTAATATACCACCGGCAACCTGTACATTTTGACTACGCACAGCATTAATAACATCACTCGCGGTCATATCAAGAGAAGCCAATTTATCGGGATCAAACCACAAACGCATAGCATAATCGCTCGCACCATAAACCATGGAGCTAGCCACTCCCTCCAGACGATTTAAACGATCACTGATCTGCAAACTCGCATAGTTCCCAATATAATTCAGATCATAAGTCCCCTCCGGCGAATACAAATTAATTGCCATTAAAAAATTGGGAGAATTCTTCATCGTCGTTACGCCGCGCCGCCTGACCTCCTCCGGTAAACGTGGCTCAGCAGCAGCAACACGGTTTTGTACAAGCACCTGAGCAGTATCAATATCCGTACCGGGCTTAAAGGTAATACTGAGCGACATCGATCCATCATTAGTAGATTGCGATGACATATAAAGCATATTCTCAACGCCATTGATTTCCTGCTCCAGCGGCGTTGCCACTGTTTCTGCGACAGTCTCGGCATTTGCGCCCGGGTAAGCCGCACTGACCTGTACCTGCGGAGGAGCGATCTCGGGATATTGTGTAACAGGAAGCGCTATGTAGGATAACACCCCAAACACAACAATCATCACAGAAATCACAGCCGCAAAGCGGGGGCGATCAATAAAGAAATGGGAAAAAGTCATTACTTACTCTCCCCAGCCTTAGAAGCTCCGGCATTTCCCTGCACACCATCCTGCGCAGAAACCGGATGATCCATAGGCGTAATCTCCACACCGGGTTGAATCATCTGTAAACGACCAACGACAACCCGGTCATCCGGCTCCAATCCCTCACGCACAACCTGCAACCCGTCATCGCTCAGGCTACCCAACGTAACATACTTGCGCACGGCCTTATTATCCTTATCCAGAACATAAACATATTTACGCGTTTGCTCCGCGCCAACTACTTTTTGAGGGATCAAAAGCCTTTCCCTGGCATCACCATGGGCAATACGCACGCGCGCAAACATGCCTGGCTCAAAAATAGCAGATTCATTATCAAACACAGCGCGAACCTGAACAGTTGCCGTATCCGAAGCCAATTCATTATCAAGAAAATTAATCTTCCCTTCATGAACAAAATCAATCTCGTCTTGAAGGCGAAGATAAACAGGATAATCTCTAGCAACATCCTGCGCCGCATCACCCTTTCTGCGCGCACGCAAATAAGTAAGCATATCAGCTTCCGTCACTTCAAAATAAAACTCGATCGGTGCAGTGCTAACCAGTGTCGTTAAGAGCGTCATATCACCATTAACAAGATTACCAACATCAATACGATTATTGCTGATCCGCCCAGTAAAAGGGGCCTTAACTTCGGTAAATTCCATATCCAGCTTGGCTTTATTTAAATCAGCTTTCGCAATACGCATAGCCTGACGGCGCGCATCATAATCTTCCTCGGAAATAGCCCTGCTCTCACGTAATTTCTGCGCACGTTTAAACTCATTATAAGCAGCATCAAAACGGGCTTGTGCCCCTTCTAATGCAATCTGATAAGGACGCTGGTCAATGACAAATAAAACATCTCCCTTTTCCACCATCTGTCCGTCATCAAACTCGATTTCTTCCAGATAGCCGCTTACCCGCGCACGAATTTCAACGCGCTGCTGAGCGCGAAACCGCCCGGTGAACTCGCTCCACTCACGCACCTCACGCAAATCAGGCTTTTGCACATGCGCCGGAATACTTTGCGGTTGACCTCCGCCTATACCTGCTCCTTGTGCGCCTTCCTGCTCCTGCCTGCAAGCTCCAAGAAATAAAACACTCCCCAGAACCAGACTCAAAAACCACGTCCGTTTATAAAAACACACGGCCTTTCCTTTCATAATTAACACCGAAAACAGCCCTATATCAGGGGCTTATATCATACACCTATCTTTATCGATAAAGCTAACTTTGTCAGTTATAGGCCACAAATAACTGTTTTACAATAGATTAAGATCAGTCTTATTATTTACATAAAGGCCGGGAAACCGGATGCCCCGGAAAAGGAGTAGCAGACCATTTGCGCAACATTTTTCTATCCATCTTACTTGCTTTTTCAATGCGCTCGGCATACGTTCTGCAAAAGATATCAGGACGCATGGAGGCCACTTGGTTGGAAATCTTGTTAGCAAAATTTGTACGCATGCTGTGCATGGATTTTTCAGGATCCTTATCCCCGCTCCGCGCAAGGTAATCCATCATAATCTCTTCATATCGTGCATACAAATCCTTATGCTTGGACGAAAACTTTTTATGCTCCATATACAGATTATTCCCATTCGCATCAGCCATATGCGCACAGTTCAATCCAATCACCATAAGCTCGCTATGAATACGAATACCCTGCTCGGCCTCAGCCTCCACAGCAGAATAACAAGCTTCCCCACTCCCTGCATAAGAACTCGTCCCTATTGTTAAAAAGAATGACAAAACAGCAAGGAAGAACATAACAAAGCCAATAACCCTCATAAACACAAAACCCTTATATTAAAAACAGAAAAAAACAGAACTAGGCTGCAGCACGAACCG
>JBKHBN010000055.1:0-6958 GCA_046542355.1 Alphaproteobacteria bacterium | reverse complement strand
AAAAGGACTCTTTATTTCTCATGTTGCCAGCCGGAATATGTATGGAAGCTGGATTAGCGCGGTTCCTTCGCGTTTTATTGAAGAAATTCCAGATGAGCTGGTTCATTCTTTGTCTCAAAGCGGAATGGTGCAAAGCGGGCGTTCGCGTCACTGGGACTCGAGCGGTTTTCAGGCAAAGGACAAGTCTGTATCTGCCTCTCAAGGGCGCAGGGTTAAAAGCGAAAATGGTGATATTTTGTCCAGAGGCGATAGGGTCTTTCATGATAAGTTTGGTTATGGCAAGATCATTAATATTGATGGACATAAGCTTGATATCGCTTTTGAAAAGGGCAGTACCAAGCGTGTTATGGATAGTTTTGTTGAGAAGGTGTAATTTTTATGGGTATTTATCCTTTTACTGTTACCTGTGACTGGATGTCTGGTTTGAAATTATAGAGAGGCATAGAATGCAAGAAAAAGGCGGATTTTCAGGAAAGACGGCCACCGTTTTTGGAGGTACGGGTTTTCTTGGCCGGCATATTGTCAGGAAGCTGGCGCGTTTGGGAGTGCGCATCAGAGTTGTAACGCGCGTGCCTGAACGGGCTTATTTTCTTAAACCCTTTGGTGATGTTGGGCAAATCGTCCCTGTGAGGTGTGATTATACGGATCTCTTAAGTGTAGCGGCGGTAATTCGCGGTTCGGATTTTGTTATTAATTGTGTCGGCATTTTGTATGAAAAGCGCAAGAAATCTGTGTTTCAGCGTGCCCATGTTGATTTGCCGGCAATGATTGCCAGAATCTGTGCCGAGGAAGGGGTTAAGCGTTTTGTTCATGTTTCTGCTTTGGGCTGTAGTGCGGGAATATCACGTTATGCGAGAAGCAAGCTTGCCGGTGAGCAGGTTGTTTTGTCTAATTATCCAAAGGTGACGCTTTTGCGTCCTAGTGTTATGTTTGGCTGTGATGATAATTTTTTTAATATGTTTGCCTCTTTGTCGCGTTATATGCCTTTCTTGCCCCTGATCGGGGGTGGCAAAACAAAATTGCAGCCTGTTTATGTTGCAGATGTTGCAGACGCAGCGATAGAGGCGGTGTGCTTAACGAGTGATCAATATACAGGCCGCACTTACCAACTTGGCGGGCCGGAGGTTATGGATTTTCGAGATATTTATGCTCTTGTTTTTTCATGTACGGGGCGTAAGAAGAGGTTGGTTTATTTGCCGTTCAAGCTTGCAAAATATTGTGCGTGGTTTATGGAGTGGATGCCCCGGCCTTTGTTGACAAGAGATCAGGTGAACAGTCTTAGGACTGATAGTGTTGTGCAGGAAGGGGCTTTGGGGTTTTCTTCTTTTGGTATTATTCCCAAGTCTGTGCGGATTGTTTCTCCTCAGTATCTTGAGCGATACAAGCAGGGCGGCGGTTCTATTCCGGGGCATGAGTTTGTTCCTGCGCCACAGAATTGAAGTAAAAGTCAGGAGTTTTGATGTATAGTAACACAATAAAATTTTTATGCTGCAGACTGTTTGTGAAGGCGGTTTTTATTTTATCGCTCTTTTTGGGCAGCTATGGCACGGTGGGGATTGGCGCGTTTCTGGCTATGATCCATATAGACGCTGCTTATGCCCAGACGCAGAGTATCGTTGCTGTTGTTAATGATGATGTAATTACGCAAAGTGATCTATCTAAACGAATTCGGCTTGTTACGTCATCATCCGGTCTTCCGCCTACAGCTGAGGTTCGGCAAAAAATAACGCAACAAATTCTTGCTAATCTGATTAATGAGCAGATCATGTTCCAAGAGGCCAATAGATTTAACTTTAGCGCCACTCAGGAAGAGATTGAAGAAGGGTTTGCACAGATTGCCAAGCAAAACCAGAAGTCCCCTCAGGAGTTTACGAGGATGCTGGAGCAGATGGGCGTTGATCTTTCGACAATGGAAAGACAGATAGAAGCCCAGATTTTGTGGGGGAAGGTGGTGCAGCATCAATTGCGCCCCCGCGTTGTTATTTCTGAACGTGATATAGATGATGCTCTGAGCCGTATTGAAATGAAGATTGGTACTACCGAGTATTTTGTTGCCGAGATCTATTTGCCTTTTGGCGATGCTGAGGAAAAATCCCAGGTTAGAAATCTTGCTAATGAATTGGTACGTGAGGTCAGGAACGGTAAAGCCAGTTTTTTTAAGCTGGCGCAGCAATTCTCGCAGGCTGCAGGTGCAGCAAATGGCGGCAATAAAGGCTGGGTAAATGAAGCAGAACTCTCTGATCCTTTGCTGAACGCATTGAAAAATACAGGAGAGAATCAGGTTACAAACCCGGTGGAAGTACCCAATGGTTATCATATCTTGTTATTGCGGGATAAGCGCACCTTGAGTGAGGATACAGTACCATCACGTGAACAGATAAGGTATAATATGGGCACTGCCAGAATGGATCGCATGCAAAGACAATATTTGATGGATTTGCGTTTGGCGTCTTATATCGATATTCGCCTATAGATTTTTTCTTTGATTTAATCATGATTTTTTGGGCATGCAGGCTATGCAAAATTCTTTGAATAATGCGCAAACACTAAAGTTGAGACAGAGCGCTATTGCCGCGCTTCCGCCGTTACGTGATATTATTTGTAAGTTTGATTTGTGCGCACAAAAGTCATTGGGGCAGAATTTCTTGCTTGATATGAATGTAACGGACAAGATTGTGAGTGAAGCTATGTATAGAGATGGCGGCTCGTGGGAGGGCGTGCATTTATTTGAAATTGGCCCCGGCCCCGGCGGGCTTACGCGCTCTTTACTTAAATCTGATGCGCAGCATGTCACTGCTATTGAATTTGACAGCCGTGCGATTGAGGCGCTTGGCTCTTTGGTCACGGCAAGTCAGGGTAATCTTACGCTTATGGCTGGAGATGCTCTTGAATGTGATATCTCTTCGTTTGATTATGCGCCAAAAGTGATTGTTGCGAATTTGCCCTATAATATTGCAACGCCTTTGCTTATTGGCTGGCTAAAGGATATCAGGCGCGATGTTGCGGTTTATCGCTCTATGAGCTTAATGTTTCAAAAAGAAGTAGCGCAGCGCATTGTGGCAAAACCAGGAACAAGAAGTTACGGGCGATTATCTGTTATGGCACAATGGCTTTGCCGTGTTGAGCGGCTCTATGATCTTCCCGCCCGCGCTTTTACGCCTCCGCCCAAGGTAGATAGTTGTGTCGTTTATTTTTCACCATGGCAAGAGCTACAAAATGATGAACCGTCTTTTGCAGCGCTTGAGAGTATTGTGGCAAGTGCGTTTAATCAGAGGCGCAAGATGATTCGCTCCAGTCTGAAAAATTATATGCCTGCGCTGAAGGCACTTGATATTGATGTTCAGAAACGTGCCGAGAATTTAACGGTTGGAGAATTTGTTGCGATATCCTCTTTTTGTGAAGAGAATTTATTCTGATAATACTGTCCGTGCTCAGGGGCAATAAGCTCTAATTACAGGCCGTTTTTCAAATTTTTTACAAAATCTGCCAGCCCTAGAGTGCGCTGGCGCTTGAGGCGCTCTGCATCAAGGATCATTTGTGATTTTGTGATCGCATCATTAATATCCTTGTTTATGATAACGTAATCATACTCTGTGTAGTGCGATAGCTCGTCTGCTGCTTTGGACATGCGTCCGCGGATATCACTTTCGGATTCGAGCGTTGTTTTGGCGCGTCCGCGCAAGCGCTTTTCTAACTCAGATTGGGAGGGGGGGAGAATAAAAACAGTGACAAGATCTTCTCTTGCGATTTCTGATATTTGCTGCGTTCCTTGCCAGTCAATGTCAAAAATAACGTCTTTTCCGTTGGACAGAGCGTCTTCGACTGGTTTGCGGGGCGTGCCGTAGTAGTTGCCAAATACTTTTGCATGTTCGAGCATCTCGCCATCGTCAATCATGCGGCTGAACTCGATTGCGTCAATAAAGTAGTAGTCCTGCCCGTGAACTTCTCCTGCTCTGCGCTTTCGGGTGGTTGCGGAAATGGATATTTCCAGATCTTCGTTGTTTTTTAATAAAGCGCGGGTGATGGTGGTTTTGCCTGCGCCTGAGGGAGAGGACATAACATACATCAAACCACGGCGTTTAACTGTATCCAAATTTATTCTCCACTCTTTGTTTTTTGTGTTTTATCAATTGAGCAGTAACCTAAACTTTGATTGTAGGCGGTGCAATTGAAAAATCGGATTTGTTTTTAAATTTCATATTTTGATGAAATATGGAGCGCTGCGTGTTTATTCTGGCTTGGATTATGTGATTTTTTTGTGAAATTATGTTTTTAGGACTCGTTTTGTCTGTAATTAGGGTATATCTTTGTTTTATAGGAAAGAATATCATCTGCAAGCGATGTAAGGTGTTGTATTCTTGTGATGCGTAATTTAATTTGTGTTTATGCTATTTTGTTTTTATGTATAGGTTTGTTTGATTTTAAGGTGTGAGAGATATGGATGTTAAAGCAATAGAGCACAATGTATCCGTTGCGTCGCGTCTTTTGAAGTCCTTGTCAAATGAGAAAAGATTATTGATCATTTGTACGCTATATAAGGGTGAAAAAAGTGTTGGAGAATTAGAGCAGATTATTGGTCTTAGCCAGTCGGCTTTGTCCCAGCATCTTGCCAAATTGCGCCGGGAGAACGTTGTTACAACAAGGCGTGTGGCACAAACGATATATTATTCTGTTCTTGATGAAGCAGTTTCTGTATTGCTGGAAGCGTTGCATGATGTGTATTGCAATGATGAAGATAAGGCTTAGGTAGCGTTTTCCAGTATAGTGTTCTCAATATGCTCAAATGTTTTTTTTACCTGTTGTACTGATACTGGCGTGAGGCCGTCTTGCTGCAATGCGTGGATGTTTGCCCCATTGGGGGCATGTTTTGCGGGATTGCCGTGGGCAGGAAATAGTACAATAGCAGGGCAGTTTGTTGGCCCGATCAGATGCATTGGCCCTGTATCATTTCCAATAGCACATGAGGCTTTGTGTGCGAGAGCTACGATTTGAAACAGGTTGGTTTTTCCTGTCAGGTTCAGACTTTCAGGACAAGCGCTTTTTATTGTAGCGGTTATGTCTTTTTCTGAATCCGTGCCTAGAATTACGCTTTGGTAATTTTTAAGGGCGAGGTAATTTGCGATTTCGCAGTAATGTTCTACTGGCCATCTTTTTTCAGGGTGTTGAGGTGATCCGCCCGGTACCAGCAGGACGAAAGGTTTTTTTAGATTGAAAGCAGACAGATCCTCTTTAATCCAGCGCATGTCGTCTATGGTTATATTTTTGATTCCAGCAAGCGCCAGAGTTTGTTTGTGCCCCTCAAAGGCAGTTCCTTTTGTACGTTCTGGGCTTTTGTTTCTGTGGGAGGCTCCTTTTGCTGCGCCGACCCATTCGGGTTTTTGTTTTCTAGGGAAGAGTTTGAGATAAATCGCGGTGCGATCATTATTTTGCAGGTCATAAATGCGTGAGAAATTGCCGGTGATCAGGGTTTTTCTCAAGTCTAACCATCCTTTGAAATCCAGTGCTTTTGGTTTTTTGTCTATGCAGATGTTGTTGAAATAGTTGCTGCGCCTAGCAAGGCTCTGGTAGGGGGCGGTTGTTAACAATGTGATATGTGCGTTTTTGTGGTGGTTGCGAATGGCAGCCATGGCTCCTAATGCTTGTACAAAGTCTCCAAGAGCGCCAAGTTTAATGACAAGAATGCGTTCTTGAGACGAAGTGGAGTCTGACATTATTGTAATTCTCTGATTTATTTTTTTTATTTTTTTTTATAGGTTCTTTTTTTGTAGCAGTTCTGCGTAAACATCAAGCGTCTTTTCGGTCATTATCTTTTTTGCAAAGTTTTTTGCAGCATGCTCCATGGATCGTGCTGCCAGAATAGCGTGCTGGGTTGATCCCATATCCAGAATTTCTTTTATGGCGTTTGCTAATGCCTCCGGGTTGGAATGGGGGATAAGCCAGCCAGTGATATCTGGGATTATTGTCTCTTTTGCCCCGCCATGGTCGGTGGCTATAACCGGCTTTCCCATGGCTTGTGCTTCCACGGGCACGCGTCCGAATCCTTCGGGCTCTGTTGAAGCTGACACCACAATGGTCGAGAGCATATAGGCTGCTGGCATGTCGGTGCATTGATCGACTATACGGACCTTGCTGCCAAGTTTTTTTGCATCGATTGTGTTTTCAAGTTCGCGTCTGTAGTCTTTTCTTCCCTGATCCGAGCCAATCATAATGCAAAAAACATCATCCCGATCAAGTTTTTCTATGGCCTCGATCATAACATGGTGGCCCTTCCAGCGTGTTACCCGACCAGGAAGCATGATAACATAGGCGCCGTCAGGCACGCGCCATTGCTCGGCCAGATCGATCATGCGTTCGGGGGATACTGCGCTCGGGTGAAAACGCTCAATAGGGATTCCGCGGTGAATCGTCCGAATAATGGATGGATCGATGGTATAGTTTTTTTTTAAATATTGCGCAACATAATTTGATATTGCAATGACGCGCGCTCCGCGTGTGATAATACTGTTGTAGCGGCGCTTCATATTACATGTGACTTTGTATGGTGCATGGCACGTTGTCATAAAGTGGCATTTTTTGTTATTTTTGCATGCATACCATGCGCTCCATGCAGGGGCGCGGCTTCTTACATGCACAATATTGACATTGTGTTTTTTGATAAGCCTTTTCAGGCGCATTATATTTGTGAGCATAATGAGCGGATTTTTGCTGTGAACCGGTAATTTTATATGTGTGGCGCCTATGCGCTCCAGTTCTACTGTGCGGTACCCCCCGTTTGATACCACGATTGATGTTGCACCGGCTTCTTTGATAGCAGCGGCCATATCTATGCACCCCTGCTCAGCGCCGCCAGCGCCGAGATTGGGGATTATTTGCATGATTACCAAGTCTTCTCTTATAGTGGTCATTGATGTGGTCCTGTTTGATTGGACAGGTATGCGGCGGAATTAAGGTGGATTTT
>JBKHBN010000021.1:0-31946 GCA_046542355.1 Alphaproteobacteria bacterium | reverse complement strand
GCGCGGGCCGCATTGTGCTTGTATGGCCTGCAATGTGTCTTCATCTGCGGACATAATCACATAGCCTTGGCCAACAACCCATATCTCTTTGCCTTCATTATAGGCAAATTCGAGCATAACCTGCGCAAAGCTCTCTTCTGACACGCCGCTATGTAAGGGGGAAGTCTCCGGCACAGGTAATGCTCCCGGGCACTGTGTGTGGGTATAATTATGGTTTAAAACGATGATAAAAAGTTCCTCCGCAGGCGCAGAGGCCGTTTCAAACTCGGCTGTTGGTTCTGACATATTGTTTTCTGCCTTAAACGTTTATTTACTTCTTATTCCGCGCTTGGTGGCGTACCTTCTAGTGATTCAGCCCCTTTTTTTCTGCTCTGTCCCGCCTCTTCATCGAAAATTTCTTTAAATAGCTGACTAAAAGCCTCTCTTTGGCGCCTGTCAACGAGAGAGACAACATTTTGAGACATTTCCCTTTGTTGCGGTGTTAATCCTTGTGTCATGACTTGCCTTGCTAAATCTTTCGGTTTTTCCCAGAAAACAATGAATAAGCCTCTACATTTCTGTTCAATCTCGTACAGGACTTCTGGATCATCCCCACTTATCAGCACTACACCGGAATCTAATCGGGCAGCTTCCAGATCTCCTGTGCTAGCCAGATCTTCTAAAAACGTGTAAAAGAAATCATCACCCACCCCATTATTAACCTGATCAAGCCTTTCTAAACCTGATGGTTTAAGAGCGTTTTCCCGAGTCGTAGCCATATCCATCTCCGCCAAAGCGCTATAACTAAATGGTAGTTGCAGCTCAGCGTCAGAGTCATCATACCTCCGGTATCCTGCAAGGTTAACTATAACCAAGCCATCTTCTTTGGAAAATACTCTATGAAGTGCCCCCACATCAGACAGCTTTCTTAAAGCTGTGTTATTTTGATTAAAATCAAGAGTAATATACTTTTCTCCTGCCATAACATTTCTCCGCTTTCTGAAATAAAATTTTAGTTTTTATTTGGTTTTTTTTATGTTTGTTCCTCATTTCTATACATTGAAAGCCCTTTTCAATGCAAATTTATATTAGGGATTCAATGCAAATTTATATTAGGGAGCCGTTGGGAATGGTGGAAAACTAGAAAAACTTCCGAATTGTCGAGAGGTTGTTTTTTTCCTGCAACTGAGTGCGCTGCAATATATTCAGGGCTTTGCGTTGTGATACATCCTGTTCAATAGCGGCTTGTTTCAGGCTTGCGCGGTTATTGTCGAATTCCTGCTCTGTCTCAGAATCCCGCGTTAAACCGAGCAATACCGCTTCGGCGGAGCCATCTTTCGATGATACGCCTTGTGCGCCAAAATTAGCCTTCTGGCTGGCTACCGCCCGGCGCAGAGCGGCTTTGCGCTGCTGCTCATCAATTTTTGATTCCTGCGCGACATGCTCTTTTTCCAACGCGGCGCTTTGTCTGGTTTGCGTTTCCTGCAAGGTCTGTTTTTCCTTGAGTTGTTTGCTGGCTTGCTCGTTAGAGGCTGCGTTCATGGCTATTGTCATTCCGGTTGCCAATAATGGGGTCATAGCTGCCATTGTTTTTTCCTTATTGTTGTGGGTGTTATTTGATTAATCGTTAATCTTGAGTTCTGTGGAAACCATCAAAAGTGTGAAAGGGAGCGGTTTGTCCTGTTCAATCTTCCATAGCGGCGCAGTGCCGCTTTCCTGCCAGCCAAGACCGCGCACCTCGATATCGCCACTTAGGAGCGGGTTGGGCGCATCGAGAATCTCCTCCTGCCCCAGTTGTTTGAGGCTCATATCCTTGAGGCCGCGCCCGATATCAAGGCTAAGCGCTGCTGTGTCCTTGACCCGAAAGAGTGCGCGGATCAAACGCAGCTTGCGTGCGCCGCCAATTTTGCTGACCTCGTTGGGAGGAAGCGGCGTGACTTTGTGGGTATAAGGCAACCCTATTTGCACCGCGCTGGCTGGTTCACTCAGGGTCACTGCACCGCCTTGAACCGTTTGCGCCTCAACAATTGCATCGTCTGCCAGAATTGAAACTTCTTTATTTTCAAGGTGATCCAGCCCGCTCCACAGGGACGCAGGTGCGCCTGTTTGACCCGATAATGCACTATCAAGATTTAAGGTGCGATCGAGCTGTTCAATGAAATAGGTTCCACCGCGCTCAACGAGCATATAGACCTCCTGCCCGACAACAGCAACAGATTTGACCTTGCCGCCGGTTTCATGCTGCGTCCATGCAGAAACCTGCTCGGCGCGGTAGACCGTCAGGGTTGCAAAGCCGCCATCATCGCGCACAATGAACAGGAGCCGATTATTCTGGTCATAGTCCTGATCAACCGGCTTTTCAACAAGGTGATGGGAAAGCAAGGCCAGATCAGTAGAGGTGTAGGCCTCTTCCAGATCGGTGTAGAGATATTCGTAAATCTCCTTGCCTGAGCGCGCGCAATAGAGCGTGGCTCCATCGACATTGACCGGCGGGATATAAATATCGGTGCGTGATCCAAAGCGTGTCTGGCGTAAAATCTGTACAGATGAAGGGGTGAGTGGATTTCCGGTAACCATCCATTCTGCGCCGCTGGTGAAAACCTGCAAATGGCGAGAGGAGAACACGCCGCGAATGGCGTTGACCTGATCGGAAAGGATCGAAAATTCTATCGCCTCATCGTCCAGACCATCGCCCAGATCAAAATTCATCAAGTCACCGGATTTTGAAAACCACATACGGTTGGGCAAATCTCTGGAGCCGCCAATTACGAGGCGATCTTGATGAAACGCCACTGTTACGGGATATCCGCGCGCCGGACTGAAGGCCTGTTCGTACCAGTCTATATTGGGTGATGTATCGGTGAGATAGAAATATTGAGCAGAGCCTTGCACTTGGGGATCATAATCGGGGTTTTTTAGCGGAATCACGGTTGCGCTTACCACAGTCGGGGAGTCATAGTCGGTGATGAGCACATCTATGCCCTGCACGCGCAGTCTTGTGTCTTCATGTTCTTGCGTGAAGACATCCGCGCTGGCGGTTAAGGTTATATCTCCGCTTAATCCGCTGGCTGTCAGGGTGTCTTCGCTATTTGCAAATTTGTAGTATGGCTGATAGGTCGTGCCGTCTTCGACGTAAAAGCTCCAGTCATCGAGGCTCCATGTTCCCAAAGCCGAACGCACCAGCTTTTTAGGGTGCACGTCCGGATGTACCAAAAGTAACGTGTCGGCGCTTTGTGTCCAAGCGATCTGGGATATCTGGGCTTGCGTCCATGGCGCGGTTATTGTTGTTTCCTTTACTCCGCCTGAATAGATATCAATTTGCTGATCTGTCATGACCAGCAAGGCTGTCTGGTCGGCATTGAACTCAAAGGCAATCAGGCGGCCATTGCCCGCTGCCGTATCAACATAGCCCATACCAAAACGGCGCATAATGCCGCCTGTGGGCTTGATAAAGACATTGCACAGCTCCAAAGCGCCGTTATCATAGGCACGTAAGTCCCCTCTGCCGAGAAGCTCTTGCGATATCTCTCCGGCGGTGAAAGTCGTTTTAATGTCGGTTATTCGTGTCATTTTTTTGATCTCCGCTTTTATTATTACCGTACATTGATGAGTGTAAAATCCTCAATGCGGTTTGGTGTGTCTTGCTGGGCATCGATCTGGCGGGCGTGTTTGAACTGCTCCTCTGCTTGCCGATAAAGCGTTTCGGTGCGCGAGGTGTTTTCTGTCACAGGGATGCAGAACTCTGCGGCCAGCCGCGTAATCAGGGCGCTGTCGAAATATGGCGGGAATCTCTGTTCTTCGGGTCTGTAAATATAAGTCAGGATGATTCCGGATTGATTGGTGTGGAGCTGGCCGGAAATTATCCGGTAGCTCGCTCCTCTGCCGCGTGATCCGTTGCCAGCGCTCAAAGCGCGCAGGAAGTCTGTGGGCAGCTCGTAGGCATAGGTATAATCGGCGGCGGGCGGGGTTGCGCTTTGTGCCAGCTCGACCTGCCCTGTGGCAAAGCTCCACGCATAAGCGGAAAGCAGTGAATCGCGTGCCTGCGCATAAAGGGCGTTTGCAATTTCGCTTTGCGCTGTTCCATCTGCGAACGAGCTTATAGGCGCGGCGCCGATTTTTATAAGCGCGCGGGAACACAGGCCGATATCTGATAGTGCCATGGTGGTTAATCTCCTTTAAAAATGAAAAATCTCCGCAAACAGCGGAGATGTGTTGTTTTGTTCTATGTTTTTATATGTTTACCGGGTGATGCATTTTGAAGCGACATTATCCCATGCGCCTCCCTCATCAAGACAACTGTCGATTTGCAAGAAATACGGATCGAAATCAAGCACAACCCAAATCACGGCTGTATAGAGAATGAACAAAGCCAAAAAAACAACATGAGCGCTCAGTATCAATTGCCATATTGTGTGTCTTTTCTTCATTGTACCTTCCTATTTTTGGGCATGCTCTTTTTTGGGCATGCTCTTTCATATTTTATTCCTGTAAGTATTAAAAAGCAACAGCCACGCCCGGCCTTGCTCTCAGGGGAGTGATGTCTTGAGAGGTTTGGCATTGAGCGTGGCTGCGCTATTTCGATACCTGCTCTTTTAATGCGACATAAGGGAGCGCGCACTGCGAGGGGGTCGGGCAGGACGTGGTTTAGCGCGCTTTTGGCAGGATTATCCCTTATATAACAGCGTTCCCAGCGCTTTGCATGTTGGTTATGCGTAGGCTGTGATTGTGACGCTGCTTCCGTCATTGGCCGAAACAACATAGAATGTCGTTGTCGGCGTGCCATCGGTATCGATATTGGCAATAATCAGGTCATTAACATTGAGCATTCCGGCTGCGGCATTAAAATAGCCCAGCGTTTCAACAGATGCGTCAATTGTTGTGTAGTGCCATAGTGTAAAGTTATTCGCGTAAGCCAGTACGCTTAAATCAGATGCGGCAAAAGCCATGGTTTATCTCCTTGCAAAATTATAATTATTGATCTGGGGTTTCATCACAGTTAATGACGACAATGCCGGCTTCATCAATAAGACCGGCGCCTTGGCTCATCATGTTGTTGACAAAGTGCGCTGCGCGATCACCGTGCCATGAGATATCCGTCTGGACATCGCTGGCACTGGCGTGGCCGATGGCTGTTTTGTGGTAATAGAAGCATGAGCGGATATCATCTCCGTCTATGGGCAGGCCGGAATGCGGGATAAAGATTGTCCCCAGGAACATCTTGGCCTGCGTTATGCTGGCAAAAGGAAGGTTTTGCGTGCCGATATAATCCGCATTGACAAACTCATCAATTGCGAGGAGTTCGCTCCACTGTTTCCAGCCCACGATACAAAATCTCTGGCCATCATCGGGAACATCATTTTCGCCAAATGTCTCGAATGCCACGAGGATTTTGCTTTTTGTCATGCCGATGTTGCTGTCAGTAATACTGTGCGTGGAGGCGTTTGACAGCGCCGAGATAATCAGCTCATCAGTTTTGCGGCCAAGCGCATGAGCGCCTGCATTAGCGATCACCTGACGCTCGTCGATGTTGGTTTTCAGCTCGTCAAGACGGTCAACCCAGTCACCGGCGTAGTAATCACTGAGATTGACATCAATACTTGTGTGATCCAGATTCATAACCGGAACCATGCCATGCGTTGATTTTGTGCTGGCTGTGCCCTTGCCAACTTTCTGGAATACGGCAGTAGAGCCGTTGACATTCGAAATGGTGCGTACAGTGTTACGCAATTTTGAACCCTGACGCTGGTAGGCTTCGTGCACTTCGCGCTCGAATTGCTTGATGAAAGCCTGATCTATACTTGTAGACATTCTTGTAACCTCTTGTTTTTAATTGATTGGATCTTTTTGCAGCACCGGTTTTCTTTTTGAATTAAAGGCCAGTGAATACTGCGCAAAAAAGCCCTGCTCTTTCGGGCAGCGCGAGGCGTGTTATCCAAAATGCAGGGCGTAAATTCTTTTTATGAATCAACACTGCGACCTGTACAAAGCTATAGTACTCAAAGACAGAATCATGGCGTTGATGATTTATGTATAGGAATGTTTACCTAAAATGTCAAGAAAATTTTTCTGATTTCTATTTTTTGTGGAAAAGACATTATAGGCTGTGTTCCTGCCTTATTTTTGACAGAAATTTATATTAGGATTTTTCGTTGAGTGTATGACAATCGGGACGAATATTATGTTGAAGAAAATTGCAAACTCGTTTGCTCGAGATGAAAGTGCTGTGCCTTCGCCTACAAACAGGCAGTTTCCGCGGCGCAGTGATGACCGATGTGTCGGTGTTGTGAATGGTCAAATGCATCCGGTTGAAAACTGGAGCAAGGGCGGCATGTTGATTATGGCCGATGAGCGCTTGTTCAGTGTGGGGCAGGATTGTGTCTTTACCCTTAAATTCAGGCTTCGTGATGAAATCGTAGAGGTTGACCATCATGCTACGGTTATTCGCAAAGCACCGGGGAAAGTGGCGTTTCAGTTTGATCCACTGTCCAATCCTGTGCAGACCAACTTTCAAAAAGTCGTTGATGATTATGTTTCACGACGTTTTGTAGATTCACAGCTCTAAGCTTTCTTAATCTCGATATGACGTCAAGAAAAAAGCCTTCCAGATTAGGAAGGCTTTTCGTCATTTAGCGTGTATCCCTATGTTCGTCATTACCGTCCATACAGGTTCTCAAAGCCCTGCGTGACCTTGGCGATGTAAGCCGGATCGCGGTCGCGCCAGTATTTGGGATCACGCATCATAGAGCTTAATTCGGACTCACTTAAATCCCCTTGAACAGAAGCGCTTTTTCTGCTGGCCAGTTTTGGTTCTCCTCCGGCTTTCATCATCCGGTAGAGCGCCAATACGCCTTCATATGAACTCGATAGATTCTCCAGAACATCGCCGGGGAGATTTTTGCTGCCAAAGGCCAGAAGCTCGCGCGATAAGGTGCGCCATTGTTGAACCCCGCCGAAATGATTGATAAGCTTTTCTACTTCACGCTCTGCGCGGAACTCAGCAATCACCTCATGGAGCATCGGGATCATGCGCTCTGCGGCAAGGTCATATACAACTTGCGCCTGATCGGGTGAAAACCCCTTTTCGTGCAGGCGTTTGTTGATTTCAATGTCCGGTTCAAAAAAGCCGTGCGAACAGTTTATGGGGTAGTCTTCAGGTCTTTTGGGAATCTGCACTGCTTTTAAGTCAGGGCTTGAGAGTTTGCGTTCCAGCTCCTGATAGGATTTGAGCAAAAGGTCTATTTGCAGCTCTCCGGTTTCGGGGTTCTTGAATTTTTCAGGGATCTCTTCGGTTAACAGGTTTTGTTCGGTCATGGTATAATGCTCCTAATTTTCTGTTTCGCTTATGTTAGAGGTTGTGGCGGGATTGCCTGTGTTTATCATTGTGTTTTGGGTTGGAGGAACTTTTGTTGATGACAGTCTGGCCAGCAACGCGGCTGTAACTTTTTCTGCTGTCTGGGTGGCAAGCTGATCTGCCGTTTGCTTGATGATTTTATCGAACTGTTTTCCCTCTGGTATGTTTTGCGGATCAAGCGCTCGGACTGTGTTTTCAATCTGGGCTTCGTCGCGAATGAGGTTGCTTGGCACGCTCAATGCCTCGCCCAGAAATCTTGCGGCTGCGGCCATATCAATCGTTGCGCTGGCCTGAGCGCCCATTGCGCTGACCGATTTCAACCAGCTTAGTGTGTTTTGTACATCGCGCTTGCCCTGGGATCTGGCTAAAGGAGAGCGGTAATCTATGGTTATATAATGCCCATCCAGTGCAATATCGGGAACTTCTCCGCGCCGCCTTAAAATTTCATAGGCGCGCTTAATCAGCGGGGTGAGCAGTTCGGATTGCAAGCGCCCGTATGTCGCGCCTAATATCATGGCAATTTCCGAGGCGCGCTCCAATACTTCGGTTGCGCTCATTTGCGCTCCGGTTTTGGGCAAGAGTTTGTCTGCGAGCAATGCGCGGCGAATATTATTTTGCATGTTTTCGAGCATAAGCTGTGAGACATCAAACTGACCGGGCATGTCCAGCGCCTGCAGACCTTTAGAACCTACGGCTTTTGGAATGATTGTGCCGGGAACAAGCTCTATATTGGCCGGATTCAAAACGCCGTCATCATCGGCTTGCCAGATTCCTGTGACCGCTATTGAGGCATTTTTTAAAATCAGCTCAACGACTTTATTGGCTGTTTTAATGTCAGGCAGCGCTTTCATCACAGGAGAGCGGCCATAGACTTCGCCCGGAGATTTTAACCAGCGAAAATTAATCGCCGGATTTTGCAGGAATGATCCGCGTTGTAACATGACGGGCTGATCGGCGTTATGCACAAGCATAGCCGTATAATCATATGTTAGCTCTGCCGGCAGCACAGCTTCGAGCACCTCAAAGCGCACCTGAGGGTCTTTTGTGCCTTCGCGCTGCACTTGCGGGGGAATTTCTGCTTCGGGATAACGCGCCGTGAGTTGCTCAAATGTCATAGGAAGATGGCGAAATACACCATCAAGAAATCCTGATGCGCCTTCCTCCAAAACAACATGGGTCAAGGGAACAGCGTGAAAGCTGAAAGCCGAGAAACTGCCGGGCTGCGCCTCCTCGAAAAACAGGCTGGCGGTTCCACCTACAACCAGATCCAGATAGCATTGGTGAATTTCTACAGCAAAGTTGGAGCGATCAAAATGCGCCTGAATGGTTTTTGATGCTTTTTCCAGCGCCGGAGCAATGGATTGTGCCTGATCCGGATCAAGCTCCGGGCCTGCTTTGAGGCCAAACCACTGTGACCAGCTTGGCGTTAGGTTCCCCAGCAAACTGGCAGCAAGCTGATCGGCTGCGTCCATGGCCGTTGCATCGTAAACGCGTTTGGTTCGTGGCTGTCCGGGATTTGTTTTCGCAAAAAACCCGCCGCGCTGTGGCAAGGCGTATTCGTAGCACTCCTCCCACAAGTTTTTCCAAAGGTCGCGGTGTCTTTTTGCGGCTTCATAGCGGCTCAATAATTGTTTTATATGAACCAAGTCTTGCTCTGCTTGCGGCGATTGCAGGTCTTTCGCGTGTTGTTGTGTCTCAACGTTCATGATCTTCCATGTCCTTTTTTGATTACTTGACTTTTGATTTATTCACCCAGCAGGGTTTTACGGCTTTTTTCCTTATCGACAGAGGCTAATATACCTTGCAGGCCGGTGTTGATGGTTCCCTTGCGGCCACGCTCACGCGCAAGGAGGCTTTTCTGGCGTTCCTGAGATTCTTTTTCCTGTGTGAGCGTCTCTTGTTCGATCTCTTTTTCTTTTGCGGGGGGCGGTGTATCGACACTCCTGCTTGTGTTTTTTTGGGGTGTGGTTGTCTTTACTATGGTCGGGGTTGATGTCAGGCTTCCCATGTTTTTAGCTCCTTCTTGCTTAAATGGCGGTAAAGCTGCCAAGGGGTTAGAATTGATCTTTTGTGAATGCCCAAAATGCGCTTGCAGGCTTCGACGCAGGTAAAGAGCATTACCGGTGCAGCTGTAGTGATGTTGCGTGAAAGGCAGGCTCTCGCGACGTGATGCCCGCGTTGCTTGAGGAAAGCGATCACATCAAGATTCTCCGTTACGTCCTCATGAATGATCACTTCCATGTAATTGGCCATAGGATCAATGCTGACCCAGCGGCGGCCATCGTGGATAAGAACAAAGCAGTGGCGAAAGCCTCGTTTGAGAAAACGTACGAATTTCAGCTCGCTTTGATCGGTAAAAACGACCCATGCCTGTTTTGTGTCTAAACCTGCGCTCATAGTGGCAACTCCTCTTGAATGAAAACAGAGGATTTATGTTCGCTCACCCAATGCGGGGCGCCGGTGATGATTCCCTTTTTCTCCAAAATCGGGCGCATGCGCTCAAAGGCTTCGTGCCAGAGATAATGGGCACGCCTTTCCTTGATTCTCCTTTGATCCGGTGGCATGAAACGCCGCCCGTAATGGCGCAAAACCAGCAAATGATCGCGCATAATGCGGCGCTTGCGATAGAGCGTGTCCACGACTTTCAGGATATCTACCGGCTCGCATGGACGGTTTATCGCGCCTGCTCCCGACACATAGCGCGCTCCATCATTGCGTGCCTGCTGCGCGGCTATGAACCAGAACCATGCCTCCTCGACTGTTTCAAATGGAACAAAACGATCTGCTTGACGCGGTTTTGTGCCGTGATTCTTATGTGTTGCAGCCGTTGGTGTGTTTTGGTGTGTGCGGCGCATCGTCCTGTCATACCTTCCTTTTTTGTTTTTATTGCCGATGGGTTGAAACCATCTTTTATAAAAATAGTAGATTTGTTCACTATATGTTCTTATATATGATGGAAAGAAATTGCGATGTCAAGAGAAAATATGAATAATTTCCTATTTATCTTTGGCGCAAATAATGGGACTACTATCCTACATTCTTCTTGCGCGCTGCTTCATAGTGTTGCAAGGTGTGTCGGATTAAATGAAACTCGTAACAAAGACAGGACTATATTGATGTTCACGCATACTCAAATATGGCAGGGGCTGGATCGTCTGGCTGCGGAAAAAGGTTATTCATCCTCGGGGCTGGCAAAACAGGCCGGGCTTGACCCGACTTCTTTTAACAAAAGCAAGCGCCTTAGTCCTGAAGGCAAGCCGCGCTGGCCTTCTACAGAGAGCCTCTCGAAAGTTCTGGCGGCAACAGATTCAACGATAGGGGATCTGGTTCGCCTGATTGATGATAAAACCCCTCCTCCTGTTCGCGCGCAGGAAAAAACCGATATTGCCGCGCGCGCTGCCGAAGCTCTGATTCGTACAAAATCCGTTTTGTTTAACGCCCGTGAGCCTTTTGTCTATAAATCAGGGAAAAAGGGTCCGGTTTATATTGATTGCCGGCGTTTAATCTCTTTTGTGAAAGAGCGCGATATGCTCATGCGTGATGGTACGCGCATTCTTGCCGGTGAGATCGGGTGTGACAAAATCGATGCGCTGGCGGGCGGGGAAACCGCAGGTATCCCCTATAGCGCTTTTATTGCCGATCGTTTGCGCAAGCCTATGGTGTATGTCCGCAAAGAGCCTAAAGGCTATGGCCGGATGGCGCAAATTGAAGGGCATATGCCGGAGAAAAATGAAAACGGCAAAGCGCCGCGCGTTGTCTTGATCGAAGACTTGCAAACCGATGGCGGGAGCAAGCGGATTTTTGTTGAAGCCTTGCGCGCTGCCGGAGCCAAAGTCAACCATGCTTTTGTCCTGTTCCATTACGGAATCTTCTCCAAAAGCGATGAAAATATGAAAGATCTAGGTATTACTTTGCATACCCTGACAACATGGTGGGATGTTCTTGCGGTTGCCAAAGCGAATGATTACTTTGACGGGGACACGCTTCAATCGGTTGAAGACTTCCTGATTAATCCAATCAAATGGCAGGAACAACACAGCTAAAAAATCAGATTCAGGTTTATATTATGAAAATCCACTTCCACGTATCGGACTATCCGCGCCCGCAATCCGCATTCAAAGAGCTGGAGGCCAGATATGGCCATCACGAAGACGTCCAGAGTGCTGATGTAATTGTGGTGCTTGGCGGTGATGGTTCCATGCTGCGGGCATTGCATAAATTTACAGGGCTTGATTTGCCTCTTTACGGGCTGAACCTTGGGACGCTCGGCTTCTTGCTTAACGAGTATAAAAATAAGGATCTTGTCGAACGTATTGAAAATGCTCAACATTTCGAGATTCACCCTTTGCGTATGCGCGCGGTTGATATCAAGGGGCAGAGCCATGATGCGATTGCCTATAATGAGGTTTCCCTGTTGCGGGAGACACATACCACCGCCAAGATCATGGTGTTTGTCAATGGTGAGGTGCGCTTGCCTATGCTGGCTTGTGACGGGATTATACTCTCAACAGCCATGGGCAGTACGGCTTATAATTCTTCGGCTGCAGGGCCTATCGTGCCTTTAGCAGCCAATGTTTTACCGCTGACCCCTATAAGCGCTTTTCGTCCGCGGCGATGGCCGGGGGCGCTCGTTTTGAATACAGCCAAGATCCGTTTTGAAATTCTTCACCCTAAAGAGCGCCAGGTCAGTGCCACGGCTGATTCGACAGAGGTGCGCGATTGCGTGTCTGTTGACATAGAAGAAGCGCCCGATATCAAGGCAACGCTTCTTTTTGACCCGGATAATCCGCTGGAAGAGCGCATCTATCAGGAACAATTCGCGCCTTAAAGCGTGTTGGTTATTGGTGTGCAGGATTTTAATCCTTTTGAAGAAAAACTTTTATATGGACAACTCTAAATTAGCAAAAAATCATGCTGTACAAACAGAACCAGATCGGTATATTAGAATTTATAGATGAAATGGTTTGTAATATAGAAAACCTCTTTCTGGAAACAGAAGGAGGTTTTTTAATGAACTTATCGGGGCATGTTCTGGGCGCGGCGCACTAAGGCCGCTGAGGAACAGAGATAACACGTGACGAAACTATCTAGGATTTTTTTGATTTCGTAGATTTCAAATCGCGCAGGCGGCGTTTTTCTGCCAGCTCGTTTTCGATCTGGTCAAGATGTTCGAAAAGCTCTTCGTTGACGTTGCCGTTTTTCTTAACTTTAGAATCCTGCGGAATAAGCCCCAGACGTTTGGCAATCACTTCATAGCCTTCGATGAGATCACCCAAATCACGGCGAAAGCGGTCTTTATCGAATTTCTCGTTTGTCTGCGCATCCCACAAGCGGCAATTATCAGGCGATATCTCATCGGCAAGAACGATGTAAAGCTCTCCGTGTGCACCGTAGATACGGCCAAATTCAAGCTTGAAGTCCACCAGCTTGATTCCGATTCCTGCGAACAGCCCTCTGAGGAAATCATTGACGCGCAGGGTCATATCAACCATCTCTTCAAGTTCAAAAGGGTCGGCCCAGTCAAATGTAATGATCTGATCTTCGCTCACAAGAGGGTCGTTCAGCTCATCTTTTTTATAATAAAACTCAACCAGTGATTTTGGCAGTATCATGCCCTCTTGCAGACCCAGACGCGGGCAAATCGAACCGGCGGCAATATTGCGCACAACCACCTCAAGGGGGATAATCTCCACCTCATGCACCAGTTGTTCACGCATATTAATGGAGCGGATAAAATGCGTTGGAATGCCTATGGCCTCAAGTTGTGCCATAAGATGCGATGAAATGCGATTATTCAGCACGCCCTTGCCTGGAATAATGGCGTGCTTTTTACCATTTCCAGCGGTTGCGTCATCCTTAAAATATTGAATCACAGTGCCGGCCTCTAAGCCTGCATAAAGCGTCTTTGCCTTCCCATCATATAATTTTTTACGTCTGGCCATTTTACCGTCCTTCACAAATAGAGGGTTTTTCTATCGTATATTGACTTAATTTCTTGTGTTTTCATATGATTTTGTTATTTCTTTTCATACGGGACATATAGACATATTTGGTATTGCTCGTCAAAGGATCTATAAAGGGTAGAAGAATGCCGGTTGATGAAAAAACACTCGAAGATTTAATACGCAATAAATTTCCCGATGCGCAGATCGTGATTGAGGATTTGCGCGGCGATGGTGATCATTATTCCGCGCACGTTATTTCCCGCGCCTTTGAGGGAAAAAGCCGCGTGCAGCAGCACCGCATGGTTTACGAAGCTCTGGATGGTGTTATGGGGGGTGCGCTCCACGCGCTGGCTCTGCAAACCGGAACTCCCAAAGAGTAAAGCAAAAAGAGAAAAGAGGATATAAAATGAACAATGATGTTTTAAAGCGTATTCAAGAAGACGTCGATCATCATGATGTCGTGCTCTTTATGAAGGGAAGCGCTGCTGATCCTGCATGCGGTTTCTCCTCTGTTGTGGTACAGATTTTGTCGCATCTGGGCGTCAGCTTCCGTGATATTGATGTTCTTGAAGATGATACCATTCGTCAAGGGATTAAGGATTTCACCAACTGGCCTACCATCCCGCAACTTTACATTAAAGGTGAATTTGTCGGCGGGTGTGACATCGTCAGAGAGATGTTTGACAATGGTGAGCTGCAAGATTTGCTCAAGAGCAAGGGTGTTTCCTGCCGCGCCTGACATGTCTGTTATTAGCGCACGACCTTGCTATGGCGGTGGATGGAACATGACATCATTAATCCAAAGCCGATGAGCGCGGCGAGCATAGAGGTTCCTCCATAGGAAACCAGCGGCAGCGGCGCGCCTACAACCGGTATTAATCCCATTACCATAGAAATATTTACAAACACATAGAGGGAAAAATTCAGGCTCATGCCCAAAGCCAGATAACGACCAAAAGTATGACGACAGCGAAATGCCGTGGTAAAGCCCACAATAAAAACAAGCAAGATCAGACCAAGCAGAAATATCCCGCCTAGCAGCCCCCACTCCTCCACCCATAGCGTGAAAATAAAATCTGTTTGTTTTTCGGGAAGAAAGTTCAGGTGACTCTGCGTTCCTTGCATAAAGCCTTTGCCTTCAATACCTCCGGATCCAATGGCAATTTTTGATTGTGTTATGTGATAACCGGCGCCAAGGGGGTCAGACTCAGGGTTAATAAAGGTCATGATCCGCTTTTTCTGATAATCGTGAAGAAACTGCCAGCCTATAGGAATACTAATGGCCGTAACAAGCCCTGCGCCTATAAACAACCAAGTCGGCGCGCCTGCTATAAACACCATTCCAGCACCAGCCATAATAATCATCAAGGATGTCCCAAGATCAGGTTGCAGCAAAACAAGACCTACAGGCGCTGCGATTGCCAATGCCGGGACAATCAAAAATGACAGACGGCGCACCTGCTCCGGACTGGCGCCATGAAAATGGCGCGCCAGAGCCATGACAACCACGATTTTCATGAGTTCGGAGGGCTGCAAGCGAATAAATCCCATATCAATCCAGCGCTGCGCTCCCATCCCGACATGCCCTTTCAGCTCTACAAAAAGCAACAACATTATGCCGATGAAATAAAGCGGCCATGTTAAGCTATACCACCAGCGAATATCGATGACTGCGATTACAAGCATGCCCATCAGGCCAATACTAAACCGTATGAGCTGGCGTGACGCCCACGGATCAAAGTTTCCACCGGCGGCGGAATATAGCGAAGCTGTGCCAACGCTGGCCAAACAAACGATGAGAAAAACCAGCCACCAGTTCACCATCAGCAGCTTTTGGTGAATACTCAAATCATACTCGCGGAACATAGATTGCATCATTGAATCCGACTTTCCTTATTGCCATTTATGATATCGCCTGTACTGTCCGGCGTGTCTTGCGATTGCGGTTTTTTAGGGGGCCAGAATAATCCGGCAAGGCTTGTTTGACTCTCCTGCCCTGTCTTTTGCGCTTTTTCTGCGCTCTTTCTTGTATCATCGAGCTCTTGCTCCTGACCAAATATTATTTCGGGTTGCATTTTTGTGCCAGCAGGATCGCGGCTTTGTGTATGCTCTAATAATATTTTTGCAATGGGCGCTGCGGCTGTGCTCCCACCAACTCCGTGTTCTACAACAACAGAACAGACATAGCGCGGGTGAGCTACGGGCGCATATCCTACGAACAGGGCGTGATGGCGTTCTTTCCACGGCAGATCTTCGTTTTTAACCCCGAGGCGGCGTTGCTCGGCTGTGATCCTGCGCACCTGCGCCGTTCCGGTTTTGCCGCCCATCTCCATGCCTTCTTGTTCTATGCGCGAGGCGTAGGCTGTCCCCTTTATCTTATTGACCGACACATCCATTCCTTTACGAACAAGTTCCAGATGTTTGGCGTTTATATTGATCGGCTCCCACGTCTCGTGGCCATAATACTGCCTGCCGACATAGCCCGTCAGCCACGGCTTAACAGCCAAACCGCCATTGACCATGCGCGCGGTCATGATAGCCAGTTGCAGCGGTGTTGTCAGGACATCACCCTGCCCGATACTGGAAATAATTGTTTCTCCGGGATACCATGGCTGACCTAACGTTTTTCTCTTCCATGCCGTATCGGGAACCAATCCCGCTTTTTCCGAACCCAGCCCTAGCCCCAATTGCTCGCCAAGGCCAAAACGCCGCGCCATATCAGCGATGGCGTCAATCCCTATTTTGGTGGCCAGCTTATAGAAATACACATCACAGGATTCTTGCAGCGCTGATTCAAGGTTCATCAATCCATGTCCGTAATTCTTCCAGCAATGATAACGGCTTTGACCATATTCGTAATGTCCGGGGCAGTGCACGATTGTGTTATGTTTTATGATGCCCAGTTCCAGCCCTGCGAGTGCGGTAATCATCTTGAAGGTTGAACCTGGAGGATATTGCCCCGAAACAGCCTTATTGGTCTGAGGATGCGCCGGATCTTCAGATAAATCTTTCCATTCTTCTGTGGTCAGCCCTCTTACAAACATATTGGGATCAAATGCCGGATAGGATGCCATCGCGTAAATAGCGCCTGTGTAGGCATCCAGAATTACAGCAGACGCGCTTTTATGCACCGCCAGTGTTTCCTGAGTGATGCGTTGCAGCTCTCCATCAATGCTGAGCGTAACGCGCCGTCCGGGCTGCGCATCCTTGCGTTTGAGTTCGCGCACCTCGCGCCCCACAACATTGACCTCTACTTCTGCTGCGCCTGGACTGCCGCGAAGTTTCTCATCATAAACTTTTTCAATGCCTGTCTTGCCGATGCGAAAGCCCGGAAGACGCAAAACCGGATTATTTTGTTCAAGATCTTCTTTGGATATGGCGCGAACATACCCCACAATATGCGCTGTGGAATCACGATACGGGTATGAGCGTACATCACCTACATCTATAAAAATGCCCGGCAAATCAGGCAGGCGCACCTCAACCTTTGCCACATCCCCCCATGACAGGCCTTCTTTAATGCGCACCGGAATAAATTTTGCCGTTTTTGATGCTTCTTTTATGACCCGTGCAATGTGGTCTTCTTCTACAAAAACAATTCGTTGGAGTGCCCGTAAGGATTTTTCGATATTATCCGTTTGCTCGGGGATAATCAAAACCCGGTAGGTCTGCGTGTTTATCGCCAAGGGAACGCCAAAGCGATCTACGATCTCACCTCTTGGTGGCGGCAGGATTTTAATATTTATACGGTTCTTATCCGAGAGCATTTTATAGCGCTTGCCCTGCGCAATTTGTAGCCAGGCCAGACGCGCGCCCAGTACAACCAGGCCAAAAAGCTGGAGACCGCCAATGACAAAAGCGCGGCGCGAGAAAATCTTTTCGCTGTAATCGTCGTGATACATTTTCCCTTCTTGCCCCTAACTTACAGCCGTGTACTGATCCTGAATATGCGGCAGCACCTTATGTGAAAAGTGCAACACAACCGCTATCAGTGGGAAGAGTAAAATAGCCACAAAACTTGCCAGTATCACCGGTTCAAGCCCAGACCAGTAAAAACGGGTTAGTCCCAAAAGAAACCACTCCAAAGAAAGAGAGACCAATCCGACTATCATAAAACCAATCCACACAACCGCAAATGGCTGTCCGGTCATGAATAAACGTTGATAAACAACAACATGGCGTAATAAAAGATAAATAAAAGCATGCAACCCAACTGGCCAGCCGCTCAGGAGATCAAAGCATATTCCGGTGGCGAAAACCAACCATGGCGGAATAAGCGTTGGACGATAAATTGACCAGTAATACAACACCATAATCATAAACGGTATGTCTATGGTTGTTAGTATGGGAGAGGCTATCGATATCGAGTTAAGCAGGAAAAATACAAATATCAGCAGATAAACTATTATCATGCGAAAAAAGACCGGCACTTGCTCTGTAAAAGACTGCATGATTTATCTTGGCCCCTCTTTATTTAATCCTCTTTGTAAAACGCGCACAATCTGCAGCTTATCAAAATTAGCAAATAGAACGATCTCTCTGGTTCCGTTTTCCCTGAGCAAGACGCGGCCAACAGGAAGTCCTTGCGGATATACACCGCCATAGCCCGAGGTTACAATGCGTGATGCATCGGTTATCTCACTGTCTTTGGGAACGTGGATCAGACGCGGGTATGGGCCGTTTGTTCCAGCCATAATGGCGTGTTGCCCCGTATCTTCAACCACAACCGGTACGCGCGAGTTAATATCATTGACCAGCAAAACGCGGGATGTTTTATTTCCAACTTCGACAATGCGACCAATAAGGCCCTGCCCTGCGACCACAGCCGCATCTTTTTTGATACCATCGGGACGCCCTGCTGCAATCAAAACGCTTTTAACGTAGGTATTTCCTGAATCGGCCAGAATGCGCGCAGCTATATGTGTATAAACCGGATCAACGCGTAAATTCAAAAGCTCACGCAGGGCGCGGTTTTCCGAATCCAGCAGCAGCGCAGTTTGATACCACTGACGCAACTGCGCATTATCCTGCTCAAGGCGCAGATTATCCGCCTGCACCTGCGCGAAATCCGTTATATCATGGAGCATAAGCGTCATTTGCTGAAAAGGATAGCTGATAATTGCCAGCGGCGTGGAAAATAAATCCGTTGTAAAAACACGCATAGAACCAAAAGAATGAGGCCGAAAAGAGGAGATGGCCATAAGAATCAGGCTTAGAACCATAAGGCTTGTGCTCATGTAAGATTCCCCCGCCCAAGGCAGGGGGAAGCGGCGCGCAGTCCTTCTGACTTTCATATGGTGTCTCAACCTATGAGCCTTCCTTTATTCTCTCTGGCTGTAATTATTCGCTAGCTTTGGCAAACCACAATAAATGGATCATTATTTTTGTTCAATGCGCAATGTGCATTTATCCAATATGCGAGCAGTAACGCGTGGCTATTTATATATGGCCAGAGATTTCGCTCTTTACCAGTGGCGTAATCTAGTAGGTTCCAATCAGCACATGACGCAAAGCCTTGCCGGCTTCCAGTGCATGACCCGTGCCAAGCGCGACGCAGGACAGAGGATCATCGGCCAGAGTAACAGCCAGACCTGTTGCGTGGCGTAAAACAAAATCGAGGTTGGTCAATAATGCGCCGCCGCCCGTCAGCACTATCCCGCGATCAACAATATCAGCGGCAAGCTCGGGTGCTGTATGTTCGAGCGCCACCTTTACGCCCTCCACGATTTGACCGACCGGTTCTGCCAGAGCTTCGGCAATCTGACGCTCTGTAATGACGATTTCCTTGGGAACACCGTTCATAAGGTCACGCCCGCGGATTTCCATGGTGCGCCCCTCTCCATCTCCGGGTATGCACGCAGATCCAATTTCCTTTTTGATGCGCTCAGCGGTTCCCTCACCGATCAACAGATTATGTATCCGGCGAATATAAGCGATGATAGCCTCGTCCATTTTATCTCCACCGACACGCACTGATCTGGCATATACGATACCGCCAAGAGAGATAACGGCAACTTCTGTGGTTCCACCGCCAATATCAACAACCATTGAGCCTGTGGCTTCGGTTACGGGAAGCCCTGCTCCGATTGCGGCGGCCATTGGCTCTTCGATCAGGCCAACTTCGCTGGCTCCGGCGCTTTCTGCTGATTCCTGAATGGCGCGGCGCTCCACCGCTGTTGAGCCGGAAGGGACACATATAATCATTTTGGGTGATACAAATGTACGGCGATTATGAACCTTGCGAATAAAATGCTTGATCATGGCTTCGGTGACCTCGAAATCAGCAATCACGCCATCACGCAAAGGGCGCGTGGCAATAATGCTGCCAGGAGTACGACCCAGCATTTGTTTGGCCTCGTTCCCGACGGCCAGTGTCTGTTTTTTACCACCCACTACGGATATGGCAACAACGGAGGGCTCGTTCAGGACAATGCCCTGATCCTTCACATATACCAGCGTATTTGCGGTACCCAGATCGATTGCCATATCGGCTGACATAAAGCCAAAAAGTTTGGAGAACATGAATCGCCCACCTTCATGAGTGAATAAATTTCGGTAATCAAAGATATATCAGAGAAAATACAGCAATGCACCCCTGAGAATGATGCGTCCATTATATTTTCAACAGGACAGATACGCAACATAAAACCGCGAGCTTTGCCCGCGGCTTGCGTAAATCATATCCATTGCTTCTAAAAAACAAGACAAAAAGACGAGAATTTTTCTGAATAAAAGCTTATCAGAAAAGCAAAAGCTTAAAATCCCCTACCCCTGCCGGGCTTTGAAGCGCGGGTTTTTCTTGTTAATCACGTATAAACGCCCCTTGCGACGAATAACTCGGCAATTGCGGTCGCGGTTTTTCAATGTTTTGAGCGAGTTTGAAACTTTCATCGTCCTATTAAACCCTAATTGTGTTCCTTAATGAGCGCTGAACATAGCGATGCACGATATCTCTTGTCAAGCATTCTTGTAAAAAACATCGTATATTTCGTTTTGTTGATTGATTTTTAGGCAATAAACATGTCTCATTAACCAAATACTAATAAATCTCCTGCATAGTGAAAAGCAATGCGGGGCAAATGATGGATCAAAATACACCTTTATATCAAACAGCTCAATCTCCCAAGGTCTTTAGACCGGGCGATGTTATCATGCGCCAGGGCGAAGTGGGAAAGAATGCCTATATTGTCGAAAGCGGCAAAGTCGAGATCGTGATCACCTCTCCTTCCGGAGATGAGCATATCATCGGAACCCGCGGCCCTTGTGCCATGATTGGCGAAATGTCCCTTATAGATAATGCGCCGCGCACAGCTACCATTCGCGCTGTGGAGGAATGCAAGGTTCTTGAGATTACCAAAAATGACTTCTCGCGCAGACTGAACAATGCCGATCCGGTTATTCGCATGGCTACGCAAGTTATTATGACCCGCTATCGTGACACGCTCAACCGAATCGGAGAGCGCGCCGGTGATACAGCGCTGGCCAGCGTTGAAACACTCGAGATGATCTATACAGAGCGCGCGGATGCTATTGAGCAGATCCGCATTGCCAATGAGTTCAAAGAGGCGCTTGATCGCAATAACGGAGAAATTACACTTTTCTACCAGCCGGTCGTTGACCTGCAAACCGGTGAGATAAAAGGCTTTGAGGCGCTTATGCGCTGGTTTCATCCCGAGAAGGGCTTTATATCACCGGCTGTGTTTATTCCGGTTATTGAGGAAACAGGGCAAATCATCGAAGCGAGCAACTGGGCGTTACGCACTGCCTGCTCTGCACTCAAGCGTATTGAACAAAGTGTTAGCACTGGAAAAAATCTACATATGAGTGTTAATTTCTCTAACGAGGATTTTTCAGATCCAGATTTTATAGATAATATCTACAAAGCTTTGAGTGAAACAGACGTAAAAGCCGAGCAGGTTCATCTGGAAATTACCGAGCGCCTGCTGGTTACCCAGCCCGAGCGCGCCAAAGAAGCTCTTGATATGTGCCGGAAAGCCGGAATGAGCGTCGCTATTGATGATTTTGGCACGGGGTACTCTTCTTTGAATTACCTGCACAAATACCCAATTGATACGCTCAAGATTGATCAAAGTTTTATCCGGAATATGGAACAGGATGAGAGCCTGCTTGCGCTTGTGCGTTCTATTGTGACTCTTGGGCAAAATATGAAAATGGATATTATAGCCGAAGGGGTTGAAACGCTGCATGAGGCCAAAATCCTTAAAGAGATGGGCTGTGAGTTTGTGCAGGGCTATCACTTTGCCAAGCCAATGTCTGAAAAGGATATTATACAACTCATGAGCAGCTGGAGAGCATCAGAACTTTAAGACCAAGTGATGTTTTATTTCCCATCCGCATCAACCGTGCCATCCCACGCGTCAGGCAGCGGGGTTTTCTGGCGCAGAATATTTTTAATGCGGCGTTCATATCCAGCATAAAGCGTTTTATATTTTGCACCATGTTTTTCACCGGCTGTCGCACTGCAGGTTTGAAGCTGGCCGAGCGCTTCATCAAATTTACGTGCGCGGTAGAGCGTGAGATATTTTTCATGCTCGCGTTGCCAGTTTTGGAAATGTTCCTCTTTTACAAACATATCATCTCCGATAAGCGCGTATATTGTTTGCGCCTCTTCCCGTCCTTGTACCCGTAATTTGTCCAGCTCTATGAGAGCAAAGTCTTGCACTTTGTCGTAAACACTCTGGCCAATAATTATGTCTACACCGTAATGTTTTGTCTGCCCTTCTAGACGGGAGGCCAAGTTCACGGCATCTCCCAGCGCCGAATAAGCAAAGCGCTGGCGTGACCCCATATTGCCGACTGCGCAAACCCCAGTGTTGATACCAACACCGGCTTTGAGCAATACCAGCTCAGCTTTACTGTTTTTGTGTTTTTCCTTGAGCTGTTCGTTAATTGGTGCCAGAGCGTCTTGCATTTTCAGCGCGGCTATACAGGCCTTGCGCTCGTGGTCGGCGACATCGCGCGGCGCGTTCCAAAAGCACATCATTGCATCACCGATATATTTATCAACGGTTCCTTTATGACTCATGACGATGTCGCTCATCTGTGTGAGGAAATCATTCATAAGATTGATAAGCTCTTCAGGGTCGAGCCCCTCAGATATGCGGGTAAAGTTTCGTATGTCTGTAAACATGACGCTTAGCTCGCGGTTTTCTCCGCCCAGCTTCAGCTTTTCAGGGTTTCTTTCAAGATCCTGCATGACATCACCGGAGACATACATGCCAAAGGCGTTTCTGATTTGTTTTCTGCGCAATTCGGCGCGGATATAGGACAGGATCGTCGAGACAATAAAAATCGAGAGCACGGCCAGTGATGAATATACAGGATCAATCAAGATTCCGTATTCAACGTAAACATAGTAAGCGCCAAAGTTGGCTGATGCGATAATCAGGAGGCACAGGATCACGGAAATAAGTGCGCCTATAAAAGGCGCAAGAACGATGAAGAACAACCCCGCCGTGAGAATATAAAGGGCTTCTGCGCCTTTGGTTACAGCGGGGCGCAAGAGATATTGCCCGCCTAAAACCTGCTCGATCACATTGGCGTGCACCTCAACGCCAGGACGAAAAGCCTGCAAGGCGGTGCTTCGAAGATCCTTGAGTCCTTCTGCGCTGCTGCCGATCAGCACTATTTTATCTTTAATGACCTCGCGGGTTTCTTCTTCAAACCCTTCTTTTAAGAATTTATAAGCTGATATATAATCCGGCGCCCGGCAGAGCTGCGGATTGTTTACAACATCCTGATCATTGCAAAAATAACGGTAGTGAACATATAGCTCGGCGTTCTTTTCAACTGGAATTTTACTATCGCCTACCAGTATCCGATAGTTTGTATCAATAGTTGCCGTGTTTTCCGCGGGCGCTTCGACCAGCCGTACCACACCCTTGCGCCCCTGTTTTGCCACGCGCAATGTCTCAAGGCTTAAAGAGGGATAAAGCGTTTGACCGTCTGTGAAGATCATGCCAACCCGCCGCAAGATCCCATCTGCATCGGGGCGTGCCATAAAGCTTCCATTTCCTGCTGCACCTTTTGCATATATTGGCAGATTTACCGCCGCTGCTGTGAATGAGGGGGCGTGCTCCAGAAAAACGCGTTTTACATCGCTGCGCACCAAAATGCGTTTTTTATCAAGCGGTTTATTTTGATTTCTGTCCGGGCGGCCATAGGTGAAGGCTGTGACAAATATTCTTGAATCGCGTATGGCCTGGGCAAAAAGCTCGTCATAATTGAGCAGCCTGTCCGCGCTGCGCATTGTTTCGGGTAAGCGTCTTATTTGATCGGCAGGCAGATCTTTATAGAGATTATGGGGGGGTGTGCGGTCTTGTTCGGCAAAGACGCCATCAAACGCTATCACCTTTGCGCCCTGCTCTTTCAATGCGCCTACGAGATCAGCCATAATGTTGCGTGGCCAGCTCCATTGCCCGATCAGTTCCAAGGAGCGTTCATCTATATCAACAATAACGACTTTTTGAGCCTGCTCTTTTACCTGCCGGGGATGAAGGCGGTTAAATTCATCAAAGACGCTGTGTTGCAGATCCATGCGGATGGGATTTTGAGAGTCGCTTAAAGCAACAGCAGCGAGCAAAAGCAAGAACAAAGACAAGAAATGCAGAGCTTTTCTTTGCGATGTCCTTGAGGGTAGCCACATTGTTATTTTCCTTTTTTACCTTCTGCGGTTACTGCTCACGAAATACAAGCCCCATGCCACGATGGAACGGCTTGGTCAGATAATTCAAAATAGTGCGCTTGCCTGTGATGATGTCAATATTTGCGACCATGCCTACCGTAATGGGTAATGGTTTTTCCGGTGTTCCCAAATAGCTTTTCTGGGTGCGCGCTTCAACCTCGAACATCACATTGCCTTCGTGATCACTCACACTATTGGCGGAAATGCGCGTTAGCGTTCCATCCAGCGCGCCGTAGCGCTGCGGGTCATAGGCTGTGATTTTAACGCGCACTTTCTGACCCAATTCCAGAAAGGCAATGTCTTCGGGTCTAACTTTTGCGAGTATCTTCAACTCGTCATCGGCAGGCACTATTTCGACCAGTTTCATCGCAGGCTGCACCACGCCGCCGATGGTATTGAGTGATATCTGATTGACAATTCCATCAACCGGAGCGCGCAGCTCGGTTCGATCCACCCTGTCATCAATAGATTTCAAACTTTCCTTAAGTGCAGCAATCTGGGTTTTGACATCATTTAGCTCTTCAAGCGCGGTTGACCGGAATTTATCCTGCTGCGCTGTGCGTTTACTTTGCGCGCGTGCCAGTTCAGCTTCCAGTCCTTTACGTTCTTGTACATACACCTCTATTTGCCCGGAGATATCGCCAAACTCTCTTTCAAGACGGATTTGGTCAAGCTTGGGCACGGCATTCTTTGCAACCATCTCTGTGGTGATGGAAAGTTCTTCATTTAATAATTTGCGGTTTTTGGATAAACGATTGATTTGAGCGCCAAGCTCAGCAAGATTTGCTTTGGCCCTATTAATTTGTTCATCATGGATTTTTTTTGCAGATTTAAGCTCTTTTTGGCGGGATTCGAAAAGTGCCTTTTCATTTGCAACAATGTCTGGGATTTTACGGCTTATTTCCTCGGAAGGTGTAAAGTCCTGCCCCGAGCTTTCAGCTTGCAGGCGCGCTTTTTTTGCCTCAAGAGAGAGAAATCGTGCCTGCGTGCCGCGCTGCTCGGAGGAAAAAGCCACATCACTGATGCGCAAGAGCACCTGCCCTTTTTTGACGCGCTCTCCTTTGGCGACCAGAATAGCTTCCAGAACACCGCCTTCAAGACTTTGTACCACCTGTATTTCCTGTGATGGAACAACCTGCCCTTGTGCGCGCGTAATGATATCGACCTGCGCAAGCGCCATCCAGCCAATGACAAACAAAACAAAGGCGATGATTGTCCACAGCAGAATATATACAGGTCTTGCCGGGCGCATCTGCATGGCGGCCTGCAGTTCATCCATAAAATCAAGTTCCTGTTTTTCTGTGTGTGCCTTTATCATTTTTTTTACACGTCCTGTTCTTTTCTACCCTGCCTGACGCACCTGTATCTGCCCGCTTTGCAGAGCGTCTATGACCTCCTGACGCGGGCCGTCCATAATAACTTTGCCGTCATGGAGCAAGATCAAACGATCCACCGTATTGAGCAGGCTATGCTTATGCGTGATGAGAATATAGGTTTTATCTATGGTATGTCGGGAGATAAACTCGCGGAATGCTGTTTCGCTTTGGGTATCCATTGAGCTTGTCGGCTCATCACAAATCAGGATTTGCGGTTTTGTAATCATGGCGCGGGTTAAAGCGATGGCCTGACGCTGCCCTCCTGATAATTTAGCGCCCATTTCCCCAACCGGCGCGTCATAGCCTAGCGGATGGCGGGAGACAAAGCTATCTACGCCTGTGATGCGGGCGCATTCCAGTATTTCTTCTTCACCCGCTCTAGGGTTAAAAGCCGTGATGTTATCGCGTACACTGCCCTGAAAGAGCTGTGTTTCTTGTGATATATAACCCATATGACGGCGCAAATCCGATGGATCAATCTGGCGGTAATCCGTATCATCGGCCATAATAATCCCGCCATCGGGTTCATAGAGCTTGAGCAAGAGGCGCGCTATTGTGCTTTTGCCAGAGCCCATGCGCCCGATAATCCCTACGCGCTCGCCCTGCTGGATGGTAAAGGAAACCTGATCGAGAACCGGGATCTGCGCTTGAGGGTAGGAAAAGGTGACTTTCTCAAAAGCCAGCTTTCCCGTTAAAGACGGGCGGTGCAAAAATCTTATGGATGAGGGACGCTCTACAGGTGATTCCATTATTCTGTTCAGGGCATTTAGCGCAGTTCCTGCCTGATGATAGCGCGTAATCAGATTGGCAATCTGACCAATAGGGGCAATGGCGCGGCCTCCGAGAATTACGCTGGCAATCAATCCGCCTATGGTTAAGTCCCCGCTTTGTACGAGATACATTCCAGCGAGCACGAGAAATATACTGGCGGTTTGCTGAAAAAATACAGAAGCATTTAGCGCCAGAGCGGAGAGAAATCTTGAGCGCTGCGCATGATGGGCATCCTCGCTTATGACAGCGCTATATTGTTTGCGCAGGCAGCCATCAGCCAGGCCGGCCTTGATTGTTTCGAGCATTCCTATTGTCTCTACCAGAATTGCGTGGCGCGTTTGTCCTGAACGCTGCGCCTTTTGAGCATAAAACTTTAACGCAAATTGAACTGCGAAGCCCACCGTGCAAACGATAGCTATAACGCCAACGAGAATCAGAACGATAGCACCACCGAGCTGATAGACGAAAAACAAAAACAACGCTATGAACGGGATATCAACCAAAGCGGTTACTGTTGCGGAGGTGAGAAATTCGCGCACGCTATCGAAATCCTTGAGAATGTTGGCAAACGCGCCGCTTGAGGGCGGGCGGTGCTCCAGCTTCATGTCGAGCACGTGGTCATAAATTTTGCGTGCTGCCAGTATGTCGATTTTGCGCCCGGAAAAATCGAGCAAGTAACCGCGCACGTTGCGGAAAATAAAATCGAACATAAAAGCGGCCAGTGCACCTATGCCAAGTGCCCAGCCCGTTTCTATGGCGTTATTGGGAATAACACGATCATAGATGTTCATGATAAAAAGCGGGCTAACCAGCGCAAACATATTGATAAATAAAGAGGCCAGAATGACCGTGCCGTAAATCGAGCGGTTTTGTTTAACGATAGACCAAAACCACTTTCCCTTTAAATTGCCCTTTTCTATTGCGCTGTCATTTTTTTCATCGATGCTTCTATGAGCAACCTTCTCTCGTACATAAATTGCGTAGCCTGCATATGTCTTTTCCAGATCATCAATCAACATTTCGTATGTGCCATCTACAGAGGGATTATAGAGCGTCACCATCCCAAGGGCGTCGTCACGTGCCAGCATAACATAAGGCGTGGGCGGCTCGCCGGTAAAGATGACGCAGGGCATAAGGGAGGCGTTGATTTGCCTGATCTTTTTTTTATTAAATATTCCGGCTTTCAGGCCTGCGCGCTGCGCTGCCTCACAAAAAAGATTTGGCCCCATACCGGCTTGACCATAAGCCAGCCCGGCGATCAATGACTGCGCAGATCTGGGATCTCCCAAAGCCTTGGTCATATAAGACAAACATGCAAGCAAAAGATCTTTTTTCTTTGCGCCTGATTGCGATGCCCTTGCGCGCATTTGTTCTGTTCGTTTTTTCTGCGGTTGCTGCGTGGTCACCTGATTGTCTTTCCAACCCTTGTCATGATGGCTATGCCTCGGCAGATTATTGCTGAGCAGCAGGCTGCGCTGAAGCAAATATAATTTTTGTTATTTCCCCGCGCGCTGCCAATACATCATATTGTGCTGCAAGCAGATTAAAACTGTTATCATTTGCTTCCAGTTGCGCTCTAAATAACTGACTTTGCGCACGCATCAGGGCTAACTGGCTTATGCGAGAGCTTTCAAACTGATTTTTGTATGTCACCAAGAGATTCCGATTTAGTTCCACGCGCTTTTCAGAGAGTTCAGCCTTGCGCCAAAATGTCAGGTAGCGGGCGTAGGCTTCTCTTATTCCGCGTTCTACAGCGCGTTTTACTTCTTTGAGTTTATTTAGAGATTCAAGGTATTCTGCTTTTTTGCGCTCGATTGAGGATAGCTGCCTGCCTCCTGTTGAAAACGACCAGTTCATCTTCACTAAAGCGCGGCTATCAACACTCTCACCGCCAATAACATCTCTTTTATCCGTTTTATTGTGCATCAATTCGCCAGAGACATTCGGGAACAATCCCGACTCCTCGGCTTCCATTACATATTTTGCTGCCTGCGAGCGCATATATGCCGCGCGAATCAAAGGATGGTTCGATCTGGCTTTTTTAATAACCTCATCAAGATCCAACTCGACGTAGCTGTGCATACTGTCTGGAACATCAAGTATCCTTGGAACCGCTTGCCCTACCGCCTCCGTGTACGCTGCCTGAGCCGTGATTAATTGTCCCTCATATTCGGCCTTAAAGCTGTCCATCACCATAGCAACGTCCTGCGCTTGTTGAAGCTCTGCTTCATCGCTCATGCCCTGCCTGACCATATCCTTGATACGTTGCAGGTAGTTTTCAATTTCACCTGTTTGTGCAGAAAGCAACTGCAGGGCGCTTCTTAGTTTTAATATTTCGATATAACTTTGCACGACGGTGAGCGTGACATTGCTGCGCTCTTCAAGAAGACTAAAATGACTCGCCCTTTCGTTTGCTTGTGCCGAATCCAAACGGTTTTGTGTTACCCTTCCATCAAAAAGCATCTGCCGCAAAGCAATGTTTCCCTCTCCATAACCAGAATAAGCGGCGCCGCGCTCTATACTCAAGCCGCGACTTGTGGCGTTGTCCTGATACACACGACCAAAGGCCAGACTTGCTGAAAGCTCAGGGTAATATTGAGCACGCTCGGCTTTACTGTCCTGACGCGCTGCCTCCTGCGCTGCAAGAGCCCCTTCAATGGCAGGATGATTCTTCAACGCGAACGTAATCACCTCATACATCGATTCCGCGCGCACTGCTGCGCTGTTTAATGTGAGCAAACATACAAGAAGCACCCAAAGCTTTTTATGCTGTACTTTTTTTTGTATTGTGATTTTTTTTACAGATGAACTCATAGAAACGAAACCAGATAGAATTAGGATCAGCCTGACTGGGTTGCGGTATAAATCAACCAAATGGCAGAGATAAAGGCATGGACGCAAGATAGCAAAACGAATCAGTCTTGCTTTGGCACTATGGTAAGTGAAAAGAATTAATCTCTCAAGTGCTTATCTCACTTATGTAATGTAATAATGGCCGCACAGTTCATTTATTAGCGTGATGCAATCAGAGGTGCATAAAAATGCATACATGTCTTATACACTTTTTATGCACAATTTCTTTAGATGACTCTTCACAAGAGTCTAGAAATGATGCATTGTATTTCACGTTGTAATTTTTTCACAGGGAGAGAAGAGACTGTGGGCATTGAACTGGCTATCCCAAGAGAGACCGGAGAAAACGAGAAACGTACTGCGGCTTCACCTGATACTGTAAAAAAATATGTTGCGCGGGGCGTGAGCGTTGTTGTTGAGAGCGGTGCGGGGCAAGGCGCAGCATATACTGACAAGGATTATAAAGATGCTGGCGCTAAAATTGCCAAGTCCTTTAGTGAGACTGTTAAAGGCGCTGATGTTGTTTTAAAGGTGCAAGCGCCAAGCAAGGAGGAGTTGAAAAGCCTAAAAAAAGGCGCGCTTCTTATTGCCATGCTTGCGCCTTATGCGAATGACGCAATTTTGCAAGATTGTGCAAAAGCGGGAGTTACCGCGTTTTCCATGGAGTTTGTTCCGCGCATTACACGGGCACAGACTATGGATGTGTTATCGTCACAGTCCAATCTGGCCGGGTATAAGGCTGTTTTGGATGCTGCGGAGTATTATCCCCATGTGATGCCGATGATGATGACCGCAGCGGGAACAATCCCGCCTGCCAAGGTTTTTATTATGGGCGCTGGTGTTGCCGGTCTTCAGGCTATTGCTACGGCGCGGCGTCTTGGGGGAGTTGTTAGTGCAACGGATGTTCGCCCGGCTGCGAAAGAGCAAGTTGAGTCTTTGGGTGCAAGTTTTGTTGCAGTGGAAGACGAGGAATTTAAACAAGCGGAGACTGAAGGCGGTTATGCCAAGGAAATGTCTGATGCGTACAAGAAGAAACAAGCCGAGCTTGTTGAAAGCCACATTGCCAAACAAGATATTGTGATTACGACAGCTCTTATTCCCGGGCGCCCTGCGCCTAAACTTATCAGCAAAGCGATGGTAAAATCCATGAAGCCGGGTTCTGTTATTGTTGATCTGGCCGTTGAAGCCGGCGGCAACTGTGAAGTATCAAAAGCCGGAGAGGTTGTTGTACATAATGACGTTACTGTTATTGGACACCTTAATGTCCCCGGTCGTTTGGCTGCAGATGCGTCGGCATTATATGCCAAGAACCTTATGAGCCTCGTGAATTTGCTTGTTGATGAAGAAAACGGAAATCTTTCTATCAACTGGGAAGATGAAATCATTCAGGGCGTGTGCCTTACTCATGATGGGAAAATAGTTCACCCCTCTTTTACGGACACGCCGCAAGCAGCGCCAAATAAGAAAAAAGCAGAAGACAAAGACGATGAAAAGACCGGCGACAAAAAGGCAAAGCCAGCAAAAGATAAGGCCGAAGCTGCGTCCAAGGATGCTGTAACAAAAGATGAGGACGTAGAAGGACAAGAGGACACAAAGGAAAAAGGGAAAGACGATTAAAACAAAGATGGCGGTGCTTTTTGTTTATTACTTGTCATTATGAGAGAACTTTAAAGATAAAAGGAAAAATGCGTTATGTCTGAGAATACAGGGCACTTTAAAAACAGTATGGTCGCACTCGAGCAGACCCTAAGGGCGGCAGCAGATCAGGCCGCTGAAATTGCGGCGCAGACCAGTGTAAGTATACCAGACGGGGAGCCGTTTATTGTTACTGGCCTAACGGTTTTTGTGCTGGCCTGTTTTGTAGGGTATTATGTGGTCTGGCGGGTGACGCCTGCGCTACACTCCCCTCTTATGGGTATTACGAACGCAATTTCTTCCGTGATTATAGTTGGGGCTGTTTTGGCGGCGGGGACGCAATCAGACTCCATCTTTTCTACTGTTTTGGGTTTTCTGGCTGTTGTGTTTGCTTCAGTTAATATTTTTGGTGGCTTTATTATTACGCAGCGCATGTTGCATATGTTTAAGAAAAAATAATGCCACGGCGTTAAAAGCTGGTTTCACGCCGGTTTTTGTTTGTTTTTACGCTTAAAGTCTGGCGTGTGTGTGCAGGAAAATAAAAGATTAGGTTAAAATGTTCAAGGTGTTCGTATGACAATGATTTCTTCGTTTGTGTATCTGGTTGCTGCGGTATTGTTTATTCTTGCCTTGCGAGGATTATCGCATCCGGAAAGTGCGCGGCAAGGGCTTAAATTCGGTATGATCGGGATGGCTCTGGCCATTGTGACCACACTTTTGCACCCGCAAGTCGACAACTGGCTTTTGATTATTCTGGGTATTGGTATTGGCGGCCTTATCGGTGGTTATATTGCCAAGAGCATTGATATGACAGCTCTGCCCCAGCTTATGGCCGCGTTTCACTCTTTGGTCGGTCTGGCAGCGGTTTGCGTGGCGGGGGCAGCTTTTTTTAATCCGGAGGCCTATCATATCGGTGTGCCCGGAGATATCCGGCTTATCTCTCTTGTGGAGATGTCTCTTGGTCTGGCGATTGGAGCTGTGACGTTTACAGGTTCCATCATTGCCTGGGGCAAGCTGCAAGGCACTATTTCGGGTAAGCCCGTTGTGTTTAAAGGACAGCACCAGTTGAATGCGCTTCTTGGCTGTGCGCTGGCGCTTATGATCTTTTTGCTGTGCGTTACAGGCAGCGCCTTCTGGTTTTGGACGATTGCGGTTATCGCGCTGGCTCTTGGTGTGCTTATGATTATCCCCATTGGCGGAGCGGATATGCCGGTTATTGTATCCATGCTTAACTCTTATTCAGGCTGGGCCGCGGCAGGGATTGGTTTTACACTCCATAATAACCTGTTGATTATTACCGGCGCTCTTGTCGGAGCGTCTGGTGCGATCTT
>JBKHBN010000005.1:0-79932 GCA_046542355.1 Alphaproteobacteria bacterium | reverse complement strand
AGATAAGAGGCATCCATTCAGATGGTGGAATAAGATCTGCGCTTACAACAATTCCTGCGAGATAGCCGTCAAGCTCTGTTATTAGCATTCCATCATAAGACGCTTCGGGACGATGCAAAAAATCTTCAAGCAGGTTCACATATTCCGGTAGCTCTGGTGATGGTTTGATGTTCAGACGACTTGTTGCCACGGCAATAATTCCTTAATCCGGTTAATCGGGTGATCGGCAATACATTCCAACATATCGCTCAAATACTCATGAGGATTGAGATTATTGAGTTTTGCCGTTTCTATCAAGGAATAAAACGTTGCGGCGGCGTGCCCACCGGCATCCGATCCGGCAAACAAATAATTCTTTCGCCCCAAGGCAACCGGGCGCATGGCGCGCTCTGCCGCGTTATTGTCAATTTCGATCCGACCATCATGTACGTAGGTCTGCAAAGAACCCCACCTGCCTAAAGCATAACGGATAGCCGCCGCCAGCGGTGACTTGCCGGATATCTTTTCTCTGGTCTTTTCAAGTGTTTCTTTTAAGTTTTCAATAACAGGAAAAGCTTTGGACTTGCGCACCTCTACCCTCTTGTCGGGCGGCTTGCCTTTAATCGTCCTTTCGATCTCATACAAAGTGCCAATTTTTGTTTAGTCCCACGGTGTGGAGGGATCGTATATAAAGAGATTTCAACCAAGGAGGCATTATGGGACAAATACTACATGGAAGCGCCCGCACGACAGCGGCAGTGCGTCGATCAATACAAGATAGTCAAGAGAGCCTGAAGGCTTTATCAGAGAAAAACGGGATTAATCACAAGACCGTTTCCAAATGGCGCAAGCGTGATTTTGTACACGATGCACCAATGGGGCCAAAAAATCCGCGTTCTACGGTTCTTTCATCGGAAGAGGAAGCAGCCTGTGTAGGCTTTCGCAAGTACACGCTGTTACCGCTGGACGATTGTCTGTATGCCTTGCAGGCTACGATCCCGCATTTATCATGATCAAGTTTACATCGCTGTTATCAACGCCACGGGATTAGCCGTTTGCCGGATGTGGAAGGGGATAAGCCCAAGAAGAAAAAGTTCAAGAAATACCCTATAGGTTACTTCCATATCGACATTGCCGAAGTTCGCACGGAAGAAGGAAAACTCTATCTGTTCGTCGCCATCGACCGGACATCAAAATTTGCTTATGTGGAATTGCATGAACGGCAAACCAAGATGAACGCAGCAAATTTTCTTCGTAATCTGCTTGCTGTTATTCCCTATAAACTTACGCATATCCTGACCGATAACGGCATCCAGTTCACTAACCGCAAAACCGACAAACATGCGTGGATGCATGTTTTTGATCGTGTTTGCGTGGAAAACAACATCCTTGGACAAAAGAACCAGAACGGTTTAACATTAACCCATTCCTCCACACCGTGGGACTAAACACGGTAGGCTTTGACTATTAAGAAAGCTACGGATATACAGCACCTACGAATCAGTGCGGTAATTAGGCGCTTCGCTTGTAATGGTCACATCATGCACGTGGGATTCTTTATATCCTGCTCCGGTCATGCGCACAAATTCGGCTTTATCACGCATCTCTTCTATTGTAGCGCTGCCTGTATAGCCCATAGAGGCGCGCAAGCCTCCGACCATCTGGTGTATTACATTGCCAATAGGCCCTTTATAAGGAACACGTCCTTCAATGCCTTCAGGAACAAGCTTGTGTGATTGGCTTGTATTGCCTTGGAAATAACGATCTGCAGAACCCTGAACCATAGCGCCTACAGATCCCATTCCACGATAGGCCTTATAAGAGCGACCCTGATACAGGATAACTTCGCCGGGCGCCTCATCTGTTCCTGCAAAAACGCCGCCCATCATCGCTGCATTGGCACCAGCTGCAATCGCTTTGGCAAAGTCCCCTGAATATCTAATGCCGCCATCGGCAATAACAGGGACGCCTCTTTTCTCACAAACGGAAACAACATCCATAATGGCTGTAAGTTGCGGCATACCAATACCGGCAACAACGCGCGTCGTACATATAGACCCCGGCCCAATACCGACTTTAACAGAATTCGCACCAGCATCAATCAAGGCCATAGCTCCTTCAGCGGTAGCAACATTACCAGCCATAATTTGTAAATCAGGGTGATTAGCGCGAATTTTCCTCACAGTATCAAGCACCGCGCGCGAATGACCATGCGCGGTATCCACAACAACCAGATCCAGCCCGGCAGCATAAAGAGCTTCTGTGCGCTCAACGCCGTTCACATCTCCCGTGCCAACGGCAGCCGCTGCGCGCAGGCGATCTTTGGAATCTTTCGTAGCCATCGGGTATAGTTTTGATTTTTCAAGGTCTTTTACGGTCATCAAACCGATACAGCGATTTTTATCATCAACCACCAGCAATTTTTCAAGCCGGTACTTGTGAAGCATTTTTTTGGCATCTTCCTTTTCGATATCGGCTGTTACAGTGACAAGATTTTCCGTAGTCATCAGCTCTTTAATAGGCTGATCCATATCAGCAGCAAAGCGCACATCACGGTTTGTTAAAATCCCGACAAGCCGTCCGTCATGCTCGGTCACAGGAAACCCGGAAATATTGTACTTGTTCATGAGATCCCACGCATCGCCCAGACGCGCACTGGCGCTAATTGTAATGGGATCAAGCACAATCCCGGACTCAAAGCGCTTAACCTTACGCACCATTTGCGCTTGCGCTTCAATATCCATATTTCGGTGCATAACACCAAGACCACCATGCTGTGCCATGGCAATGGCCAGCTCTGCCTCGGTTACAGTATCCATAGCTGCTGAGAGTACGGGAATGTTAAGTTGAATATCCTGAGTTATATAAGTCGCGGTATCAACCTGATCGGGCTGTACTTCGGATTCTGCGGGAACAAGCAAAACATCGTCAAAAGTCAGGGCTTCACGAATTTTAGAAGGGTCTTTGATTTTTTTTGTTTTGCTGTACATGGCGCAAACCTCCAATGCCTAGAGTGAACGATATGATGAGATTTGCAGGTGAGTTATAGCGAAATTCTCGTAAAAGTCAAAATAAAGTTTCACGCAACCAGGCAAAATATAAATTATTGTCCAATAGTAACAATTTATTAGGAATTTTTATGTACGGTTAAAACTGTAAAAAGCTCTGTACTTAGGAAAAAAGGGCAAAAACACATGACTTGAGTAATAAAGTAAGGATAAACAGGTGAAAACCATGATACCCAGCGGCAGTCTATCGACAACATTATACGCAAAGCTTTTAGGCAATTACGCCTATCTGGCAATTGCGCAAGGGAATCTTTTTGCTAATCTTGAGATGATTGGCAGGAACAAAAGAATGCACACATTTCTGGCGTTTAATGCGCAAAGAGATGACGGAGTAAGCTCCAATTTTGGGCATGAGCGCTGCTATACATGGAAAGACACCATAATTGATTGCCGCCATGCCCCTGACTTGGTAAACGACAGCGAGGGTCTAAGAGAATGGAGTGAAGCGCTGGCCGAAAGCAGAAAGTTTAAGAGATTCAAGGCCATGCTTGAGGAAAAAATGGACGGGCATATTAAAGTGTTTCCATTTTACAAGGTACTGCGCGGTGAAGAAAATATGCGCTATAATATACGTTTGGATTCCAAAGTGGAAGATTTTGACTCCGTGCGTATTGGTATTCGTTTAAGAGCAGAAAACGAAGAGGCATTCAAGGCCGGACTTGAGGCATTAAAAGCCAGTGAAAATCCCTATGAAATAAAAAAGCACCCCCTTGAAAACGATCTCAAGGTATAAAGCCCGAAGTTTCAAAGCCTATAATCGGCCTCGAAACCCCAGAGCAACAACGTATTGCTCCGCACTTTCCTTGCGGCTGGCCGGAGGTTTCATGTGTTTGACGCTTTTGAAGCTTTTTTTCATTTCGGCAAGTATAGTACTTTGCGCCCCGCCTTGAAAAACTTTGGCAATAAAAACGCCATCGGGCTTAAGCACCTCACAGGCAAAATAATACGCGGCTTCAACCACAGCCATAATCCGCAAATGATCCGTTTGCTTGTGTCCGGTTGTGTTTGGTGCCATATCACTAAGAACAACATCGGCCAGTCCGTCAGGAGAGAGCCTGGCCAGTTCATTTTTTAACAGCTGCGGCGCATCATTATCCATAAAATCCATTTGCAGGGCGGCAACATCGGCCAGCTCATCCATCTCAAGCAGATCAATAGCAACAACCGAGCATCCCTTTTCTGTGGCAATTTGACACCACCCGCCTGGCGCAGCGCCAAGGTCAACAATGCTCATATCCGGTTTCAAGAACCCAAGCTTTTCATTCATCTCCAGAAGTTTGAACGCCGCCCGCCCCCGATAGCCGTATTTCTCCGCTTTGGCTACGTACGGATCATTAAGCTGGCGTTTGAGCCAGCGCGTAGAAGAATTTTTACGACCCTTGGCAGTTTTGACTTTTGTTTTGGGCTTATTTCTCATAGATATCTCTTCACAACGTCATCACAATCGAGCCAACCACAAAAATCATGAAAAAGACAGACAGGCTTGCGGCCATAAACACAACGCCCATGGTTTTAGAAGAAAAATGTGCAAGAAGCAAATAAAGCATATAAAAGATGCTCGAAACGATCAAAAGTCGCGAATGGACTTTTGAGGACATAACACTCATAATGCCGTTTGGATAACCAATATATGTCATAAGCTCTGAGAGTGTATGAATAAGAATAACCGAACACACGCCAAAGCCTAAAGCGTACCATCGATGAGGCTTGTGAACGCCGAAAAAAAGTACAGGCACCCAGATTAAATCAATCCAATGGTAAATAAGGTTAAACATTACAGGGCAACTTTAACATCATGAAACGACTTAAAAACAAAGGAAATACTACATTATTCTGGCGCCACATCATAACGGTTTTATGCTGTATCACGGCTTTCATGACAGCGCCGGACATCGATAAAGGCGTATTGCGCACGATCAGCGCTCATGGAGCAAGCGGCAAGGGTCTCTCACTCATACGTGACACTGAAATTGAGACAATTCTCAAAAGCTGGAGCGCGCCAATTTTCAAAGCAGCCGGCCTATCACCCGAAGCTGTAAATATTATCTTGGTCAAGAGCGATGAGGTGAACGCTTTTGTCGCTGGTGGAGCCAATATATTTATCTACACAGGCCTAATCCAGAAGACAGATAATCCAGGGGAATTAATCGGGGTAATCGCACACGAAACAGGCCACATCGCCGGAGGGCACCTGATTCGCTCACGCGAGGCTATGGAGCGCGCCTCTTATGAAAGCATCATAGGGACATTGCTTGGAATTGGGGCTGCAATAGCCAGCGGGGATGCGGGCGCTGCATCTGCAGGCGTTATGGGCGGCTCAACCATTGCCCAAAGACGTTACCTTACGCATAGCCGCATTCAGGAATCCAGCGCGGATCAGGCTGCGTTGACATTTCTCGAAAAAGCAAAAATAAATCCGGCGGGTATGGAAAGCTTTATGCAAAAAATGAAAGCGGATATGTATGTCCCGGAAAGCCAGCAAAGCGAATATACCCGCACTCACCCGCTCATGGAAAATCGAATGCAGGCGCTGGAACATCGGGCAAACCAGTCACTATATAAGGACCGCGATTACCCGGCGCTATGGCAACGGCAGCACGCACGTATGAAAGCCAAACTCACCGGCTTTATTCACCCCCGGCATGTTCCATGGATTTATGATGATCGTGATGTGTCAATTCCGGCGCAATATGCCAGAGCCATAGCAGCCTACCGCAACATAAAAATTGATGAGGCTCTTAACAAAGTAGATGCCCTGATACGGCAGGAGCCTAAAAATCCATATTTCATAGAACTTAAAGCCCAGATTCTCTTTGAATTCGGACAAATCGAAAAAGCTGCAAAGCTCTATCGCAAGGCATCGGATCTCTTGCCTCAGGCGCCATTGTTAAAAGTGGCTCTGGCGCATGCACTCATCGAATCAACGCCCGATAATGATAAGGACAGGCTCAATGAAGCAATAAAAAAACTTGAGAGCGCCTTGCGAAAAGAGCAACGCTCATCACGCATCCACAGGCTCCTGGCTATAGCCTATGGCCGTATAGGTGAAGAAAATCGGGCAAAACTGCATTTGGCCGAAGAAGCGCTCTTACAAAGACGCCACGCATATGCTAGACAACACATTGAGGCTATCCTTTCAAGCGAACCTGAGGGCTCATCGACATGGATAAAAGCCAAGGACATAAAATCTTATATGGATACTGATGATAATAAATAATTTAAAGATGTCCATCCGGGATAATGAAGAACGAACAAAGGAAAAATCAGATTTGATTTAATAAGGAGCAAGACTTTGAGAAAAACGTTTAAAACTTTATTATTGGCATCTGGCGCATCATTGATTATGACGTCACTTCCGCTAACGCCAGCTCACGCGGATGAAAGCAGCAATTTCACGGCACCGCAAAAGGATGAGTTGCAGGAAATGTTCAGTGATTTTATCAATGAGAACCCCGAATTGATTATGGAATCAGTAAGAAAGTTTCAGGAAGATCTTGCGCAAAGAGCAGCGCAAAGTGCGCAGGAGAATGTCAAAACCTATCAGGAATATTTCGCAAGCGATGATGTGCCAATTGCGGGCAATCCGGAAGGTGATGTGACAGTTGTCGAGTTTTTTGATTATAACTGCGGCTATTGCAGAAAAGCTTTTGAAGATATTATGGAGATATTGGAAGAGGATAAGAACATCCGTGTGGTATTTATGGAATACCCGATTTTAAGTCCCACATCGCAAAAAATGGCTGAATACGCCTTGGCAGCAAAGCAGCAGGACAAGTATTTTGAAATGCATCAGGCTCTAATGGAATATAGAGGCGCGCAAAATGACGCGGCATATATGAAGCTGGCAAAGAACATCGGTCTGGATACCGAGCAGCTAAAAAAGGACATGGAAGGTGCGGAAGTAAGCGCAGCAATTGCCAAGGTGCGCATGGTTGCACAATCGCTTGATATTCGCGGCACACCGGGTTTTGTTATCGGTGATGACATATATCCCGGCGCCATTGGAGTAAAAGCCATGCGCTCTGCAATTGAGAGCGCGCGCAGTGATGCAGCGAGGGGTGAATAGCTGTGAGCACAGCTGTCGCCAGCTTTGCAGGTGAGACGTAATGCAAAACATTATGATAATCAATGGCCCCAATCTCAATATGCTGGGAAAGCGTGAGCCTGAAATCTATGGCACAAAGACGCTCAGGGAAATAGAAAAAATGTGCCATGAACGTGCCAGCGAGCTTGACCATCACGTGACATTCTTTCAGTCAAACTTTGAAGGTCAGATTATTGACTGGATCCATATGGCCTTTACACAAAGCTATGACGGGCTTGTAATAAACGCCGCAGCCTATACACATACCTCTGTGGCTATTCATGATGCTTTGAAAATACTGCATTGCCCGGTCATGGAGGTGCATTTATCTGATCCAAAGAAGAGAGAGTCGTTCCGGCATTTATCTTTCGTAGAACCGCTTGCAACGGAGGTTTTCTCAGGGCACGGCGCGCAAGGATATATAATGGCGCTGGAAAAACTCGCAGAACTTTAAACAGGAAATTAAGCAAAGCTTTGACATCTTTGATCAAGTTTTGTATTGAGTGTGTGATTAAATAACAACGGCAAGAATGTTTGATGAAAATTGATTCCGAAGCAATTAGAGAGCTGGCTGATCTCATAAAAGAGACGGGCTTGACAGAAATCGAAGTGGTTGATGGTGACAAAGCGATCCGTGTAAGCAAAAACGTAACAATGATGGCCGCTGGCTCTGCGCCCATGGCTGCAAATTATACAATGCCATCTGGCCCTGTAACACCGCAGCAGCTTGCTACAGATGCCCAGTCTCAGGGGGCGTCATCATCTTACCCGGGTGCAGTTAAATCACCAATGGTTGGTACGGTCTATATGCAATCTGAGCCGGGATCACCGCCATTCGTGAAAAAAGGTGATCATGTCAATGTTGGTGATACGCTTTTGATTATCGAAGCGATGAAGGTCATGAATCCGATAAAATCTGAGAAATCCGGTACAGTTATGCAGGTTTTGATTGAAAATGGCGAGCCTGTGGAATTTGGTGATGTATTACTGGTCATTGAATAATTGAATGATTGAAGACATCAAACAAGCCTTTCCAACAATATAATTCTAGGTGAGGAGTTTTTTCACACATGTTCAAGAAAGTTTTAATAGCCAATCGCGGAGAAATAGCGTTACGCATCATACGGGCGTGCCGCGAGATGGGAATTGAGACTGTTGTCGTCCATTCCACAGCCGATGCCAGCTCTATGGCAGTGCGTCTGGCTGATGAATCTGTGTGCATTGGCCCGCCGCAAGCCAAAGACAGCTACCTGAATATTCCCGCTATTTTGACAGCCGCCGCCCTGACCGGCGCAGATGCTATTCATCCGGGCTATGGTTTCTTATCTGAAAATGCCCAGTTTGCACGCATGGTAGAAGAGCATGGTTTTAAATTTATCGGTCCCTCCGCAAGTCTGATCGCAAAAATGGGTGATAAAGTGATTGCGAAGAAAACAGTGCAGGAACTCGGTCTTCCGGTTGTCCCTGGCTCAGAAGGCGGCGTAGACAGTCCGCAGGAAGGGCAGCGCATTTCTGAGGAAATGGGCTTCCCCGTATTAATTAAGGCCGCCAGTGGTGGAGGCGGTAAGGGGATGCAAGTTGTGCGCAGCGCCGATCAGTTCAAAGAGGCCTATGATACCGCGCGCAGCGAGGCCAAGGCTAATTTTGGCGATGATACGGTCTATATCGAGAAGTACCTTGAAAAACCCCGCCATATTGAAATCCAGATTTTCGGGGATAGCCACGGCAACGCTGTACATCTGGGAGAGCGCGATTGTTCCATCCAGCGCCGTCACCAAAAGCTGGTCGAAGAGTGCCCTTCTCCTGCTTTATCTGAAGAAAAGCGTAACTATATCGGAGAGCTGGCAGCGGACACAGTGCGCGGGCTGGGCTATGAAGGCGCTGGAACAATTGAGTTTTTATATGAAGACGGCGAGTTTTATTTCATGGAAATGAACACGCGCATTCAAGTTGAGCACCCTGTAACCGAAATGGTCACAGGCATTGATTTGATTGCCGAGCAAATTCGCGTCGCAGCAGGAGAGCCTCTTAGCATAAGCGATAAAACGGGCTTGGGGCTGCGTGGTCATGCTATTGAAATCCGCATTAACGCCGAAGATCCGGAAACATTTGTGCCCTCACCAGGGCAAATCACACAATTCCATGCCCCTGGAGGGCTGGGCGTGCGTTTTGATAGCGCAGTTTATGGAGGCTACAAAATCCCGCCCTACTATGATTCGATGATTGGTAAATTAATCGTTCATGGCCGCAACCGCACAGAGTGCGTTGAACGCCTCAAGCGTGCGATTCGTGAAACTGTGATTGACGGCATAAAAACAACCCTGCCTTTGCATGAATGGATATTGGAAAAGCCCGAATTTTCTTCTGGTGATTATACGATTCACTGGCTCGAAAAAACCCTTGCGCAGAAAATCCAAGACCAGAACAATAATTAGAAATCAAGTGCTTGCACCCCGCAGACTACCAAGCTATAATACAAAACCAAATTAGTTCTATATGGGTTATAAGAAGGAAAAAAACTATGCATTACGTTGTTATCTCCGGCTCACATAAACCCGAATCTCACGCACAATCATTTAAAATTTCTAAATGGTTGGCCGATGAACTGGAAAAGTCAAAGGGCGATGATACGACAACTGATATCATTAGCCTCAGTGATAACCCTTACCCGCTCTGGGATATGAGCGCATGGCAAAAAGACTCGGATCTGATAAAACAAATGACGCCAGCATTGGATAGGTTAACCAAAGCTGATGGCCTTATCATTGTCTCGCCAGAATATCATGGCATGGCGGCGCCGGGGCTAAAAAATTTCCTCTTATATGTGAGCGCGCAGCATGTTGGGCACAAGCCATGCTTGCTTGTCTCTGTTTCAGCCAGTATTAATGGCGTGTACCCAATCACGGAATTGCATTCAACCGGAGCCAAAAGCAACCGTATGGTCTTTATTCCCGATCACCTGATTGTACGCAATGCAGAAAAAGTAATGAATGACCATGAGATGGTAGAAGGCGAGATCCCCGACGATTTATATATTAAGAAGCGCGCGCTTTATTCCTTGAATGTTTTGCAGGCTTATACAAAGAGCCTTAAAGATATGCGCGCAAAGACAGAGCTGTTAAGTTCTGATTACGTTTTTGGTATGTAATACATAACGACACGCTCAAAGGCTGGAATATAAATATATTTTCACGCATAATCGATCCTATGCGAATGGAGCTTTCACCCGAATTACTGATCAGTGCTTATGCGCAAGGCTTGTTTCCTATGGCGCAAAGTAAGGAAAGCCCTGACGTGGAGTGGATATGTCCGCGGTTGCGTGGCCAGATCTCAATTAAAGACATGCACATCCCAAAGCGCTTGGCTAAATCTGTGCGTCAGATGAAGTTAACAGGCGCGCCTTATGAAATAAAAATTAATGCGGCATTCTCGCAAGTAATTGAGAATTGCGCGAAATGCACGGCGCAAAGAGAAGCAACATGGATCAATCAGGAAATTATCAGCGCATTTACAAAATTACACGAACTGGGTTTGGCGCATTCTGTTGAGTGCTGGCAGCGCGATAAACTGGCAGGAGGCTTGTATGGTCTGGCGCTGGGCGGAGCCTTTTTCGGCGAGAGCATGTTCTCCCTTCAGCGCGATGCAAGCAAAGTGGCGCTGGTTCACCTTGTTGCCCGATTGCATTATGCACAGTTTGATATTCTGGACATACAATTTATTAATGATCATTTGCTGCAATTTGGTGCATATGAAATTGTGCACCAGAAATATATGAAGCGCCTTGAATTTGCGCTCCAAAAACGCTGTAACTTTGAGCGCAGTGATGTAAATGAGAAGACCCTGATTGAACATTACTTTAGAATACGGAACAGCGCGCCTTAATCTTATTCTGAGGCAGGCTTATCTTGCGCCGGATTTTGCGTTGAAGCATCTTCGGTGTTATTACTGGCCTCATCAACCTCAGCTTCAGTTTGTTCCAGATCTTCGCTATCTTGCGCATCATTAGAGTTTTCTTGCGCGCGCATATTGTCTTTGTCGGTAAGACAATCCAAAACCCAGACATCATAAATCGGATGATCCATAGCTGAGAGCGCAGGGGAAGAGGAAAACATCCAGCCGCTAAAGACCCATTTTGGTTCTTCACCGGGATCAACTTCCCAGATTTGCATAAAAGCGGCCGATTCAGGTTTCTCAAGAGGGGAAGCTTTTTTGCACTCCTGAACGCGGATAAAGAGCGGCCCAAAACGAAGCGTTGAACCGACATCTGCCTCAAAGGTCATGGTGCGTGCTGTAATTTTATCCAAAGATTGCAACCTTACCCTTGGGTGGGGGGTCATATCCCGCGCAAAAACAGGATAGGAGGCGCAGCACAAAGCAACAATAAATAGTGCAGCAAAGCACAGCGTCTTTATAAAGGCCGCGTGCGTTTGACGTAAAAAAGCAAGTGGCTCACTCACTATCACCCTCTTGCATGCTGAAAATGAATTGACCCAAAAGCTGTTCAAGATTCTGAGGTGCCTGTGTATATTGAACAGCACCGCCGGGCTCGATCATATCGACCTCTGCGCCAGGCTCCAAAGCCATATATTGGCCGCCCAGCAAACTTTCGCTTGTAATAAGAGCCACCGTATCAAGAGGAAGGGCATATTGGTTGCGAATATTCATATGCACACGTGCCAGATAGGTCTCGGGAAGCAATTCAACAGAAGATACGGTCCCGACTTTAACACCGTTGATTTGCACGACATCGCCGGGCTTAAGACCGCCAATATTCGAAAAATCGGCTGTAACCTCGTAACCGCTCGTTTCAGCAATATCAGCTGTTTTTATGCTGTATATCAAAAAAGATCCTGCGGCCAGCAGGACAACAGCGCCCAAAATTGTTTCGGCAAGACTTCGCTTCATATGACAGCTCTCATTGTAACAACCCAGAAGATCAATAAAATAATACAGCTCGCTAGAACTAACCTAAAGAACTAGCACGCCGCCACCCAATCGTAAAGACTGAAGCGCCTGTAATACCAACTTATATGCGATAAAAACCTCAGGCAGTTACTCCGGCGGTGACCATGGCACATAATCGCCGGTAGCTTTATCGCGCCTGCCGCCTTCAAGAAGATGTCCCGGGGGACGGTAGGCCTTATTCGTACCGGTCATATTGGCAATCGGTGGCTTTTGCCAGGAGCGGCGATAAGACACACCCTCTTGCCCCGGTACAGTGTCTGTCTGATGATGCAGCCAGCCATGCCACTCAGGCGGCACAGTGCTCGGCTCAGGCGCGCCTTTATACATGACCCAGCGCCGGGCATACTTATACCCCTTACGCGGCGAAGTCTGATAGTAGACATTGCCATAACCATCTGTCCCGATTCTTTTGCCCCGCATACTCATTTTAAAAAACAGGATATGTGCAGGAGACAAAACACCGAGAAATTTTAAAAACGTTTTCATACAAGCATACCATTTACAACTGCCAGTCAATATTGCGATTATGGCAGAGCTTTAAGGCAACGAAAAGAACAAAAAGCAAAAATAGGTATGAGGCATAATAATGACACTAAAGGAAAAACTAAAAGAAATTGGCTATGAATTACCGCAAACAGCGCCACCAGCGGCAAATTATGTGCCATATATTATTTCAGGAAGCACATTATACATCGCCGGACAAATTCCGTTCTTAAACGGAGAGAAAATGCATATGGGGCGTTTGGGCGAAGATATGGATATTGAAGGCGGCATAAGGGCAGCGCAGGCTTGCGCCCTGAATATTTTGGCACAAGCTAATGATGCGGTAGGCGGACAGTGGTCAAGGGTTAGGCGCTGCATAAAGCTTGGCGGCTTTGTAAACGCAACCCCTGATTTTTATGACCACCCGCGCGTTATAAACGGCGCATCCGATTTAATTGGCGAGATTATGGGGGAAGCGGGAAAGCACGCACGTTTTGCAGTAGGCGCACCGTCCTTGCCTTTGGGTGTAGCAGTGGAAATAGATGCGATATTTGAAATCGAGCGCAAATCTCGGTAAAGCATCTTAAGGGCACCTCTAAAAAACCTAGATTTCACAAAAACTGTCATCTCCACGCAAGTGGGAATCCTGTTTTTACAGACTGTTACCCGATCCCCGTTTTCATGGGGATGACAAAACAAAGAGCTTTTAGAGGTTCCTTTAATCCGACAGTTTATCCTTCATCTCCTGCCAGCGTTTGAACATCGTCATAGCGCCGCTGTAACCGAGCTGTGAGTATTGTGTTTGGGCAGGCTCGCGCCGCTCGAGCTCTGCACGAACCCGAGCCTCTTTTTGCTGGAGTTTGGAAATATTTTCATGGGTTAATCCAAAATAGACCTGCTTGATTCCCACACTGATGATAAGAGCCTTGCCCATCATTGTCGGTTCGCTTGAACAGTATAAAACACAATTTGAGAGATCGGAGCGCCCCAGTTTCTCTGCCGCTTGCCTTATAGCCATGATCTCTGCGTGTGCTGTAGGGTCAACCCGCGATGTAATGCCGTTGACACCTTCACCAAGGATTTTTCCATCCTTCGAGCTGACCAGTGCCCCGAAAGGCCCGCCTTTAAGAGATTTCGCGTTTCTTTCGGCAAGATCAATGGCGCGCTGCATAAGCTGATTGGGAGAATAGCGGCTTTCATAGGTTTGCGACACGCGGCTTTCTATATTATGACCGTATCGTTTCAAAATGGATTTGGTAATACTGATAAGGCGATCCGGCTCCACAGGTTTTTGTAAAACGCGCGTGACACCAAGCTCTTGCGCGCGCAGTAAAACATCGGAAGACTCATCAGCAGTGATAATGACAACCGGAACATCAATACCATGGGCGATCAGATGTTGAATAAAAGAAAAACCGCCCTTGGGTTCCATATTCAAATCAACAAGCGCTAGATCGGGCAAGCGCTTCCCAATTGCTTCAATCGCTTCTTCTCCATCCCGTGCGGGTATAATATGAAAGGATTGCGTTTGCAAAATGCTGGCCATCAGCTCACGGCTGATATCATTATCTTCTGCGATCAAAATGTTGACTGTGTTGGGATTACTGGGATGTATGGTGTCATGATCGGGATCAGGCATAATAAAATCCTTTTAAATTACAACAGCATTGTACATAACACGTGAGGACACTATCTAAGAGTAGAGAATAGCGCACCGAACTATGTTATAAATAAAACGCAGATATGGCCTTAATTTAAAGAAACCAAGAAACAATATACCATGAATTTCAAATCAGAAAACGGAAACGTTCTTGTTTATATTCTAATAGCGGTAGCCTTATTTGCAGCGCTTGGATTTGTTGTGACCAACATGATGCGTTTTTCAGGAACCAACATAACACAGGAAAGAATATTTATTTCCGCAAGCGAAATACTGAATTACGGCAAGTCATTACGCGATGCAGTACAGTTTTTACGCATCTCCAAGGGCTGTAGCGAAAATCAGATCAGTTTTGAGCGCCAGCCGTTTGACGGCTCCGATGCAAAATATAATAACAGCTATGCACCGGATGATTACTCATGTCATATCTTTCACCCTTATGGAGGTGGGCTTGCGTATCAGGCTGGCTCTGAGGATGTAAATGCCAAGGCAGACTGGATTTTCACTGCTGCAAATGATGGCTATGATATAGGCAATAGTTGCGATAATGATAAATGTGCGGATTTGATCGCAATACTTCCCGGAATTTCGCTGGACATGTGTCGTCAAATTAATGAAACACTTGGCATTGCCGGGCAGAACAATCATATAACGCAGGAAAACAACAGCTTTCAGGTTGATCCCTTTCAGGGACAATATTCTTATGAAGCGCGCTTATCAGACAGCGCAACAAATGATGCGCTTAAAGGACACCCGCAAGGATGTGTAAGAGGGGGCGCGCCACCTCAAAGCACGCGTGATTATTACTTTTATCAGGTCCTGCTTGCCAGATAGAGTAAAGCGCACCAAAGTTGAAGGCGCTCTTCAATGAGAGATTATTTAATGATCTACTTTTTGCTCATCGGCGCGTTTTGTTTGATCCTTAGCATTGCGCGGCTTTTCTTGCTGCCGTCTTGACGTTATAGGGTCATAGGAAAAAACAAGCTTATCTTCTGCGCTCTCATCATAATCAATAGAAACAACGCCACCTTTTTGCAACTGTCCGAACAAAATCTCTTCGGCCAGAGGCTGTTTTATGCGCTCTTGGATAATGCGGCCTAAAGGACGGGCACCCATTGTAATATCGTAACCCTCCTGTGCCAGATAACGGCGTGCTTCCTTGCTAAGCTCAATACCGACATTTTTATCAGAAAGCTGCGCTTCCAACTGCATAATGAATTTATCAACAACCAGCTCGACCGTATCTGGAGACAAGTTTTTAAAAGGTACAATTGCATCCAGCCGATTGCGGAATTCCGGCGTAAAAGTCTTGGTAATGGCTTCATTATCGGCGTAATCCTGATCCCCGATTTCTCTGCCAAAGCCAATAGGTGCGCGTGCAATTTCAGCAGCCCCCGCATTGGTAGTCATAATCAAGATAACATTACGAAAATCTATGGTTTTGCCGTTATTATCGGTAAGCTTCCCGTAATCCATGACCTGCAAAAGGATATTAAACAAATCAGGATGAGCTTTTTCAATTTCATCGAGCAGCAAGACACAATGCGGATGCTGGTCAACCTGATCGGTCATAAGCCCGCCCTGCTCAAAGCCGACATAACCTGGCGGGCTGCCGATAAGACGGGAAACGGAATGGCGCTCCATATACTCAGACATATCAAAGCGCAGCAATTCAACGCCCAAAGATTTTGAAAGCTGGCGTGCAACTTCCGTTTTACCGACACCCGTAGGGCCGGAAAACAGGTAACATCCAATGGGTTTTTCCGGATCGCGTAGACCTGCGCGGGACATTTTTACCGAGTTGCACAAAACGTCAATAGCTTGATCCTGATCATAGACAAGGGTCTTGAGGTCACGTTCAAGGGTTTGCAGGGCTTCACGATCATTCTGATTCATTGTTGCAGATGGAATGCGCGCAATAGCGGCAACAACATCCTCAATATCCCTGCGTCCGATTGTCTTTTTGCGCTGATCTTCGGGCACGAGCATCTGCGCTGCGCCCACTTCATCTATGATATCGATGGCCTTGTCCGGCAATTTGCGCTCGCCAATATATTTTGCAGACAGCTCGGCGGCAGCTTTTAAGGCGCTGAGTGTATATTTGATATTATGGTGCTTTTCGTAATAAGGTTGAAGGCCGACTAAAATTTTAACCGTATCTTCCACGCTGGGTTCATCAATGTCAATTTTCTGGAAGCGGCGGACAAGAGCGCGGTCTTTTTCAAAATAATTGCGATACTCTTTGTAAGTGGTTGATCCGATGCACCGTATTGCACCACTGGCCAATGCGGGCTTTAACAGGTTAGATGCATCCATCGCCCCGCCGCTGGTTGATCCTGCTCCGATGATAGTATGAATTTCATCTATGAAAAGAATGGAGTCGGGAATGGTTTTTAGCTCGGCCAAGACCGCCTTCAGGCGTTCTTCAAAATCACCGCGATAGCGCGTTCCTGCCAGCAAAGCGCCCATATCGAGCGCATAAATAACGCTTTCAAATAAAATTTCGGGAACATCCTGATCGATAATGCGTTTTGCCAGCCCTTCGGCAATTGCGGTTTTCCCAACACCCGGATCACCGACATAAAGCGGATTGTTTTTTGATCGCCGACATAGAATTTGTATCGTGCGCTCAACTTCTTGCTCACGGCCTATCAAAGGATCAATGTCACCCTCTACAGCCTTTTCATTAAGATTGACACAATAGGCATCCAGCGCCTCACTTTCGACGCGCGCTTCATTGCCCTCTTCTGTGCCGCGCGGGGAGAGGTTTTCGCCATCTTTGGAGGGGACTTTCGCAATGCCGTGTGAGATATAGTTAACAGCATCAAAGCGCGTCATCTCCCGCTCTTGCAAAACGAAAACAGCATGGCTTTCGCGTTCCGAGAACATGGCAACCAGAACATTGGCACCGGTGACTTCTTCTCGCCCTGAGGATTGCACATGAATGGCTGCGCGTTGCAAGACACGTTGAAAAGCGTTGGTAGGCGTTGATTCTTGCGCTGATTCGTTAACAAGGGAGCTAAGATCATGATCGATATAATGTAAAAGGGCGGAGGACAGCTCATCCAGATCAATGCCGCAGGAACGTAAGACAGCCATGGCATCTTGATCGCTTATCAGAGCAAAGAGCAAATGCTCAAGCGTGGCAAACTCATGACGCTTTCCATTGGCCAGAGCCAAAGCGCGATGTAAGGTTCGTTCCAGATTTCGAGAAAGCATGATGAACTCCTGCGCTGAAATTATACAAATAAAACGAAGACTAGCATAGTCTTGATAGCCTTTCCATCAAGTATAACCGAAAGGCAAGGTGAAAAGGTTATTCTTTCTCCATAGTGCATTGAAGCGGCTGTTCATTGGCACGCGCATACTCCATAACCTGAGAAACCTTGGTTTCTGCAACTTCATATGTGTAAACACCGCAAACGCCAACACCGCGCCTGTGAACATGGAGCATAATCTCTGTTGCTTCCTGTCGGCTTTTCTTGAAAATATTTTCAAGCACATGAACAACAAATTCCATGGGCGTATAGTCATCATTGAGCAAAAGAACCTTATACATAGAGGGTTTTTGCGTTTTAGGACGGGCTTTTAAAACCAGACCGTGTTCTGTGCTTGGTGAACCATGATCATCATCGCCGGAATTTGAATCCCCGCTATTTGAAATCCTGTCGTATAGTTTAATCGCATGTATTTCTGCAAAACTCGTCATGATCATAAAACCCGATATCTTAAATTCACTTGGACACAGGCAAGCTACGCTACCATAAGCCTGAAATTTATGTATCATAAATATAATGAATCTATGTTATATCAAGGGATAAGATGATAAATATTAAGAAAGTGTTAAAATTTTGTTGAAATCTCCGCCATAAATTTGCCATAATGTAAGTAAGGTATTATATTTTTTTGCAGTGTGTAGTAAAAAAGGAAGGAAAAATCATGTTACGCTCCCTGGTAATGCTGTCTATGGCAACAGTGGTCAGTATTGTTTTTTCAGCAACAGTTTTGGTTATTCTTCTGGCTACAAAGGCAAATGCCGATGAGTATGGGCAGCGTTTTCACAACGAGACACCGCCGGGCATGGCCGAATATACCGTTCCTGAAACGCCGGAAATTGCAATGGATGATAAGGCTGAAGACCTTCAAGACATTATGCCCGCTGCTGGAGATAAAGAAGAATCACAAGAAAACACTACTTCTGAAGAAAAGCCCGCTCAGGAACCAGCAGAAGATTAGACAGACCAAGAAGGTATATCACGATTGAGTAATCTTGATATATAGGCCTTGTCGGGAGCGAACACATCTTCAAGTTTGCCGCGGAGCCTTTTGGAAAGCGGCTTGTATTTAGGGGGCTTTCGGTCACGCAAAACATTGATCCACTCTTTGGCGTTAAAATTTTCGTTATATTCCTCAACCAAAGACCCAATATCCAGATCTAAAAATCTCTCTAGCGGCTCCAGCCCGTTAAAATCGGGATTTGTCCATTCTTCATAGATAAGGAGCAAAATATTTTGCGCTGGAAAAGAAGAAACCCATTTTTTGACGTGGTATTCATACTGATTCTTGTAAAGCCAGCATAGAGGACTGTTTTCAGGAGTGCGTTCGCCCATCATCTCTACCTCAACAGCATCCTCAAATTTTCTTAGCGGCTCACGTTTCTTGGCACGCGCCCAGTAGAACAAACGGCAAGCCCGCTCAGCAGGATCCCGCAAGCTCAGGATAATTTTGGCATTGGGGCATTGTTCGGCAACCAGCGCTGCATTATATTGTTTTTCACCGAACAAAAAAGGACTCTTCTGCGTTTGGTCGCCATAAGCAGCGGTGGCAAAATCCGGGCGGCATGAAGTCATAATCCCCTTGGTCAGCCCGCCTTGCAGGAAATAGCGGTGCGTCTTCAGACGCGGGATGAAAATCCGCGGGTGATTATCAAGAATCCGCAGCAGAGTATTGGCTCCACCATGCGTTGCCCCACCCATAATAAAATCTGGTCGTTTCAAATGCTTTACTCAGGCCCGGTGTTTAACGCGTTAAAAAAAGCTCGAAATGTGGCTGAAGTATAGGTGTTTTTGCCATAACTTTGCCACAGGAATATATTCATCACATCTCGCATTTCTTATTTAGTATGCTTGTGAGTGTTTAAATACACTTAAATACGATAAAAAGGGGATCAAAATGAAAAAATTAACATTTTGTTAGGAACTGGCCTGTAGTGTTGGCAACGAAAAGCTTGCGCAAAAGTAGAATTTACGCTTATATGTGAGGAGTTTTTTTATATTACAGGGGGTTGCGCTTGCGTGATTTTCTGTCAATATATACTGGAATTGATTTGTAATCGACGAAGTCAGGTCTACAACATGTATCACGACAATAATTGGAACGAAGTCTCTGGCGATGAGCTTGCGGGATTTTTAGACAAGATCAACCCCATCGATGGGAAATATCGCACCTCTCCGGCAAGCACGAAGGTGGCATGGCGAACTTTGCCATTTTATGAGAGCGTTGCTCTTATTCGCGTAAAAGACCCTAACTGGGTTAATAAAAAGGTTACGGTGTACTATCTGACCGATCAGGGCAATCTCTTCAGGTTGAATGGAACGTCTCCACCAATTCATGAGGTCAACAGCAAGGCGCCAATCAAGATTAACGAAGATAATGTTCTTGATTACTTGCGTTTCTTCTGTTTCTACGTCCGTGGCGATGAAGGACCGTTTTACGTTGCCGAAGACATGTCAGACCCGAATTTACCCACAGAAATGGATGCAACAACGCGCTCTGTTGTCGAGGGCACAATCCGCCCGGCAAGTTACGAGGGCATGAACGAGCAGGGGCACTTCCTCTGTGATGCAGTTGTATTTTATGCAAACGCCCTTTTTATCGCGAGCTTCTCAGTAGAACCAACCGGGATGATCCAGATGCTCAATGATGAGCCTATTGCAGGTGATCTGACCGCACGTGTGGATCAGCCTATCGCGTAAAGTTAACCATATTACGCTTTAAATTAAACTCAGCCGCGCCGCTTTCTGGCGCGCTGTTTGGTTTTGTGCAATGAATAAGGTCATAAATGCTATGTTTTTTGCTCATATAACCAGTCTTTCATTTGACAGGGCAGAAAGAAGAGGGTATAAACCTCCACCTGCGAAGAAGAAAAAACGTATTTAAAATAGAATTTAAGGTGAGTAGTTATGAAACGCACATTCCAGCCAAGCCGTAAAGTTCGAGCCGCCCGCCACGGTTTTCGTGCACGTATGGCAGATAAAAATGGCCGCGCAGTGCTGGCACGTCGCCGTGCCAAGGGTCGCAAGCGCTTGAGCGCCTAAATAAGGTTATTTTGAGTTTTTGCTCCTCTGGGCTACTATGAAACAAAACCATAGAGCTACCCATGCATACACGTAAAAAAGACTTGGTGCAGATAAAAACGCTGACAGATCGCCGTTCTTTTCTTGATATTCAATCCAATGGTAAAAAATGGGTCTCCCAGAGCCTTGTTATATGCATAAAGCCGAATAATCTGGATTGTAAGCGCGTGGGCTTTACTGTAAGTAAACGAATTGACAAATCAGCAGTGGGGCGCAACCGTATAAAGCGCCGTTTGCGGGCGGTGGCTGCGGATGTTTTAAGCCAATATGCAAAAAATGGAACCGATTACGTTATAATGGGACGCAAGGAAACGGCAACTCGTCCCTATAGTGTAATGGTAAAAGATTTGAAATGGTGTTTGAAAAGAACCGGATACTTTCATACAAATGAAAATTAGATAGTATCGACACAAATGATATGTGACAACATTATCTGGTAAAAATTTGGCCTACTCTTTTGGAACACGACATGACATCATTTTTTCGCCACTTGATCAGAATATATAGCTTTGTCATCTCTCCGTTTCTTGGTAAAAATTGTCGATTTCATCCAACATGCTCAGCCTATGCAGATGAAGCGCTGAAGTGCCACGGTGTGCTAAAGGGATTTTATTTGAGCATTAGGCGCATATTGCGGTGTCATCCTTGGTCACGTGCACCTTTTTATGATCCGGTGCCAAAGCAGTTTGCATGGCGTGATTTGTTAGGGTATAAACGCTGCATACAAAATCGCGAGGGCAGGAAGAAATAAAGACTGTTTATATAAAATTCAGGCAAAGACAAGATCGAGAAAACAAAAGGCACGCCAGTAAATGACACACCCTAATTCCAAAGACCAGATGCACCCGGAAGATCTCCGGAATTTACTAATCTTTGCGATAATCTCTGTTCTTATATGGTTTGCATATGACAGTTTTATATTAAAGCCGCAGGCCGAAGCGCTCAGACAGGCACGCATTGCTAAGATGGAGGCCTTAAAGGAGCAAGACCCGGATCTTTACAATGAGCTTGTAAACCAGAGCAAGTCTAAAACACCGGATGTGCCTGAAATTATAGATCGGGATGAGGCCATTGCAAAATTTTCCCGTATTTCTATTGCAAATGAAGAGCTGAGCGGGTCTATCAGATTAAGGGGCGGACGCATTGATGATGTAAGCTTGAACAAGCATTTCAAGACGAAAGAGCAAGAGGAAAAAGTTTCGATTCTAAGCCCTGTGAGCACGCAAAACCCTAGATTTCTGGATTTTGGATGGGTGAGTGAGAATAAAAATATAAACCTGCCTAATGTTTCATCACAATGGCGCGTTGAAGGCAATACGAAATTAACGCCGCAAACGCCGGTCACACTGGTTTGGGATAACGGGCAGGATATACGCTTTGAGCGGACAATAACTCTGGATGATCAATATATGTTTCAAATGACCCAAAGGGTTATTAACAATTCGGGTGAAGATTTGTTTTTGCACCCTTACGGGCTGGCATCCCAGACAGGAATCCCTGTAGAACCCGGATCACGCAGCACATGGGTGTCATATGAAGGCCCGCTTGGTTTTATAGGCGGCGTTCTGGAAAAGGTATCCTATGGAAGCCTTGCAGACACACCGACACACAAAGTAACTGCGCAGCGCGGCTGGATATCGTTTTCAGATAAATATTGGCTAACAGCGCTGGTTCCCCAGCAAGACAATAAAACCACATATCGTTTTAAACTCACACCGGCACAAAATAAACAGTTTAATCAATATCAGGCCGATTTCACCGCATCAGAAATGCATATCCCTAACGGGGCAGTGGGTGAATATTCGCAGCGTTTTTATGTCGGTGTCAAAGAGATATTAACGCTCGAAGACTATGAAGAAAATCTCAATATTGATCAGTTTGACCTGGCGGTTGATTTCGGCTGGTTCTGGTTTTTCACCTATCCGTTTTTCCTGCTTTTGCATAATTTAGGAAATTTATTTGGTAATATGGGCTTTGCCATAATTGTGCAAACCATTATTTTGCGCATGGCCGTGTTTCCTCTGACAAATCTGTCTTATCGCTCTTTTGCAAAAATGAAAGTGGTCGGGCCGCAAATTCAGGAGCTGCGCGAGGCATATGGTGATGATAAGGCAAAACTTCAAGAAGAAATCGTTGCGCTTTATCAACGCGAAGGCGTAAACCCCATGTCCGGGTGTTTGCCGATTTTAGTGCAAATCCCGATTTTCTTTGCCTTCTACAAGATCCTCTTTACCACTGTAGAAATCCGTCATGCACCCTTTATCGGATGGATTCAGGATCTCTCGGCACCTGACCCGACAAATGTATTTACATTATTTGGCCTGTTGGATTACGACGTATCATTTTTACCGCAAATCGGCGTGTGGCCGTGCCTTATGCTCGCAGCCATGCTCATACAAAAGCGTTTAAACCCGCCCCCGCAGGATAATACGCAGCGCATAATGATGCGATTCTTCCCCTTTATGATCACCTATATTATGTCCCAGTTTGCATCTGGCCTTGTTATTTATTGGACTTTTAGCGCGACCCTGTCTGTTTTACAACAAATGTTCATCATGCACCGCTTGGGCGTGCCAATTTATATCTTCGAAAAAGATAAATACGAACAGGAGCTGGAAAAGGATCTCGATGAAGGCGGGCCAAGCGTCTATCCTATGGCGGAAATGGTTGAAGAGGAGGTTGAAAAGGCTCTTTTCGATGAGAAGGGTGTTAAAGATGGCGCTCCCAAAAAGATCTCTCCGCCAAAGCCCAAGAAAAAGAAGAAAAAGAAATAGCATATTCAAGAGACAAAAAAGCAGATATCTTGTTTTTAAATTGCAACCCGAAAGGCGCGGCACGCAGAATAGACATAACACGTGACGACACTATCTATGATGAATCCAGAAGAGTTCACCCACAAACAGCGCGAAGAAGCACGTAAACTCTTTGCTGGATCATGTGACTTTATGCTGGGCGTTGCGGCGCTCGCGCAATTACCCGAAGCACATCTGCCAGAAGTCGCGTTTGCCGGACGCTCCAATGTCGGGAAATCATCACTCCTGAATGCGTTGACAGGGCGCAAAGCTCTTGCGCGGACATCAAACACCCCCGGGCGAACGCAAGAACTGAATTATTTTAATTTGGAAGAGCGCCTTTATATGGTTGATATGCCCGGTTATGGATATGCCAAAGTATCAAAGGAAAAGGTTAAGGCGTGGACACAATTGATATTTTCATACCTGCGCGGAAGACCAACGCTACGGTGCGTATTTGTACTGATAGACTCCCGTCACGGCTTAAAGGACAATGATCTGGAGCTTATGTCCATGCTCGATGAGGCGGCTGTGTCCTATCGCATTGTCCTCACCAAAACAGATAAGATAAAACAACAACAACTTGAAAAAGTCTCAACAGGCATAAAAGAAAAACTAAAGAAACATCCCGCAGCTCATCCGGAAATTATCACCACCAGCAGCATTAAAAACCACGGCATCAATGAGTTACAATGTGTTATCACGGCCTATGGCGCTTAGATAACACGTGACGACACTATCTAAAGCCCAAAGGCCAAACGTTATTGCCCCACTAAAACAGTATAAAAGCCAAAAGAATCACGATTATTATTGCTCACACACATGGAGCTATACCCTTCACAATCCTCGCAAGCGCTTATATCCAAAGGGCGATTGGCCTCGCTATCAATAAAGTAATCTTTGACCTGTCCCGATAAGGCCGGAATGTCCGAGTGACCTGTGATCTTTTTGTTGATACGCTCACACAGCGCCTTGTTGATTTGATATGCTGTTAAAATCAGGTCATGAGCACTGCTATTGGTCCATTCTACATTGATTGAAGATGTAAAATACCAGCCCGCCGCTTCTGATTCTCTATCTAGGGTAATATCTGTGGGGAGATGTCCGGCAGAAAGCCCGCCGCCATGAGGGTGAAAGACTTTGTGAATATGGGGTGCAACCTCAAAACCGCTTTCTCCGGGGCGCGTAAAATCCAAATCTCCCAGACCTGTGCCCGTAATCATCATCTGATCTATCACTGAGCGTGCTTGCAGGCTGTAATTCACCAGATCAGTAGTATATAAATCCAGTCTTACATCCTCAATTTCATTTGCACCGGCATTATGTGCACGCCGTGAAAGTGTAAAGCTCAAAGCACCAAAAAGGGCAACAGCAATCAGAACATAGACAAGGACATTGCCGCGCTCATCAAAGACGGGGTTTTTTACCATTTTTGCGCTTGCCCATAATTTTCTCATAACATGCGTTCTCTTTTTGTTTCAATTTTAATTTTCAACCGTTATGATACGGATGAATCGATCATGCGAAAAGCACTTCTTTACAAGAGACAAGAATTAAGACGAGAAAAATAATGGAATATTTCTACCTGTATTTAGGCGCAGCATTCTCAATAGGAGCAATATTGGGGGCAGTACTTGCCTATGCCATGCAAATGAAGCGTGTCATAAGACTAGAGCGCGATAACGCACAAATCACAACGCAGGAAAATGCAGCCAGAGAAGCGTTGGAAAAAGCAGGGGAGGCGCTCGATACGCGCTTTAAAGCCAGCGCGCAAGAAGCCTTGCAAAAAAGCAGTGAACAATTTTTGCAACTGGCGCAAGAACGCCTGAAAAATATGCAGGCAGGCAGCGCGCATGATCTTGAGAAGCGACAAAAGGCCATTGATGAAATGGTTAAGCCTGTGCATGAGAACCTCAAATCACTATCCGCAGCGCTGGAACAAGTCAAAGGCACTGATCAGGCCTTGCGCGCAGATCTGCAAAGCCTGAACCGCGAAACCGCGAAACTTGTGGGTGCTTTGCGTGATCCATCCGCACAAGGCACATGGGGAGAATTTATTCTCGAAGGTGTGCTGGATAAATCCGGTCTTATCAAGGGTCTGCATTATGAAACGCAGGTGAGCTTTAATGCAGAAACTGGCCGCCAGCGCCCAGATGCAATTATTCATATGCAAGACGGATTTAATATTATTATTGATGCCAAAGCCCCGATTAATGAATTTACGCAGCGCCTTGCTGAAGATATAAGTGAGGAAGAACATCTTAAAATCATGAGTTCACTGGCCGGACAGGTGCGCGAGCATGTTAAAAAGCTTGGCGCAAAGAATTACTGGGAGAATGTCGAAAGCCCGGATTTTACGGTTTTATTCCTCCCCTCAGAGCATATTTACTCTATTGCCCTGCGCGCCGATACAACGCTTGTTGATTTTGCTGCCACTCATAACGTTATTATTGCCTCGCCTACATTGCTAATGAGTCTGCTGCGCGTTGTTGGCGTAAGCTGGCGTCAGGTTGAACTGGCACAAAATGCACGCGATATTGCTGATCTTGGCTATGATCTATATAAACGATTCCTCAAATTCACGGACCATTTTGAGAAAATAGGCTCTCACCTTCAAAAAGCAATGGGTGGTTATGATGCTGCTGTAGGGTCACTGGAACGTCAGGTCTTGCCTGCCGCGCGTAAATTCAAGGATCTGCAAAGTGGAAAGGCCGGAATAGAAGAGGCTAAATCTATGAGCGCAATCGAAACCTTGCCGCGCGAAATCTCCTTAACTGCAGAAGATGAGCAGGAAAAGAAACGTGCCTAGAGGTGATATCTAAAATAGGCGGCTCTTTCTCCTCCTATGGTTCCACAACGATCACGGTAGTATAGGGCGAAGGCTGCGAACTGCTATCATCGTATGTTATGGTATAGGGGTTTGGTTCTAAATGAGGCCTGAAACTATACGGCGCATTAAGGTCGAAATATTCTCCCGCGCTTTTAATATTTGCCGGATCAAAACGGTCTTCACCACCGCGATGAAAGGAGAAAACCTGCTGATCGGCGTAGGGGTTGGGATCATTTTTAACCTCTAAACTGACCGCGTGTCTTGTTAATCTGGTAATGGCATCCTGTATATAGGAATAAAGGCTGCTATCAGAATGACTTCCATCAAAAACAGAGCGCCATTGCGTTGGCAGCAACACACGATCATGCCCAGGCGCCCATAGATTCTCTGCCTCGGGGGGATATTTAAGACCCATAGCTTCAGCAATCGTATGGGCAGCAGAATTTGAATTTTGTCCGGGACAACCAAAGCCACAAAGCATGATATAATCCATATTCTGACTGTTAATAAATTCGGATACTTCTAATGCTTTAGCGAGATATACGTCAAATTCCCGAGGGTCAGAACTTGCAAAAAGCGTCACCTCAGAAACAAGTGGGAATGATTCACTGTTCCCGCTTTGCTTCAGGAGGTCTTCATAGGATCCGTTGGAAATAGAACTTATGCGCAAACTATCATCGCCGGACATGGAACAAACATTCACAAGACCAGTTTCTCTGTCCCAGGCCTCACCATTGAGAGAAAGAGTAATATCACCATATTCACGGAAAGAAATTTCGTTGTGAACCGCTGGTTCTGTGATAATAGGATCAATAACCTCGTAACTTCTTACCAATATTTCAAAGGTATGACCCATTTTGATGTAACCCATTATTATCTATAGTATATAGTATAAACGACAATAAATGAAAAATGCTAATTTATAGCTAATTAAGAGGGGCGCAGATCAGTTCGAAAGATCAAAAGATGTATGATTTATGGTTCTTGACCACGTGGCAAAAAGTCATTATCACTGATGCGCGAAGGATAAGAGTATGAACAGGTATGAAATAGTGACGGTTCCAGATCCGGTTTTAAAGCAAAAGGCGCAGCCGTTAGATAAGGTCGATGATGCAATTCGCAGGCAAATGGATGGTATGCTCGCAGCTATGTATGAAGCGCCGGGCATTGGACTGGCTGCCAATCAGGTTGGCTTGCTCAACCGTGTTCTGGTTATGGATATAACGAATCGCTCGGAAGAAGAGGAGCCAAGTCCGATTTATATGGCCAATCCTGAAATACTCTATGAATCTGAGGAAAAAAGCGTAATGCAGGAGGGCTGTCTTTCCATTCCAGCGCAAATGGCAGAAGTTGAACGTCCGGCGGTCGTACGGGTCAAATACTGGGATTACGATGGCGAGGAGGAGGAGCTGGAAGCACGTGGCCTGCTCTCACATTGCGTTCAGCACGAGATTGACCATCTCAACGGCGTGTTGTTTATCGATTACTTGTCCTCACTAAAGCGCAACATAATATTGAAAAAAGTGCAAAAACTCCAAAAACAAAACCTTCTCTGATATTATTCAAAAAGAAAAAAGCCTATGTCAACAGAGCATAAAAGCCATAATCCGTTAAACGTCGTTTTTATGGGCACGCCCGATTTTGCAACAAGCGCATTAAAAGCGCTTATAAAAAGCCCGCACAATATTTGCGCAGTCTATAGCCAGCCGCCCCGCCCAAAAGGTCGCGGCCATAAGGTACAAAAATCGCCGGTGCAGGAATTGGCTGAAGCGCATGGGATTCCCGTATACACGCCAAAAACGCTCAAAACCGCGCAAATTCAGGAGCAATTTACAGCACACAAAGCCGATATCGCTGTAGTAGCGGCTTACGGTTTGCTGCTTCCTCAAGCCGTTTTGGATGCGCCGCGCTTTGGGTGTTTGAATATTCACGGTTCTTTATTGCCCGCTTGGCGGGGCGCGTCTCCCATTCAGCATGCCATATGGAAGGGAGATAAAAAGAGCGGTATCACCATAATGCAAATGGATGCCGGAATGGACACCGGAGCGATGATTCTCCAAGATGAGCTGGCGCTTGGCGGTAATATGACAGCAGCGCAGCTCCATGACCGGCTCGCTGATATGGGAGCCAGACTTATTATTGAAGTTCTAGGCAAACTGGCAAAAGACAGAAAACGCCCGGATGCCCGCATACAGGTTAATGATCTGGCCTCTTACGCACCATTGTTAACCAAAAAAGATGGACAAGTGAACTGGACACACACCGCTATGGAAATAGATCGGCAGGTGCGCGCCTTAAATCCGTGGCCGGGGGTCTGGACTCAGAAACAAGATGCACAGCGCTTTAAGATAATCAAGGCCAAAGCGCTTAAAAACGCCTATCCTGTGCAGGAAAAACCCGGAACATTATTAAATAAAGAAGGCGAAGTCATGTGCGGGGATGGCAGCGTTTTGAAAGTACTCAAACTCCAGCCTGCTGGAAAAAAAGCAATGGATTTTGCATCAGCACTGAATGGAGGCTACCTCTTTATAGGGGATATTTTCGAATGAATGTTCCTGAAAAAAAAGACAAGCCGTTAACACGCTACAAAATGACGCTGGAATATAACGGGCAAGGCTATGCTGGTTGGCAAAGACAGCGTAATGTCATCTCAATTCAGCAAATAGTAGAAGAATCCATTACCGGATTTTCAAATCAAAACGTATCGATTACTGTAGCGGGACGCACGGATGCAGGGGTTCACGCTTGTGCTCAGGTTTTCCATGTAGACCTTGAGCCCTTTTCAAAACCGATGGATAATTTTGCAATTTTAAAGGCCGTTAATGCCTATTTGCGCCCGCATCCCATATCGATCATCAAGGTGGAAAAGGCTCACGAAACATTTCATGCGCGCTTTGATGCAACGAACAAACTCTACCGCTACAAGATTGTAAACAGATCGGGTATGCTGGCTCTGGAAAAGGGGTTGGCATGGCATATTGGCAAAAATCTGGATATTGAAGCCATGCGCAAAGGAGCAGCGTATCTTCTTGGTCACCATGACTTTACAACCTTCAGAGACTCCGATTGTCAGGCAAAATCCCCTATACGCACATTGGATCGGCTTGAAATTATACAAGATGAGTGCAAAATTCCCGGTCAACAGCGCATCACCATAGAGTTGGAAGCGCAATCGTTCCTGCACCATCAAGTGCGCAATATCGCAGGGACTTTATCACTCGTTGGGTTGGGAAAATGGAGGCCAGAAGACGTAAAAACAGCGCTCAAAGCCAAAGACAGGAGCAAAGGCGGGCCGACCGCTCCGGCTGATGGGCTATACCTCATGCGTGTTGATTACCCGGAGTAAAACCTTGTCTCCACAAACCCGAAGTTTGCGTAAGAGCAAAAAGAATTATATACTGCACCTGTTAATATTGGAAATAAAGGGTTGAATAAAGGAAAACGCCTGATGATAAAACGTGGCATCTATCGGAGCTTTGGTATTTTGTGTCTGGTTTTGGGCGTACTTGCAAACGCGCAGCCCTTGCAAGCATCCGAAGGAAAAAACATAGACTCCGTTGCTTTTCAGGAACAGATAAAAAGACATAACCGCATAAAACCTTTGCAAAACCCGCGCTATGAGCAATCAAAAGACATCCTCAAACGCAACGTGCTTGATAATAAAAACAAAGCCATAGGCGAAGTGCAGGATATAGCCTTTGACACGAGCGGTCAGGTTTTCTCTCTAAAGGTGAATTTTGATCGCTTAAATCTGAGAAGGTCTGTTTATTTGAATCGCAATACACTGGATATAGGAAGCGTAAGTGCCGGATACCGTTTAGGTTTTAATGAAGAAGAAGTAGAATCACTTTATCCGGTTTTGCTCGCCAGTATTGAAACAGCCTCTGGAGAAAATGGAGAAGACATATTAAACCTTTCAGATCTTCTGGGCATTACGCTCATAGATAGTAACGGCCAGATTATCGGAGATTTGCAAGACGTTCTCTTTGATAAGAATGGCGCTTACGTACGCAGCATATACGTCAATATTAATTATCGGGGTATATATAATAAGGGCGTAGCGCTGCCGCTTTCCGTCCTCTCATTTGAGGAAAAGAACGGAAAATCATACGCTGTAATTGATGAAGCCTACGTGGATTCAATCCTGGAGATGGCTGAAAAAAGCTAGAAGCACCAACAACCCTCGCATCTCTCCCATCATACAAGCTACAATCTATCTAAGGGGTTGGCTGCGCGCTCAATTCAGTGCTTTGATCGGCACGCTCGATAATGCCACGGAAAATAGCAACTAGTTGTTCCAGATCCTCAACGCGTGCATTTTCATTAACCTGATGAATGGTTGTATTAATGCCGCCAAATTCAAGTGCCGGACAATACGGGGCAATAAAACGGGCATCAGACGTTGCACCGCCTGTCGTAAATTCCGGTTCAAGGCCTGTAACTTGCGCAGCAGCATCACGCACAATATCCGACCAAGGCCCTGGAGGCGTTAGGAAACTATTACCACTGCATCGGGTCTGTAGCTCATATTGAATACCTGTTGCGCCTAAAATTCTATCAAGCTCCGCGCGTAAGCTTTCGCCTGTCCAAAGATCATTAAACCGGATATTGAACATAGCGCGCGCAGACGCAGGGATAACATTTTCCGCCCAACGCCCGGCTCCTATATCCATTCCTGTAAACTCAAGATTGGTCGCGGGAAAGTGCTCCGAGCCCTGATCAAATTCATGACCTGCCAGCGTGCTCACAAGCGTGATAAGTCCGGGCACCGGATTATCAGCAAATTCCTGATAGGCAACATGCCCTTGCTTTCCTTTTACAGTAAGAACGCTGTTTATAGATCCGCGCCGTCCTAGCGCGATTGTCTCCCCGATTTTGTTTGTATTTGTCGGCTCACCAACCAGACAAACATCAGGGATATGGCCATGCTCTTTCATCCACTCCAGAACTTTAACCGTACCATTCACAGCAGGGCCTTCCTCATCGCCGGTAATCAGGAAACTGATAGATCCTTGAAGGGTGTTATTCTCCAGATAATCGGAAACAGCCGCTACAAAAGCAGCAATAGAGCCTTTCATATCACTGGAGCCGCGGCCATAAAGAACGCCGTCTTTAATGGTTGCCTTAAATGGATCATATGTCCATTTATCCAAAGAGCCGGGCGGCACAACATCCGTATGCCCCGCATAACAAATATGAGGACGTCCACTGCCAAGGCGTGCAAACAGATTTGGCACGGCTTCATCGCCTTCGCCAAAGCTCAGATGATGACACTCAAAACCAAGCGCTTTAAGCTTTTCGGCCAGAACCAGTTGCGCTCCCTCATCCTTGGGCGCAACCGAAGGACAGGCAATAAGTTCGCTGGTAAGATCTATAACATTAAATGACATGCTCGGCTTTCATTTTGTTTTGGAGCGTAAATGCAAGGCATCCTAACCAACCAATATACATAATACAAAAAAATTCTTAACCCATACTGTTATGAGCCGCCAACGGATCAGGGCGAGCGCTTTGTCCGTAAATTTCCGGATATTCCGCGCGGGTTCGCCGGGCAATAACCAGCAAGGGATGAAGACCCTCAGGCATATAGGGAAATCCTTTCTTTGGCATCTGGCTGAGTATTTCCTCATTATCGGGCAGGGGATCACCATCAGGAACTGTATAGTAACGCGAAAATTCAAGCTGCGTAACAAGAGCCTTGTACATCAAGTCATATATAGCTTCATGTTCGGGAAAATCCTTACTCATGCGCCGAATTCGGTTTAGCACGTAGTAGCGGGCCGTTTTTGCTATTTCCTCATGCATCTGCTTGATTTCTCGAACACTGACCAGAGTCATCAGGTTATGCATACGGTCAAACATCTTGGCTACCGAGGCATATTTATCAACGCTCACCCCGTTCTGGTAATCACCCTCAGTTTTGTAGCGCCCGCGCCCAAGATGATATTGAACCCGCTCATCCTTGCCATAATATTTTGTAATAACATCAAAACTTTTCAACAGCGCCCGCACGCGACTGTCTGACGAAATACCGCGTTCTCGCAAACGTGCTTCAAGGGTTTGCGGTTTAATGTTATAATCTTCCCCCAGATCATGTACAAAGATAAGGCTTAGAATAATCTCGGGATCACGCACCGTAAATCCGTCTTCAATAGCACTGATAAACCATACGGCCTGAGTAATTTCATGAAGAGGGCCAGGGGTGATCTCATCGTCCCGCGTCTTTCCATCAGCGTGATCAAGCATAAGGTTAAGCGACTCTCGCGCCATATGATATTGTTTATCATCAAGCCATTCATAGACATCTTGAACAAGAGAATCGAAATTCTCTCGAACGGTTTCCTCTGATCTATAACGCTCTGCATGACAAAGGTATTCACAAAAACAAGACGCACCTTTATACCCATGCAAAACACGCCTGCGCCAGTAAGACAAAGGATTATCACGCAATAGAAATGATCTTATCGCACTAATATTAAACATATTTCTTAACGAACCTTTTGAACTATACCTTCGCCTTGATAGCAAGTGAAGCATATCACTGATTTGAGGCACTTTTGATTCCACTCTTGAATATTTCATACACGCACGATCGAGACTATAGGATCAACACTGTAATGGCAAACACCAGCCAATAAAATCAACAATTTTATAGCTTATAATACATCAAATGAACAAAGCCGTATTCTTAATCTCTAAGTAAATCATTGATGCTGGTTTTACTGCGCGTGCGCTCATCCACTCGTTTGACAATAACCGCGCAGGCAAGGCTCGGCGCAGGTGAGCCATCGGGCAGAGTTTTGTCTGAAGGCAGCGTACCGGCAATAACAACAGAATAGGCCGGAACCCGCCCCTGATATATTTCTCCTGTTGTACGATCAATAATTTTAGTAGAAGCGCCGATACAAACGCCCATAGAAATGACAGATCCTTTTTCAACAATAACGCCTTCAACGATTTTTGAGCCAACGCCGACAAAAACATTATCCTCAATGATAACGGGCGCTGCTTGCAAAGGCTCAAGAACGCCGCCGATGCCAACACCTTCCGAAATATGACAGTTTTTACCGATTTGCGCACAAGATCCAACCAGAACCCAGGTATCAATCATGGTTCCAGTATCAATATAAGCACCAAGATTTACAAAGCTTTGCATTAAAACAACGCTGGGAGCCACATAGGCACTGTGACGGACAATAGTATCAGGCACGGCGCGAAATCCGGCCTTTGCGAAATCATCTTCGTCCCAACCATCAAACTTGCTTTTAACTTTGTCATACCAGAAACTGCCCCCCGGCCCACCGGAAATCATATGCATAGGATTAAGGCGAAAAGAGAGCAGCACAGCTTTTTTCGCCCATTGATGAACAATCCATCCTGAATCAGATGGGCTGGCAATGCGCAAGCAGCCGTTATCAAGGAGATTAAGTGTCTCTTCCACGGCGTCGCGATATTCACCACCGGTTTGTATGTTAATTGTATCGCGCACATCCCATGCGCTGTTAATTGTTTGTTCGAGCTGTGCGTGCGTATCTGTCATAATTTTCTTGTCTCTTGCAGGTTAATAGGGTCTGATCCTAAGTTAGGGAGCGTATAACCCTCTGGCTTTTAACACAAGCCACAGGCGCTACCAGTCAATAAAAACCGAGAAAAACAATATGATGAAAGAGCTTAATGCTCAAGATATAAAAAAGCATACGACGCTGCACTGGAATTCGCACACTCCAGCGCAGTGGTCTGAATACAGCGCCCGCGTGCAGCGTATGAATTTGCTGCAGTCTCAGCATTACCTGCAAGCCATGTCCAGATTGAATTACCAACATATATCCAAAGGGTTAATCACCGTTGCAGGCAACGCCGCAGGCATTGTCAACGTGCTGGAGGCGGGGCTTTTGAAAAACGTAGTGCACGGGGTCATTCTTGATCGGGGGCCTTTATGGTTCGACGGCTACGGATCACCGGAACATTTTGACGCATTTGTTGCAGCATTCATGCAACAATATCCCAAACGTATTGGCCGCAGGATCCGTTTCATTCCTGAAATAAAAGACACGCCCGATATGCAACAAATCATGCAAAAGCATGGGTATAGAGCCAAAGCAAAGAGTGGTTACGAGACAATATGGCTGGATCTAAAACCATCATTGGATAATATACGCAAAAATCTTCACTCCAAATGGAGAAACGCATTAAACCAGAGCGAGCGCAAACCGTTAAAGCTGGTCTGGGATACCTCGGGCATTTCATCATGGCACTTTAAATGGTTGATGAAGCAATATCTGCGTGATAAATCTGTGCGTAAGTACGATGGCCCTTCGTTAAAGACAATGCTGGCATTGGGGGAATCATTCTCCCGTGGAAAAAATATGATGATCGGCTGTGCGCTGTTGGATAATAACCCGATAGCAGGTATATTACTGCTTATTCACGGATCGAGTGCGACATATCAAATTGGTTATACCTCCGGTGCAGGACGGGAAAACCGGGCACATTACGTGCTGTTATGGGCAGCGATAGAGCAGTTGAAGAAACAAAATGTACAGGAACTTGACCTTGGTGGTGTTAATGCAAAAGACGCAGAGGGTGTCATGAGGTTTAAAAAAAGAATGGGTAGAAAAATTGAGAAAACGCTGGGGCTTTATTACCAATGATAAAACGCGGTATCATGCGTTTTTATTAATCGCTTCAATCTTTTTTAATGCAGGAGTGCTTACACCTGCCTTTTCGAATGATGCGGATGATAAAAGCTTTCAGGATTATGACTATCAGGAAGCGAAATATGATGTTTATGCCGGAGGCATACGCGTTGTGCAGGCAGAAATGGTCATGGATTTTCGTGATGAAGAACACTACTCCCTCGTATTTAAGGCCCAGGTTAGCGGGTTTCTTGGTGCATTGGTTCCATGGGAAGGAACATTTGAAACCCATGGCTGGGCGCTACCTGGTTTAGAGCGCATCCGGTTGCCGGAACAACATATTTCCACGGCAAGCTGGCGAGGTGAGGAGGAGATAAAAACCTACCGCTATGACAGGAATAAAGGTTTTCAGGATTTAACAACGCTATATATAGGTAAAAAACCCAGAAAAGAAAAGCCGGAGGAAGAACTAACAAAAGGTACAACCGATGTGATCAGCGCATCACTTATGGTTATGGAGCATGTATCAGATGGTAAGCCCTGTGAAGGCGTGGATGAGGTTTTTGACGGCAAGCGCCGTTATAAGCTTATATTTCACCATAAAGGCTATGTCCATCTTAAGAAAACACGCTACAACGTCTATGAAGGCTCTGCTGTAGAATGCATGGTTGAAGTAGAGCCGGTTGCCGGTGCTTGGTACTCAAAACCGCGCGGCTGGTTATCTATACAAGAACAGGGACGCTCTTTGGGAACCATGCCGACAATATGGATGGCGCAAATCACGGAAAACGCAGTTGTTATGCCTGTTCGCATGCGCGTTAAAACAGCTTACGGGACATTGTTCATGCATATGACAGAGTATAAAAGCGGCGATACGGTTCTAAGTATAAAAGACAATTAAGATTAGTGTTGCCGGCCTGCATAAATCGGCAAAAAAAGGAATATCAAAATATGACAAAAAGAAAGCCACTCGCTGTTGTAATTCTGGCGGCTGGAAAAGGCACGCGCATGCGCTCTGATAAGCCTAAAGTCATGCACAAAGTGCTCGGTTTGCCCATGATAAACTGGATTTTAAATACAGTAAGCTGCCTTGAGCCAGACAGGATTGTTGTCGTTCTGGGTAAAGATATGGAGGGCGTCGCAAGCAGTATTGCCCCCCATCAATATGTTGTGCAGGAAAAACAGCAAGGCACAGGCGATGCGCTGCGTTCTGCGATGCCGGCACTTAAAGGATTTGCAGGAGATATCCTTGTACTGCTGGGGGACATGCCTCTTGTCAGTCCTGATTCTTTGGAACGTTTGATTGCTGCGCGAAAGAGTGATGGTGTAACGGGCATATCGGTGCTGGGAGCACAGATAGATAATCCTTTTGGATATGGACGGCTATTGCTTAACAGTGATGAGACTCTAAAAGCTATCCGCGAGGAAAAAGACGCCAGCGAGAAAGAAAAACAAATCAATATTATCAACACAGGTGCTTTTTGTCTCGATTCACGCCGCATAGATCGTTGGCTGATGAATCTGAACAATGATAATGCAGCAAAAGAGTTTTATATTACGGATCTGCCGGAAATTGCTGCGCGTGATAACATGAAAACCCGCATTGCTGTAGTCGGCGATCCAAGAGAAGTAAAGGGCTGTAATACCCGTTTGGAGCTGGTAGATCTTGAATATACGGCGCAGCAAATGATGCGTGAATCTTTCATAGAGGATGGTGTTTACATGCAAGATCCCTCTAGCGTATATCTGCACTATGATACGCAAATTGGTTCGGGCACGACAATTGAGCCCAATGTCTATTTTGGCAGCGGCGTTGAGGTCGGCGAGGATGTCCATATAAGAGCATATTCTCACCTTGAGGGCACAAAAATAGGAAACAAAACAACTGTTGGGCCATTTGCCCGCTTGCGCCCTGGAGCAGAAATAGGCACAGAAGCACGTATCGGCAATTTTGTTGAGATTAAGAAATCCTATATCGGCAATCGCTCGAAAATATCTCATCTGGGTTATATCGGGGATACAATTATGGGCGAGGATGTGAATTTTAGCTGTGGCGCAATCACAGTAAATTATGATGGTTTTGAAAAACATCAGACCGTTATTGGCGATGGGGTCATGATCGGCAGCAACGTCAACCTTGTTGCGCCAGTTACGCTGGATAACGGAGCTTTTGTAGCGGCTGGATCAACAATCACAAAAGACGTGCCTGCGGATTCTCTGTCGGTAGGACGCTCGCAGGCAAGGGTTCGCAAAGGCTGGGCGGCTCTATATCGCAAACGCAAGGGCGGTAATGAGTAAACAGCTCAAAATGTGCAAAAGCCGTTACTGAAACAATTCGCAAAGTTTCGTGATTTGAAACAAGCTCTTCGATAGGTAAGACTAGAATAAACGCGCAAACAACGCGCACCATATTTTTGTTCAGCCATTTAGCATTATAACAAATGGCATTTCGGAACATAACCAAAAACGAGGATAAATCAAATGTGTGGAATTTTCGGTATCATCGGAGAAAAACAAGTCGTGCCGCTATTGCTGGAGGGGCTAAAGCGCCTCGAATACAGAGGATATGATTCCGCTGGTATTGCAACTCTTTCAAACGGCCATATTGATCGCCGTCGCGCCGAAGGAAAACTGCAAAGGCTTACGCAAAAAATAGAAGAATCTCCCTTGAAAGGCACGGTCGGCATAGGTCATACCCGCTGGGCAACCCATGGTCAGCCTAACGAACGCAACGCCCATCCTCATGCTACAGATAAAGTCGCAGTCGTTCATAACGGCATCATAGAAAATTACGCAGCGCTTAAGGCCGAGCTGGAAAAACAGGGCTGCGTGTTTGAAACAGAAACCGATACAGAGGTTATTGTGCACCTTGTGACGCACTATATGAACCATGGGCAAGATGCAATAGCTGCAGCAAACGCGGCCATGGATCGTCTGGAAGGGGCTTACGCACTGGTGATGGTCTTTGCCGGGAACCATGATATGATTCTCGGATGCAGACAGGGAACCCCCTTGGCCGTAGGTTATGGTGAAGGGGAAATGTTTATGGCCTCTGACTCATATGCACTGGCTCCGCTTACAAAAAAGATTTGTTTTCTGGAAGATGGTGACCGCGTTATTGTCAAGCGAGAGGGCGCACAAATATTTGATCGCGATAAAAAAGAAGTTAACCGCGCAGTGCGCATTACAGAGCAATCAGGCGCAACAACAGGAAAAGGGGAATATCGCCATTTTATGCTCAAGGAGATATACGAGCAGCCAGCAGTTATCGGCCAGACATTGAACAAATACATCAATGCAGCAACAGGGAATATCTCAATCCCAGAAGCTGTGCGTGATGCCATAACGAGCGCGCCGCGCATAACGCTTATCGCCTGCGGAACGGCATATTATGCATGCATGGTGGCTAAATACTGGCTGGAACAAATCGCTCGCATCCCCTGCGAAATTGATGTTGCCAGCGAGTTTCGCTATCGCGAAGCGCCAATGCCAGGTGGAGGGGTAGCTCTTTTTATATCCCAATCTGGAGAAACGCTCGATACGCTTGAGGCGTTGCGCTATTGCAAGAAAGAAAAGCAAACCATTATCTCCATTGTTAATACAATTGAAAGCACCATAGAACGTGAGTCTGATTATGTCCTGCACACACTGGCAGGGCCTGAGATAGGGGTAGCTTCGACAAAGGCTTTTACAACCCAGCTCACCACTCTGGCATGCCTTGCGCTGGCAGCGGCGCGCAGAAAAGGCGCGATTGATGAAGCCAGAGAAAGTGAAATGGCCGAGAGTTTGCGCCATGTTCCAACTCTTGCCGCAGAGATCTTGGAGCATGACGGGCAAATTCATACGATTGCAAAGGAAATGGCCGATGCAACCGATGTGCTTTATCTAGGTCGCGGATCTCTCTACCCCATCGCTTTGGAAGGCGCGCTTAAACTAAAGGAAATTTCCTATATCCATGCTGAGGGCTATGCCTCAGGAGAAATGAAACACGGGCCCATTGCCTTGATCGATGAGCGCGTTCCGGTTGTTGTTGTCGCACCGGAAAATGACAGGCTTTTTGATAAAAATGTGTCCAACATTCAGGAAATCGTCGCGCGCGGAGGCAAAATTTTTCTGATTACCGATATAAAGGGAGCGCAAAGGCTCAAAGACCAGTCAACATGGAGCGTCGCGCTGGGAGAGGTTCACCCCTTTGTTGCCCCGATTTTATATTCAATCCCCGTGCAACTGCTGGCCTACCACATTGCGGTTCTTAAAGGAACAGATGTTGACCAACCCCGCAATCTGGCAAAATCGGTAACGGTGGAATAAGCCGTGACCTGAACAGACACGATCCTAAAACGCTGGATTACAGGGGTCTTATCGTCTATAAATATCTTCTGTTTTTATGAAAGAGAGAGATGATGACAAACCCTATTTTGGTTACGGGAGCAGCGGGATTTATAGGATTTCATACGGCACTGCGTTTACTTCAGGCTGGAGAGCGTGTCGTTGGAATTGATAATCTTAATGATTATTATGATGTGTCTTTAAAACAGGCGCGCTTGCGCAAGCTGGATGATTTCAAAAATTTTACCTTTGTAAAACTCGATATCGCTAATCAAGACGGTATGGCGAAGCTATGGAATGAGCACGGAACATTTAGGCGCGTTATCCATCTGGCAGCACAAGCGGGCGTGCGTTATTCTCTTGAAAATCCGGGCTCGTATATTCAAAGCAATCTGGTTGGTCACGCTAATATTCTGGAGCTGTGTCGCCACACAGAAGGCTTCGAGCATCTGGTTTATGCCAGTTCCTCTTCAGTTTACGGTAAGAACAAAAAATTACCTTACGCGGTTGAAGATCGGGTCGATCAGCCCATTTCCCTTTATGCCGCAACCAAGCGCAGCGGCGAGCTGATGAGCTACACTTACAGCCATCTTTATGCAATGCCGCAAACGGGCTTACGTTTTTTTACCGTTTATGGCCCGTGGGGGCGTCCCGATATGTCACCGTATATTTTTACCAGCGCTATCACAAAAGGCGAAAAAGTTCCGGTATTTAACCACGGAGATATGAAGCGTGATTTTACCTATATTGATGACATTACCGCAGGTGTTATCGCTGTTCTCAAAACACCGCCATCAAAGGAACAGGAAAATGAGGTTCCTCACCGCGTTTTGAATATCGGCAATAACAAATCTGAAAACCTCATGGATTATATTCACGAGATAGAAAATGCCTTGGGCAAAAAGGCTGATCTTGATCTTTTGCCCATGCAAGCAGGTGACGTCAAGGAAACCTTCGCCGATATTGAGGAAACAACAAAGCTCACAGGCTATAAGCCAACCACTTCCATTGAAGAGGGTATTCCTCAATATATCGCATGGTTTAAAGAATATTACGGCACTTAGCCCTCGCCTCTAAACGTGCCTCTAAAGCAGCGCATAGCTCAGGATTTTATAAACCAGCTTGGCCGCCAGAAAATCACAGGCATGTAAGCCCGGGCGCGGCGCCAGCTCGACGATATCTGCGCCAACAATTGTTGAACGCGCAGAAACAGCGGCTAAAATATCCATTGTTTCCTGCCAGAACAAGCCTCCTGGCTCAGGCGTACCCGTTGCAGGCATCAAGGAAGAATCAAACCCGTCTAGATCAAAACTGATATAGACCGCGCCGGAACCGACGCTCTGGGCGATTTGCAAAAAATCCCACCGGTTCTTGTCTTTAGCCCAATAAATATCGATACGACTCTTATTATTATCCAGAAAAGGAAGCTCTTCCGCAGAAATGTTACGAATTCCAACCGATACGATTCGTACGTTATCATGGTCCAGACAGCGCCGCATGGCAGCGGCATGTGAATAATGTTCCCCCTCAAAGCCGTCACGCAAATCAGCATGGGCATCAAAATGTAATATAGTCAGTTGTTCATGTGTCCGGGCAAAAGGGCGAATTGAGCCAGCGCTTAAAGAATGCTCCCCGCCTAAAACAAGAGGAAAATGACCGGCTTTCAAGGCGTTCTCAACAAGCTTTTCAAGCTGGTCAAGGGCATCTTCGAGCTTTGGCGCAATGATCGGCTCTTCAAGCGTGGCAATGCCATAATAGCGAAAAGCCTCGCACCAGAAGACCTCATCAAAATACTCTAGTTCCGGCGATGCATTTAATATAGCTTGCGGGCCCTTGGCCGTACCGCTTTCATAACAGACGGTTTTCTCAAGTCCAAAAGGAATAATCAGCCCACGCGCTTTCTCAGCCATGCCGGCATCGGGATCACAAAGCCCCAAAAACCCCTTATCCGCTGGTAAATATTTCAGTGTCATAACTAAACAGTGCTCCTTATTCATTTAAACATGAAAATGCTTGATTTTATAACGATTTACAAGCTAAATGATAACTCACCAAACACTATGGAGGCAAGCTATGAACGTTCTTATAATCGGAGCTGGCGGCGGTGGATCAGTCGTTGTCAAAAAATGCGCGCTCAATAAAGATATTTTCACCAAAATCACATTGGCAAGCCGGACGCTGCCAAAATGTGAAGTCATAAAAAAGGACTGCGCCCAAAAATTTGGTGTAGATATTGATATCTACCAGCTCGATGCCGATAACGTGGCCGATACAGTGGCTTTGATTAGCAAAGTTAAGCCGGATCTGGTCATCAACATGGCGCTTCCCTATCAGGATTTGGCCATCATGGATGCGTGCCTTGAGACAAAAACCCATTACATGGACACAGCAAACTACGAACCAATAGACGAGGCTAAGTTTGAATATAGCTGGCAGTGGGCATATCAGGATAGATTTAAAGAAACCGGAATCGCGGCCATATTGGGATGCGGCTTTGATCCCGGACAAACCAATATTTACTGTGCCTATGCCCAAAAGAATCTGTTTGATGAGATTCACTATATAGATATCATCGATTGCAATGCTGGAGATCACGGGCAGGCCTTTGCTACCAATTTTAACCCCGAGATTAATTTGCGTGAGGTCACACAAAAAGGACGTTATTGGGAAAACGGGCAGTGGATTGAAACGCAGCCATTAGAGTATCGCAAGATGATCGACTACCCGGAAGTCGGCGAAAAGGCAAGCTACCTCCTTTACCACGAAGAAATGGAGTCGCTGGTTGAGAACATCAGGGGACTAAAACGCATACGGTTTTGGATGACTTTTGGTGATGAATATATCAAACATATGGAAGTACTTGAGAATATCGGTATGACCCGCATTGATCCGGTTGTTCATAACGGGGTTGAGGTTGTTCCCATACAATTCCTCAAAACCCTCCTGCCTGAACCATCCTCGCTATCAGATGGCTACACAGGAAAAACCTCGATTGGATGCGTTATCACCGGCTTGAAAGACGGTCAGGAAAAAACGGTTCTGATCTATAATGTTTGTAATCACGCTGAAACCCACAAAGAGGTGGGCGCGCATGCCGTGTCTTATACAACGGGCGTGCCGGCAGCCACAGGCGCGATCATGATGGCGCGAGGGCACTGGGGGCAAGAGCCGGGCGTCTGGAATGTTGAACAGCTCGACCCCGATCCCTTTATGGAAGAAGTGGCCAAACAAGGTCTGCCTTGGCATATCAAGGAGCTGCCCGCAGGTTTGGGCGAGCTAACCGAGCGCAGGGAGAAATATGACAAATCAGCTTAATAGATGAGCTCGAACCGCACGGGGCGAAAGCGATAGCGCCCGCCCCGGTGGGGGCGGTTCGGGCGCTGCCTAGCGTTGCCAAGCAATGTAAGAAGAAAAATACAAATAAAAGATATAGATATATTACGATTTTTTAAAGCCATTGCAGAAGATTGGAAGTTTATAGCTTTTGTATTAATACCCGTGATTATAGTTTCACAGTGTTGACAAAATAATCTATTTAAAGAGATTATAATCAGGGGAGCTATAAGAAAAGGAGTGAGAAGTGAGAAGATTAAGTATAATAATATGCGCATTAGTTTTATTCTTGAGTACCCCAGCTAGCGCAGTTATTTTAACTGCCCATGAGATGTTTCATTGTGCGGAAGATCAAGATACATGGGTAGCAAAAGGCTGTAAAGAAAAGATTGAATTAGATTTTTATCATGCTTTTATGCCACTAAATAATTCTCATTATTTATGTACAGATTTTCCCGAATTCAAACAAGGATTGTATTATGAAACTCTACATACCTTTTTTAAAGGGTTGCCAAATACAGTCAGTATTAAGCTTAAGCATAATAAAAAGGCTATAAAAGTACCCAGAAAACAACTTTTAATAACAGATTTTGTTAAATTAGTCGTTGAGAATGTGGATTACTGCTCATTTGTAGATGTAGACTAGCCTTAGTAAAGTTGGCTTGTTTATTAATTATGACCAGCCGCTCTATAATTTACTTCATCTATTAGTTGAGGGGATTAAGGGAAAGGGTAAGAAATTATCTCATACACCGGAAAGAATTGGAACAATAAGGCATAATACCCAAAAGAAGAGAAGAAGATGGATTCTAAAGCCCTCAATGACATCCAAACCCCCGCTTATGTCGCTGATATCGCTGCGATAAAAGCAAACATGGAAAAGGCCGCGTATATCAAGGCGCAAACAGGTTGTCAGATATTGCTGGCAACCAAAGCCTTTGCTATGCCAGCTATATTCCCTTATATGAAAGAAACGCTTGATGGAACAACCGCCAGCGGCCCTTATGAAGCGCGGCTCGGTGCGGAGCATTTCGGCAAACAGGTTCATACATATTGCCCAGCCTATACGCAAGAAACAATAAACGAAACGTTGCGGTTTAGCGACCATATTTATTTTAATTCAATCAGCCAGTTAAATTATTTTGCCTCCTATGTGAAGGATAAGCAACCTGCCGCCAGAGTTGGCCTGCGCGCCAATGCGGGACTGTCTTTGGTCACAAACAGTGCGCTTTATGATCCGTCATCACCAGGATCGCGCTATGGTGTGCAGCGAGAAGAGCTGACAGATGAAGTCATAAATCAAATCGATATTCTGCATATCCATAATCTGTGTGAAAATATGGCAGAAGATTCTGCGCGTCTTATCAATCATATTATGGATAAATTTACGCACATTCTACCTGAAATAAAGGGCATTAATCTGGGGGGAGGACATTATTTTACCCACCCTGATTATAAAACAGATAGTCTTATTAAGGCCCTTAAAACTCTTGGGCAGCGTTTCCCTAATCTTGGCGTTACCTTGGAACCGGGAGGAGCACTGGTTTATGAGGCAGGTTATCTTGTTGCCACAGTGCTGGATATCTTTGAAAACGCAAATCATCACGCCATTATTGATGCCTCGGCCTCAACCCATATGCCTGATGTTCTGGAGGTTCCCTATACGCCAGAGATTATTGGTGCGGGCAAGCCCGAAGAAAAAGCATACACATACACGCTTGGCGGCAACACATGTATGACAGGTGATGTGATAGGGACGTACAGCTTCGATTCTCCGCTCGAAGTGGGACAAAAGCTGATCTTTACCGATATGATGCAATATAGCTTTGTCAAGAACACAACCTTTAACGGCGTACCTCTGCCCGATCTCGGAGTCCTTCACGAAGATCAGACCTATGAGCTGGTACGCCGCTTTGATTACAGCGATTTTATAAAACGGCTATCCTGATGCTTATTACCTCAGGCAGCACAGATATGTCGCATCGTCACCGGATCTGATCCAAAAAGATGCGCATAATCAGGCCATTTTGCATCAAACTCACGATAATCGGATGTGATTTCCTCATTCTTCATAATATCGTACTTGGCATACATATAACGCAGGCAGGGGCTGAAATATGTATTGGGCGTGAAGGAATGATTGGTAAATCGGCCATTATCGACCTCTAATTGATAGCAACCGGCCACCGGACAAAAATATCCATAGGTCTTGCAGTAATCTTTCATAACTTCGGGCAGGGCATTATATTCTTCAAATGTATAGTTACGATCAACGCGCTCATCAAACGCGTAAAGTAAAGTATTTTTAGCGATAAACTCTTTTGCAAAAATGCCTATACCGTGAATAGGACTTTGTGAAATGTAATTGGGAACAAGCATCATTGTACATGCACTCCAAAAAAAGGGGTTATAATTTTTATCCTATAAGCCCAATTTTCGAGATTGTATATACTTATTTTTGATGCAACCGGAATGTAAAAGAACCCTGCCGGAACAAGAATGTATGAACCCTAAACCACAACCACATCATAATGTCCGAAACCATTGAAATCGCTTCGCAATGTCTGGCTATAAGCGCCGACATTATCAAAGACAATCCAGTCCCCCATGCCGATATCTGAAGGCAGACGGAACGGCCCTTCCATCATATCAATTGAATCACAGGTCGGGCCAGCCAGACGAAAATCATCCATCTGCCCGTCAAAAGCGCGGTCGCACGAAACAGCACTCACAGGGTAGCGCGTGCCCAGCCATTTTCCGGCATCAAATAAACCGCCATAAACGCCATCATTGATATAAAGCATATGACCCTTGCGTAGCTCCACGCGGGCAACCAGCTGCGCACCTCTGGCAACCAGTGCGCGCCCTGGCTCGCATAAAAGATCCAGATCCTCCAGCCCGTATTGACACACAGCATCCTCAATCGCTTTTATGCAATCAACAGGGCGGCATATCCCCTCGTCACCGACATAGGGAACGGGAAATCCTCCGCCCACATTAAGGCTATCGACTTTAATGCCGCTATCCTTGATTAATGCCGCGCAATAGCCAATAGCCACGCCATAACGTTTGGGATCTGTTGTCTGCGAGCCGACATGAAAGCTAATGCCAAGCGTTTGTGAAACAGGGCGGCATTTTTCTAAAAGGCAGGCCGCCTCGGCCAGCGTTGCGCCAAACTTGCTTGAAAAATCAATCTGCGCGCTATCATTTTTAGGCAGAGAAATACGAACTGTCAGGCTTAGATCCTGCGCCAGCTCAGTTTCGCGCATAATTTTATAGAGCTCATCTTCATGATCCAGTACGAAATGACGCACGCCATAATCGAAATAGGCGCTGCGTATATCTTCCGGCGCTTTGACCGTATGCATAAAATGTAGTTCAGCATGGGGCCAAATACCTTTTACACGTCTGATTTCATCAAGAGACGCGACATCAAAGGCATAGACACCCGCTCTACCCAAAGTTTCGAGCATTTCTGTACTTGGATTGGTTTTAACAGCAAATAGCGCTTTACCCGGAAAGGCACTTATAAAGTCTCGTGCTGTTTGCTCAACAACATCAGGCATCACAATGTAAAGCGGTTTGGCAGGACGCAGCTCAGCCACTTTTGCCAGTGAATCTTTGCATTCATCAGACGAATAAGGATATGGCAAGGCACTGCCTTGCATGTGTCTATCATTCATTTTTTTCGCGCCTCTTAATTCAAACCAAAAATAGTTTGAAAAGGGGCGCTAGAGACACTGCAAGGGCACACATCGGCCCAATATGTCGCAACATTACGTTCCATAACGCAAACCTTTCAAATCTCGGCGGTTGAGGGTTTGCTGTCTGCACACAAGCTAACCCGCCCCGGTCTAAAAAATTCACGCCGTTGCATAACCATGTCTGAAATTGTCAGAGGGCCAGAGACACGTGCGTTCGCTCCTTATGACATGTTTTATTTTTAAATAAAAGAAAAAAATCGATAATACGCACATGATACAGTGCACCCGTGATAAAGGACTATCAGGCTTAAAGGTTCTAACCCTAAAAACCGTAATATTTATTCAGAGTGCGTTTCTTGATCTTCTTTGCTCTTTGCGCGCGCCGCAAGTGTTTTATAGAGTTTCAATATCGGAAAGAAGAGTGTTAGGATTATGACGGCAACTAGCGCTATCACAGGTCCGAATAAGGAACCAAGCAAGGCAATGGCTGGCCCTATATAAGCATAAGCCGAGGTGGTCATGCTCATAAGTGAAATAAAAATGGCAATCAGCAAGAAGAAAAGATGAATCATAAATACTCGCGCTCCTATAAGGACTATATAGATGAAAGAATAACCAAGGCATCCCGGAATTACAAGATGAACCTGCCCACTTATGCGCTTAGTGCACTTGCGCATTATGGCCGCCCGCTTTGGGTTGGCTTTGGTAATATCGAAAGTGAATATATTAGAAAGAAAATTGATAATATAAAGCTTGGTCAAGCGGTGTATGTTTCAGGTCTGGCGCGATCCGGTACTACCGTCATCTTGAATTTTCTTCATGAAACCGGAGCTTTTGGCTCCTTGACGTATCGTCACTACCCTTTCATATATTTTCCCTATATCTGGCACAAAATTATGGGAATAAGCAAAAATACGGAGCAACAAGAGCGTACCCATTTTGATCGTATAAAGGTAAACATCGATAGCCCCGAAGCTTTGGAAGAGCCGATATGGAGGTATTTCTTTCCCTCTTCATTCGAACAAGAAACCGGATATCCTCCGGGCGAAGAAACATCAAACCCGAAATTTGAGAAGTATTACGCCGATATAATCAAAAAAGTGCTCCTCACCAGCGGCAAGGAAAACTATCTGGCCAAAGGAAATTATAATCTCGCGCGCATCGCCTATATTTTAAAAAACAATGAGAGAGCCAAGTTTGTATTATGTGTCAGAGAGCCGCTCTCCCATATCGCCTCTCTTATAAAACAGCATTATCTTTTTACAAAGATTGAAGAAAAAGACAGCCGCCTGTTGAATTACATGGAATGGATCGGCCACAAGGAATTTGGTTTGAACCGCCATCCGGTTTATCTGGGTGCGCCAGAAGAGTATGAAAGGATTATCAATCATTGGGAAAAAGGCGAGGAGATTGAAGGCTGGGCACGGCAGTGGAAATATACATACGATTTTCTCTATAAAGGAGTTCTACAAGACCCTGCCCTGGCAGAGAGGATATATCTCTTGCGTTATGAGGAATTATGCGCTCATCCGCACGAAGAGCTTGAGAAATTGATACAATTTTGTGACATAGGCCAGCCATCTAATCTGAAAGAAACAGCCCAAAATATTTCCCCGCCAGATTATTACAGCCTGCCATTTTCTAATCAGGAAAAACAAGTCATTTCGGGCATCACGGATAAAACCAGAGCGTTGATATACGAACATTAATCATCAAATAAGGCGGCCAGATCCTCTTTGCTAAAGCGCCGCGCAGACAGTACGGATGGAACGTGAGCCTTTCCTTCGTGCTCAATGCGGTAATCAACATAATATTCCCACACAATGTCCTTGCCGCGCGTCACCTCGAAAATCCGACCCGAATGCGTTTCGGTCACAAGAATATTACCATTGGGCAGAAGGTCAATCATACCATTATAAGCCGTAAAGAAGGGCTTGTCTTGACTGCCGGTATATTCCCATACAATGCTCAAATCCTGCAAATCCACCTCTAATATGCGCGAGCGCCCACCTGAGCCTGCATGACCCCGGTTATCAAACATTATAACATTGCCGTTATCTAGAAATTGCGGAGCATGTTGCCCGTGCCAGGGGCCATAAAACGCCCATACAATTTTTTCTGTTTCCAGATCCAAAAAGGCAATCATATCGGTATTGCGAAAGGAAAGCATGACACTTTGCGTATTGAGCTGTGCAAAGCGCGCAGCAACATGCGCGGGAACGCGGGTAATAGTATTGGGATGAAATAAATCTCCATCCCGTATAAGGTCATCACCTTGCTCGCGCGTAAGACTGTACAAAACGGAATGATAATCTGAACCGGAAAAAGCATCATAAAGGGAAATCTCTTGGATTGTTTGCCCATCTTTATCGATAAAAATAAGAAATTCTTCGAAATAGGGCGTTTCCAGATGGGGTAGTGCCGGATGCGGATTGTCCTTACGCAAACGTTGTTCAAAGGTCAGGATTGTTCCATCCTCAAAAAAAGCAACATCGTGATGCAGGGCCTTGGGGTTTTCCCAAAGAACGTTGGAGCGGTGATCAAATTTTTTCATCCCATATTGGTGAAGCAGGCTTTTTTCTCCAAAATACATGACATAGACATTCCTCCGGTCCAGCGGATCAGAAAAAAATCGCCCTATGGTCACCTGATCACGGAAAGTCAAATCATCCTCTGGAAAGCCGGCATCCCACTCAAAAACCGTGTTGCCCTGCATATCCATCACAACGATGCTTTCTTTCTCAGTGCTGGTGTAAACTGTATAATCCCCCCAGCTTTTTTGCGCATCATACGTAGTAACACCTCTCTGGGAAGAGGTTTCAGGCTGGAACCAGTGCTCGTTAAGCGCAGGCTCTTCGACAAGCATCGCAAGAAATTTAAGGGCATTGACCTGACGATCTATGAGAAGGGAATACGTATTTTCAGAAAAAGCACCCAAAATCAAAATAGCCCAGTAGGACACAACAGCCCCTTGAACAAAAAAAGCAAAACGGCGAAGAAAAGACATCATGGCAAGCTAAATTCTATCCCCCAAATAATTTATACATTCACAATAGCAAAAAAGTTTAGGCATATCTCCAGCGTATATCAACGCTTGGAGCGTTTTTGTGCACGCAATTTATTCCAGTAATCGAGACGCTTTTGAATATCGCGCTCAAACCCTCGGGCATTAGGGCGATAAAAAATCTGCCTGCCAAGTTCATCCGGAAAATAATCCTGCCCGGAGAACGCATCGGGCATATCATGGTCATATTGATATCCGGCGCCATAGCCCTGATCTTGCATCATGCCCGTTGGCGCATTGAGAATATGTTTGGGCGGCATTAACGTACCGCTGTTTTTGGCCGCGCTCTTGGCCGCTTTTAGCGCAAGATATGTTGCATTGGATTTTGGCGCTGTTGCCAGATACACAACCGCCTGTGCCAGAGCCAGTTCACCTTCGGGCAAGCCAAGGCGCTCATAAGCCTGCCACGCGGCCACCGCAACCTGCATGGCGTTTGGGTCTGCAAGGCTTATATCCTCGGCAGCAATACAGGTCATGCGCCGCGTGATGGTGCGAGGATCCTCTCCGCCCTCTAGCATACGGCACATCCAGTAAAGCGCCGCATCTGGATCAGAGCCGCGAATGCTTTTGTGAAAAGCTGAAAGCAAATTATAATGTCCGTCCGCGGCCTTGTCATAGGAGGGTGCGCGCTTTTGAACAAGCTGCATAAACGCCTCAGCATCAAGCGTATCCCCTTCGCAGCTTTGTGCAAAGACATGCTCAACCATCATAAGCGCATAGCGTCCATCGCCATCAGCCATGGTTTTGAGCATGCCGCGTGCCTCTTCATTTAAAGGCAAAGCTCGCCCAAGATCTTTTTCTGCGCGCTTTATCATGATCTCCAGCGCATCCTCATTCAGACGTTTAAGCACAAAAACCTGACAGCGTGATAAAAGCGCGCTGTTAAGCTCAAAGGATGGGTTTTCTGTTGTAGCACCAATCAAGGTAATCGTCCCGTCTTCCACAACCGGCAAAAACGCATCTTGTTGGGATTTCATAAAGCGGTGAATTTCATCAACAAAAAGCAAAGTCCCCTTGCCCTGTGAACGCCGCATACGTGCACCATCAAACACAGCCCGCAAATCCTTAACGCCGGAGAAAATCGCCGAGATTTGCACAAAATGTAAATCACTGTGCTGTGATAAAATACGCGCTAATGTTGTTTTTCCGGTTCCCGGAGGCCCCCATAAAATCATGGAGCCAATTCGCCCGGATTTAGCCATTTTACGAAAGGATCCCCCCGCCCCAACAAGGTGATCCTGCCCGACAATATCCTCAAGATCCTGCGGGCGCAGGCGATCGGCAAGCGGGCGCTGCATATGAAATGTATCATCATGTGATTGAAATAAATCATCCATAAGACAAGGAGTAGTACAAGCAACGAACAAAGGCAACAATCTGGAACTAACAACTGTTCTATAAACCGCGCCATCATCAATCGTATGAAAAGCATGTAAAAATTATCGTGACGAAAATATTTAACATAAGGTATAATTTATTTGTGAAATATGTCGCTTTGTGGTATCAATGTCACACCCATAATATTTAAGGACTCGAGTAAAGACTGTCACGATGAGCGTGTTTTTTAAGGTTTTTCTATTTGCCGGGATCGTTTTTCCCCTGATCTTCAGCATTAGTTCCGTAAAGGCAGCGCCTGTAGATTACACAGGGTCGCTCGTAGATATGGGCGTTTTGCAAGAAGGGCAATATGGAAGCATAACAGGTCAAGGCCGAACGAGCAAAACAGCCGTAAGCGCAATTTTTGGTCTATTGCCCACTCAAAATACGTTGACTTTGAACTATAGTTTTGAAGGAGATATAAGACATGCGCTTTTGGGCGCAGGGGGTGGATATACCAAAAAGATATCCGGTAATGTTTATAACGGTCTTGCAGCTGTGCACTCGGCTGGAGGCGTTGCTTTTAGTTATAACGGCAGGCAAATAGACAGAGTTTCATCAACGCCTCTGGCACTGACAGCGGCTCAAATCAGACCTGATAACAATGCAACTGTTGTTATTATAAACCGGTCATCTGCTCAGTTAAAAGTTATTAGCTTTCTAAGTGCGTTCCTGAATGGCAGTTCCTCTTACGATGTTCAATACAATGTGTCTGCAGTCCCTGTGCCGGCAGCTCTTCCGATGTTTGGTTTTGGTTTAGCCGCGCTGGCCGCGCTTCGTCAACGCAAGAAAAATATCGCATAGAACATTTAACGCTCGTTATTGTATAATCGGCGTTCGCTTTGTCGATAAAGGACCTTAATAATATCAAGCATATACAAAAAGGCCAAAGCTCTGGATTTTCATTTTTTTCTCTCGATTCTGATTCATGTTGATATTGAGTAACATAGACTGTACTCTTAAACCTCTTTGTTCGAGTATTATTTCATTTTTAAATAATTAAGAGGCGTTAACCGTGAAAAAAACTGTATTTGCCTTCCTGTTGGTACTTGCAACAATTTTTCTATCGATCTTTGCGCAAAATGTGCAAGCAGCGACAGAAGAATTTACTGTCCTGCCCGGAGATGTCTTGCAGGTTACGGTATGGAAAGAAGAGGGAATGGACCGCGAAGTGCAGGTTCTTTCCGATGGTACAATAACTTTTCCTTTGATAGGCACTGTCGTGGTTAAGGGAAAAACCCTGCCTGAAATCCAGTCAACCATAAAAGCGCTTCTGGCAGCGACAATACCCGAGGCTTCAGTCACAGTGTCAGTGAACGCGCCGCTCGGACACAAGGTTAGTATTCTCGGGCAGGTTCAAAACCCCGGTGAAACTGTGATGAATACTAATATCGGCGTCATGCAGCTTATCAGTCAGGCAGGCGGGCTGACCCCCTATGCGGATGAAGATAAAATAACGATCATCAGAACGGAGCTTGATGGAAACAAAAGGGTGATTGAGTACCCGTATAAGAATATTTCCCGTGGTAGAGATCTTGATAAGGACATTAATCTTAAGCCCCGAGATGTGGTTGTCGTACCGAGTTCCGGCTTATTCTAGATCGGGATTGTTATGAGCAAACATGGCTATAAAAACGGCTCTTACCTAAAACGCCGAAGATATTCTCTGGCGGTGATTATGGTTGTGGCGTTTTCGAGCGCTCCGGCTCTGGCCGACAAAGGAGAGTTAGGCCTGTCTATTACTCAAAACGCCTTGTGGGATTCAAATCCGTTAATGCTCAGTAGTAACGAGTCCTCTATAGTAGGAAGTGAAACGCAGGCAACATTCGATTATACGAAAAAAACACCCAATACGGTCTTTCAATCCGGCTTGACGGCAACCAGAAACCAGTTTAGCGATTCACGATTTAGCTCCAGCGATTTTCTCGGTTTTTCAGGCCTGAACGTGGATGCGCAGCGCTGGGGTATATCGGTTCAGGCCAATATAAAAAACGACACGACAAGAACAAGCGAAGTCACAACATTCGGTCTTGATGTTGGGTCTTCAGGGCGACAGTCTTACTCAATAACGCCGAGCGTGTCTTATGACATATCACCGCGCAATGCCATTATGGTATCAGGGAAATGGGAAAAGGTTCGCTACGAGGACACAGCGTTCACAGATTATAGGACATATGCGATTATACCCTCGATAGTTCACAATCTCAGCCCCCGGCAGCAGGTACAACTCTCCTGGTTATATAATCGTTATGAATCTGATAGCGCCGATCAGCACGTTGAAACAAGCGGTCCCTCCGTAAGCTGGAAATATGCTTTTAGACCTTACCTGTCGCTTAACATCTCCGGCAGTCTTTTGAAAACAACATATCATGGTTATGGTAATGCAGATAATCAGGATGAGCGCATGCCGGCTTTTGCAGTAACGCTTGATTACTCGGCGCGTGATCATGCACTAAAGGTTCATGTAGAAAAAGCAAGGCAAGCCTATGCAAACGGCACAGAGTCCTATATTACAACCTACGCTCTATCAGACCGCTATAGCTTGAATCAAAACACGTCGCTTGCTTTTAGTGCGCAATATCAAGACGCCAGACACCCCCCGATATCCGGCAGTACGCTTGATAATTCCTGGAGTGTTTCGGGGTCTGTGGACTATGCGCTGGCCAAAGACTGGAACCTTGCCGCCTCATACAGACATAAGCAGGAAAGGCTGGTTAATAACAGCAAGGTCGCAAGGCAAGATATTTACAAGATGGGGGTGACGCATCAGTTTTAATCCCCTCATTTTATCTGAAAAGGCACGCTCAAACTCGTTTAGTGACTTGAGGTTATCAAAAGATCAAAGACTATCAATTCTACTGGAAAAATTATATAAGAGGTTTGGCTTGCCAAATTCATCGAATAAAAGACAACAAAGATAACGCGATGACAGACATTTATCTTCTTGAGTATTTATCGGTTCTATGGCGACGTAAAGGCTTGTTCCTGACGGTGTTTCTTGTTGTGTTTCTGTCTTCGGCCTTCTTCGCTCTGAGCTGGGACAACTACAAGGCATCGGCCACAGTAGAAGTCGCTCCGCCGGCTATATCCACCGATGTCGTGGATATAACAAATCAGGGAAACCGCACCGCGCAAGCTATGGCCGATTTGCAAATCAGCCGTTTAAAACACAAGGTTCTTTCAACAAATTCATTGGCTGAAATCATCACGCGTCTGGATCTTTATCCGGATAAAAGAAAAAGCATTCCAATTGCTTACATCGCAGCAGAGATGAAAAAAAATATATCCTTGGAGCTTCTCAGCACATCACTGGCCAATCCGGCCTCTGCTCAAAAGGCATCAGCGCTCCAGCTTTCTGCGATTGCATTTACGATCAGCTTTAAATACAGCGACCCGTATTTGGCACAGCAAACTGTAAATGAGCTGGTTTCCCGGTTTTTGGATGAAGATATTCAAGAGAGGAAAAATGTAGCCAGAAAGACATCTGAATTTTTAAAAGGGCAAATTGATGTTTTGGCGCAATCTCTTGCAGAACAGGAAGAAAGAATAGCCGAATTCAGGGCGGCTCACGGTAATGTTCAGCCAGATGCTCTGGCATTTAACCAGCAGGCAAGCATTGCAACTTCGGCGCGCTTCCATGCGATTGAAAGTGAAATTGTCTCCAATATGGGCAGAATAGGGGCACTGCGGGCGCAACTGGCACAGACAGATCCCTACACGCGTATATCTGAAAATGGAGAGGTGCTGACCACGCCCTATATGCAATTAAAGCTTTTACGTTCTCAATACGCAACGCTCTCCGCCCGCTACGGCTCCGAGCACCCTGACGTCGTGAGAGTTATAAGACAAATCAACGCATTAGAAAGAGAACTTGACCCATCAAGTGAAAGAGCAGGCTTAAAAGCAAAAACATCGAATATTGAAGCGCAGCTTATCAGGCTCAGAGATACGTATGGAGAGAGCCATCCTGATATCCGCTCTTTGAAAACTCAGAAATCAAGACTTGAAGGGCAGCTTTCATCGATTACAGCGGATAACATAAATCCAGAGGCGGTTAAAAAAGATGCTGATAATCCGGTTTACCTGCAAATACTGGCCGAGATAGAAGCCGCTGAGAAAAAACAAGAGGCGCTTACCATACAAAAAGAGGCCATCAGGAAACAACAGGAACAATATATCAGTGCAATCACAGAAAATCCGGAAGCCGAGAAAAAGATGGCAGCCCTGGCACGTGACTATGATAATTCAATCTTGCTTTATAAGGAACTTAAAGCCAAAAAGCTGGCAGCCGACATCAGTCAGACGATTGAGCTAGGGCGTATAGGGCAGCGCTTAACAATGATTGATGCACCGGAATTACCTCTTGGTACCAGCCCGCCGCGCAAAATTTTTCTTGCTGCCGGATTTATCCTTGCTGTGATGAGCGCAACGTGCTGCGTCGTTCTATATCAAATATTAAGCCGTAGGGTCATGGGGCCATATCATCTTGAATCTCTTGTTGGTGTTGCGCCCCTTGTCACCATCCCCCGCATATGGACATTGGAGGAGAAGCTCCGCTTTGCAAGTTCATTGACTAAAATTTTCTACGGCTCAGCGATAGCATTGATTGTCTTCATAGCCATATTTTTTACCTTTGTTACCCCGCTTGATATCTTCTGGGTTGAACTGATGCGGCGCATTGGCCCGTAGGTCTGATGATGGACACAACACGTGATGGCACTATTTAAAATAAATGTAGGTGATTAGCATGAAACATATTCTTCAAGAGGCTGTATCGCTTTTGCGTCTTAACCCCTCGGCACTAAGAGAAGAGAAAGCAGAATTATCGGAATTCGAAAAAACGCTCGATCAAAACCGCATTATATCGCAAAGGCTGCGCAGCAAAGAGTCCGACACGTTCCGTTTTCTAAGAACACAGATTTTGTATATGATGCACAAACACAATTTCAAGACACTGGCAATCAGCAGTCCGAGATATGGAGACGGAAAATCCACCATATGTGCAAATCTGTGCACAAGTATTGCGCAGGATCTCAAGCAAACGGTTTTGCTGGTGGATCTGGATTTAAGAAACCCGTCTCTAAGTGAATTTATGGGCATTGCCCCTGAAAAAGGACTAACAGATTATCTCGTGGGAAGAGCCAGGGTGGAAGAGTGTCTGGTTCGTATGCCATTTGAGCGCTTTACGGTTTTCCCTGCGGGCAAGCCTGTCGATCAATCATCAGAGACACTTGGCTCTCCGCAAATGGAACAATTGGCCGAAGAACTCAAATCAAGATACAACGATCGCATGATCATATACGATATGCCTCCTTTGTTGGAGCAGGATGATCCTTTGGTCTTTTTGCCCCACGTTGATTGTTTCTTGCTGATTGTCAAGGAAGGGATTACAACGACCGAGGAAATTAAACGCAGCATGGATATTCTTGAGCCCGCAAAGGTTATCGGTGTTGTTTTGAACACTGCCTGAGGATGAGCCCTGTCCAGAAAGCAGCAATCTCAAAGTGGAAAAAATGAAAAGCGCAAAGAACCACAAAGCTCTGCCAAACCCCTTCGCAGGTAAGATACGTCCTTGGGTTGCTATCATACATTTTCTGACTTTCCTGCTCGATGCGCTTGCACTGTACCTGATTTATAAATACGCCATACCCATAACGTTATCGTTTACCGATTTTTTGAACCAGCCGGTTACATCGGGTTTGTGCCTGTCATTAGACAAATATCTCACAATCAGTTGTACGCTCAGCCTCGGCTCTATGATTGCGTTCTTGTATACAGGGCACTATACGAGCAGGGTTCCATGGTGGACACAGGTCTATTTCATCACAAAAGTCATACTGGTTCTTGTTGTTCTGGAGGCCGTACCGGCTTATCTTCTCGGTCTGTGCATCCCTCCCGCACTGGTTATAATTCACTGGGCCGCAGCCCTTATCTTTTTGATATGCTCGCGCATGGCAACATACCAGATAAAAAAAAGGGCGCGCTCGTGGAAATTACCGACTGTAATTATTGCAGATGTTGATACACTCACAACCATCTTGTTTGCTATGAGCACGGATATCGGCGTCGGACTTGATCCTAAATACGGTGTGATTCGTGATAAAATATCAAAAACGCTCCCGCCAGAAGAGCTTCCCGACAGGTATAAGGATATAAAAATTCTTAACGGCCTTACAGATTACAGGGAATTCATCAGATCCCATACACACTATTACTATGTTATCTCTATGGAGTCTTTTCGGGGCACTAAGCGCGATAGCGTACTCAAGCTTCTTGCTGATGAAAATGTGCGCTTTGCAATAGTACCGGTTATCTCTCATATGAGCTTGTATCACAGCAGATCACTCTATTTTTTCGGCAATGACGTCATGTTGATGGAAACCAGAGAGTTTTATCTTTCCTCTTTCCAAAAATTTATTAAACGCTGCGTTGATATTATAGGGTCAGCAATAGGGCTGTTTTTGTGCGCTCTTCCTATGCTGGCTGTTGCACTTCTCCTTAAACGGGAGAAAAAAAATCAAAGCGTCTTTTATAACGGAGCGCGCATCGGCGAGTATGGAGCAACATTTCATTGTTGGAAGTTCCGTACAATGGAACCTGATCCCGATCACCTGCTTGAAACCTATCTTGCCAACAATCCTGAAGAAAATGAAAACTGGGAGCGTTACTTTAAACTGGAAAATGATCCGCGTATAAAATCAAAAACAGCAAAATTCTTGCGACAAACCAGTATAGATGAACTGCCCCAGCTTTGGAATGTTTTGAAAGGGGACATGAGTTTGGTCGGCCCGCGCCCGATTTTGCCAAACGAGATGGACTCCTATGGCGATAATCTGGATCAGTATGTTTCCGTTAAGCCCGGCCTCACTGGTCTTTGGCAGGTAAGCGGGCGCAATCAGACAAGCTTTAACCGGCGCATTGTTCTGGATGGATGGTATGTGCGTAACTGGTCTTTTTGGGGTGATATCGTAATTATTCTCAAAACATTTTATGTCGTTATAACCAGATCCGGCGCGAGCTAGGTAGCATACTCATAAGATCTGTCCATTCTGCGTGTGTGAAAATTTTATGAGGACGCTACCTAATTTAACGCCTTGCCAGCACAGCCTTTGTATTGACAATAACAAGTCTTTTTCGATAGAACAGAAACATCCAGTTTTTATACTTTCTTACATAGGGAACCTGCCAGATGACCAAAAAGTTTCGCTCCGACTCCTTCGACCCGGCCATTTCGGCCATAATGCAAGCACGTTACAAGGAAAATAGTGAAGGATTTACTCTGATTGCTTCAGAAAATCATCCGCACCCCGAAGATATTGCGGTTATGCGCGATGCGGATGATGCATCCTTTGCCGGAGGATACTTTGAAGGCTACCCGCCAACCAAAAAGCAATCACAAGGGGCAGGGCGTTTTTATCAGGGGGTTTATCAGGCAGATGCCCTCGAAGCCGAAGCCAGAAGCCGCGTGGTCTCCGTGATTGCCCCGGGCATGGAAGATGTAGCAGAAGCCAATGTGCAAGCCCCATCGGGCGCTATTGCCAATATGGTTGTTTATGGCGGTCTTATGAATATCGGTGATAAAATGGTTTCCCCCAGCCTCGCAAGAGGCTACGGGCATTTATCTCATGGTGCAGACTCCCCCAACATAGTCAAAGACTGGTTTGAAGTGCATGGCTATGGCATTGACGAAGAATCCGGTTACATCAATTATGACGAAATGGAGCGCGTTGTAGAACAGGTTCGCCCCAAATTGCTCGTCAGTGGCTTTTCCTCTTATCCAAGAGAAGTAGATTGGGCAAGGATTGCTGATATCGCAAATAAATACGGGGCTGTGAGTATGGCTGATATCTCTCATCCCGGCGGGATTATTGGCGCAGGGCTTATGAACAATCCATTCCTTCAGGGCATTGACGTGATCACCAGCACGACCCACAAGACATGGGGCGGCGTTAAAGGTGCCGTTATTGTTTATAACCGCGAGAGCCTATCAAAGAAAAGACCCGAAGGCGTTGCCGAGAAAGGGCCAAACGCAGGCCGTTACAACAAGATAGATTTCTCCTTGTTCCCCGGCATGCTTGGTGGGCCTAATATGTCGATTATTGCCTCATACACATCCTTGTTCCGCCGTGCCAAGACGGAAAGCTTCAAAGAGGTACAAAAACGGACACAGGATAACGCGCAGGTGCTTGCCCAAGAGCTTCTAAAGAGAGGGTGGCCGCTTGCGACAGATGGAACGGACAACCATATAGTGCTGGTATCAGATGTAACCGCGATAGAGGGCATTGATCCTGATGTTGTTACAGATGGCTGGGAAGCAGCAAAAATTCTCGAAGATTGCGTAGGAATTGTAACAAACAAAAACGCGGTTCCCGGTGTCCCTGGAACGGCTATTCGCCCCAGAGGTGTACGTCTTGGAACGCCTGCTCTGGCAACCCGCGGTCTTGGTACGGATGAAACAAGGCTTGTGGCTCAAGTCATTGACTCGGCCTTGCGCTATGCAAAGGACACGGATAAGCTCAACGATTTGCGAAATCAGATTCGCGATCTGGCGCACGCGTTCCCTGTTCCTTACTGGGAGTAATCTCCCCGCAGGAAGAAGCCACAAAGAACAGGGCAGCACCTTCACAGGTGCTAAGAGTCGTTATCGTGCTTATTGAGCAAGCTTGCCACCTGCTCGATGACAGCCCTCTTTGTTGTCGTTTTGCGCCAGTATAATCCAATGGTGCGCGAGGGAGCAGGAGGCTCGAAAGGCACATAGTGAATTCCGATCTCGTTTTTGGATACGGCTATTTTGGGCATAAGCGTGATACCGCTTCCGGCCTTGACCATCTGGCGGAGTGTTTCCAGTGATGTCGCACGAAAATCCTGTCCCGTCTGGAGTCCCTGGAATTGACAAACCTCTAGCGCTTGATCACGAAGGCAATGCCCTTCCTCAAGCAACAAAAGGTTATGACCATCTAGCATATCCTGCCTGATTTGCACACAGGAGGCCAGAACATGATCAGGAGGCGTGGCTACCACGAACTCATCTGTAAAGAGCGTTTCCCATTCAAGCAACTCATCTTCAACAGGCGTGGCCAGCAAAGCGCAATCAATTTGCCCGTTTTTCAGTTTTGTAACAAGATCCGCCGTTTTTTCTTCCAGCAAGATCAGATTAAGACCCGGCATTAACTGTTTTATACCATGTACAAGGGAAGGAAAAATATAACTGGCGAGCGTTGGAAAAGCACCAAGGCGAAACTTGCCGGTAAAAGGGGTGCGCGATTGTTCCGCCAGCTCGTAAATGGAATCAACCTCCTGCAAGATCCGGCGCGCGTTGGCAACAATTTTTAGGCCGATATCAGTCGGGATAACGCGGCGACTTGTACGCTCGAAAAGCGTAAGACCCAGCTCGTCTTCAAGCTTTTTTATTTGCCCGCTTAAAGTGGGTTGACTGACATGGCATTGTGCGGCGGCCTTGCCGAAATGCTGAAGATCACTCACCGCGCGGATATATTTGAGATCTCGAAGATTCATACAGCCTCAATTAATAGGTAAAACCTATCATTATCATAATAACAAACGATTGTACATATGAATAAGCGATCATTATGCTCTGAACAAATAAAATGAAAACACGCAGAAAAAAAACCAGATTAAGAGGAGAAAAAAATGGCAATTGGCGTAGGTGAAAAATTTCCCGAATTTAAACTCAAAGCGGTTGATGGAAAGCCCTTTGCAGACATAAATATAGACAACGTATTTGTCGATATTGATGATAAATCCTTCCAGGGAAAATGGAGCGTTTATTTCTTTTATCCCAAAGACTTTACGTTTGTTTGCCCGACAGAAATTGCAGCTTTTGCTGATCTCGATGAAGAATTCCAGGATCGCGATGCCCAGTTAATTACAGGCTCCACCGATAGTGAGTTTACGCATTGGGCATGGCGCAAGCACCAGCCGGAACTAAAAGACCTCCCCATCCCGATGCTGGCAGATGTAAAGCGCGAGCTTACCTCTGCGCTGGGCATTCTCGATGCCAATGAAGGCGTAGCACAACGCGCGACATTCATCGTTGATCCCGATGGCATCATCCGCTTTAGCATGATCACGGATCTCAATGTTGGCCGTAACCCCAAGGAAGTACTGCGCGTGCTTGACGCTCTGCAAACAGATGAGCTTTGCCCATGTAACTGGAACAAGGGCGATGAAGTCATCGACCTGCATGAAGCGACAAAAGAAGCTGCATAAAACGAAAGGATAGATAAGATCATGTCTATAAAAGATTTAAGAAGCAAAATGCCTGAATATGCCAAGGATACCAAGCTCAATCTGGGGAAGGTAATGGATGAAGACGGCATTGAGGGGCTAAGTCTCAAGCAAGGCTATATGGTGGCTTTGGCTTCAGCGTATGCAACGCAAAGCAGCGAAGTAATAGAGGCTGTTCATGAGCATGTCTCACCAACTTTGAGTAATAGTGAGACAACCGCAGCCAAGGCGGCAGCAACGATCATGGCTATGAATAATGTATATTATCGGTTTGTGCATCTTGTCAGCGATGAAGACTTCAAAACAATACCGGCAAATTTGCGGATGAATATTATTGGTAATCCTGGTGTCGATAAGATTGATTTTGAGCTGATGAGTCTGGCTGTCTCTGCCATCAATGGATGCGGCATGTGCATTGACGCTCATGTTAATGAGGTCGTTCGTGCGGGCATATCCAAACAAGGTATTCAATCATGCATCCGCCTTGCGGCGGTCTTGTCAGCAGCAGCGCAGGCGGTGGTGATTGAACAGGCGTAAGACTTGGCAAAACAAAACGCTAAAGCGTCCGCTTGATACCCATACAAATTAATATAACCCCAAGCTTCCGGTATGTTTCTCCACACCCGTACCGGAAGCATTTTTTTTATAAGCAAGCCACCCTCACAAAAATCCTCCGACGGAGCGCAGACCAGCGTAAATACAGTCGAATGCAGGTGCGCCCCCATTATAAAAGACAAGATAGATTTTTTATTGAAATCAGTTTATTGGCTGGATAAATAACTTTGTGATGTCGGCAAGTAAGCCTCATTATGACATAAAATTAGAATTTTCTTTAACAAATACCGTTTTTAATGATACAATCCGCAAAAGGTGTGATATTTACATAAAAGATATAGACGGTGATTTGTTTATACTTGACGGTCTGGTTGACTGTGCGCTGTGTGTGAGCGTTTTTGATAATGAAGCAACAATTCACTGAAAGAATAAAAGGCTCGAGGAGGAGAGAAAAATGCAAGCAGGATTAAACTTAAGACAAAAATTAAACTACGAGGATACAGTTAAAATATGTCGCTTGAGGGATATTTCTTATAGCCCTGTACAAATCAAGGGTGTAAACGCCAGCGTTGGCATTGGCATACGCCGCACGCATGTGATTGCGAAAATTAATGACAGGGAGTTTCTGGTTGGCTGTAGGCATTCGGGTATATCGTTAAGGGCATCAGCAAGACCATCTGGCTCGGCTGTACTTGATATTTATATGTCGGAGATTCTACCGAAAGATAATGGTGGGGCCTCTGAAGAGGAGCGCGGCATCATAAAGCAAGCCATCATTCAGCATAGCCACCGTCCGGGCATTCGTGAAATCGAATTCCATGATTAGCTGAGGAGTCCGAATCAATTTCAGTAATAGTAGTGTTGATCTTAGAACGTTAGCAACACGACCTGTAGCATGGTAATTTCACTGTGCTTGAACGCCACTATAGCGCTACTACGTGGACAAGCCGCGCGCGCATGGTGCATTACAGCATGGTGCATTAGGGTTACGAATAATAGCGACCAAGAATCCGCAAAAAAAGTTTCTGCCAGAATGATTTCATGATTCCAAATTGGTTCCAAAACAAAAATTCCCTTAGTGCCTATGTGGCACCTAAAGAAAAAACGCCGTAAGACGTTTTGTGCTAAGTCATTGATTTAATGGAGCGAGTGATGGGATTCGAACCCACGGCCCCAACCTTGGCAAGGTTGTGCTCTACCCCTGAGCTACACTCGCATACTCTAAGACATCTTGAAAAGACATCGTGGCGCTCTCATCGGTGCAGGAAAATATATATCGTAATTTTTGAAATGCAAGGATAAATTCCAGAAAACATCAAATAGGAAACATTAAATAAAGAAATAGCCATGCTAAAACGCGTGTAATAAAGACCGTTTAACAAATTTTTTGCAAATATCATAATACCAGCGCGGCCTAAAACGCTTCGGGAACCTGTACAAGCGGAACTTTATATCCGATGGGCTCGTGATTGGGAAACAGAGAATAAACAATGATATTGGGCGTGTTTTCTATGGGAGAGGCCATATCTTCGGGTATTTCATAGTGGAGCAATTCATCAGGATGTTCATCTTCATCACTATAAACCACCATAAAAAGACGCTGTTCGCGGTAATACTCCACGCGCCGGACAATATCGGGCAGCGGGGTATCACTTACCATCATCACTGTTCCATCATGTAAGACACCGAGTTCTATATTCATGAGAAATCAAACCCTGTGTTTGTCGGTGCAGAAACTGTCATGACTGGGGCTTGATCCATGGTCTGAGCGGGCTGGGATTCAGGTAATTGTTCACGCAAGGCCGCAAATGGCCCGCTCTCCGGAAAGCCGCTTGTCGGGGAATCCCCGCTAACAGTAGTAACACTCATACCGCCTGTTGCTACAAGATTTGCTATATGGCCATTATCTACCGGCTCCACCGCTTCTAATAACTGTTCTGGTCCCATTGCCATTACGTCGCCTCGCTTTACCCTTCTTAGTTACGATCAGTCTGCCAGAAAAGTATTAATAAAATCTTACCATGTTTACGGTAAATATGCAAAAAAACTCGGCAAGGTGAACTCGTTTCAATCACCTGAAGAATGTCCCTCTCGCCTCGAACACCCAAACAAAAAAAAGCTGGATTTACGGGCGTTTTTCTAATAGTTTTGCTTTCCATGACTAACGCAGCAACAAACACACACACACAGGCTTTACCAACAGGCAAAGACGATCTGCTTGCGTATCTCGACAATCTGGGCATTGAGTACCGCCTATACGAGCATGAACCCATCTTCACGGTTGAGCAGGGCGAGCCGCTAAAAAAGACAATACTGGGCATGCATTGCCGCAACTTGTTCCTTCGCGATAAAAAGAAAAATATGTTTTTAATTACCGCCGCCAATGAAACGCGCCTTGATCTGAAAAAGCTCTCTGATCTTCTGCCAAGCGCGCGTCTGTCATTTGCTTCGCCCGTTCGTTTATATGAAAATCTGGGTATTATGCCCGGAGCGGTTAATCCTTTTTGTATTATGAATGATAAAAAGGGCACCATCCGTATGATACTCGACAGCACGATGATGGATGTTGAAATTGTTAACTATCACCCTATGGATAACGCTTGGACGATTGGCATGAGCCCTGATGATTTGCTGGCCTTTCTGGATAGTACAGGGCATGATTATGAAGTTCTTGATCTGACGCAGGCGCACCCTGACGCTAATTGAGTTATTAAGAAAACACAAGGAAGTAAAATTATGATTTTTGGATCATCAAAAAACCAGGACGCTACGAAGCAGGGCGTTACGGGCGCACCCGCAAACAGGAATGATATTATTTTCGACGTCGGCACGCATGATTTTGAGCAGCGCGTGATGAGCGCATCAATGAGCGTTCCGGTTATTGTTGATTTCTGGGCGCCGTGGTGCGGGCCGTGCAAGCAGCTTATGCCAACGCTGGAAAAGGTTGTAAGCGCCGCAGGTGGCAAGGTTTTGCTTGCCAAGGTTAATATTGAAGAAAATCAGGAGCTGGCCGCCGCCTTGCGCGTTCAATCCGTGCCTACTGTCTACGGATTTTTTCAGGGACAACCTGTTGATGCGTTCATGGGAGCGCAGCCTGAGAAGAAAATCCGTGAATTTGTTCAAAAGCTGGTGACAATCTCTAATAATGCGCAACCTGATGCCCTCGACATCCCTCAAGCCCTTAAAGATGCGGCCAACAGTCTTTCGCAAGGCGATGTTCAAACCGCTCATGGTATTTACGGGGCAATTCTCCAGCAAGACACGCTCAATGCTGAGGCATTTGCCGGTCTGGTGCGCTGTTTCATAGAGATCGGGCAGCTTGATGAAGCGCAATCGATCATTGATAACGCCCCTGAAGAAATAACCAAAAAATCGGCCTATGCCCAAGCATGCACAGCGCTTGAATTGGCTAGAAACGCTGATAGTAAGGGAGATAATGCTATAGATGAACTTGAAGCAAAAATAAAGGCCGATGAAAATGATCATCAGGCGCGCATTGATCTGGCCATGGCGCTTTACGGTCAGGGGAAAAGGAAAGAAGCTGTTGAGGCTTTACTACAATCCATTGCTCTGGACTCACAATGGAACGATCAGTCTGCGCGCAAAGAACTGATTAAGCTGATGGATGCTATGGGCGGCAGCGATCCGGTAACGCTTATGGCGCGGCGCAGACTTTCATCCTTGTTATTCGCCTAATTGTACATAACACGTGACGACACTATCTAAGGACTTTATAAACGATGAACACGCAAATTGATCCGAAATTACTAGAAATACTTGTTTGTCCGCTAACCAAAAGCCCCTTGGTTTATGACCGCGACAAACAAGAGCTGATCTCCAAGCAGGCAAGGCTGGCATTTCCCATTCGCGACGGTATTCCTGTGATGCTGGTTGATGAGGCGCGCGATCTGGATCAGAAGAAGAATCCGGAACAAAAGAAATAACGGTTTTAAACTTGACGCAGAATATTGATTGCGTATAGAAAATATCTATGAGCATGAAACAGCACGATAAAATGTCACTACGCCTTTCTCTCCTCTTGCTTATGCGCCCCTGAGCGGCCATGAGGCATCATCGTGTGCCTGCGCTCCAGGGGATAAAAAATTTCCAAAAAAACTGAAACAAAGATCGACAGGCATAAAAAAAAGCGTGTTGGTAGTGAAGAGCAAAAAGTTAGGATGAACCGCTATGAGCAGAGCTTATGATTTAGTCAAACAAGACCTTAATCGCGTTATTATTTTTGATACAACTCTGAGAGATGGAGAGCAATCCCCGGGCTGCGCCATGAATCTGGAGCAAAAGCTCAAAATGGCTCAGATGTTGGATGAGCTGGGCGTTGATGTAATCGAGGCAGGCTTTCCTATCGCTTCTCCCGGAGATTTTGAAGCGGTAAACAAAATTGCATCTATTGTCAAAAACGCGACAATATGTGGTTTGAGTCGCGCCAGAAAAGAAGACATCGAGGCAGCGGCAAAAGCGATAGAACCGGCACAATCAAAACGCATCCATACCTTTATTTCCACCTCTGCCCTGCACATGAAACATAAGCTTAAAATGGAGCCGGACGCCGTGCTGGAAGCCATCAAAGACAGCGTAACATTTGCGCGTTCTTTTACCGATGATGTGGAGTGGAGCGCAGAAGATGCCTCTCGAACGGAAAATGATTTCCTCTGCCGCTGCGTTGAAACAGCGATTGAAGCAGGAGCGCGTGTGATTAATATCCCCGATACGGTTGGCTATGCCATGCCAGAGGAATATGCAGCGCTTTTTACCATGCTCATAGAGCGCGTGCCTAATATTTATAAGGCAATTCTCTCAACCCATTGCCACAATGATCTGGGCGTGGCTGTAGCCAACTCACTGGCCGGTGTAAAAGCAGGGGCGCGCCAGATTGAATGTACAATTAATGGCATCGGGGAAAGAGCGGGCAATGCCGCTGTAGAAGAGCTTGTCATGGTTATGCGTACGCGCCACGATCTAATGCCTTATACCAACAACATAGAAACAACGCGCATTACCAAAGCTTCGCGCACGCTTTCGGGTATAACGGGTTTTTCTGTGCAGCCGAATAAAGCCATTGTAGGTGCCAATGCTTTTGCCCATGCCAGCGGCATCCATCAAGACGGTATGCTGAAAAATGCAAATACATATGAGATCATGACCCCAGAAAGTGTGGGTTGCGCCACGAGCAAGCTGGTGATGAGCAAACATTCAGGCCGTCACGCTTTCCGCGAGCGCCTCAAGGAGCTTGGCTTTGATTTGGGTGATAACGCAATAAACGAGGCTTTTGAACGTTTTAAGAAACTGGCCGATCGCAAAAGCGAAGTCTTTGAAGATGATTTGATCGCCCTTGTAGAAGACCAGCTCGTAAGTCAGAACAATATGATCCAGTTTCTCTCCATGGATATACGTGCAGGTACTATAGGGCCACAAACCGCAGACCTTACCCTTGCAATCGAAGGACAGGAAAAATCAGCCAAGGTTGAAGGAAACGGACCGGTTGATGCGATCTTCAGAGCCATACGAGAAATTTACCCACATCCCGAAGCGGCGCTGCAACTCTATCAGGTCAAGGCGGTGACGGGCGGAACAGATGCGCAGGCCGAGGTGCGCGTACGCCTGGAGGAAAATGAAATCACCGTTGCAGGAAGTGGCGCAGATGTAGATACATTGGTTGCCAGCGCCAAGGCTTACGTACATGCCCTCAACAAGCTGGAACTCAAACGAGGTACGATCAATCCGCAAACAAGCCAAACGCATCTCAAAGGCGTTTGAGCAAAGAGAGTCTAAAAACCAACAAGAAAACCAAGACAACCAAGAAAAGGAAATGGTTATAAAATGAATAACGCTGTTACAATTCTGGATGGGGGAATGGGTCGTGAGTTAAAGCGCATGGGCGCCCCGTTTAAACAGCCGGAATGGTCGGCGCTGGCCTTGATGGAAGCGCCGCAAACTGTTCAGCAAGCTCACGCGGCCTTTATTAAGGCTGGAGCGGAAGTGATAACGACCAATACATATGCTGTTGTACCTTACCATATCGGGGAAGAGCGATTCAAAACCAGCGGTGCGCAGCTTATAAAACTGGCTGCGGAGCTGGCACAAGAAGCAGCGCAGAGGGCAAGCAAACCAATTCAGATTGCCGGATGCATTCCCCCTTTGTTTGGATCCTATGAGCCTGGCAATTTTATGATAGAACGCGCCGCAGAACTTGTTGAGCCTTTTATTGAACAGCAAAAGGCAACAATATATTTCTGGCTTGTCGAGACTATCTCTTCTCTGGTTGAGGCCAAAACCGTCTTTGAAGCGCTCAGAGTAACAGGAAAGCCCGTATGGCTCTCTTTTCATGTTGCAGAAACTGAAGGGGAAAACGGCCCGGCCTTCTTGAAATCCGGAGAAAGCATTGAAGATGTCATCAAAGCCTTCATACAAAAACAAGACCCCCCGCAGGCTATTTTGTTTAATTGCACAACTCCTGAGCGCGTAACGCAAGCCATCACCCAAACAGCAAGCATTATAAAAACACAGGATAAAGAAATTTTATTTGGTGGCTATGCAAACAGCTTTATTCCCAAACAAAGTCTTAGGGCAGCCAATGAGGATGTTTCAGAACTCAATCAAGAATTAACACCGCAAGTTTATCTTGACTACGCAAAAAAATGGAAAGCGCTGGGTGCAAAAATTATCGGCGGGTGCTGTGGTGTTGGCCCTGAGCACATTTCTGTGCTGTCTAAAAATTTAAAGTGACAGGAGGCGGGCTACAATAAGGCTTGAATATCCCGAAACACATTTTCGAACATCTCCGTCGTCAAGCGCCTCGTATTCGTATTATAGCGCGAGCAGTGATAGCAATCGACAAGCGTTAGCCCCCCGCCCAGATCATGCGCTTTGCCATGGGTAAACTTAAAGGCCGATTGCTTATTTCCCGTCGCCTTAAGCACCGCATTATGAGAAACCAGCCCCAGACTCATAATAACCTTCAGGCCGCGCTTGCGCATATCCTCGATCTCGCGCCCAAGAAACTGGCGGCATGTATTAATTTCCGCGCCGGTGGGCTTGTTTTGCGGCGGCACACATTTCACTGCATTGGTAATGCGCGCATTAACCATTTCAAGCCCGTCATCCTTGCGCGCTTTATAAACGCCTTTGGCAAAACCGAACTTGATTAAGGTGGCATAAAGCAGGTCGCCTGCATAATCGCCGGTAAAAGGCCGTCCCGAGAAATTGGCCCCGCGAAAACCAGGCGCAAGCCCAACAATCAAAAGCGGCGCATCGGGCGAGCCAAAAGAGGGCACTGGCGCGTTATATTGATCCGGGAACTTGATCCGGTTTTCGTCAATAAAGGATTTTAGCCGCGGACAAAGAGAACAATCTATATCTGGAAGCAATTCGTACATATACGTTATCATCATCAAACAACATAACACGTTACGATACTATCCAACAATTACATCTTGCATTTATCTGTGCTTGGCTCTATAAACGGGTCAAAATACTCGTAAATAAGATGAAGTTAAAATAAAAGAATAAGGATGTGACCCATGGCACGTGTGACCGTAGAAGATTGTGTAGAAAAACTGGAGAATCGCTTCGAGCTTGTCATGCTGGCGTCCCAGCGTGCAAGAAAAATCGGTACAGGCGCGGTGCTTACGGTTGATCGTGATAACGATAAGAACACGGTTGTTTCTTTGCGGGAAATCGCTGATGAGACTATTGATACAAGCAATTTAAAAGAAGAAATGATTCAAAGCCACCAGCGCTACTTGCCGCAGGATCCTGAAGAAGAGACTATAGACCTCATGGATGGCGAAAAAGAATGGGGCGATATGGTTGATGCTGCCAGTGCTGGTATGTACGCCGACGAGGAGGCGTTCTCGCAGGAGAATGATGAAGATGAGGACGATGAAACCGATGATGAACAGAGCGATAATCCCACGCTCGGTGATATCGTTGGTGCTTAAGTGTATACCACTGCACAGATTAATAACAAAAGAAGCGGGCAATTATCCGGTTTTTTACCTTTGATTAAACTTTTCCAGTTAACTATATTTATGGCAGGCTGCGTGTACACGCTTCAAGGGGGCTTCGGGCTTCCATAAAGCGTGAGGTGCGATAGCTTTCAAATTACACCGTGAGCAAGGCAAGGCGCATTTCTTTGCGTGATTGTTAAGAATATGCTTGAGCAGTTAAAGCAAACAATTGAAGAGTACGATCCGGAATTTAATAAAGATCTGGTCGAAAGGGCATTTTATTATGCCAAGGAAGTCCATGATGGACAATTCCGTTCCTCCGGCGAGCCTTATTACACACACCCTGTAGAAGTCGCACAAATATTGGCTGATATGAAAATGGACGTGACAACTATTGTCACGGCTATATTGCATGATACCGTCGAAGATACGCCCGCCACAATTGAAGATTTAAAAAGAAAATTCAATAAAACCATAGCTGATCTTGTCAACGGCGTAAGTAAGTTGACCAGAATTGAAAGTCAGACATTAGAAGGCAAACAGGCCGAAAATTTCCGTAAGCTTCTTTTGGCCATGTCAGAGGACATACGCGTTCTTTTGGTCAAGCTGGCAGACCGGCTTCATAATATGCGCACCATAAGCGGGGTAAAGGTTCCGGCAAAGCGCCGCCGGATATCACTGGAAACGCTTGAGCTTTATGCGCCGCTGGCAGAACGTGTCGGTGTTCACCGCATCAAGGAAGAACTTGAAGATCTGTGTTTTGAGCAGATCAATTCCGAAGCGCGCGAAAGCATCACAAATCGCTTATCTTACTTGCGTAAAGAAGGAAATGACGTTGTTGATGGCATCATTAACGAGCTTTACGGCATAATGCACAAAGCTGGTATTAAGGCTGAAATCACAGGCCGCGAGAAGACCCGCTATTCCATCTGGAAGAAAATGCAGCGCAAGAAAGTGACCTTCGAGCAGCTTTCCGATATTATGGCATTTCGCATTATTGTGGATACAACAGAGGAATGCTATCTGGTTTTAGGAACAATCCATGGCAAATATCACAGTGTTCCCGGGCGTTTTAAAGATTATATTTCAACACCAAAACCTAACGGTTACCGCTCTATACACACCACAATCATGGGGCCGCGCAAGCAGCGCATTGAAGTACAAATCAGAACCCGCCAGATGCACGCCGAGGCAGAGCTGGGGGTAGCAGCCCACTGGGCATACAAAGGAAACGCGCAGCCTACCAAGCGTGACGTAACAAAATACCGCTGGCTGCGTGAATTGCTCGATATTCTGGAACAAGAACAAAAACCGGAGGATTTCTGGGAAAATACAAAGCTTGAGCTGTTTCAAGATCAGGTCTTTGTATTCACACCTAAAGGGGATCTTATAGAGCTGCCCAATGGCTCAACGCCGGTTGATTTTGCCTATGCCATTCACTCAGATATCGGCGATCGTTGTGTTGGCGCTAAAATCAATGGACGCATAGCGCCACTAAACTCGCGTCTTGTCAATGGAGATCAGGTCGATGTTATCACAGCCAAAAAGCAAAATCCTTCTCCGACATGGGAGCGCTTTGTGGTTACAGGCAAAGCAAGATCCCACATTCGAAAATTTGTTCGCAATCAGCAGCGCGACGAATTTATAACGCTGGGCAAGGCCATGATTCAAAAAGTCTTCCGTCAGGAAGGCTATGAATTCACAGAAAAGGCACTGGCCGCTGTTCAGGAGCATCACCGCATCGATGATGTTGAGGAAATTTACGCCAAGATCGGCTCAGGCATTTTTGTCGCGCGTGATGTTTTCAAGATTATTTTCCCCGGCCACCGCTCGGAAACAAATAAGCGCCCCGCTGAACACATGGATCAGGTTACAAGGCTGCGCCGCCATGATGAAAGCGGGCCAATGCCCATTAAGGGGTTAATTCCCGGTATGGCCATGCATTTTGCGCGCTGTTGTCATCCATTGCCCGGCGATCGGATTGTTGGGATCGTAACCACAGGCAAGGGGGTTACCATTCATACTATTGATTGTGATACGCTCGAGAATTTTGCCGATACACCGGAGCGTTGGCTGGATGTATCATGGGGCGATCATGGCGCGGAAACAGAAACGCAGGTCGGACGTCTGACAATGACCATTGCGAATGAACCTGTAGCTTTAGGCACGGTAACAACCGTGATAGGGCGTAACGGCGGCAATATAACGAACTTGAAAATCATAAACCGCTCTATTGATTTCTGGGACATGATGCTTGATGTTTATGTGAATGATACCAAGCACTTAAACAATATCATCGCGGCCTTGCGCGCTACATCATGCATTGTTTCTGTTGAGCGCGCGCGCGGAGGATGATAGGCGCAGCCTGTTCTTAAAAAGGATCAAGAGGCGCCCGCACAAGACCTTGAAAAGGAAAACCAAGCTTGTCTCTACCGCTGAGTTCATGAAGCTCAATAACACATACCCCAAGCACCAGATTTCCGCCTGCCGCCTTTACAAGATCGCCCGCAGCTTTCATTGTGCCGCCTGTGGCCAGCAGATCATCAACAATGGCAACTTTCATTCCCGGCGTAATTAAATCTTTTTGTATCTGTACAGCATCGCTGCCGTATTCGAGCTCATAATCCTGTGTCAAGATGGCGCCGGGCAGTTTGCCGGGCTTGCGCACCATGCCAAAAGGCAAGCCCAGTTTATCAGCCACAGGAACGCCGGTAATAAACCCCCTGGACTCAATACCCAGAACAAGCTCGGCACCGCTTTCTTTCACCAGAGCGGTAAGACTGTCTATGACTCTGCGCCATATATCGGGTTTCTCAAGAACAGACTGTATATCATAAAAATTGATACCCTTTTTAGGAAAATCGGGATATACCTTAAAATAACCAAGCATATCTTCGCTCATGAGCTCTCTCCTTGCCTTATAATCTCTTAATAAAATAGCACCACGAAAACCTGTATGACATAGTGTGAAGGGGCATACCAGATCTATTGCAAATATCCCTGAATTTTTTTATATTTTTCTTTAAATAAAACCTTTTCCCCTATATTCTCGGAACCGGAGAGGTTTTTTTAGGGATCGAGTAAAAACATGTTTAAAAGGCGTAAACCCCTAACACTCATTGAGTCATCAAGAGAGCTGTTTTGGCCGTCAATGGGCTGGAAGAGAGCGGCCTATTACACAAAGCACCGTCTTCTAAGGATCGCTGATACAACGCATAGTATTGCTCTTGGGTTAGCGATTGGCACTGGCGTGTCATTTTCCCCGCTTTTGGGCACGCATTTTATACAAGCCGCCATTCTGGCTTTTATTTTGCGGGCTAATCCTCTAGCGGCGATGATGGGGACATTTGCAGGAAACCCTTGGACGTTCCCATTTATCTGGTGGGCAGGGTTTTCACTGGGTTGTTTTTTATTTAGTGCGTTCGGGATTGAAGGCCCACGTGAACTCCCGGATGAACTCAGCTTTTCCGTTATGTGGGAAATAGCAAAAACCCACCCCCTTGACCTATTCTTACCTTGGATGCTTGGGGGGTATATTATGTTGTTTTTAATGATAATTCCGGCCTATATCATATATTATCAATTGGTGCGCGCGGCAAAAAAAGCCAAAGCACGGGCAAAAGCGCTGGCCATAGAAAAACGCAAAGCAGAGTGTCAAAAAAAAGAATATTTGAAAAAAGCACGCTTAAAGGTCTGCAATTTGGCAAAAAAGAGCGCTGTACCAAAGTTTTTTGAAATAAACCCGCGAACAAAAACAATAATAAAAAAACAAAGGGCGCAACAATGATCGCCGGTATTGGAAACGATATCACTGACATTCGCCGTATCGAGAAATCAATCCAGCGCTTCGGCGAAAGTTTCATCACGCGGTGCTTCACGGAAGAAGAACGTGAAAGAGCCGGGCGCTGCGCTACATTAAAAGCACAAGCCGCGATATACGCAAAACGCTTCGCAGCCAAAGAAGCATGCGCGAAGGCTCTTGGCGTTGGCTTTACGCAAGGCGTACGTATGCGCGATATCGGTGTAGGTACGGATGAAAATGGCCGTCCCTTTCTTGTGTTGGCGGGCGGCGCGCTTAAACGGCTCGAAGCAATAACGCCGCAGGAAAGAACAGCTATTTTGCACGTATCGTTAAGTGATGAAGGCCCCTACGCTCAGGCCTTTGTTGTTATAGAAACCATATAGGGCGGCATACAAAGAATCTTCAGAACCGATCTTTTTGTTTGTAAATGAATACAACTCTTTAATCTTTGCTGGTATTGTTTATTAAATTACTGTAAGTCCTGTGATATGTCAGAAGAAGAAGAAAAAATCAAAACGCAAGAAAACCAAGAAAATAACGCAGGTGAAAACGCCGAAAAAGAGGTCGTCCTCATCGAAAAAGGCGAAATAAGCGAGTTCGTTAAAACGGCAATTATTGCGGTGCTGATTGCACTTCTTATTCGCTCGGTTTTGTTTGAGCCATTTAATATCCCCTCTGGTTCAATGAAGCCCACACTTCTTGTCGGTGATTATCTTTTTGTGAATAAACCCGCATACGGCTACAGCCGTTTTTCCTTTCCGTTCGGTATTGCACCGATAGAAGGACGGATTTTCGGCAAAGAGCCTGAGCGCGGTGATATAATAGTGTTTGCTTTGCCGCGCAATGAGGGAATGGATTATATAAAGCGTATCGTCGGTTTGCCCGGTGAAACGGTGCAGGTGCGCGGCGGGCGGCTTTATATCAATGACAAGCTTGTTCCCAGAGAATATGTTGAAACAAGAACCCTTACCGGAGATATGGGCAACCAGCAAATATTAAAGGAATATATCGAAACGCTTCCCGGTGGAATAACACACAGCATATATGAAGAAAGCGATAGCGAAAAGCTTGATAATACGCCTGTATATACCGTGCCTGATGGTCACTATTTTGCTATGGGTGATAATCGTGATAATTCACAAGATAGCCGGGTTACGGATTATGTCGGGCCCGTGCCCTACGAAAATATTATTGGGCGCGCTGACTTCCTGTTTTTCTCAACCAATGGTTATGCCCGTTTGTTCGAGGTTTGGAAATGGCCATGGACTGTGCGTTATGAGCGCTTGTTTAATGATATCGACCCCAAGCGCATACAAGAAGAATAAATATAAATAAGCGATAAGGCAGAATAATAATCCAAGCCATTTGTTTTTTGCCTGATATTAAAAAAGAGAACAACCAATGACATGTGATCCTAGGCCGTTAAAACAGCTACAGGAAAGAATTGGCTATACATTCAAGGAAGAAACGCGGTTGCGCGCTGCCCTGACCCATTCCAGTACGGGAAAACAGAAAAACTACGAGCGTTTGGAGTTCCTCGGTGATCGCGTGCTCGGTCTGGTCATTGCCTCTTTGCTGTATAAAAAATTCCCCGAAGAGCAGGAAGGTGATCTGGCAAAACGTCTGGCATCGCTTGTCCAGGGCAAGACGCTGGCTGATCTGGCAAAACGGTTCTCGCTGGGCGAATATATCTTTTTTTCCAATGCTGAAGCAGCAGCAGGCGGCGCACAGAACGACCATATTCTCGCAGATGTATTCGAAGCCCTGATCGGTGCGCTGTATTTGGATGGTGGGTATGAGTGCTGTTCACGCCTGATTGAAACACACTGGCAGGATACACTTTACACGATGCGAAACCCGCCGCAGCACCCTAAGACACAAATACAGGAATGGGCACAGGCCAAAGGCCTTCCATTACCTAAATACGAGATTATATCTCAAAGTGGCCCCGATCATGCGCCGGTTTTTGAAGTCCGCGTCACACTGGCGGGACACAGCGCCGCCAGCGCGAAAGGCCGCTCGCGCGCAGAAGCGGAAAAAAGAGCGGCAAAGCAATTCCTGGCTGGAATTGCTGAAAAGTAAGCCCGTAAAAAAGACAAGACTATCAAGACTACCAAGATAATAAGGAATTAAAACCCTGTGGCGCAGAAGGAAAACACTCAGATCAGCAAGCAGCGTTGTGGTTTTGTCACCGTTATTGGACTTCCCAATGCAGGCAAATCCACATTGGTAAACACGATTGTCGGTACAAAAGTATCGATTGTATCGCGCAAGGTTCAAACCACGCGCAGCCGCGTACTAGGAATAGCGCTGCACGAGGAGGCGCAAATTATACTGATTGATACGCCAGGGATCTTCAAGCCAAGAAAAACACTTGAAAAAGCGATGGTCAGCGCGGCGCTTGCCAGCCTTGAGGACGCTGAATTTATTGTCCATATCATTGATGCATCTGTAAAAAACACCATAGAAAATAACAGGCAGATTACAGAAACACTCAAGAAACAAAAAAGCGGGTCTAAAATCATCCTGGCTTTGAACAAGGTGGATAAAACCGACAAGAGCCGGCTTCTGGAACTGGCAAGAGATCTAAATGAAGAAGTGTCTTATGAGGCGACATTCATGATCAGCGCTTTGGCAGGGAAGGGGACACAAGATCTGGCTGCATATTTAAGCAAAGCTATGCCCGAAGGCATCTGGATGTTTCCTGAAGATCAGATTACGGATATGCCCATGCGTCTTATGGCTGCAGAAATCACGCGTGAGAAGATATATGATCAAATCCATCAGGAAGTTCCATATTCCGTGTTCGTAAAGACAGAAAATTGGGAGCGGTTCGACAATGGGAGTGTTAAAATTGACCAGTTGATCTATGTTGAAAAAGAAAGCCAGAAAAGTATCGTTTTGGGTAAGCGCGGCGCTAAGATAAAGGCAATTGGTCAGGCCGCACGAAAAGAGCTGGAAGAAATACTGGGTGTACGCGTACATCTTAAGACGTTCGTCCGTGTGCAGGAGAACTGGGTCAGTCAGCTGGAAGATCTTGAACGTCTTGGGCTTGACATAAACCAATAAAGTCGCTCAAGTAGAATCTTCGAGAAATTAAATTAAGAATATGTCGATGTTTTTGGGGCGTGAAGAACGATAAACGCGTAAACAATATATAATGCTGTCGTGTGGATAAAGAATTTTTTTTATTTTTAGCGCTTGGCTCTCCCCCCTCCTTCCTGATACATTAAGCCTATACTGAAAACAAATAAAAAGACATTGCAAATCAAACGCTTGAGTTGGTTTATGTTTTGTAGTTAGAGCCTGGAGGAATTGCATGAGCTGGACTGAAGAGCGTGTGTCACTGTTAACAAAACTGTGGGGAGAGGGACATACAGCTGCTGAGATTGCCAAGCAACTGGGAGGCGTAACGCGTAACGCTGTCATTGGCAAGGCGCATCGCTTGAAACTCTCCAACCGGGTATCCCCGATTCAACAAAATAAGAAACCGGCAAACAAGAATGTTGAGCGAAAAACATCAAAGAAATCTGTGTCTTCGCCGAATCCGTCTTTGGGAAACGCAAGAGTGGAAACATCGGCACTATCAAGCAGAGAAAAGAAGAAAATAACGCACAACAAGAAAGCCGGAGATTTATACAGTCTTATGGACTTAAAGCCCCGTATGTGCCGTTGGCCCTGTGGTGATCCCAAGCATGGAGATTTCGGGTTTTGCGGCGATAACGCAATGCCGGGTCTGCCTTATTGCGAAGAGCACGCGAAAATGGCGTATCAGGCCTCGACACGTAACCGCATATTTAACGCAGAAAAAGAGGCTAAAGAAATCAAAAAGCAGCTTGAGAAGACTGAAGAACGTAAAAAAATGGCATCATAAAATGTGATATTCGTTCACTCGAGGATGAAAAGCAAAAAGAAATAAGCCGCATCTTATAAAAGAAGCGGCTTTTCTGGTGTTTTATTACGTTTAAAAATTATTTGTACACCACTGGAAAAAACTACTGTTTCTCACACGTTCCAGTTAAGGTACAGCACAAGACATTTCCCTTATTTGAAAATCCTTGCATATAGGAAGTCTCACCGCTAATTGCTTGACATGTCTTGGCAGCAGTCCTGACCTCAGACCAGTCAACATCACGACAGACCATGCGGTTGTTCTCAACACCATAAGCAACCTGTCCGGCAGGGCAGCCCCCTTGCTCACCGTCACCACCAAGGAAATTGACATCTATACAATGATCATGAGTAGGATCACAGAAGTGATCGAAATCACCGTCTCCATCAGGGTCAATATTGTTAGCGCTCCTGACTTCAGTATTGGTATTGATGTCACCTGCTACATCCAGAGTTGCATTCGGCTCTGCCGTGTCAAGGCCGACGCTGCCGCCCAGATTACCATTATAAATATATACATCTCCCGGATTATCAGAGAAGCGTGCAGTTTTCCATAGCGCGCCGATATCGCGCCCTTTAAAATAGAGAGAGTCATCGAAATAATTGCTATTATTTGCAGTAGATAATAATCCCCGTACAAAAATAGCATCGTTTCCATCACAATTCTCGACCTTGATAGTCTGTTGACCAGTGTTGTCAAAGGGCCCAGGCGGGGGTGGTTCTGGAGGGTTGCCGACAATAACAGAGGGTATAAAGCATGGCTCTATAAGATCTCCATTCGGGGAATAACCACCAAGCGCATCGCGTCCATGCGAGAAAACAAGAAACTGCCCCTCATCTTCAGGATCCATAAGACTAATGCCATTTTCATCGACAACACGAATAGCGCCTTGCAAAGGGTTAAACGGGTTAAGAGTTGAATTGCCCGGATTAGCTTCCGTTAAACGTTCGGTTACAGCATAGGAGATCAATGTTCCATAACCATCTGTTTTATGTAACTCTCTGATTGGCGTACTAAACCGCGAAAGCCCGTCAAGCTCATCGACCAGAGTTCTAATAGGTACCGCGCCGATCACAACCGTATCTCCTGTTCCATCATTATCAATATCTCGGCTATGTTCGTTTGTGCAGGTAATTCCAGCGCCAATCTCGGTTAAATCTGCGCATCCGTTAGGGTCATAGCCTGCGCCCCTGCACTGGGAGCGACCATATAAAGGATCAGAGGGCTCCAGCGTGGGATCCGCCGGGCAAAGATAAGCGCCATTATAAGCGGCGTATTCTCTTAAGGCGCTATAAACCAGTTCAATATTTTCTTGCGTAACGCTCAGCCGTTTGTTTTCCATATAAATATTGAAAAATCGTGCGACATAGAGCATCGACAAACCGGTAATTGTTAATACTGCGGCAAGCTCGAGCAGCGTAAAACCCCCATCTTTCCTATATCGCCTCTGTAACATCAAAATCTACCTTTCCTAGAAGCTCTAATATGATAAACGCGTGATAGTATCAATTTATCCTCCCTGTAAGGTACATTTACAGCCTGCTGCAAATAATTTCTTCAGGCCTGATGAGCCTAAATATTCAGCAATACATTCTTTTCTTTCGGTATTACTGCAGGAGCATGGGTCACCAGGACGTATCTCGCCGTAATTTACAGGTTCTGAAATATTATTGCCTTGTGGCTGCCAGCTACAGGGACGGCAAGTGTCACTTATTTTTTTCCATTTATTCTCGGGCTCCCAGTCATTAAGATCGCAATCCCATTTAGCTTCGTAAACAACCTTGCCGCCAAGATCTTCATCTTCGCAATCTCTTGTAAATTCTTTGGTAAGTGTATCATCGCACGCGCACTCAACCGGGCCAAAAGTGGTTTCATCTTCGTAATAACCCGCAAGAGGAAGTTTATTTCCAAATTCATCTTCATTATACCCTTCAGGGCAGGTGTAACGCTTGTATTCTACGGACTCAACATTCTTGAATATCTGCCCCTGGAAGCTCCAGCTATTGGTTAGACCCGCCGGACAGTCATTATAATCGATAATGTCGTTATAGTTCCGGCACACACATTCACTGGTATCTGCACCTATTGGATCTCCGGATTTGACAAGGCGGCCATTCTCGCAAATACCCTGAAATATTCTAGAGACCCTGCCTGTCGCATAACGCCAAGTTGACCCACCTGACATATCTCGATACCAGTTACGCTCCCTATAATAATCATGGCAGTTTTGGCTTTCCGTAATCGGCCCGGGTTCACATTCACAAAAATCATAAGCATAAAGTTTATAGCTCTCAGCGCCACCATATTGCGGACACTCGTGTTTCTCAATACGCACGCGGACACCCTCCATATCGTGCTCACAGTCTAATTCTTTTACTTGAAAGAACTCCTTACAATCACAATAAGGGCAATCCGGATCTGGCGAAACGGGACAATTATCTTCAATGCTTGAGCTTGATGAAGAAAAAACATCAGGAAAATTAATGGCGCGATGTGAGTGCCATCCACGGTGGTGGAAAAAAGCATCCTCAGACCATTCCCCATCTTCACAAAGATAAGCATCCCTAATTAAACTATCTCGATCCGTATAATCAACGCCACAATCATCAACCGTAACGCCAATGCTGTTAAGCGCCTCAACCTTATCTTTAACCTCTTGCACTGAGCTAGAGTTTCTGACCAGCTCTTCAAAGAATTCCTTATCATAGTCAGGCAGCATGTGGCACTCTCCCGAATAGACATATCCATATTGTCCACTCATCGTAGCGGGCAGCACGGCATCACTTCCACAAAATGTTGTTATCTCTT
>JBKHBN010000020.1:0-32192 GCA_046542355.1 Alphaproteobacteria bacterium | reverse complement strand
AATGTACCAAAAGCAACATCACCGTAACAGGCGGCCTTCACCGGACGGTTACGGAAAAAGCAGGTTTAGGTGCTTTTTCGTCTGTGCCGGGCTTGTTTATTGGGGCTGGGTCACTTTTTATCGCGTTATTGGCGCAGGTGGTTGAGCAGGACGTCAATATTTCCGCCCCCCCGCTGTATTACAGAAGCAAAATCAGAGCGTTGTGTTAAAGCCATGCTAACGCCTTCTACCATGACATCGATGATTACAAAGCGTCCTTTTTTTTGGCGTACGCGCCAGTCCAGAGCAATTGGTACATTGTTTTTGGGAACAATCCTAGATGATACGATCACATCTGTTTTTCCAAGCTCCCTTGCAGAGAGTATTTCGAATTTTTCTCCGTTGTAGTCTCCAAAGCGGCGTGAATATATTTCTACGATCATGCTTTCAAAAAGGCCAAGATATTCTTCCTGTTGTGCCGGGCTGGCACTTCTCCAGTAACGGCCAAGAGCAAAACGGCCAATCGTATTCATGTCAAAGTTATTTTTGAGCATATTGCGGAATTCTTGTCTGCGCTCTTCTTCGGTGAGTTCTTCGTTTTTTAGAAATCCAATGCCGCGTTCAGCAACCTCTTTGATGAAATCTTTTGATTCTTGTGATAGTGATGCTGTTGTGCTTATGCATTTCTTTATAAAAGCAACAGAGCGGGGGTTTTCGGGTGGTAAAAGCTTTGATGCATTCGCTGTTATAGGAGCTGCTGTGAGTCCTAATAGGACTGATACCGCGTATGTGCTTGCAGATAAAAGTAAATTTTTCTTCTTGTTCAATTTTTGCTCCTATAACTTATGCATAATATTTAAAAGTATTTTAGCAGAATGCGGTTGCATAAATTTGTTCGGACTCTGCAGTAGTTTTTGTTATACATCGTAATTATAGTTCTTTGCATTTATTTTTTGAATGTGCTCCTTTTTTTAAGAGCATAGATGTCGGCGGTGCTTTGCCATATATAGCAAAGGTTAATGATTACAGAGAGATGTATTAGTATGATGTAATTTATTCTTGATCATCGAAGTCGGGCATGTCGGGTAAATCCTCATAACTTTTGCTTGTTTTTCTCATTGAAGTTGACAGATCAAAGATGAGAGACTTTCTGTACTGGTAGTAAGAGCTTCTCATCACTGTGTAGTAGTCGAATGAACTACGCTCCAGCTCGCTCATAGTATCGTAAAAGGACTCTTTGAGGAGGAAGAAACTTACGCCTGTTTTGATGTATCCCAGTTCTTCCTTGTCTATATTCGAGGTGTAATATCCTAAAGGATCTATGAAAGAATCAACGAAATATCCGGCGTAATCCCTTAGAGTGGATGCTCCGATAAAAGGGACAACAATGTAAGGTCCGTTTTCAACGCCCCATATGGCCAGCGTCTGACCGAAATCTTCGGGCTCGTATGGAATGCCTTCATAGGCTGCGACATCGAAGATTCCGCCTATGCCGATGGTGGTGTTTACAACTGTACGTACAATGACGTTTTCTGCGCCCTTGACGTCTCCTTGCAGGATCTGGTTTATCAAGATTGCCGGAGCGCCCAGATTATTCATAAAATTGCGTATGCCTTGACGAACCGGTGCGGGCGTTGCGGCGCGGTATCCCTTAATGGCAGGGTTAATCACGATATTATCAAATTTCTGGTTAAAGCTGCTTATTGCGCGATTATAGCCTTCATAAGGATCGTGTATTGTGCTGCCTTTTTCCATTATTTCAGAACGTTTGGGGCTAGCGCAGCTGCTCAGGCAGATAATCATGAGGGTATAAATTATGGCGCTTGCGAGCCGTGAATGCAGGGATCTTTTGCGGTTTTGTTTATGGTTTTGTTTATAAGGAGCGCTACAGGTTAACATTGTGTTCATTCTTAATTTAATCTTGTCGTTTTACGTTTTATATTTTTGCCATCGCAAGTCTATACAGATACAGACTTTAAGTGAGGAAGCCAGAAACGTGATGTTACTACTAAATTGTCCATTGGGGAATATCTTATAGTAATTTACAGCTATTTCTGGCACAGAAAATCTGTTTTTAACCGTCTTCGAGATTCATCATGACGGACAGACCCAGCAAAAAAGTAATTAGAGCAGGTGACCATGCGGCCAGAAGAATGGGAATTTGCTGCGATGATCCCATAGCTTGAAGGAAGCTTGAGAGGAAAAAAATTATAAAGCCCAAAAATACGCCACTGGTGATCAGGATGAATGTGCCGCGTGAGCGGGGCGGGCGCATGGATACGGCTGCGGCAAGGAGAATCATGGCGCAGAACATCAGGGGCTGGGATAGAAGGGTGTGGTAGTAGATCTTGAGGCGCGTGGCATCAAATCCGGTTTGCTCCAGTGTTCTTATGTAGGCCGGGAGCTTCCAAAAGGACATGCTTTCAGGAGAAGAAAAGCTGTCTTGAATATCACGGATGGTCAGCTTTGTAGGGAGTTCATATTGTGGGACACTATCAAGAGGCGCGTCTTTTTTATGAATTGTGACATCATCGAAATGCCAGTAATTATTCTCCAGTTTTGCTGTTTTGGCGTCTATACGCTGAAGAAAATCATTGTCTTGTGTGAAATAGAAAACCGTTACATTTCTTATAAGCCATTGCGGTTGTTCTATTTTCTGGGCATGGATAACGACATACCCCTCAAGCAGCGCTGATGTCTGGGCTTGTCTCGTCTCAATGTCGCGTTCGTTGTCGTTGTTGGTTATAGATGAGGTGTTGATTAATACGGGTTGGCGGAGCCATAGCCCTTCTTCAAAGACAGCAATCTGGTTTTTCTCGCGCTTGAGGTGAATGCGTTCCATATCCTCAAACTTACTGATAAAGACCGCTCCTATCGGGTTGATGACAGCCATTTGTAGCGCCCCAAATATAATGCCGATTATGGCCATAGGCAGGAGGAATTGCCATACGGAGAAACCGGAGGAGCGTACAACAATAAGCTCATAACGGCGCGTAAGTTGCCAGAAAGTGTACATGGCGCTGAACAGGATGGCAAAAGGCAGTAATGTTTGACCAACTTCAGGGAGCTTTAACAGTCCCATTTTTAGAACCAGAGAAATAGGGACATCTGCGTGTTTGCTTGCACGGCGGATGAGTTCAACTGTATCAAACAGATATACAATGGATAATAAACCGACCAGTAATAGCAGCAGGTTTAATATATAGCGTTTGGCAAGATACTGGCTCAGGGTGAGGGTGACTTTCATCATGGTGAGTGCTCTCCGCTGAATTTTGTGTGAATCAGGCTTTTGATGCTTTTTGTGATGTCCTTGAAGAAGGCGGTTATTTTGGCGCGTTTTTCTTCCGAGCGGCTATCGAGAAAAAACAGACCAAGGCTGATCGGAGCGAAAGATAAAACATACATCAGGATAAGTCCAAAATTGTTGTTACGGGCAAGGTTGTATGACGCCAGAAATAAGCCCTCAATCAGGATAATTGTGATAATGGCGATAGCGATGCGTTTTGCTTGACCGCGGCGATCAAGCGATCCCAGAAGGAGGGATAGCAGCGCTATGACAGGGAGGCTTAATGCGAGAAGCGGGGCGGTGAAGCGCCGGTGAATCTCAACATTGAATTCGCGTATGTTTTCCATGTCTCTTTTGTTTTGTGTGTCTGGTTTCAGGAGCTGGCTGATGGTGCGTTCGTCAGGCTCAGCCCAGCGTTTGCTTACCGCTTTGTTTTCCGGCAGGTCAATAGTATAGCGTTCAAAGGCCAATTTTTGTAATGTGCGTGATTTGGGGTTAAATTCCTGTCTGGAGCCGTTAAATACGATCACTTGATGACCTTCAGGTGTAGATACGATCATGCCGCGTTTTGCCAGAACTGTTGATGGCGGCTTTGTGGGGTCGCGGGTGTCGTGAATCATCAGGCCATGTAATTCTCCGTTTTCATGTTTTTCGCTGATATAGACAGTCAGCCCTTTTCCGGCGGCGTTAAAGACTTCTTCCTTGAATAAAAAGTTAGAAAATTCGGCTTTCAGGTTTTGGCGCATCTGTTGCATTCTGGATAGGGAGAGCGGTGCGCCCCACATGGTGATTCCCCAAAGGATTATGGTTATAATTGCGCCCAGAGCCAGAGCAGGCTTGCTCAGATCAAAAGGAGAACGTCCCATACCGCGCATAGCGACAAGCTCGGAATCAAGGGTGAATTTGTTATATATGAAGAGGGTTGATGCCATAAGGGAAATAGGAAGAATAACTTCAAAAAAACGCGGCAGCGCCAGAGCGGTTAAAATCCAGAAGGTTGTGCCCGAAGATCCGGCATTCATAACAATTTCCAGAAATCGCAGTGATTGTGTAAGGAAAATGATAAATGTCAGAACCACGGCAGTAAAGGCAGTGGCGATGATTAAATTCTTAAATAAATACAGGTCAAATGTTTTCATGATGTTTTTTCTTGTTCATACGCTCTAGCCATTTCCTTGTGAGAGACTATACTATGAAGGCTTTGCGGCCAACGCAATTCTTAGATAACGCGTGATGACATTCTCTGGAGTGTGTTCGCACGCTTTGAGACGACGGATATTGTTTAAAGGATTATTATTATGACACTGGATATTTCATTTTCTAAAGCGCCGCATAAAAATACTGATGTCGTGGTGGTTTGTTTTTACAAGGACAAATTTCCCAGCCCTCCGGTTGCTTCCCTTAATTATGAAGCAAAGGGGTATATTGATCATGTGCTCGATCAAACCAGGCGTTTTACCGGTAAGTTCGGGCAGGTTGAATTGCTGATGTTGCCCGAAGGCGCGCCTTATGGTTATGCGGTGTTGCTTGGGTGCGGGGAGAAGGCAGAGCTGGATCAGAGTAAGACTGAAACGCTGGGCGGGAAGCTGGCAGCGGAACTGGATGGTAAAAATATCACCAGCGCTGAATTTTTTATTGATAATGATCTGTCGGGCGCCGGTGAGATTGCGGCCAGTATTGCTGTGGGGATGCAGATGCGGTCTTACAGCTTTGAACAGTATAAGTCTAAGAAACCGGCAAAAGAGGGCGAGCTGGAAGAAGAAAAACTCTCCAGCGTGCATTTTGTTGTGTTTGATAGCGCGATAGCGGGCGCTGTGTATGAAGAGCAGGCACATGTGCTTGAGGGCGTGTTTTTTGCGCGCGATCTTGTGAATGAGCCGCCAAATCAGCTCTATCCGGCTGTTTATGCCAAGCGCATTGCCGATAAGCTCAAGCCTTTGGGCGTTGAAGTTGATATTCTTGATGAGAAGAAAATGAAAAAGCTTGGTATGGGGGCGTTGCTTGCTGTAGGGCAAGGCTCTGATCATGCTCCGCGGCTGGTGGTGATGCGCTGGCGCGGGCAAAAGATTGTCGATCATGCGCCTTTGGCTTTTGTGGGTAAGGGGGTGACGTTTGATACAGGCGGGATATCTCTAAAGCCCGGTGCGGGCATGGAAGATATGAAAATGGATATGGGCGGCTCTGCCGCTGTGGTTGGTTTGATGGCTGCGCTGGCAGGGCGCAAGGCTAAGGTTAATGTGATTGGCGTGGTCGGTCTTGTCGAGAATATGCCTTCTGCGCGTGCGTATCGTCCGGCTGATATTCTGACATCCTATAGCGGCAAGACGATCGAGGTTTTGAATACAGATGCGGAGGGGCGGCTCGTGCTGGCTGATGCTCTTGCATACGTACAGGATGTGTATAAACCCCGTTTGATTATTGATCTGGCGACCTTGACCGGAGCCATTATTGTCGCGCTGGGGCACCAATATTGCGGTACATTTGCCAGTGATGATGATTTGTGGACAAAGCTGGAGCAGGCCAGTCGTGATACGGGAGAGCTTTTGTGGCGCATGCCTTTGGATGAGGTCTGGAAGGAGGAGATGGAAGGTACGATTACCGACGTACAGAATATGAGCAAAGTTGGTAAAGGCGCTGGATCGTGCACGGCGGCGGGCTTTTTATGGCATTTTATAGATGAGGGTATGCCGTGGGCGCATTTGGATATTGCCGGCATGGCCTGGATTAAGAAAGATAAAGATACCGTTCCAAAGTACGGTACAGGGTTTGGTGTACGCGTTCTTGATCGTCTGGTTAAACAGAATTATGAGAATACATAGGATCGTTGTGTTTTTTGTTTGTGTAGGGAGAGTTTGGGGGTAAGGCAATGAGTGAGGTGCGGTTTTACCATCTTCAGACACGTACGCAGGATGATGTTTTACCATCTTTATTGTTAAAAGCGTATGAAGCGGGCAAACGCATCGTTGTGAAACTTGGTGATGAACGGGAGGTTGCTGCTCTGGACCAGCATTTATGGACGTTCCATCCTGCCAGTTTTCTGCCCCATGGCTCAGCCAAGACGACAAAAGACGCGTGTATTGCCTTGCAGCCTGTATGGTTAACGCATAAGGATGAGAACCCTAATGATGCAGATGTTCTGGTTATCGGGCATGGTGCGCACAGTGATATGCATGCTGATTTTTCCTTGTGTTGCGAGATTTTTGACGGGCATGACCCGGACGCGGTTGTACGTGCGCGGGAGAACTGGAAGATCTACAAGGAAAAAGGGTTCGATGTGACGTATTGGCGACAAAATGAACAGGGCAGGTGGGATAAAGCCTAGCGAGTTTGCCGCATAATGTTTTTCCATAAATATTGGTATATATTTGCCCTTTTCGGTATAATAGAGCTGTAAGTTTCTATTTTTGTATCGGGCTTAGGGGCATGATAAAAAAAGGGTATAGTGATCCGCAATTCCGCAGTGAAGCCAAGATTGGTTTGAGTGATGTTGTCCGCGTTGCTTATGAGAGCACAGATGCGGATGTTGTTATTGTTGGGGATGGTTTTCACGGGGATGCTGAGTTGTTTGAGTATATGGCTACGCCTGAGGCGGTTCAGACGTTGGCTGAGTCGGGTGTGACGAATATGTTTCTTGAAGCACCCAAGGTGTATCAGAGCCATGCGGACGATCTGGCCAGTGGTCGGATTAATAGTGATGAGTTTGTGAGAAATATGATTTCCGATCGTTATGAGACTCTTTTTAGAGACGCACAGGAAAAGCTTGCCGATATTGCCGATATTATTAAGAATATGGGTCGAGCTGGTATTATGGTGCATTTTTCAGATCCTGGTAATGGTATACCGGAAGTGGTGCAGTTTTTAGAAGAAAAGGAGAATTATATTGAACAGGGGTTGACAGGAAGTGCGCTTATTACGGTTCTTTCGGATCAATATCGTGACTCTTTGTTAGCACGCACAGATGATCGTGAATTGGCAGAATTTGTTAACAAGACCCTTCCGGAAGGAGAGAAGGGGGTTGTTCTTTATGGCGCGAATCATGGTTCGCGATATGGTGATTTCGAGGAGCATCTTTCTGATGGGGTAAGAAGTGTTAAATTAGATGTTTATGCAAGTAGGGATTCTTATCAAGAAATGCAGGTAGGTAGTACAATCGAAAATGATTTTACATCTTTGTCTTTTGGAGAGGATGCGGCTGACGGGGTTTATATTATGAATGATGCGGATGGAGATGGCGGGCGTTTTTATGCAACGCGCGCAACAAGCCCGGAACTCTCGGCTGCTATTGAAGAAAAGGCCGAATGGGTTAGGTCTGGTGGTGAGGCTGATTTTCCGCCAGTTGTATCAGAACAAAATTATGTTTCAGCGCTTAATTGTCCTATTACGTTTTCCGGTTTTTGACCGCCTTGATGGTTGTTATTTTCTGTTTGTGCCTTTTGTGGCGGTGCATCGGGAATAAGAATTGTCGCGATCACACGCAAGGTGATGATCGTAAACAGTGTGATTATAATCGCTGCGAATGCTTTGCTTCTTCCATAGCTGGACATTTTTAGCCTGACCTTAGATGTTGTCGTGTTTCTGTTTTTGATCTTTTATTTGCAAATCCGTGAGCAGGTTACTATACAAGAGCAGCCGCAATGGAGAAACAGGAAATATGAGTGACATGGTTATGATCTTGGAAAAATATAAAACAATTGCTTTTCAGGGTATGCGCGGGGCTTATTCGGATATGGCGTGCCGTACGGTTTTTCCTGATCTGGAGACGGTGCCATGTGTTTCTTTTGATCAGACCTTTGATGCGGTGATGGAGGGCGCAAGCGATCTGGCGATGATTCCTATTGATAATACGATTGCAGGGCGCGTTGCGGATGTTCATCATCTGATGCCGCAGGGCGATTTATTTATTATCGGTGAGCATTTTCAGCCTGTGAATCACATGTTGCTTGGTTTGCCCGGGGCGAGGATAGAAGATATCAAGCATATTCACAGCCATGTTCATGCTATTCCTCAGTGTCGAAATTTTATTAACGGGATTGATGCCCGGGCGCATGTTCATGATGATACGGCGGGGGCTGCGCAGGAGGTGGTTCATATCGGGGATCCCTCGCACGCAGCGATTGCTTCTGTGCTGGCGGCGGAGATTTATGGTCTTGAGGTTATCGAGGAGCGCGTAGAGGATCGTGCTCATAATACGACGCGGTTTCTCATTTTATGCCGGGAGCCGCATTTTCCTGATGTAAGAAATAAAAATGTCATGACTAGCCTGTTGTTTGAGGTGCGGCATATTCCTGCGGCTTTGTATAAGGCGCTTGGCGGGTTTGCGACAAATGGCCTGAGTTTGACCAAGCTCGAATCCTATGTGGATGAGAATTTCCAGGCGGCGCGATTTTTCTGTGATATTGAAGGGCATCCTGAAACACAGGCCTTCAGGAATGCGCTTGAAGAGCTGGGGTTTTATGCGAAATATGTCAAGATGCTTGGCGCGTATGAGGCTGCGCCGTTCCGCTTGGGGCAAAAGTGATATCTGCCTTTGTTTTTTGCTTTGATATTTATTGATTGAAGGCGATGGTTGAATGGGCGGGGCTATCTGGCTCTGCGAGCTGGTGTGGTGAGGGTGGAACGTCTAGTATGGCCGGAGTTATGTTCACTCCTGCTTGTGCTGCCTGCGCTGCGAGGTCTGGATCTCCTGCATATGTGTCATAGTGTGAAGCCATGAGAGTGGCTGGGAGTTCTGAGGGCTCTTGCAAGTGGATGGTTGCGCTGTTTAAACAGGAGGTGTTTTCTGTTGCGCCCATTTCCATCAGCTCGGCTTTTATTCCCGGAGGAAGCGTCGTTGAAAAATTTTCCTCTATATCAAGTAAATAACCGGTGACAATACTACCACCAATTCCTCCACCGAGGCCTCCTACAATTCCGCCGATAAGTGTTCCGGCGCCGGGCATTATGGCTGAGCCGATTGTTGCCCCGGTAGCGCCCCCTGCCAAGCCGCCGATTGTTGCCCCTGTTTCTGTTTGGGCTGCGCGTACGGCAGCCTCTCGATTAAATCTGGCCGCCTCAAGGGCAGCTTCGCCATATGGGACGGCTGCTTCAAAGGTTGTTTCGGCGGCTTGTGCCGGATCTCTTGTAAGTGCCAGAGTTAGCGCACCCGCCGCGCCGCCAATGATGATGCCGTTGACAATTCCGGAATTCTTTCCTATGCGTTCCAGAAATGCGCCGATTTTGCCTACTTGCCTTTTTAAATCGGCGGGCTTGGCTTTGTCATAAACGCCGGGTTCGATCATGTCCTTGTATCTGGGATCTCTATTTACAAGAGCGTTTAGGGCTTGATCTTCTGTAGCAAAAATCGCTGTTCGATCAATTACTTTTTGCATCGCCTGTGCTTTTAGTGCGGGGCGGGGGTTTGCTCCAAGGTTGAAGCGGGCGCGCCCCGGGCCATCGCCCAGTCCTTCGAGATAGTCTGCATAGAGTCTGGTCATGCCTTCATTCCAGAATTCGGCTTTTCCGGCATCGGTTAGTATGCTCTGTGAAAGGTTAATCTTTCTTACGAAAGGTGCGTCTGAAAGGGGTTGTCCTGAAAAAATGTGCTGTGTTTCTTTCAGGGTTGGCGAGCCTTTAAATTGCTCCATGACTTGATCGGGTATATCGACACCGGCGTTTTTCATGGCCACAAAAAACTGTTCTTTGGTGTTGGGAACCCGTCCCCATGATTGGTAGCCTTCTGCGATTGTTGAGCCCATATGGGCTTGAAGCTCTTGGCTTTCGTTTATATATTTAATAAATTCTAATCGTTCCGGGCTTTCCCTGGTCAAATATCTTGTGTTTGTGTGTTCATCAAAAATTTTTGCAACAGGATCTCCATTTTCAAGAGACATTTGGCTTTGAAGAACTTCATATCCTCCGTCGTGTCCATAGATCTGTGTTGCACCATCAGCACCGTCTCCTGTTATTATGTGGAGGGTTTCATGACGAACGGCTTCTACTATGTTACTTTTTTCATTTAGCCTGGGTATTATCTGAAGGGGAAGAAGGTTTAGGGTAACTATTCGATCGGGTCCCTCCATTGTTGCTTCAGCAAGATGCATTTTGAGTAGGGTTTCCATGGCTTGTTTTGATTGGTACTCACCAAGATCATCGACTAATTCAGCGAATGTAACGCGCTGCGTGTTTTCTATGACAATATCCAGTCCTTTGGGCGGCCATTCTCCGAAGGTTGCTCTGTTGATTTGATCAACGGTTGCTGATCCATCGCTTAAAAGTGCGTTTACCATCTGGACGCGTCGGTCATTGACATTTAAAGCCCCTGCCGGGGATATGTGTTCCGGCTCAATCGGTACACCATGGTATTTCAAGACTCCGTCTTCGTGTGTTAGATCTTTTCGTGGGTTATTACTCATGGCAGAACGATCGCCTTTCGTCTGGTTGTAGTTTATCGGGATCGTCTGGCAATAAAACGCCCATACATACCAAAATATCCATAAGGTCTTTATAAGCGTTTGGGTCTGTGGGTTCAGGTACAGATAAACTGTATTCTTTCCCCAGTTGTTTTTGAATTTTCCACCATTGTTCGAAGGTCATCTTCTGCGGATGTTTCTTCTGGGCTTGATCGAAAAGAGTCAAAATAATTTCCTCTGGAGTTCCTGAAAATTCTCCATTGTAATATGTATAGAAGTGATATTTGTCTTGATCTATAATATCGGCCCCCTGTTGTTACGTGCATTGTTTCCCATAATTCTATCATATTGGTGAGTTTGTAGTCTATTTATTAAGCTTTTTTGATCTGTTTTGGTAATGTAGGATATTTTAAAATATATGGCTTAAAATATACGGCGTCGTTTACACTTCCTATCTGATGCCGGTTGGAAGTTAGATGCGGCTAGGTTTTTTGCTTTTTTCTTATAAATCTTTTTTGTATCAACTCCTTTGGATTATTAAATTTAGGGCTTGCCTTTGCGCGTAGGGTATGTGCTAGGGTGGCTTGAGTATGTGGAATTATTTTTAATTCAGCTTTTCACTATGTTTAAATTTTAAGGAATAATTATATGCCAACGCACGCTGAACTTGCCAGTAAACTTCTCGTTGATGCCGCGACCTTTTTCCGGACGCTTGCTGAGCAAAACGAAGAATTGAAAGAGCAGATGAATGAGAACGCCACTGTTTTTGAGCAAATGAGCGATTTGATTGTTAATGAACCACAGGGGCGGCTGGAAGACACGTCACATGCGGAACTTGCCGGGCGTCTTCTTACGGATGCTGCCGGTTTCTTCAGAGCTTTGGCGGAACAAAATGAGCCGATTCGCGATCAGATGAATGAAAATGCCAATGTTTTTGAACAGTTGGGGCAGCTGGTTGTTCAGGATCCTTTGGGCGTTTTGGACTAGATTGCCTGTTTTATGAAGAAATTGACATTGAGCGTTTGAAATTTTCCCATATTGAGGGGCGTTTTTTCTCGAACGTCTTAAATGTGCAGGGGATGTAGTGGCCGTGCTCTTTTGAGTAGGCGTGTTTTTGTATTTCTACCCGTTCATATTCCTGTTTTTTATGCAGTATTTTTGCTTGTGTTATGGCGTCGCTTATGTTGTTCGTAGCGCCGACTTTACGCCAGTGAGTGTTGTGGCGGTTGTTTGATGGACAGCCGTAAATATATATGTTGTATCTTGATTGTTTATCTGGATTCTTTTTATCTTCACCCGTTTTTTTTGTGAACAGCTTTTCCAGTACATTAAGTATGTTCGTCATCTTACGTACCCCATAATATGAAATTGTACTCAGTTAATGTGGCGGTATATTAGCTGCGAATGGTTAATAAATGGTTAATAAATGGTTAATAATTGCTTTTTCCTGGTTTTGTGGCTATTTCCCACTGTGGCTATTTCCCACAATGTGTTTCTTTTTACGTGCGGCGGTGTATTGAATTTTCCGCGATATACAGGGTATAATGCCGCAGTGGCACGCTTTTTCTTGTGTGACGCGGTTTTTTTGCGCATTTAATTGCGTGTTTCTGGAAGGGGTGATCCCTGTTCAAATCGGTAGACGCGCCATGTCTATCATATATTTACAAGAAGGTTGAATTTTTATGGCTCGTTCACGTCAAATCAAGCGATCTCGCAAATCAAAAGCTCTTTCATCTTTTCTTCCCGAGGCTCTGCAGGTTTTTGTCGCCCGGCGACTGGTTGATGTTGTGGCTTTGGCAGTTTTTTGTGCAGGCAGTTTCTTGGTGGCAGCTTTGTTGAGTTATCAAAAGAGCGATCCGTCATGGAATACGGCATCGGATGTTGTGTCTGGCAGCGTTGGAAATATGGGCGGGGAAAACGGGGCGTGGCTTGCGGATATTATGTTGCAGACGCTCGGTCTTGCCGCTTTTGTTCCGGGAGTGGTGTTGCTTGTCTGGGCTGTGCGTATTTTTAAGCGTCAATCTGTTCGTCCGGTTATGCTACGCAGTGCGGCACTTTTGTTGTGCTGTTTGTTTGGCGCGGTGGCTTTTGTTCGTGCCCCCGCGTTGTTGGACGGTTTTTCTTATGCGCTTGACAGTGCTGTCGGTGTTTTGGTTCTAGAGCGCCTGGTTCCCGTTCTTGAAGGGCTTAAGATACCTCATGCCTATATGGCTGTGCGTCTATTTTTCGGGTTTTTTGCGGGTGCTTTTTTGTTATACGGGGCGGCGGTTCGCGGTCATGAGATTGCCTCTGCGTGGTTTCGTGTAAAGGTTCTGGTTTATTCGATTGTTGTTGGCGTTGTTTCCATGATGCATCGTTTCTACAATTGGGTGATGCATTATAATGCGCCGGAATATGCGCCGGAGCCTTTGCGTTTGGGGCTTGTGGACAAGTTGCAGGCTATGAAGGAAGAACGCGCGCAAATTTTGCAGGCGCGTGAAGCGGCGTGGCGAGAAGAGCAGGATAAAAATGAAAAAGCGCGCATAGAAAAGCCGGTTTCTTCTATTCGTCTGGCACGTAAAGCCGAGAAGAGTGATGAGGCCGAGATGGTATCACCTGCGCGTAGTGCGCAGCCTGTGTCTAATCAGAACACCAATATTCCGGTTGTTAAGCCTAAGCCGCACTCCGAAAAAAAACCGGTGAAGAAAAAACCGGATTCTACGCAGCAGCGTTTTGCGCTTGCTGATGAAGAGAGTGCCTGGGAGTATCCATCTGTGAATATGATTCAAGAGGTTCCGCCTGAGGTTAAAAGTTCGGCTCTTAATGAGGATGCTTTGCGCCGGAATGCCGAGCTTTTGCGCAGCGTTTTGGAAGATTTCAATATTCGCGGTGACATTGTCAGTATTAATCCCGGCCCGGTTGTAACGCTTTATGAGCTGGAGCCTGCGCCAGGGACAAAGACGGCACGTGTTATTTCCTTGAGCGATGATATTGCGCGCTCTATGTCCGCTATTTCCGTGCGTTGTGCGGTTGTTCCGGGGCGTAATGTGATCGGGATTGAGTTGCCGAATAAACGCCGTCAGGTGGTTTATATGCGCGAGATGCTGCAATCCCGGCTTTATGAGAAGACTTCTGCAAAACTGCCCTTGGTTTTGGGCAAAGATATTGGTGGGCAGGCCGTACTTGCAGATTTGGCCAAGATGCCGCATTTGCTGGTAGCGGGTACAACGGGTTCGGGTAAGTCGGTGGCGGTTAACACGATGATTATGTCACTGCTCTATCGTTTGCCGCCTGAAAAATGCCGCTTTATCATGATAGACCCCAAGATGCTGGAGCTGTCTGTTTATGATGATATTCCGCATTTACTCTCTCCTGTTGTGACGGAGCCGGGTAAGGCGGTTGTTTCGCTTAAATGGGCTGTGCATGAAATGGAAGAGCGTTATCGCAACATGTCTAAACTTGGTGTACGCAATATTGAAGGGTATAATCAGCGCATTCGCAGCGCCCTTAAGAAGGGAGAGACGATCATGCACAAAGTGCAGACCGGATTTGATCCCGAGAGCGGTAAGCCGACATTTGAGGATCGCGAAATGGCGCTGGAGGAGTTGCCTTATATTGTTATTGTGGTTGATGAATTCGCGGATTTGATGCTGGTGGCTGGCAAGGATGTAGAAAATGCTATTCAACGTCTGGCACAGATGGCTCGTGCTGCGGGGTTGCACCTTATTATGGCGACGCAGCGCCCGTCTGTGGATGTGATTACCGGCGTGGTTAAGGCGAATTTCCCAACGCGGATTTCCTTTCAGGTTACATCCAAGATCGATAGCCGTACGATTCTCGGTGATGCGGGTGCAGAGCAGCTTCTTGGTATGGGAGATATGCTGTATATGGCTCCGGGCGGGCGTATTACACGTGTACACGGACCGTTTGTCTCTGATGATGATGTTGAAAAGGTCGCACATTTTCTTCGTTCTCAGGGTACACCGTCCTATATAGACGATGTGACGAGCGAAGAGGGTGATTTTGGCGGCAGCGAAGTGATGAACGCTATGTTTGGCGGTAGCAGCAATGGTGATAATCAGGTTGACGAGCTTTATGATCGTGCCGTGTCTGTGATTACGCGGGAGGGTAAAGTATCCACAAGTTTTATTCAAAGGCACTTGCAAATAGGGTATAACCGCGCGGCGCGTATCGTTGAGGAGATGGAGCGTCAGGGCGTTATTTCGCCTGCTAATGGGGCTGGCAAGCGGCAGATCCTTGTGAGTGATCACAGCGGTGCATAGCTTTGTGGGAAATATGCAGGAAGACTGTGTAATATTTTGTATATACGCTTCTCTTTTTGCAATATTTTTTGCAGTATCTGTGGTTATTTATCTTTTATTTTTTTTCGAAAATAATATTAAAATCTTGCTATGAGGGATAGAGCTGATAGTCTTTTTCTCGAATTAATAATGTGTAAGGATTATTCATAATGATCATACGGGTTTCTACAAGGATTTTGGCACGAGCTTTTGCTGTGGTGGTTTTGATCAGTATTTTCTTTGGCAGCGTGGGTATATCTTTTGCTAAAGATATGGGGCTACGTGAGGCCAGCATTGAGGATATCGCCAAGGCCGAGGCTTATTTGCAGAATATGAAAACAGCGCAGGCGCGGTTTGTACAAACGACGCATGACGGGTTTCAACTGGTGGGAACGTTTTATCTTGATCGTCCGGGTAAGGTGCGTTTTGATTATGATCCGCCCAGCAAGAGTTTTGTTGTTGCCGATGGGATGTTTATCTATTTTTATGATGGAGAACTGGAAGAGCAAACCAACGCGCCTATTCGCTCGACGTTGGCGACGTTCTTTTTGCGGGATGATTTTTCTTTGAATGATGATCTGATTGTCAAGGATGCGAAGTGGGCGAATAATCTTTTGCAGGTTAAAGTCGTGCAGGCAGAGGAGCCTGATGCCGGATCAATTACGTTTGCTTTTGATAAAGAGCCGTTTAGCCTGAAGAAATGGCGCGTTGTGGATCAGCAAAATATGATCACCGAGGTGGAGTTGTTTTATCTGACGACTGGTATCAAGCACAAAGATGGCTTGTTTGTATACAAGGATCCTAACAGGCTTAACAGGAAGCCGACCTATAATGACTAGGAATGTAGGTCATGACTAAGAGTGTAGGGGGCTGCGTATTATGACGGGCGGGCCTTTGGATCATCTTATCCGATTGTTGTCGAGTTTGCCGGGATTGGGGAATCGCTCGGCGCGGCGCATTGCGCTTTATCTTTTATCGCGACGTGCTCAGGCAATGCTGCCTTTGGCCAATGCATTATCCGATGCGGCGCGTAATGTTAAAAGCTGTAGTGTTTGCGGTAATCTGGATATGGGAGATCCGTGTCATATCTGCTGTGATGAGCGGCGTGATAAAAGCCAGATTTGTGTGGTTGCGCAGGTTAGTGATGTCTGGGCGATTGAGCGTACAGGGGCGTATAAGGGGCAGTACCATGTTCTGGGTGGCCTGTTGAGTGCGCTTGATGGTATAGGGCCGGAGGATTTGCGTATTAATGCGCTGATTGAGCGCGCCCGTGAGGGGAAGCAATCAGATACAGTTAAAGAGGTTATTCTTGCGCTTAGTGCTACGGTTGATGGTCAGTCCACGGCGCATTATATTTCCGATCATATTGCAGCGCTGGAGGTGGATGTTACGCATCTGGCGCATGGCGTTCCTGTAGGCGGGGAGCTGGATTATCTTGATGATGGGACGATTGTGACGGCGCTTAAGTCGCGGCAATAGATTCCGTTTGTTTTGCGTCTTTTGTCAAGGGCGTTTAATCACTTTGATAAAGGATGTAGCGTTTTCTTACCGGCTGGTGAGCGCGGCTCCAGAAGATCGAGAACAACCCCCAGCCAGATAGCCAGAGCGCTGTGGTGGCTTGTGTGGATTCAATTGACAGGTAACTTACAGACATGATGGCAATGATACAAATACCGGCTATTGCGTTGGGCGTTGCTTTGTTTTGTTGCATGAGGGCGTGAAGCAGAATTGTTGTGCTGTAAAGAGCAAGAATAAGAAGCAGGATGTTAGAGGTTGTGCTCTTGTAAAATATGGCCTGTGAGAAGGCTGAAAGAAGGTGGGCGGGGAAGATATTCACCTTAAAGACAAAGAGGCTCAGGCAAAGGAATATGGCGAAAAAAGAACCCATTAATTTTGCGGCCTTATTGTTGTATGCGTAGCTTTGTCCTCCCCAGAAAGCCGTGCCGATCATGAACATGGTACACACCATTTCCATTAAAGCTGTTTGCCCTGAGTTTGATGCATTTAAGTGCAGGCTGAAAGCCATGTAGGTTATTGCGATTGTGCCCCAGAGCAGCGTGCGTTCGTGCAGGCAATAAAGAGCGCGCAATCCTTGTGTTGTGTTGGCTCCGGTTGTCATGCGCTGGATGAGGTCATATGCAAGCAGGGAGCTTTGGGCGTTGTGCTCTTTGGAGATCAGTGTGTTTCTTTTTGCATTGTATGTCTGGCTGGAGCTGATTTCATAGAGGCTTAGTGCGCGAAGTGCTGTGAACCCTCCCCATAGAATTGTTAGGATGCCGATGGCTGTGGAGCTGATTTCAAGGAACAGGAAAGACAGTATGGTTGCTGTGACAAGGGTAAGATAGAGGTACAAGCCCGGATGTTTTGATGACTGGTAGGACATGGTTATTTCTCATGTGTTGGATAATCAGTATAAATCTTTTTGTTTGCGCTATTGTCATTTTGCAGGGAAAGAACCGGAGGGAATGTGGCGGCGCTGTGGTTGAGATGTTGTTGTTGCAGACGTTTCTTGAGGGTCTTGTGTTGGCGCGCTGCTGCTTTCTTTATGGCTTTTTCACGGTATTTCTGAAAATATGAAAGCCGGTTTGTTTTTATTTTTTGCGTATTGTTATTGTTTCTGGAGACGTTCAGGTCGTTTAGTGGGGTTGATGTGATGCCGGAGGCTGGTTCTATCTCATGTACCATTATGGAAGGGTCAATATAGGCAATTTGCATAGAGGAGCGTACGGGCAACGTCGACTCCTGCCCGTTCCCTGTAAAGAGGAAAAGGCCGAATATAATCTGGAGGCATGAGAACAGGGCTATCAGGAGAAACGCCCCGCGCCGTGGTGGGTGAGGGTTTGCGAATCGCATTCGGTGATTTTATACGATTTTTGCAGTCTTTCAAAAGGTTTTTTATCAGATCTCTTCTTCGCAGATGACTTCGCCGTAACCGTACGCAACATGCTTTTTGAGGTCGATGTTGCTTAAAACAAGGGCTGTGCGCGTGTTGGCGTGTCCCTGAAATTGCAATAACCCCTTGTGGATAACGCTGCGTTTTGTTTTGTTCCAGCCAACCAGATAAAGCAAAAGATCCGTGTGCGGCTGCAGGGCGCGGGCATCGGCGTGTAGAAGGCTGGGAGGCGTGTCGATGATAATCAGGTCGTATGTTTTTCTTGCCTCCGCGAGAAGCTGCGTCATTTTATCGGAGGATAATAAATCCATAGCACTATTTGGGACGCTGCGTCCATAAATGGCGTGCAGACCTGATGGATCTGATTCGTCGATAACTTCGTTTAGAGATGCTTTGCATGAAAGGTACTCAACCAGTGAAAGCATGTTTTTTCTGTTTAGCGCTGTGTGCAGGGCGGGGTCGCGCAGATTTGCGTCTATGAGCAAAACACGCTCTCCTGATTTTGCTGCAAGACGCGCAAGCCATGCGCATAGCGTTGTTTTCCCCTCATCATTATGAGAAGACGTTAAGGTGATGACTTTGTCTTCCCTCTCTTTGCCGTGGCTTTTCAGCTTTATGTTCAAGCGTAGTGAGCGTACAGCCTCGGCCAGTGTGTCAGAGGGGTTGTCAAGAACCTGATCGGCCAGAGCTTTCATGTCTTTTGCATGGGCTTCTGGTATGAGCGCGTAACAGGGCAGGCCGAATGTGTGTAAGAGCTGGTTACCGCTCAGGATTGTATTGCGGCTGCGTTCTATAAGGAAGGGGAAAGCAAGGCCGAGCAACACTGATGCTATTGCCGAGAGGCCGATGAGCTGTGGTTTGTCAGGATAGACAGGGTTTGTCGGTATTTTTGCTCTTTCCATGATCTGGACATTAACCGGCGTGTTAGCGATATCGGATGATAGCGTTGCGGCGATTCGTTGCGGCCTGTAGGAACGCTCCAGTATGTCATAAGCCTGTTTTGCGTTTGTGTATTCTTCGATCAGGGTTTTTACAAGGTTTTCACGTTCCTGCCTTATCTGGACATTGATTTCGGCCAGACGCGAGCGTATGTTTATGATTTTCGGGTGCTTTTCGCCGTAGCGCAGTGATAATGCGGCCTGCTTGTCTTCAATTTCTTTTTTTTGCTCTACAAGGGTTTCCAGTTGTGCGGAGCTGAGCTGTTCCAGAGCTTTGTTATTATTACGAATATTTCCCTGTTTGTCGATCAGGCTGGTGAGGCGTGATCTGAGGCTGAGGAATTTGTCTCTTGTCTCTATATAGTCAGCGGGCGGCGCTGTTTCCTGTTTTTTGCGGGCAGCATTTTTTTCGTTTTGGCTGATGTAGGCGCTGATAAAGCGATTGAGCGTCTGAGCTGCTTTTTCAGGATTGTGATCATAGTAGCGTAAATCCACGACATAGGAGCCGCTTGCGTGCGAGAGGCGCAGGTGGCCGGGGGTAATGAATGTCTCTTTTTGTTTTGTTTCTTTGAGCCATTGCGGGGTATTTTCTTTTTTTTCACTATTCACGGTGAGAGATTTAAAGCGTTTATTCCTTGTGATGGGCTGTGCCTCTGTTTTTTCAAAATTATCAAGAAAATCAGAGCTTTGCATGTAGTGTATCTGTGTCTTAATGAGGGCTTTAGCTTGATCCGGGAAGACGATCTTTGCGTTTGCTCGATAAAGCGGCGGGATGTTTTCAATGGCTATCAGGCTTATACCGAAGCATAGAAGGCTTATGCCCGTGGCCATAGCTTTGCGGCGGCGCAGAATTGAAGAAAGAGCGTTTGTTTTATCCGGGGGAACTGTAAGAATTTGCTGCGTTTGCGTATTTTCGGTTACAGGCAAGTTTGCCTGTGAATCGTCTTTTGCAGGATGATGCACAAGGGTATTATTATCTTTACCGGACGTGGGAGGCATAAGTCTGTTTTTTCTTTCCTTTTTGCGCTGTGGCGTTTTTTGGAGCCTAGCGCTGTCCTATTATAATAACGTCACCATCTTGATATTCCAGGGCACCGATTTGTGCATGCTGGCGGTAATAGACGCCTTTAATCTCGCGTATGATTTCAAATGTACGGGTTTGTGCGTTTTGGGTGTACCCTCCGGCAAGCGCCACAGCGTTGAGAACATGACCGGCGGTGGGAGGAAGGGTGTAATATCCGGGATTATTTACTGCGCCAAGAACATAAATATGTTTGGGGTCTTTAAGCGTTTTTTCAGTGTGTTTGGGTTTTTTTGTATCTTTTTGTTCCGGTTCTATGCGTTTTTCAGCCTTTTTTTGCACTAAATCAATAATGTTTGTGTTTTGTCTGTTTTCTGTTTTCTTCTGTTTTGTATCTTTATTTGCCGGGCTTGCCGGAACTCTGATTTTTTTTGAGTTGGCTGCATTCGGCTTGTCATCATTGTTTTTGATTTTTTCATGATTTTGATTTGCAATGATAACATCGGGGTGGTGAAGGTAGCCATCCTTGAGTTTTCTGGTGATGATCTCGCTGGCTTCGTGGGGTGTTTTTCCTGCAACAAAGACCTTGCCGATGAGCGGCATGGTGATTGTTCCGGCCTTGTCGATGATAAAAGAGTTTGAGAGTTCCTTTTCTCCTTTTACATTTACCTCAATTGTATCTCCGACCCTTAGCAGGCTGTCTTGCGGGCGCTCTGTTGCCTGCGTTGTTGCATATGATGGTGTGGAGATGCCGCATAGTATTATGTTCCCCGTAACGCATAATGCAGTTAAGAAAAATCCTTTGCGCACAATTTTGACAAGCATGGTTTGCCCCTTAACGTTGTGGAAGTTCATATACGCGAGATATAAATATGCAGTGATTATCTGCAGAATAGAATCTCTGCGTGTTTTGGGCAAGCGTCAGGATGTAAAAAATCTAAAACCATCCTCAATAAAGAACTGTTTTGCTTCTTAAAGAGAATCCCATCTCGTTATTGCGAACAGATATCTATTGGATGTAAAGATTGCTTTTTAGGGCGGGCTGAGTGTTAACATGCCTTAGATCGCTGCGCTTTCTTTTGTCAATGTATGTGAAGTTATTTGTGATCCAATGGGAAGATCAATAAGCGTGACATAAAATTCAGGAGCCATTCCGCTTTTATCGAAAAGATCTTTTTGGCTGCCAATGCTTTCGGCAAAGCGGTTTGCTGCTTCTTTGGGTTCTGTTTCATACATAGGACGTTGGAGTAGCAGAGCAAACTCAAAGGGTTCGGTCTGGGCAATGATATCGGATTGACGGCGCAGACGTACAAGGTACTGTGAAAGTTTTGCTGTGATGCAGTCTGCGGCGTAAGGGCCTTCGGTTTCATAAATTCTCTGGTAGTTCTTAATACCGATAAATAATATATATGAGCGCTCGCCGTATCGATCTGCGCGATCAATGGCGGAGAGGAAAAGCTGGTTAAAGGCTGATTTCGAGATAATACCGCCAGCGCTTGGAAAGTCAGTTGATTCGTCTCCTATTCTTTTGATTTGTTTGATCAGGTGGCGGGCATTTTCTATGGAGCGATCAAGATTTTCAGGGCTGACCGGTTTTAACAAGGCATCATTGGCGCCGCATTTTATGGCTTCAACAGGGGTTATGTCTTGACCCATTTGTGCGATATAGGTGTGTTTCCCACCCTTATGCCGTAAATTCATGATAATGGGCTGTGCGCTTGTCAGGGGAGCCGGGTCAACGAAAATAATGTCGTAATGCTCCATGCCGACGCGTTCTATGGCATTGTTTTTGACGGGCTCGTGGATGATTTTGTACCCCAGCGGCTCAAGGCGGGTTGCCATAAGCTGCGCTGTGATTTCTTCTCTGTCGGCGATAAGAATTTTCATTTTTTTGCCTTTAAAAATATGTGTTCAACTCTATTATATGGCCTTAATTGCTTTTGTTTAATTGTCTTTAAAATAGGCGCTGCCTGATTATACGCCTCAAAGGTATGTAAAGGGTATATACAAGAGTGACCAGTTCAGCATGTTGATAATGACAAAAAAAACTTAAAAAAAATACTAATAAATCGCGTTGTTATGGCTTATGTTGATAAATCTTTTGATTTTTGAATGACTTCAAAGATACGTGAAAGGTGCTATGGGCTTTTCCTGGCATGGTTTTGGAGAGCGTAGAGCATAGAATTAGGATATAGGGATTGAGTGTATTTATGAGCATTGTATTACATAAAAATGATTTGCCCGGTGATCTGGATTTAGGGAAAGTTGTGGCTATTGATACGGAAACGATGGGGCTTAATTTTCATCGCGACCGTTTGTGTCTGGTGCAACTTTCCAGTGGTGATGGCACGGCGCATCTGGTGCAGATGAGTGATCCGGAGTATAAAGCACCGCATTTAAAGGCGCTTTTGAGGGATGCGGGCGTTAAAAAGATTTTTCATTTTGCCCGGTTTGATCTTGGGATTTTGACATATTCTCTGGGTGTGGAATGCCCGAATGTCTATTGTACGAAAATTGCGTCCAAGCTGGTGCGTACATATACAGATAAGCATAGTTTGCGTTACTTATGTAAGGATCTTCTCGGTATTGAGATTAACAAGCAATACCAGTCATCAGACTGGGGCGCGCCTGAACTTAGCCCGGAGCAGCTCAGCTATGCGGCCAGTGATGTGTATTATCTGCACAAGCTTAAAGCTTGTCTTGATTCCATGTTAGAGCGGGAAGGGCGAGCGGATCTTGCGCAGCGCTGTTTTGATTTTCTGAAAACGCGCGTTGAGCTGGATATATTGGGTGGATATGATAGCGTTCTGGAACATTATTAGATATATGAATGAAGGAAGAAGCGTCTTTTTTGTTATAGATGGAAAATGATAATGGCGAATCAAGCAATGGATATGAGTGTTGAAATAAAGACGCAGTCGCTGGATGTACAACGCGCTGTGCGGGTTATAATGGCTGAGCATGATGCATTGAAGGCACTGGCAGAGGCGATAGGCGAGAGCTTTTGTCAGGCCGTTGAAGCTATTGATTCTATGAAATCCGAGCCGCGCATGTCCGGGCGGCTTATTATTGCCGGTATTGGCAAAAGTGGGAATGTCGGGCGCAAGATTGCAGCTACGTTATCCTCAACAGGCACGCCGTCTTATTTTGTGCATCCGGGTGAGGCCAGTCACGGGGATATGGGTATTATCACGAAAAGTGATGTTGTGCTGATGATTTCTAATTCCGGTGAGAATGCGGAGTTGTCTGATCTTATTCATTATACGCGCCGCTACGGGATTACATTGATTGCCCTGACCAGTAAGGGTGAGTCTACTTTGGCGCGGCATAGTGATATTTGTCTGCTTTTGCCGCCTGTTGCCGAAGCGTGCCCTAATGGTATGGTGCCGACAACTTCAACGACCATGATGATGGCGCTTGGTGATGCTTTGGCGATTACGTTGTTGGAGCGCATGGAGCTGACGCCTGAGCAATATAAGGTGTTTCACCCTGGCGGGAAGCTGGGGCAAAAGCTGATGAGCGTGGAAGAGGTGATGATTTCGGGTGATGATCTTCCTGTTGTTGGCATTGATGCGCGTATGGATGAGGTTTTGTTGACTTTGACGGGCAAGAATATGGGGTGTGTCCTTGTGTTTGAGGACAATCAGTTGGCGGGGATTGTTACTGACGGTGATTTGAAGCGTCATATGTCGCCGGATTTACTGCAAAAGTCGGTGCGCGAGGTGATGAGCATTGATCCAAAATCCATTGAAAAGGATACGCTGGCTGTGCGGGCGGTTGATGTGATGACAAAGATGCAAGGGCAGTATTTGACTAGCCTTATCGTGCGGGATAAAGACGGCGCGGCGTGTGGTCTTATTCGTTTGCAGGATTGCCTGCAAGCCGGTGTGGCCTAGCGTGGGGCAAGAGTGCTTTGTTAGTAAAAACCGGTGAGGCTTATGCCCGGGAGGGTGCTTGAATCAGGATATATCCGAAAAAGCAGTGGAAGAAGAAAAGCGAGCGCGTTTGGAACGTCTTAGCGCGCGTGCGCGCGATGATTCCGCGCGAGGCTCTGTGCAGGGATACAGCACTTTTGTGCGTGTTATGCGTTTGGCGCTTCCGTTGCTGGCGGCGGTTATAATTGCCATTTTGTATTATAGATCCGGCTCCGAGGATCCTATTGTGAATAGTGAGAGGGATGCAATCCGAACCCCGCAGCTCCCAGAGCGCTCTATTGCAAAAAACGAGCTTATCAATCCAAGATTTGAAAATTTGAGCAAGGAAAATCACCCTTACGAGATTGTCGCGCAGCGCGCCGTGCAAGGGGAGGTTAACAAGGATTTGATTATGCTGGAGCGTCCTGAGGCCGTGATTACGATGGAAGACGGGGCGCATTTGAGATTGCGCTCACAGGTGGGGGCTTACAGGCAGGATACGCGGCGTTTCTTTCTGGAGGGCGATGTTTTTCTTAATCATGATGAGGGGTATATATTGCGTGCGCAAGAGGCGCATATCGATCTTAAAGAGGGGGTTGTGTGGTCTGATGAAGCTGTAAGCGGGCGCGGGCCGGATTTGCAAATTGATGCGCGTGGTATGCGTGCTAATAGCGAAACGGGGGAGATTGTGTTTACAGGACCGGCCACGCTTTTGCTGCGCTCCGGTATGGAAGGGTTTTCTTTAAATGAGTAATATTTTCAATAGCATGTGTATAATTCGTGTTTTTTTCTTTGGTGTATTTTCCATTGTTCTCTTGTGCAGCCTTATTCAAAAGGCGCAAGCACAGGAGGGTAATCCTGATCGTGATAAACCATTAGAGATTACAGCGGATGGAAGTCTTGAGTGGCATCGCAATGATCTGTTCTTTTTTGCGCAAGATAAGGTTCGCGCAAAGCAGGGGGAGACTGTTTTACATTGCGAGGAGCTGATTGCGCGTTATCGTGATAGCGACCAGAGCAATATTGATATTTATGAAATCGATGCCAGCGGAGATGTGCGTATTATATCTGCAGACAGTCAGGTTTATGGTGATGAGGCCTCTTATAATATTGACAGGGGGCTTGTTAGATTGACAGGTCAGAATTTGCGGCTGATTTCGCAAGATCATGAAGTCAGGGCGCGCGATGCGTTTGTTTACCGGGTTGCTGACGGGCGTTTGGAGGCTATAGGCGAAGCTGTGCTCAAGCGTGATGGTGATACGATTAAGGGAGATAAGCTTGTTGCAACATTTTCGCAAGGGCAAAATGGTGAGCGTGAGCTGGATACTTTTATGGCTGTTGGCAATGTTGTGATTCGCACGCCGGATGAAGTTCTAACAGGAGCGAGGGGACATTACAACGCGCAAACACGCGTGGCTGAGTTGACGGATAATGTTCGCATTATGCGTGGTGACAGTTTTATTGAAGGGGAGCGCGCGCAGGTTAATCTGGATACGAATATCAGTCAGATTTTTGGCAAGAGGGAGCAGGATGGCGGCTCTTCTGATCCTGGCCGCGTGCGTGCGGTGTTTTTCCCTTAAGGGCAAGGAGGGATGCGTCCCGATGATGATTGCGTGTTGTTTATTCCTCCAGCTTTTGAAGGTATGTTCTGGAATTAACGGTTTACATTTATCTGTTTTTTGTATTATAGACCTTGCAGGTTTTGTATCTTCGCGTACAATTTGCACGCAAGGTGTTGAAAAAAAGACGAATATGTATGAGCAGTCAATATAAAAGATCACGCAAGCCCCGCTTACAGAGCGTTCCAAAGGGTATATCGGTTTATCATCTTTCCAAGGCCTATAAGAAACGTCCGGTTCTTCGGGATGTGAGCCTGACGATTGATCGCGGTGAAGCGGTGGCGCTGCTTGGCCCTAACGGGGCGGGTAAGACAACATGTTTTCATATTATTACAGGCCTGATTAATGCTGATGGCGGAGCGATTTTGCTTGATGGCAAGAATATTATGGGGTTGCCGATGTATCGCCGCGCCCGTATGGGTGTCGGGTATTTGCCCCAGGAGGCCTCTATTTTCCGCGGCCTGAATGTCGAGGATAATATCCGCGCTGTGATTGAGTTGCAAAATATGGATAAAGATGATCGGGAGCTGATGCTTGAGGATCTTCTGGCTGAGTTTAGTGTTGAGCATTTGCGCCGCACGCCCTCTTTGGCTCTGTCAGGCGGGGAGCGCCGCAGGGTAGAGATTGCACGCGCACTGGCTGCGCGGCCTGATTTTATATTGCTGGATGAGCCGCTGGCCGGTGTTGATCCGATTGCGGTGAATGATATTCGTGGCTTGATAGCGCAGCTCAAGACGCGGGGAATTGGTGTTCTGGTCACGGATCACAATGTGCGCGATTGTCTGGGCATTGTTGATCGTGCTTATATTTTGCACGATGGCAAAGTGCTTATGGAAGGCGCGCCGGAAGAGATTGTCGAAAATGATGATGTGCGGCGCGTTTATCTGGGTGATGCTTTTTCTTTGTAACAGCTCTTGTTTTTTGTCTGTTTTTTAGCATAAAAGATTAAGAGGGCAGTTTTTTCCAAATTTTAGAAATGTGAGGAAGCCATGAAAAGAAGTGTTTTGTTTGTAAGCAGGCGGATGTTTGGCCTGCTTTTTTGTTTTATGGTGATGATGATTCTGTCAATCTCAGATTCTTATGCGCAGGAAGCTGTGCCGGGAAATCCTTGCACAACGGCTAATGCAACGCGTCTTGCCGGGGGAGTGGAGGCGTCGGGTGTTGGCTATTACATGGTCTGTCAAGGCGGTGTGTGGGTGCGTATTTTCGAGAGTGATACAAAAGGCGTCCTGAAAATGGGTGGAGAGGCGATTATAGGCACCACGACGGGGCTTGCCTGTTCAGGAACCACCGAAGGGGCGATCCGGTATGATTCAGGTAATGGTTATCTTGAATATTGCAATGGCAGCAGTTGGGAAAGTATTGCGGCGGCGGGAAGTTGTGATAATACCCCGCATTCCTATGAATTTACGGATCAAACCAATGTGACGACAAGCACGCTAACCCTGTCTGATATTTTGCTGATTACCGGGACGGATGTGGGATGTAATGTTGCTGTATCTGTGAGTGGTGGAAATACGCCGAATTTTCGGGTATGCGCGGATTCTTTGTGCAGCTCTGTGGTGCAGGACTGGACGGCCACCAACACTGAAATTGATATGAATGGGCGGTATTTGCAGATTCGTGATACGTCCTCTGCTTCGGCCAATACGACTATTAATGTCATAGCATCGGTGGGCGGGGTGACCAATACATGGTCGGTTTCTACGGCCTCATCGGGGGCCTGCGGGGCGTCGCCGACTATCGGGCAGACCTGCTCTGATGGCACGGTTTATGCTGGGATATCACCGGATGGCAATGTGGATATGTATGTTGCGCGTTGTGATATTGGTATGACGTGGAATGGCAGTAATTGTACGGGCATACGTTCATTCTTGCCGTGGAATAATGGGAATACTACCGGAATGGTCGAAACAGGGTATCAAAGTAACATAGTTGGAGAGTTTAATACAGCAGGCATTATTGTCATTGATTCCGATAGTATTACAGAAGGGGTGCAGCCGCATCAGGCAGCGCAGGCCTGTGCGGATTTGAATATACACGATCATACGGATTGGTACTTACCGGCGCCAAATGAAGCAGAAGTTATTTATAAAAATCTTCAGGATGGTGTGCCAGAGGATTCTATTCCTGATCCTGTTATAACTGGATTTGCAACAACGGATTATTGGACGTCCCGAGAGCAAGGTGATAAGAATGCATATCATCGTTCATTTAATAACGGCTTTCATTCTACGAAGGCTAAGGAAAACTTTTATGCCATCCGCTGTGCCCGGCAGGATTAAGGGGCGCGGTGTTGTTTTTTTCTCACCGTTGTTTCGCAGCGCTCCTTTCTCGCCATTGTGCAGTGTTCCTTTTTTTGTCATTGCGAGCGACCTCACCCTCTTCGTCATTGCGAGCGTACGCGAAGCAATCTATTGTGGAGGGTGTGTGTGGTGGACTGCTTCGTTGCTCCACTCCTCGCAGTGACGGTGGAGGGGTGGCGTAGTGATGCGAGGTGGGGTGCGATTAGGTGGTGATCTTTTGATGATCTCGTGCTAACATCCGGTTTATGAACGAATTTTCACAAAAACTTGACCTTCGCCAGTCCCAGCAGCTTGTCATGACGCCGCAGTTGCAGCAGGCGATCAAGCTTTTGCAGCTCAATAATGTGGAATTGAGCGAGTTTGTTGAAGAAGAGCTTGAGAAAAATCCTCTTTTGGAGAGGGTTGATGGTTCCCAGAGTGATGAGGGCGGGCAAATAAACGAAAATGATGCGCAGCAATCAACGGATACAGAGCCGCAAAAAGATGATATAGATGCGGCGTTTGATGCCGGTTCATCGATGGCTGATATGGGGGCGGGCGGCCATAGCGGATTTGATCAAATGGAAGAGTCTTTTGAGAATCGCATGGCTTGCGAAAAGACCTTGCGTGAACATCTTACCGAGCAGCTTAATCTGGCTTTTAGCGAGGAGCGGGATCGTATGATCGGGGCGTTTTTGATTGATCGCCTTGATGAAAGCGGGTATTTGCGCGATGCGGCGCTGGAGCTGGCCGAGCGCTTTGGGTGTTCTTTGGAGCATATGGACCGTCTTCTTGCGCGGGTGAAGCAGTTTGATCCTACCGGCGTGTTTGCTTGTGATTTGTCTGAATGTTTGTGTTTGCAACTGGAAGAGCGTGAGCAGCTTGATGCGCCTATGCGGACATTGATAGAGAATCTGCAAATGCTGGGCGATCATGATTTCAAGGCGCTGGCTGATGTGTGCGGGGTTAATGAAACTTATTTGATGGATATGGTGGCTGAGGTTAAGGCGCTTAATCCTAAACCGGCGCTTCTTTTTGATCATTTTGTTGTGCAAACCGCTATTCCTGATGTTTTGATGCGCAAGATGCCTAAAAATCTTGGCGGTGGCTGGCGCGTTGAGCTGAATCACGAAACCTTGCCCAAGGTCTTGATTAATCAGGAATATTACACGCAAGTTTCTAATAATGCTGCGCGCAACAAAAACAAAAAAGATCGCGAATATGTGACTTCTCAGCTGGCGAGTGCGAATTGGCTGGTAAGAGCGCTTGATCAAAGAGCGCAAACGATCCTGAAGGTGGCCAGTGAAGTTGTTGAGCGTCAGGATGCTTTTTTTAACTATGGAATTGAATTTTTACAGCCCTTGACCTTGAGGGATGTGGCCGAGGCGATAGAGATGCATGAGAGCACAGTAAGCCGGGTGACAACAAATAAGTATATAGGCACGCCGCGTGGTATTTTTGAGCTGAAATTTTTCTTTACAACAGGGCTTGTTTCCAATAGCGGAGTGGTTCATTCTGCGCAGGCCATAAAGGCGCGGATCAAGGGGCTTATTGATGTAGAAAATCCAAAGAAAGTTTTGTCTGACGATAAAATCGTTGAGGTTTTACGTGCTGAAGGTATTGATATTGCCAGAAGAACGGTTGCCAAGTATCGCGAAGCCATGCATATTGGCTCTTCCGTGCAGCGCAGGAAACAAAAAAAGAATTTGATTTAGATTCGATTGTGTCTTGCGATAAGCGTGTATGGTGTGATTTAAAAAAGATATAGCATTAAAGCTGAGTTAATTAACAAAAAGGATCTAAAACAATGGAAATGATCGTTCAAGGCAAACAGATGGATGTTGGCGAGGCTCTTACACAGCATGTGAAAGACAAGCTGAGCGAAATGGATCATAAATATTTTAATAATGCCACCGAGGCGACGGTGACCTTTTCAAAAAAGGGACGGGGCTCGGAGAAGTTTAAGGCTATTATCAGTTTTAATGTCGGGAAAAATATTGAGGTTGTGACCGAAGCCGCCGGAGAAGATCCTTATGTGGCTTATGATAGCGCTTATGAAAAGGCCTCCAAGCGTTTGCGCCGTTATAAGGAGCGTTTGCGCGATCATAAAAGCCGAGCCGAGAAGACTCCCGAGGCGGAGATGATGAAGGCGAAAGCCTATACGCTTATTCAAGAAGCTTTGGAAGGCTCTGATGAGGAAGAGCTGGAGGCCAAAGATCCGACTATTATTGCGGAGATTCAAACGGACATTCTCAAAATTAGCGTTGCTGATGCGGTAATGCGTATGGAGTTATCAGGGCGCAATGCCTTGCTATTCAGGAATGCCAGTAATAACAGGCTGAGCATGGTTTATGTGCGCCGTGACGGTAATGTTGGCTGGATTGAACCAGAAGAATAGACTGTAAAATAAAGTACAATCTTTGTCTTGTATCAAGTTCATATAGCTGTTAGAATGCGTCATTTCTATCAGCGTTGTACTTGTTTGCGAGAGTAGTTTAATTGCTTGTAGGGCTTTTATTCAGAGTGTATTTTTGGCCTGACTGTTATCAGGGAGCTGATTTAAGACTGCTTGTTGTGAGATTGGATTTACAGAAAATTTTTTTCCGGGGGGAGTTTGTTTTTAATCGGAAGTAATGCCTTCTCAATTAAGTGTCTGATTTTTAACTTTTTATGTTTGTGCGTTGCAGGGTACATTTTGCTGGTAATGTGCCGGTAAATCATGTAAACCCCGTGTCAGGGAATGTTAGAAAGAGGGAGTAGTGATCTGTGGGAGTCACACGATATGTCAATTTTGATCTTTTGTTGAATCGTCTTCATGTTCATAGCAAAGATTGTGTGTTGGAGCGTTTTGTTCGTGATTTAGCGCCTTTATGTGCCCTGGATAAGGGCGTGATGCGTGATGTCTGTTATAAACGCTTTGAGGATAACGGTATTAGTGCAGAAAAGGGTGTAGCAATTTTTGATGTGACATCGCGTTTTGTCAAAAAACCGCTTAGTGCTTTAATTACCTTTGAGAGAGGCATTGCCATGGAGGCTTTGGATAATAAAGCCGTGGATGTCTTTGTCGGGCTTGTGTCGCCGGGCAATAATGTACCCTCCCATTTGCAGCGTTTGTCAGCAGTGGCGCGTTTGTTCCGCTCCCCTGATCTTTTGAAGGCGCTGCGTGATGCGCGCGGCGTGGATGATATGAAGGTTTTGTTTATGCCAACACAAGAGTGGATGATTGCGGCTTAGAGGCGCTTTTGTGTTAAAGTTATATGTTTATGATGCCCGCGCAGTGTGATTATGCGCGGGTTTTGTTTTTGGCTTATTTCTATTGAGAGTTTTTTATTGAACGACAAGCGGCTCAAGATTTTGCTGGCGGGTGATGACCTTTGCCAAGGCTAAACTCTCAACGTTCATTAATTCTTCACCATCAGCGCTGCATATCTGGTAATATGATGTTCCTGCTGTTTTCACTGGGCGGATGTAAGCGATTTGCTGAAGACCAAAGCTTCTGAAGTCATTGGTAGAAAATGCTTTTATAACATTACGTGCTTTATCATTTTCATGTAGCATTTTATTGTCTCTCATTTCTACGGTTCCTTTACCACGTTTAGTAGTCACTATAAAACACAAAAATAACGCGTTTGTCAAAAAACTTTTTTACATATTTAATCGGCGCTATCGACATCTATGGCTTTAAGCCCTTCTTTTTTCTTGCTTTTTTGGTTTATTTTTATTTTCAGGGCTGTGGATTCCGGGATAATGCGTTCAAGATTTATGTGTAGCAATCCGTTATCAAGGTCTGCCCCGGAGACCTCGATGCCATCGGCCAGTATGAAAGAGCGCTGAAACTGCCGTGAGGCGATGCCGCGATGCAGGTATATGCGTTCTTTGTCGTCCTTTTGTTTGCCGCGGATTGTGAGCTGGTTTTGCTCTATTTCAACATCCAGATCGTCCATTGAAAATCCGGCTACAGCGAGCGTAATGCGTAGCCCGTATTCTCCGATTTGTTCAATATTGTATGGAGGGTAGCCTTCTGCGCCATTTTTACGCATGCGGTCTATGGTTTTTTCGAAGTCGTCAAAGCCCAAAAATAGCGGGCTGTCAAATAATGATAAACGTGTCATTGTACTTAAACTCCTCTATATTATGAGCGAGAATATCTTTTGTTTTTCCTTGCGACCCGCTACGGCAGCATCGCAATTGGTGCAATTGGAACCATAACGCAGATTAATGATGTTTTTCAAGAAGATTTCACAAACAGACGGCTGCAGTAATGACATGCAGTGATGTTTTTACCAGAAAAATGATACCATGTTTTAGGGTGCCCCAGCGCGCCATGCCCGCCATCGCACGCTACAACTTCAGTACCCGGGGGGACTGTGATTTTCTCGTGAGATTCTTCTTTTTTGGCACTCATAAGGCTTTGCTCTTGTTTTATTACAAATATTTTTCGGGTATGCCGTTTTGGTATCAAGGCATTAGATAGCATTATTTAATGCTAAATTTGGGGGTAAAGCAAGAGGTGATGTCTATTCTTTAGGGGTGAAAGCAGGTAAGGTGATTGCTATGAGACGGGATCAATCTGGAAATGTTTTGTTTTA
>JBKHBN010000054.1:0-7566 GCA_046542355.1 Alphaproteobacteria bacterium | reverse complement strand
GTGTTACCCATGCCTCCGGTATAAAGTGTTACCTATGTCTCAATAAGGTCACAATGACTTAGCTCCCATTTAAATCTCCGAAAAACATAAAAAAACGCCGTGGCTACCTGTATGGTTACCTAGGAAAGTGGTTGATTATAAAAAAATTCAAAATGAAAATGCGAAAAGATTGAAAAAACCACCCCTTCCGCTTTTTATATGGGGGAGGTTGCGGAAGGGGTTTTAAGATTGCACACATATAAGGGGGAGATCTTTGTGTGTCGCTGTTTTTTTCACGAGTGTCAAAACTGTCCTCGGGTGAGGCGCTTGTTTTAGGGGAAACTGTTGAAAACCTCAAACATAAAGCCGCTATCGCTTCACTGGAGCTTTTAAGCGCAATTTTGAGTGATATTATCGCCGGAAAGCCCCTGACACCTTGCGGGACTGAATGGCACACTCATCTTTACACTCAAAAAGAACTTGATGAAGCTCAAGCCTAAGAGACATTGAGGGCAATGTCTAAAGTTGCAGTAGCTTGAGTATCACTTATCCTCCACGCCCATACAGCGCAAAACTATCTCTTTTGCAAAAAAAATATATTTTAAATCAACTCTCTTTCTTTGTTATGCAGGCTGCACGAGCCGTTATTTGTCAGATTTTTGTGTGTTATCGGTTTATTTAATGCTCTGCAGCATACGAGTGCATTTCCTTTAATGATGCGCATTATCTAATATGGTTTTGAAAATGGTTCTTTTCTAATGCCTTAAGGCAGTATATTAGATTTAAACAATTATTATATAACAAAAAGTTCACAGAATTCTCTCCGTCTTATTGGTTTTTAATATACATCATATACAACCTCTATATAATTACACTGTATTTTATATACTACTAATGTATGTATTTTTAACTCTTGTTTTTTATTCATATCAGTTTTATGGCGAGCGTTTAGAGCGTTTTCCGTTTGGCGTGTGTGTTTGGTTTTCTATTTGTATTGTGGAGATTAAGAAATGAAAGCTTTTGAGAATTTGACTATTATTACAAAGACATTTTCCGGTTTCGGAATAGTCTTGGCACTGCTTCTTATAATTGCCTCTGTTGCCTATTTTAGCTTGAACAAATCAGGTAATTATTTTACAGACTACAGGCAACTGGCGCTACAGACAACTCAGGCAGGCCGCGTACAGGCCAATCTTCTTGAGACACGCATGCAAGTTAAAAACTTTGTTATCAGTGCAAATGATGACACGATCAGCGCGGTTCATGAGCGTGCAAAAGCCACTCAGGAGCATATTTATAAGATGCATGATTATGTTCCAGATGAACAGCAGATCGCTGCTATCGATTCTATTGGCGAGGAAATGAAATCTTATGTGAGCCATTTTGAAGCTGCTGTTCTAAAGCAGCATAAGCGTAATGAACTGGTGCTGGAGCATCTTGATGTTATCGGGCCAAGAATGGAGCGCAACCTTACAAGCATTATGAGAAGCGCTTATGAAGATGATGACGCGCGCGCTGCTTATGTGGCCGGTCAAAACCTGAGAGAGCTCCTTTTGGCACGTTTGTATGTGACCAAGTTTCTTATTTCTAATGATCAGGCTTCATATGAGAGAAGCATGCAGGAGCTGGCAAGCTCGGAGAAGGGATTTCAATCCTTGATGGCTGAATTGCAAAATCCGCAAAGACGCCAACTGGCGCAGAAGGTTGTGGCTGATATCAAGGACTACAGAGAAACTTTTGAAAATGTCTATAAAACGATTCAAGAGCGGAACAACATTATAACGAGCCGTCTTGATACAATTGGTCCGCGGATCGCAGATAAAATAGAAGATATGAAACTGGCTATTAAAGAAAGACAGGACACTTTAGGGCCTGCCGCTGCTGCCGGTATCAAGAATGCGACAATGACCATGATTGTTGCTTCGGTTATCAGTATTATCTTCGGTATGGCTGCTGCCTGTTATATTGCCTGCGGCATTGCAACGCCCATCAAGTCAATGACCAATGCTATGACAGAGCTTGCCGGTGGTAACAAGTCCGTTGATATCCCTGCGCAAGATCTGACCAATGAAATCGGCGAGATGGCAAAAGCGGTCTTTGTCTTTAAAGATAATATGATCAAGGCAGAGGAGCTGGCTGCGCAGCAGGCTGAAGAGGATCAGAAAAAACTCAAGCGTGCTGAGACAATTAACGCTTTGATTGATTCGTTTGAGCTTATGATCGGGGATGTCACTGATATTCTTGATCAATCCGCAAACGAGCTTTTATCAATGTCGGCTCAGCTTTCTTCTGCGATGGAAGAGACAACAGCGCAAAGTACAAGCGTGGCTTCAGCGGCTGAGGAAGCGTCTGCCAATGTGCAAATGGTGGCTTCGGCTGCTGAAGAGATGGCGGCGTCTATCCGGGAGATCTCGCAGAATGTCTCTGATACAGCCAATAGTGCCAAAGCCTGTGCAGAGGCGGCCAATGATTCACAAAAGCATCTTGATGAGCTTCAGCAGGCAGTCGGTGAGATTGACTCTGTTATACAGGCCATTAACGATGTTGCCGAGCAGACCAACCTTCTGGCGCTTAATGCAACCATTGAGGCTGCGCGGGCCGGTGATGCCGGAAAAGGGTTTGCGGTTGTTGCCAGCGAGGTCAAAACACTGGCCGGGCAGACGCATCAGATGACAGATGAGATTGCCCAGAAAATTGGCCATATCAAGGAAAGTGCAGCCGGAACGATTAAGACTGTTAATCGGATTCTTGAACAAATCACTGATGTTGACAGCAAAACAACCAGTGTTGCTGGCGCTGTTGAAGAGCAAAACGCTTCATCAACCGAGATCAGCCGCAATGTTCAAGAAGCCGCTCAGGGAACAGAGGATGTTACAAGAAACGTAGTTGGTATTCAACAAGCTGCCAATGAGAGCTCTGCTTCTACCGCGCAACTGAGATCATCTGCGGAAACACTCACAGAAAAGGCTCAGAATCTTAAAGTTGAGGTTCGCAAGTTTCTTGATAGTGTAAAAGCCGCTTAGGCGAGGCTGTCTCGAATAAAACCTTATAAATCCCTTAATGCCGCGGCGATTGTCTCCAAAGATCAATTTCCGCGGTATATTCATGTTCTGCAGAATTATGGCGCAGATTGTTCGGGATATATACTAGGGGCTATGTTGCAGGCCTTGCAAATCTTGCACATTGAGATTAACGTCTGAGCCAAGAACGCCTGCTGCAACGCCATGATCTTCTATTCCCATTTCCTGCATTGCACGGCGCATCTGGGCGCCAGGGTCATGATCCGCAGCGGCAGCTGCATTCATTTGCCTTTGCACTTCCGATTGCAGCGCATCTTCAGTCCCTCGCGCCCTAAAATGACCGTCGAGCATACGCGGTGCGTCACGTCTTTCATCAAAATGTCCTATGCTGGGATCCCGGCTCATATCTCTAATCTCAGCGAGCGTAAGAAGACGATCTCTAAAACCCCTCACCACAGTACTTCGAACCAGACCTTCTCTGTTATCTGCAACATAGGCATTATAATTCGCTATAAGAATTGGCGGGGTGACGTTCTCTATAGGATAGCCCGTTTCATCATCAAAAGGGAGCCTGTATAGCGCCCGTGTTACATCCGGCGTTATATCGGGGGTGTCGCTTGGAAACCCGCTTGCGGCATAACCCAAAAGATACCGCGCTGTTGGATGAAAGAGTCTTGCGTAGTCTTTGTAGTTTTCTGCAGGCGCTGCAGGAGCGGTTAAGGTTATCTCGGGGTTGTTTTCAAGCGCCTCTCTTAAGCCAGAGATTTCTGCGACCTTCCCCATATCCATTACATAAGCATCAGCCCAGTTCTCGACTTCTCCTGAATAATCCCTTAAAGACCCGTCTTCATTTAATATCATATCGTAAGGATTGGCTCTTATCGCAACGCGGTCATGGTGATTGCCGCCAATTGTGTAGACAATTCCTCTGTCTTCATCAATTTCAAGAACCGTAATAGTGTGTCCTGAATACCGTTGTGGCGTTGGGCGTCCCTGATTAATACCATCTGGGCCATATTCATAAAGTTGGAGTATAACATCGCCGGGCTTTACAATATAAGGATCTTCCGGATCACTTCCTTTATGCAAAACACCAATACTCTGGGCTTTGTTCTTAAAATCTCTGTTTGAGCCAAGCCCTCTCAACGGGTTTGAGTTGGAGTCAGCTCCGGCTTCTTGAATAATTTGTTCAAAATTATAGCTCAGGAAACCGGCGCACCACGCGTTGCCTTCTCCGATATAACGATCCACATCAAAACCACGGTTGTCAGGATCTTCTATAACGCCGGCATGGATAAAAAGCTGTGCTCTAAGGGCGTCTCTGGCCGGATCATCTGTTGGCGTAAGACCGTTATTGGCCAGCACTTGCCCCGGTGTTAAGCCTAATTCAGCGTGCTCTTTGACTAGAACTTTGAGTAGCTCAGGGCTCATCTTGCCGTTTGGAAAAAAATTTTGTCTTATCTGAAATTCAGCGACGGCATCCTCGTACTGCTGATCTGCAACATTATTAAGTGGTCCCAAATACGCCTTCAAATTGGTAAGGCGCCGCTTGATACCCTTTACATTCATGTCGTCATTAACCTCAGGGAGCGCTACCTCAGGGGGATCACGAGGTTCTGTCTCCATCATTGGCGGCGCAGTAAAGGTTCTTGTGACTAGAGTTGTTTCACTTTCATGAGAATCGGAAGAGGGAGCTGGGACTGATCTTTCCTCTAACTGCACTGTTCCATGAACAGGAGAGGGAAGTTCAGCATCGGGATTCCTTAGACGCCACCCTTTAAAAGAATTGTCGAGATAATCCAGGAAATCTCTATCTACTATACCATGTGCTCGCAAATTATGGTCATCTTGGAACGCATATACTGCTCGCGCAACATCCGCGTCATCTCTTCCATCAATTCTGCCTTTATAATACCCAAGGACAGAGAGTTGCTGCTGAATGCTAATAATCCCGTCTTTGGTTAAAGGTAAAGATATAGCAAATGGCGATGCTTTCTGTGCTTCCGGCTGATACCATCTGTGAGCGCCTTCCAATTTTCTCAGGAATTCTTCATCGATTATGGTATTTGCTACCATGTCGTGCTCTCTCTGGAATCGAAGCACAGCCAGATCAAGCCCTGAGTCTTGTCTGCCGGTTATCTCGCCTTCATAATACCCAAGATCAGATAAAAATCGTTTAATCCTAATGATATCGTCTTTTTCTAACCTTTCTTCACTCATCTCGTCACCACTCAGCCAACATCAAAAATATCTTATTCACATAATTCTAACATAATAATATTGCAAAAGGGAATTTTATCGGATTAAACTCTCAATCTTTTACTTTTTATTTTCACCCCAGTACATCTGACATACTCTTTTACTTATTATACCGCTTATACACAGGCATAAATTCCTTCTTATAGCTTTTATTATACCCTTTTTTTAATTTTTCTGCCCGCGCAAGCAAATTGACTCTATTAAAAAGAGGATCTAAATGGTATTATTTAGCTCTAGCAGTTCAAGTCAGTATTTAGTCATTATGGTTTATTGTGAGAAAAAAATGCATAAACAAGATCAATTGCGCGGTGCCGATCAAAACGGACCAGACGAGGACCTGTCCTGGGAAGAACTGGCGCAGCGTTCACAAACAGGAAACAGGCGAGCGTATACCAAACTTTTGAATAAAGTGGCTGTTTATACCAAAAAACGGCTCATTTGCGGATTAGCAAATCCGGACTGGGTGGAGGAGGTCGTGCAGGATGTGTTGATTTCTGTACACAAGTCTTTTTCATCTTACAGCCCGGATCGTCCGTTCAAGCCATGGCTGAGTTCAATTATCCACTTTCGTAAGGCCGATTTCCTGCGTAAGCACTATAAGGCCCGCGAAGTCAATCGTGCCTCGCAAGATGTTGCAGATATTTTCGAACACCATGTAACCGACAACCCGCATATTGGCGAATTAAAAGATATGGACGGGGCTCTCGCGTCACTGCCAGCCAAGCAAAGGAATGTATTCAAACGTATGCGAATAGAAGGGTATAGTGCGGCTGAAGTTGCCAGAGAAATGAAAATGAGTGTTTCTGCTGTTAAAGTATCTGCGCATAGAGCAGCCAAGCGGTTGCAAGATTCGCTTAAGGTAGACGCGTAGTGCCCCTGAATGTGGATATAAGTTCTTATATAAGTATCTGGGGTAACATGGAACAAGAACAGGGTAATACAAAAAAGCTCATCGATGAGCTGGTTGAAGGGTTGGAGCCTGTAAAGTGTATGGATCATCCCTATAAAGCCGTTGTTATGTGGCTTTTATTTGCTGGATTTTATGTGGGGGCGGTGCTGTACTATATGGGAATGCGTTCCGATCTTGCTATCAAAATAAATGATCCTACTTATCTGTTCGAATTTTTATTGATTACTCTTACATCTTTAGGGGGAGTTATTTGCTCAAGCTGGATGTGCATTCCCGATATGCGCTGTCAAAACTGGCTTATTAGCTCGACCTTGACGCTTTTTTCTGTTCTCTGCGGATGGCTAGTATTGCATATGGTCTTTGAACAAGAGTATATGGAGCATATGCACTATTCAAGATGTATGATCGACAGCCTTATTTTCGGCATCGTTCCTGCAATTGCCATTGTACTTTTTTCTATGAGAGGCAATACCACACATCCCAAGCTGATGGTGCTTATGAACACTATTGGTGTGGCTGGCATTGGCTATTTGGCTCTGCGCCTGACCTGTGGATGCGATAATATATGGCATATTCTTTTGCATCACTCTCTTCCATTTGTACTTCTGGGCGGGGGGATTGCGCTGGTGGGGCGTAAATATTATCGCTGGTAAGTGTGATCTACTAGCATTAAACTTATCCCTCCAGTGTTCACACAAACCACAGCAGAAAGAGCAAAAAGAATGGACGTCAGAATTTACCGACCAGCACGCACTGCGACCCAATCAGGTCTTTCTATGCGCAAAGTCTGGATTCTAGAATGTGATTATGAGCCGGATGGAAAGCCGGATCCTCTTATGGGATGGCCTCGTGGAACGGATACACGAGCGCAATTGCGCTTGAAATTCAAAACCTGCGAACGTGCTATTTTTCATGCAAAAAAGAACGGGTGGAACTACACGGTATTTCCAGAGAACCCGCGCCGGGTCAAACCTAGAAATTTTGCTGATAATTTCAAATATACCCCGGAAGAATCGCAATCCTAATCTTGCGGGCGCCTTCTGGTGTTGACCATGCTATGATCTATGGTTAATTTTCTGCTGCTCACTATGATCTTTATTCGGATCATTAAAAATACTTGCTTTTAGAAGTGGCTTTGTGCACTTTATGATCGACCTTTAAGGGGGAAATCTTTTATCCCACAAAAGAGATGAAAACCAAACTTTGTAACGGTCCCGTAGCTCAACCGGATAGAGCAACTGCCTTCTAAGCAGTAGGTTACAGGTTCGAGTCCTGTCGGGATCGCCACTTATTTCAATGGGTTGGTAGATTTATTATTTTCCTATATCTGAAATAGATACCACCTAGGGCGTGTTGACACTATTCAGGATTTAAGATTTCTGTTATTCTTTAGGGATG
>JBKHBN010000004.1:0-83294 GCA_046542355.1 Alphaproteobacteria bacterium | reverse complement strand
CCGTATAACAATCATCCAGATCAAAAAATCCCGGTTGGCCAAGTACACGCATCTTCTGTCCTCCTCGCTACGACTATCGACAGAATAGCAAATTTGCGCTCATATGTCAGGGGTTTTTAGAGGCGCCCTTAACAAATTCTTCTGCCGCTTCTTGCGTTCCATTAAGATTGTAAAAAGAAAACCCCTTTTTGCGTAATATATCATACACATCATTTATATCGTCTTCATTTATATCGTCTTCAGTAAACTCTCTTAGAATCAGCCTGTCTATCTTGATTTTCATCCTTTCTTTTCTCTCTTATTTTATAAAAATCTGATTGTCATACAAACTCTACATTAACCCCTCGCTGGCTCCTTTTATGACCTTCGCGTAACCATCATCTTTTTAATCTCGGCAATGGCTTTGGCGGGGTTGAGGTCTTTCGGACAGGCGCTGGTGCAGTTCATAATGGTATGACAGCGATAGAGCTTAAAGGGATCTTCCAGATCGTCAAGACGCTCGCCTGTTGCATCATCACGGCTATCGGCGAGCCAGCGATAGGCATTGAGCAAAACAGATGGTCCCAGAAATTTATCTGGATTCCACCAATAGGACGGGCAGGCTGTTGAGCAGCAAAAGCACAAAATGCAGGCTGCCGGGCCGTGGCCGTCTTCTCCGTTTAAAAGCTTGGCGTTATCTTCCGATTGGAGACGCTCACGCGTCGGTGTCGGGCTGTCTGATTTGAGCCATGGCTCAATAGACGCATATTGCGCATAAGCGTGGGTTAGATCAGGAACCAGATCCTTAACCACCGGCATATGCGGCAGCGGCGTGACTTTAACATCCCCCTTGATATCGGCAATGTCCTTTGTGCAGGCCAGTGTATTGGCGCCATTGATATTCATAGCGCAAGAGCCGCAAATCCCTTCACGGCAAGAGCGGCGGAATGTTAATCCGCTATCAACATGGTCTTTGATGTACATCAATGCGTCCAGTACCATCGGCCCGCATTTATCCAGATCAATCGTGTATTCGGCCATGCGCGGGTTTTTAGGTTCGCCGCCTTGTTCAAAATCATCAGGATCCCAGCGATATATTTTGAACGTCTTTGCATTCTTAGCACTTTTTGAAGCGTCTATGCGCTCACCCTTTTTGATCTTCGAATTCTTCGGTAATACAAATTCAGCCATGATTTATCTCCTCGGGGCACTACTTTGTGGTGATGTTCCCGTTTTTTTAGCAGGATACTGCTCTTTTATTTGTTTGATATTTTCTACATAAAAGACCTTGCAAAGAATGTCATCTCCCTGTGAAACAGGCCTTTGTTCATACTGATCAAACTCTCTTTTTCTTTCTATGAACATTCCAGTTACTAAAACAGGTTCTCCCAAAAACGACTGGAAAGATTCCATTTCTGCAACAATGCCCTGCGCCTTTCCTGTTTCCGGATTTTCTAAAACATAGGAATAGCATAAGGATCGCACATCCTTTGCTCTGGCGGTATATTTTATAATGCCGGAGAGCTCAATTTTTTTTAATTCCTCTGCTTTGGCATTTACCGCCGTGACAGTGGCTGCGTAAGAACAAACAAATAATATCATGAGGAGGATCAGGTATTTCATTTGCATTCTAATACACCCTTTTCTTTGGAGGGAAGGGTTCAATTTCGTCGGTCAGGGTTTCCATTATTACCGGACGATATGTAATTTTTATTTCCCCCTTATCATCAAGATATATTGCCGTGTGTTTCATCCATTTTTTATCATCGCGCTCGGGGAAATCCTCGCGTGCGTGCGCGCCGCGTGATTCTTCGCGGTGGGCTGCTGCATGCATGGTCACAACGGCTTGTGCCAATAGATTATCAAGCTCTAATGTCTCAACAAGATCGGTGTTGAAAATCATAGAGCGATCCTTTATACCAAGCTGCGCCCGCTCTTTCAGAGCTTCATCAATCTTGTTTACGCCTTCTTCAAGCACTTCTCCTGTGCGGAACACTGCGGCATGTTCTTGCATTGTGCGCTGCATTTTCTCGCGCAGAGCCGCTGTTGATGTGTTTCCTTTTGCATGGCGGTAATCATCAAGCCTTTGAATGGCTGCATCGCCGTTTAATTCTTCCTTGAGCGGTTTGTGAGACGCTCCCGGTGTTACATTTTCAGACGCTGTGATAGCCGCGGCGCGGCCAAAAACGACAAGATCAAGAAGCGAATTCGAGCCAAGACGGTTTGCCCCGTGTACCGAAACACAAGCCGCTTCACCAATAGCCATCAGACCAGGCACAACGGCATTGGGGTCTTTTGGCGTTGGATTAACAACCTGCGTTTTATAATTGGTCGGAATGCCTCCCATATTATAGTGCGCTGTGGGCAAGACGGGAATCGGATCTTTTGTGACATCAACGCCGGAGAATATGCGCGCACTCTCAGCAATTCCGGGTAAGCGTTCCTGAATGATTTCCGGCTCCAGATGCATCAAATTCAGATAAATATGGTCTTTATGCTCCCCCACGCCGCGCCCTTCACGAATTTCGATCGTCATGGCGCGAGAGACCACATCGCGGCTGGCCAGATCCTTAGCGCCGGGGGCGTAGCGTTCCATAAAGCGTTCACCTTCGGAATTAATCAGGTACCCACCTTCCCCACGTACACCTTCAGTGATCAGGCAACCAGCGCCGTAAATGCCAGTGGGGTGGAACTGGATAAACTCCATGTCCTGCAAGGGCAGGCCAGCACGCAGCACCATGGCATTGCCATCCCCTGTGCAGGTATGGGCGCTTGTGCAGGAAAAATATGTGCGCCCATATCCGCCGGTTGCTAAAATGACTTGATGAGAACGAAAGCGATGCAGATGCCCGCTATCAAGATCCCATGCCATAACACCAACGCAACCGCCTTGATCATCCATGATCAGATCAAGCGCATAATATTCGATGAAAAACTGAGCCTTGTGTTTGAGAGCCTGCGTATAAAGTGTGTGCAAAATGGCATGACCTGTACGGTCAGCCGCTGCGCAGGTGCGCTGCGCCGTGCCCTCTCCAAAATGTGTTGTCATGCCGCCAAAGGCACGTTGATAGATTTTACCCGCTGCTGTGCGGCTGAAAGGAACGCCGTAATGCTCCAGCTCAATTATGGCAGGTATTGCTTCGCGGCACATATATTCGATAGCGTCCTGATCACCGAGCCAATCAGCTCCCTTGACCGTGTCATACATATGGAACTGCCAGCTATCCTCGCCCATATTGCCCAGCGCAGCGGAAATACCACCTTGCGCGGCAACTGTGTGAGAGCGTGTCGGGAAGACTTTGGAAAGAATGGCCGTGCTCAAGCCTTTTTCTGCACACCCAAACCCGGCGCGCAAGCCTGCTCCACCCGCGCCCACCACAACAACATCATATTCATGATCTATTATTTCGTAGGATTTCATTGTTTCCCTTCATTCCTTGGAAATGATGTTTTTATGCTCCTGATCTCTTTTTTTCAAACGCTAAAGAGCAATTTTCAGTATTGAAAAAATGCTAAGCACCCCGAGCGCGAAAAAGAAAAGCTTTTGACCAATCAGTTTAAATGTCTTGAAGGACTCGCAGGCGATGTAGTCTTCTATGATGACCTGATTGCCAAGCACTGCGTGATACAAACTCGTAATGATAAACAAAATGCTTAAAACCGCATTAAACGGGCTGGACATCCATGATGTAAATTCTTCGTAACTTGCCCCTTTAAGGCTGATAATCGAATAAATCAGCCACACAATAAGCGGGATCAGGGCTATGGCGGTGATCTTTTGCATCATCCAGTGATGCGTTCCTTCATGCGCAGAGCCGCGTCCTTTGGCTTTTTTTAAATCTGCTGCGTATGGGTCTTTATGTTGCGTGCCTGACATGGTCTTACCTCATTTTATTACCAAGGGAATGCAGGACATGCGAACGCCCATGTTCCGAATGTGGTGATTAGGGTCGCTGCAATAACATAGTAATTTGAACGCATTGCTTTGTCTGCTTCGAGCAATCTGCCAGTATCCCAAATCATATGTCTTATACCGTTAAATGTATGGAAATATAGCGCGAGAGACCACAAAAACATGATAATTATTCCAAAGGGGGAGGTTATAATGTTCATTGTTGCGTTGTAATATTCTTCCCCTGTGGCCGCAGCAAGCAAGAAGGCCGCAATGAGAATCATCCCAAGAGAAAGACCGGCTCCTGTCATGCGGTGGGTTATCGATAAAATTGCCGTTAACGGCAAACGATAGGCCTGCAAATGCGGTGATGTTGGTCTTTGAGCCTTGCGGCATTTATCAGACATAGAGCAACCTCTTTAATTGTGTTGTCTTTCGCTTTCATATCCAGCCATGGCATCTTACGATTTGTCGCCTTGCATTGAAAGGCTGAATATCTTTTTATAAGCTCTGATGTGTGTGGATAAATATATGGTGTCATACTGTGTTTTATTTATAATTGCTGTAGGATTGCCTTTCTTGAATTCTTATGCCAGATAAAAATGGAGCTATGTGATCATATGGAACAAACCGTATCAAAGAGTAAATTTTATATGCTGCGCTGTCTGGTTGCCATGGCGCATGCGGATAATGCTCTGCATGATGATGAGCGCGCTTATATTGAAGGGATGATGGAAAATCTGCCTTTAAGTGCAGAGCAAAAAGAAACACTTTATGCCGACCTTGAGACGCCGCAAAGCGTTGCCAGCCTTTATCAGAATATTGAAGAGCCGCGGTTTAAAGGGCAGCTTGTTTACTTTGCCCGCATTATGGCACACAAGGATGGTGTTCTCGATCCTTCCGAGGATGCTTTACTTGAGCGCATGCAAAAATATGCTCTTGATGAAACTGATCTCGATGCTATTAAAGCGCAGGCTCGTGAAGCCGTTAAGGCCGATATGTTACAGCATGACATTGCAATGCACCGTGAGCGACCGGTCAAAAATGGCGTAAACTATGCTTTTTTTCAGTGGCTTGATGATGGATTGAGAGCTCTTGGGATCAATTTTTTGCATGATTAAGAGCTCTTGGTGAGCAGCTCGGCGATTTGCACTGTATTAAGCGCCGCACCTTTGCGCAAATTATCAGCAACACACCAGAAATTCAGACCGTTTTTCACTGTCGGATCCTTGCGGATGCGGGAGACATATACATCATCTTCGCCTTGTACTTCTTTTTGCGTGATATAGGAAATATCTTCATGCTCCAGATCTATGACCGTGATGCCATCAAAAGCGCGCCATATCTCTTTTGCCTTTTTGGGGAGCAGTTCTTTTTCCATTTCAACATTAACCATCTCGGCATGACCAATAAAGACAGGAACGCGCACACATGACGCGCATACTTGTATGGCGGGATCGAGTATTTTTCTGGTCTCAACAACCATTTTCCACTCTTCTTTTGTCATGCCGTCATCCATGAATGAATCGATTTGAGGGATCGTATTAAAGGCGATTTGCTTTGGATAGACTGCAGGCGTGGGCATTTCATTCATGTAAATACCCTTGGTCTGGTTAAACAGCTCATCCATTGCCGCCTTGCCTGAACCGGAAACAGACTGGTATGTGCTTACAACCACGCGCTTTATTTTTGCTGCGTCATGCAAAGGCTTCAGAGCAACAACCATCTGGATAGTCGAGCAGTTCGGATTGGCAATAATGTTTTTCTTAGTGTGTTTTGCAATCGCTTCGGGATTGACCTCTGGCACGATCAATGGGACATCAGGATCCATGCGGAAGTGGCTGGTGTTATCGATCACCACCGCCCCCGCCTTGGCCGCCAGCGGAGAATATTTGGCAGATACTTTTGCGCCTGGAGAAGACAGTACAATATCAACGCCTTTAAAATCGAATGTATCAATGTCTTGAACCTTAATCGGCCTATCACCAAAATATACCTCTTTGCCCATTGAACGGCTTGAGGCCAGAGCCACCACTTCATCAACCGGGAAGTTGCGTTCATGGAGAATATTCAAAAGCTCGCGGCCAACATTTCCTGTTGCTCCGGCTATCGCGACTTTATAACCCATTTTTTTCTCCTCTTATTGTTCATCTTCTATGGATCACCGAAAGTATGTGATACCTTATGGCCGGATACTCTTGCAAGACTTTCCTTTTTTCTCTTTATCTCTTTATTTCTTTCTTAATAACCATGAGATCAAAAAAAGACCAGCAACCGTGTGATACAATTGAGGCTTTAAAACGGGCTGTTGCGCAGGCCGATGAGCTGGCACAGCAAAAATCCAATTTTCTGGCAACAATGAGTCATGAAATCCGTACTCCTATGCAAACCATCTATGGATTGCTGGAGCTTATTTCTGCCGAAAAACCTGATGAGAATATCTCGGCGATGGTTCAGACCGCGCAAAGTGCAGCCAGTGGCCTTTTGGAAATTCTCGACGATGTTCTTGATGTTGCCAAGATGGATGCAGGCGCAATGGAGCTTGATATATACGAGGTTCCGGTGCGCTTGCTGGTTCGCGGTATTTTGGAGGCGCTGCTGGTAAAAGTGCGCGGTGTTCACGTTCAGCTTGTTGATGATATTGATGCTGGCGTTCCTTTTGTTGTTCTTGGTGATCCCAAACGTCTGCGCCAGATTATCATGAATCTATGCGGCAACGCTTTGAAATTCACACATGATGGCAGCGTTAGAGTGCGCGTTACGACACATGCAAAGCATGTCACGCCTTCATCTGGCGGTCTTGTGCTGCGTTTTGAGGTTATTGATACGGGAATCGGAATTAAACCTGATGTCTGCGAACGTCTTTTCTCATCCTTTACTCAAGCTGACAACACAACATCCAGACAATATGGAGGCACGGGTCTGGGATTATCAATATCCAAAAAGCTTGTAGAGCTTATGAGGGGGGAAATAGGCGTGAAGAGCATAGAAGGAAAAGGCTCTACCTTCTGGTTTGAAATTCCGACAGAGGAAGTGAGCACTGATGAAGCGCGCGTAGAACTTCCAGATCTGGAGGGTATTTCCGTGCTCTCTGTTGAAGATCACCCACAAGGCGCCAAGGAGATCAGCACATCATTGCGCTCCATGGGGGCGCGCGTTGCACAATGCGGTACATATGCGCAAGGGGTTGAGTTTGCGCGCCAGCAGCCATTCGATGTTGCCGTTATAGATCAGGGGCTGCCCGATGGGCTTGGGCTGGATCTTATTCGGGAGATCATGGCTTTGCGCCCCTACACCGGAATTATTATGTATACGGTGCGTGATGATATCGGCCTTGTCCACAGCTTGCACTCTTTAGGCGCAACATATCTCACAAAACCAGCCAGCAGGCGCGGACTAGGAGAAGCTGTAAAAGCGGCGACAAGCCAGCATAAAGCCGTTATTGAAGAAAATGCCAGACTTTTAATTGCCGAGGATACCGATAGTGTGCGCGATATTTTTCGCCGTCAGTTTGAGCATCTGGGCAGCGATGCACGCTTTGTCAGCAATGGAGAAGAAGCCATGGATGCTCTGGAAAGCGGGGAGTATAATATTCTTATCACAGATTTACATATGCCGCGGATGGATGGTTTCGAACTGGTTGGGCGTATTCGCGATGGCAAAAGTTCTGTCAAAGCGGACTTCCCTGTTATTGCCCTGACTGCAGATGTACAGCTTACGCAGCGTGAGAATTATATGCGCCACGGATTTGATGAGTATCTCCTCAAACCTGTTACTTTGGGACAGCTTCGCGGATTGCTTGTGCGCTGGCATTTGCTTGATGAGCAGACTTCCTCACGCTCAACCCCTTCCGACAATGACGCGCCAAAGACAACCAAAGATAATATTCGAACCACTTCCGTTGATCAGGCTTGTCTTCTTGAGCATATCGGGGTTTTAGATGAGAGAACGCAGGAGATGATGTCTATGTTTATCGATATGACCTCCCCTTTAATTGATGAAATTAGCGCCGCCTTTGAAAGCGGGAACGGACACGCCCTTTGTGAACTTGGGCATAGCCTCAAGGGCGCGGCCCGATCGGCATGCTGTCCGCGTCTGGGCGATCTGGCCTCATTTTTACAGGATCACGGCGACTCAGACACGGATTGCTCTGAATGTGTTAAAGATATTATGGAAGAATTTGAAGCCGTGAAGCGGGATATTGGAGGACTTTTCCGCAAATATGCCTAAGGGCAATCCGACTCATCATTATCACTGTCACCATTATAAACGGCCGTGTTTTCTATGGTCATGCGAATACGAAAACACCGATAACCGCTGGTGCATTTCGTATCGCCATCGCTATCCAGATTAACGCTTCCGCTTGTTGCATCAATAAGATCCGCTTCACACTCTCCGAATTGATCATCCATTTTTTGCAGCGCCGCGGTTATAAAAGAGTCCGTTTTATTCGTCTGCGTCCAGAAAAACACCCCGTCTATCCCATTATAATATTGCCAGTCCTCAAACAACTCGGGAGCGGGGGGTAAAAACTTTCCTGAAGATCCTTTAAAAACCATAGCGTGATCTATATCCCCGTTTCCGGGATTGCCCGGGCAGCGAATATCGCTGACCAACCGGCCACTTGTCGGCCCGATTGTTGCAGATGAATAGTGCGTGGAGTTCGGTTTTATTGGGAAATTTCGCCTTGCGTAGGGATCTGTTCCCGAAGAGCTTATGTCTATTGTTGTATCCCCTTTGGGATAGGACAAGACGCATTCCTGAATGGCCGAGCGGATTGTATCAATCTGGCTTTTTATATCTGTTGTCATGCGAAAGCTGTTTTGAGATGATGTCTGTTGACTTGATGATCCGGTAAATGTCACAGTCAGAGCAGCCAGCAACGCAATGGCAATCAAAATATAAACAAGAGCGCTACCTCGCTCAGCGCGCATTATTTCTGAAAACGCTGATTGAGCCGACTGGTTCCTGTTTTTATTGTTGTAAAAAAGACTCATCTTTACTCTTTCATTCAGGCGTGACTTTTTAGATCAATATCCTAATGATCTATAAAATACTAACGCTCTAAGACCACATGATAGTAGACGTACTTACCGGTGTTACGATCTTCAAAACAACCAAAAGGCTGCCCGTCAAATGTTCCCGCACCATCATCAATATCGGGCACATCTTCTTCCGGGATTTCGTAGTCACTTGAGCCATCATTATACATACGCTTGGTATAAAGAGCTGAATGGCTCCCCTCGAGTTCTGGAACAACGGCGCCCAGACCATATTCCTCGTTGATCTTAAGACAAATTGATTTACGCAAGCCCACAAGAAAAGCAATAATTTCATTTCCGCCTATTCCTGAAAGACCAATATCAGGCACTTCCATTTCGGCATTAAACACCCAGTCACCGGGCGCTCCGTCAGCCATAACATCAGCCGGTGCAGGAGAATAAGACACACCTCCGCCACTGGGGTGGAAAACGCCAAATTCTATTGATTGTAAATTATCAAACTCATCTGCCTGAGGGCGATTGAATCTGATTTCCTCAACTGTTACGCCCGAGATGATCATACGAAAGACGGCATTTGTAACAGCGGCTGGAAATTGGGTGATTTGTGCAGAGCTAATTAGTCGCGTTTCTTCACTTCCCTGATTTCCTGAAGAACGCGTTGAAGACGTCACCGCATAGGATAGAGCCGCAAACAAAGCCACAGCAATAAGTATCAGAAATAAAACATTTCCGTTTTCGCTTACATAGATCATTTTATGCTTGTTTGTGAAACGAAATTTACTCATTTCCCACTACTTTCTTTTCGAGCGCTTCCCTTATAGTTCATATTCATTCTTTTTCAACAGATACAGTGTTGATTTTTAATGAAGCAGTGAGAGGATTAGGTTTACACTCCTTGCCTACGCACAGTTTTTCTACGTTTACACGCCAACCCAAGCCACCGTTTTGCACATGACCGATAGCCTCACGAAATTGACCAAACATAGATGTCGACTTAGCCGACACGTTGATATTAGAGGAATTTACTTTTATTTCAAGACCTTTGTAGGTTTTCTGTAGCTCGTCTACAAAGGCTCTGACCTCCGTTGCACGCACTGGTTTATCCTGAATTCGAGGTACAGCCGGCAGTAATGCGCTTGCTTCTTTAAGCTCCACAGACAGCTGCGCCACTTCCTGCATTTTAACAGTCGTATAAAGCCCCAGGACTCCTGCAAATGCCCATACGCATGCTGCCATTATCAGAGTTGTATTGCTGGTATTTTGAGGTATTTTTTCTAAAAAAACCTCAAGGTTGTCAAACGATCTTATATTTGCGTATTTTACAAGAGTCTTGTAATTCAACTTCTTAATGCTTGTAAAATCAATATTTTTTATGTCCATCAGCTTTTACCGTATACTCACATTGTTTAATCTATCTTTTTCCAATAAGACGTACGTTGTTTTCGTCTTCTCTCTCCACTTTTGGTACATGTCGCCTGATACTAGCACCAACTATTTCCGTATAAGTTGTCTCGGTGCGCGCCTGATCTGCCAATCCCGTTGGAACAAGAGCGTTCCATTCTATATTTTTTCCACCCCTGACCTCATAGCTGACCAGATAACCATTAGCCTGTGCCAGGCTATCAAGCAAATTTTGAATGCGCACCATATGCCTGATTGTATCACTTTGCATCACTTCGGCTGCGTTTTCTATAAGCTTGTACGCGGCTTCATCGGTTTCCTGCTTGATTGTTCTTAGATCGCTGTGAACAAAAGCGATGGATATCACACTTATAAGAAGAATAGTGGCCGCAATGGCGTTCACACCCAAACCTAATAAAATTAGCATACGTACCATTGCCCGTGACAATTTTTCAGTATGCAGCATTCTATTATGCCATCTTACAATGTTTGCTTTATTGGGATTAATTGTTACAAAATTGGCGTCCATGCTTTGCATGCGCGGTAAAATCGTACGCGTAGCTCCAAGGAACACCTGCATGCGCCCTGTTTCCTGATCCCAGCGCAGAGCGCTGGCCATACCTTCTTGCTCGTAAAGGTAAACGGTTTCCTTGTCCCAGTGCTCGCTGTTGCCCGGCAATGCTGCGGCCAAAGGGCACCAGCTATCAGGATTTGATGCCATTGTCGATGACGGTGTTGCCAGATACCAGATACGCCCATCTTCAACTGTGTAGACGTAGTGCACACGCTCCGTGCCACAAGCCTGCGCGGCAGCGTTCCATACCGCTTCATCTTCTGTGCCCGGAACATGAGGGATTGAACCCCCTATCAGCTCGCTTGGCAAATAGGGGGTCAGATTCGCGTTGAAATCCTTCGCCTCTCCGGCAAGAGCATCTGCAATTCCGGGCTTCACTTTTTGTGATCTTACCTGTTCATTACTTTCTTTTGTTTTTGTCAGATTCCCATTTTTCCGGTCTTCATCAGGCGAAACAGAACCGGCTTGGGCGGGTTCTTGTGCCTGCGGGGGCAATCCTTTTTGTACAAAAAGATCGTGATCTTGCCTATCTTGAGCGAAGCTCTTGTCTTCCATATCTGTCATCTCTTTTTACATTGCTCCTTGCATCAAGCCACCCATCATGGAATCCATGCTCATATTCATAACCGTCAGCGCATAAATTGCGCTACCGAAGGCCACCATAAGGAAGACCCCAGTCAACGCAAATGCGATCCATACGATAAATTTGTGTCTGGTTCTTGCAGAATCTGCGCGCATCTCGGCAATTGACTCCATGATTGTAGCAACTTGCCCAAGGTCGGACAACCCTGCAAGCTCAAGGCGTTCGCTGCGTCTTAGCGGAGGACGATCCATCGCGACACCAAGGCTTATTCCCCGATCAAGATTACGCGCGGCCTCACGCCAGTAACGCGCCACCTCAGGAGCACTAGAGGCTTCTTCCGACTGTTTCATAGCCACATCAATCTGTACGCGCCCTCTTATCATGCGCGCTGCAGCCATCATAGAGTCTGCAAAGGCCAAATCTCTCAGGTAAGATCCAATTAAGGGTATTTTACGAACCAGCTTTGCTGTCAACCAATCTTTCTTACCGCGATTGATCCAAAATGAAAAAATACACCACGCTAAAATGATTCCAAAAGCAACAGCCGTCCAGATAAGAACATCCCATATTAGTTCCAGATTGTTCACCACGTACTCAAAGTTTTTTCTTTCCTCAACCCCTTCAGGCTTGTTATCCCTGAACCAGCCAAGAACCATGTCCTTTCCTGCCCACAAGGACGTCACAATCGAAAATACATCAAAACCCAGCCATGCAAGTGTCCCCACAACAGCACGTGCGTTCTTCTTTTTTTCCGTTATTGACTGAATAGCATGAGGAATGCCTTCACTGAGTTTATTTGCCTGCTCTGATCCGGCCAGAATAGCCAGCGTGCCGTGATCAAAAATATTAAGCGCTTTAAGTGCTTCAATAACTCCTAAACCACGGGTTAATGCTTCACGCGCGGGAGCAAGAATATTTTGCCTGCGCGGATTATCCTCGGCTTGAATAATTTTCCAAAGTGCCACACCGGGCGATGCGGTTTGTGTTCTAAACTGGATGCCGCGCAGAAGCTTAACCTGCCACCATGCCGATTTGGCAAGCAAGCGCTCTAGGGGAGAGCGTGTATATGGGCGAATTTTCAGGACATAGCCGCCTTTTTTTGTTACAGCGGCTCTTACATCCTCAGTTGTAGGCAGGAAAAGAGCTTCGGTTGCTTTCTTTGCACCGCTTCTTGTTTCGTATGCTATTTCTACAAGCCACTGTTGCATACAGTACTACCTAACCTTTACACCACATAGTCATATGCCCTACTCTTCGAGATATACGAGCGCTGCAAGCGGATCCACCAATCCAGAGATCATCAAATCCCGCAGGCCGTCTTTACGCGTGTGTACATAAATTCCCTCAACATTTAATACGTTGTTCACATTTGTCATGAGCGCTTCATATACCTCATTACGTTGCGAGGGGTGTATTGTCACGAGCAGGGCATCAAGCAGGAGCGTCCGCCCTGAAATTCCTGTACGGCTGCATAGATCACATCCGCTTGAATTATGTGTGCGCACCTCTTGTTTTGGTTCGATATCAAGATTTTCCAACACTGAATGGCTTAGAACGTCCTGAGCCAGAGATTTGTGTGCGCATCCCTGGCACAGTGTGCGTACCAGACGTTGATTCAAAATAGCACCAACTTGCTGCGCCAAAGTATAAGTCGAGGCACGTTCGCGTGTTGGCGGAATCAAGGATCGTAACCTTTCAAAGGTTTGCAGGGCTGTATCTGCGTGCACTGTAGAAATCACCGTGTGTCCTGACTCTGCGGCGCGCAGTGATGTCTCGACTGTGTCAGAATCACGCATCTCCCCAATGACGATGTAATCAGGGTCATGACGCATGGCTGCACGAATAAGATCTGCAAATTCTCCTCCGGCCATACCGTGCCTGACTTGCCACTGCGTCGCATAACGTAACTCGTATTCAATTGGATCTTCAATGGTGAGTACATGCTTGCGGCGTCTGTCTATTTGCTGCACACATGCATATAGTGTCGTAGTTTTACCCGATCCTGTCGGCCCAGAGAGCAGGATAATTCCCCCGCCACCTTTAATTTCCGGTGAAAGGAGCCGCGCCAGAAAATCAGCAACTGTCTGGTGACGGCGAAAAAGATCATCAAATCCTTTAAGAGCGGCGCGGTCTAACAGGCGTAACGTTAGCTTTTCTCCCTCCTGCGCCTGCGGGCCGGCGGCCACACGAACATCAATTGAGCGCCCCTGCCACTGGAAACCGAAACGACCATCTTTAGGGGTAACTCTGTCTCCAAAGTTTAGCCCCGCATCGCGCTTTAACAATGTCGTGAGACGCGCCATAGCATCGCCGGGCAACAAATGCATGGGCATCAAATCACCATCAATGCGATATTGTATCCAGTTTGGGGCCTCGGGGTTATTATCCTGCACAAGATGAATGTCCGATGCTCGCATTTGAAGGGCTTCGGCAAGCATGTCCCTTTGGAACTGATTTAGAAGCAAGCCATTATCAATATCGCCAAGCCATTGCGAAAGCGTCTTTTCGCACCGGTCGGCTGAGAGATCATGAACGGCTCTTAACGTATCTGTCAGTTCCTTACGATCCCATATCTCAACGTTAACTTTGTCAACTTTAAAGCCGCTCCGTCTGGCTGTGGACATCAGGGTTTCTATTTGCCGCTCTTGCATGTCGTGCAATGGTGCAATCGTCAGCACACCATCTTTCAGGCTGATCAGATGGATGCGCAAGGGAAGCCAGGATTGAACAGGTAAAATCGAGCGGAGCTGGTCGCCTGTTGCGCGGTCTTTAATTGCCTCTTCTTCAAGCTCGGATGATGTGACCGCCCCGGCGACTTCCAATAACTGTTCTGTGGAGCGCGTTATGCCTAGCTCAAGCATCATGGCACGTTCGCGCTGCACCATATCAAGATAACGTTCGCGCCCTTCTTTTGCCTTCTTGCGACGGCGCTCCAAAAGCTCCTCTTTCACCATAGCGCCTTTATCCGGGTCTATGGATCGAGAAATCCCCTGGGCATTCTCTTTTATTGCGGGAGATTGCGCTCCTGAATTTTCCATTGAAAAATCTTCGCTCATTTTCCTAATCCAATTCCTTCATAACAGATCATGCGGTTTTGTCTCAGAGTTATGCCTAACTCCCATCTGATGTTGAGGATGCCGATGTGTTTGCTGATGTGCGGCTAACAGATGATAAAGAACGATCAAAAAGCAACAAAATACGGTTTTCATCACTCATAAACTCAATGCCATTTTGCTGAATATCCACATCCCACATCACTCCGCCTAACATGATCGGCTCACCATCAAATACCAACCTGCTCCCTCCCGGGCCATTAACTATGGCTCTGTTGGCTGAAAAAGATGTTATTTTTAACCCGTCAAGCGTACTTGACGCATTCATGACAGAGGCGCTAACCCCTGATGAGCCTGATCTTTTGGACGTATTCCCTCGCGCCGGTGTCGTGCCGGGCGAGGCGCTTATATCCCCCCCTCCAGAAATAACGGTTTGTGCGAGCATGTTGCGCCCTGTGGATTTGTTTAATACAATTGCTTTTTGATCCTGACTGACCGTTGATGTTGCCTCTCCTCTTACAGGCAGGATCAGAACACCGCGCGCGCCGTCATGCGCAATCTGAATATCATCAACAATTCCGCCTAGACGCGTTGGCGACCATGTTACCGTAAGCGGGCAAGCCTCGATCGGCTCTAACACCATACCTTGTGCACAACCACTATTTGACAGGTTCAAACCATTATCAGAGCCTGATATTTTGATTTCCTCCAGCGTTAAAGCAACATCACCGATATTAACCAGAGAAACAGTCATAGTTGATGCCGAAGCGATATCATCGCCAAAATCAAATTCAGTTTGCGATGAGACAAGCAGGCCTTTTCCCGGAACCGCCTCAGGAAAGCCTTCAGCCTCCTCTACGGTGCCAGGATCATATTCCCCTTCAACCATAACGTTTGCCATGGCCGATGGACCATCATGTTTGATAACCAGCACTCCGGTTGCGGGACCTTTGCGCCTTGGCGCCCAGACTATTGTTGCAATACATGCTTGACCGGCCTTCAACCCCTCACAATCTGTTTCAAGAGAATAACCCGCACTGTCTGCGGCATTCATTCGTATATCTGAAATTGCAATCGGATTGGATGTTATATTGCGCAAAATAACGGACTCAATCATCGTCTGGCTTGAGCTTAGTGATCCGAAATTGACAGTTTCAGGAATTGTTTCAATATCACTTGACAAGCGGCTTAACGAATCAGCTCCCGCTTCTACTGTTCCTGATACGGTTGCGGTTACAAGACGCGTGCGGCCTGAATGTCGCATAAGCATCTCAAGGCGCCAGGAACCAGCTTGCAAGGCCTTCACCGAGATTGCTATCGCGCACTCAGCGCCAGAGGTCAGGGCTGTTGCGCACTGGTTTAACGTAATTTCTGCAGAAATATTAGAAGATGGATAAAGATTAATCAGACCCGTTTCAACTTCCTGCGCTCCTTCATTGCGAAACAAAACTACGACTTGCGCCGATGATCCTACCGGAATCGCCCCGCCATCAATTGATGATTCTACTGGCACAAGCCCCAGAGCGGCCCCTCCTGATGAGCGCGAAGACGGCGCATCAAACCCGGGATATTGTGCGCTTGCGATACCAGCACCAATAAAAAAATTTATGGTGAGGATCGTTAGAATTAAGAAAAAGAACTTATGCGAATGCATCATTATGAATATTTAACAGAACAGTAAAAGTCAGATTAATCCTACACGGAATGCAGGCCAAGACATATTATAATATGCCCTACTTTAGCAATATAACATTATTTTGTGGAAAAATAAGGGATTTTTACCTTAACAGGTGGGTTTTAAATAAAAACTGGGGAAAACAAAAAAGAGCTATAGACCTATTCCTGCGATAATTGTGCTTTCACATCCTCCGCGCTGTAAACGATAACACGCGGCTTCAAGAGAAACACAAGTTCCGTATTGGATGTGGTTGCTGTTCTTGATGTTGGAATAAATGGAGAATCGAACCCTATACCATCGCTGTCATACTCATCATTTTCCCTTACCAGACCGGCTATTAGCAAAGAATCTCCGGGACGGATGCGCACCTGCGTGGAGAGCTCGCGCTCTGTTGTTTCTGGAAGCTGTAAAACGGTTCCATCAGCATCAAAATCCTTAAAACCCCTGAATTCCTCAAGGGTGATTTCAATTGCACTATAGACGGTGGCATTATCCCAATTACTTGAAATTGTCAGCGTAAAGCCGGAATCTACCGAATCAGTTTCTGTGGAGACTGTGGTCTCCCCGCTATCAGTTGAGCGCGTCAAAGAGGCTACGTAATTTACGGTATCAGCAGCCCTTAAAGTCGCTTCTGCGCCCGAAAGAACCGTGATTTGGGGTTGAGAAATTGTTTTTACAGCACCAAACTCGGAGATAAATTCAAAAACATCATCCGAACCAAAACTCACTCCACCCGTGCTAGGCAAGCCGATACTGATCGGCGTATAATCCGCGCCCACGCCGCCTGCAATACTTAAACCCGATGAGTATTTCCCAAGCGTCTCTATTCCTTCCCAATCAATCCCGGTAGAATTGCCCCCGCCTAAGGATACTTCCCATATATACACCTCAAAAACAATCAGCGCCGTGCTGGCACGTACACGCTGAAAGTAACGATCAGCAAGCTCTGCGGTGCGGTTTGTTGCTTCATAGATAATTGTACGTGTCGATGACTCAGTTATGGGGGATGTTCCGGTGATCGCCTGAAGACCTGTTGCTAAAGAGCTCAGAATATCAGTATCTCCACCAACTGGAGGAACGGTCACTGTAAAGGTCTGCGTCTCCTTTACGACCAGAAGACCATCATCATAGGAGCAATACAGGTCCGCAAGTCCGCAGACTTTTTTTACGACACGATTTAACGGCCCACGCAAATTCGCTACAGTTATTGTTCGTGAAAATACCTCATCACTTTCGAAGGCCATTGAAACTTCATAATCAGCAAGGATAAGCTGCAAGGCTCCGGCTACCGTTTCAGAACGCAGCTCAAAAGGCCCGATATATTCACTCGGCAGACCGGTTCCCGTAGCCGTTTTAGGTACGAGCACATCACTTCCCAAAGGAAGGTAAATCACGCTGTCGGATTTTTCGTTAATCGCTTCCTTGCGCTGCGACGCCATAACAGGCGAAGGAATTGACAGATTCCGCGCCCCAGGCACGTCAACAGGCGAACACGCCACCATCAGCGCGCCGCACAACATCACAAGAAGAACCGAGGCAGATCGCCTCAATGGAAGCATAAAACTTATCTCTGAATCATTCATAAGAGGTTTATAGAAACTCAAACGCGACGCTCATAGTAACATTCCATTTTTTACTTTTCTACGTTCAATATGCGCAAAACCGATTTAATCAACCGTTCTTTTTGCACCGGTTTTTTTAAAACGGCCATGATCTCAAGGCGCGAGGTTTCACTAAGAATATCGGCATTCTCATCGCCGGTTATTATTAACACAGGTGTTTTATTTCCTTCACCGCGTATGATGCGCACAAACTCAAAACCATTCATCGGCTCCATGCGAACATCAACAACAGCCATTCCAACCCCGCCGTCGGCTATAACCTCAAGCGCCTGCTGTCCGTCTGTTGACTCAATGGTCTCAAACCCTTCATCTTCCAGAAAGCGACAAATTTGCATGCGAACAAAGTTGTTATCTTCTACAACCAGTATTTTTTTTTGCTCCATTGTTTAACCCCTGCGCCCTTAACGTTATCATACTCAATCATACTCAATTTAACCCCAAGCATTGCATGAAGGCTTGATCGAGAAAAGAAATAAGACAATCTTAATAACAAATAATTAATAACAAATAAAATGTGATATAACGCCAATTATGACAGATTTATTCCTTCTGATTATATTTGCCTACGCCTTGGTTATCATGGCGGTGCTTTTTTATATAGACCTTAGAACACGCCTTTTGCCCAATCGTTACGTTGCACAGCTCTTTTTTTCAGCTTTGGCATTTCACATTATCAGCAGTTTTAACTACGCTTCTTTTACTGATCTGCTTATTGCCGCCGGAGCTAGTATCGGGCTTTTTCTTTTCATTCGCGCTGTTGGCAATAAAATCTATAATACTGATACGCTTGGCATGGGTGATGTCAAGCTTATTGGCGCCGCAGCAATATGGCTAGGGAGTGAGTATATTTTTCTGGCTATTACCATTGGCGCGCTGGCAGGTGTTATACACGGCCTTGGCCTTAAACTCTTTTTGCACTATAAAACAGGGCAAAGTCCGAAGCTAGATGCCTTGTCTCTTCCGGCAGGGCCTGGATTTATTTCCGGTATTGTATTGTGTATGTTTTTCAAGTTCCACACATTCATCTTGGCCGCAATTTAAGAATCTACTGGACTTTATTGCTCATCCGGTGCATTTCCTAAATACATCTAAGGCAACTGATGGGTGATTTATACGCGCAAGCCGCGCTTTGGGTAAAAGCTGCGTGATTTAAACAAAACATCGATATTGGGGGGGAGCATGAACGCCTTCATTTTTATATTTTTTATCATTGCCTATTTAATCGGCTCTGTCCCTTTTGGGTTAATTTTGACAAAAGCCTTTACCGGACAGGATCTGCGTACAATCGGTTCAAGAAATATCGGCACAACAAATGTCCTGAGAACCGGCAACAAATTTCTGGCCTTTAGTACATTGTTATGTGATATGGGCAAAGGAGGGGTGCCTGCTTTATTTGCCTATGGCATCTTTCCTGATTATCAAAACAGTGGCGCAGAATACTCTCTCTTGCCTCCCATTGCTCTTATTATAGGATTGGGCGCGATTTTGGGACATTGCTTTCCCATCTGGCTAAAATTCAAAGGAGGAAAAGGCGTTGCCACAATGTTTGGCGTTTTTCTGGCTGCTGTACCTTATAGCGGCCTTGTTGCACTTGCAACGTGGTTGGCTGTTGCGGTGAGTACGCGCTATTCTTCTCTGTCTGCTTTATGTGCCTGCGCCATTGCGCCTATTATTACGTTTTTTATATATGGCGCTCTGCCTGCCGGGATTTGCGCCCTTATTGCAGGACTGATTTTTCTGCGTCACAAAGACAACATAAGGCGTTTGCTTGCGGGCGAAGAAAACAAGATTGGTCAACGGAGAAATGACAAGACAGACGCAAGAGCTGGATTGCAACCCGTGGCAGATGAAACGTTATAATTAAGGATGAAATTTGAAAACCTTTGTAAAGCATAATTCCGATTATAATTCAGATGAACAAGAGCGCCTCGACTGGCTAAGGCTTATCCGCACTGAGAATATCGGCCCTATTACATTTTACCAACTCTTAGGGCACTTCGGATCAGCGCGCGAGGCGCTTTACGCTCTGCCTGAGCTTTCCAAAAAAGGGGGGCGCAAAAAACCTTTATCGCCTCCAGGTGAAAAACAAATTGCAGCCGAGTATAAAGCGCTTCAGAAACGTGGCGGGCATCTGGTGACAGCGCAAGACCCTTCTTATTCACTTGCCCTGAGCAGTCTGGATGATGCGCCGCCAGTTCTTAGCGTTATAGGAAATCCCGATTTTTTGAACCGCCCTGCACTTGCTATCGTTGGCGCGCGTAACGCCTCATTGAACGGACGCAAATTTGCACGCAACCTTGCCAGTGATCTTGGTAAGCGTGGACAAGTGATCGTATCGGGTCTGGCGCGCGGTATTGATACTGCTGCGCATGAAGGCTCTCTTGGCAGCGGAACAGTTGCCGTTGTGGCCGGTGGCGTGGATGTTGTTTACCCGGAAGAAAATCAAAAATTATATGATGAGATCACAGAAAAAGGTGCTGTGATCGCAGAAAGTGCTTTTGGGGCAAAACCTTTTGCAGCGGCTTTCCCAAGGCGCAATAGAATTGTTGCCGGATTGTCCAGCGCTACAATCGTTGTAGAGGCGGGTCTGCGCTCTGGTTCTCTTATAACGGCAAGACTTGCCGGAGAGATGGGGCGCGATGTCATGGCCGTTCCCGGTTCGCCTCTTGATCCGCGCGCAAAAGGGCCTAACCATCTGATCCGTGAAGGTGCAGTCCTTGTGCGTGATGCGGATGATGTTCTTGAAATTGTGAGTAACTTTTTGGGTGATGGTATGCGTGAGCATCGGCAGGCTCCAACATTATTCGACTTTGATACGCAACAAAATAAAGGGCCAGAGCAGCAAAATAGTCACCCTAAATCCGAGAGAAAAACAGGTGAAAGTGAGGCAGAAAATATTCTTGCCTGTTTATCTTTTACACCGATTCATATTGACGAATTGGTGCGCGCATGTCATTTGACTATTCCCGAGTTGCAGTTAATCTTGATCGAACTGGAGCTTGCAGGGCGTGTAGCGCGTCACGCAGGAAATAAAATAGCGCTTTTAAAACAATATGATGAATAGAGAAGACGGGAAAGAGGTTTAGTTTGGGAAAAAATCTTGTCATTGTTGAATCACCAGCCAAAGCAAAAACAATCAACAAGTATCTTGGGTCTGACTACGCTGTACTGGCTTCCTACGGACACGTCAGGGATCTGGTTAATAAAGACGGGTCTGTTTTACCCGATGACAATTTTGCCATGAAATGGCAGATGGGTGATCGCGCTGTAAAAAATGTGAATGAAATCAAAAAGGCTTTGAAAGGCGCCGATGCGATTTATCTTGCGCCTGACCCGGATCGTGAGGGTGAAGCCATTGCCTGGCATATTTATGAGCTGCTCAAGGATGACGGGGATCTGGAGGGCAAGAATGTCCACCGCGTGACCTTTAACGAGATCACAAAAAGCGCTGTTAAGAAGGCCTTTGATAATTCGCGGGAGCTGGATCAACCGCTTATTGATGCTTATCTGGCGCGGCGTGCTCTGGATTATCTGGTTGGGTTTAACCTTTCTCCTGTTTTGTGGCGCAAGTTGCCAGGTTCTCGCTCTGCCGGGCGCGTTCAATCTGTTGCTCTGCGCTTGATTTGTGAGCGTGAAACCGAGATTGAAGCTTTTACCCCTCAGGAATACTGGACGATTGACGCTGCGTTGCGCACTGTGGATGGTGCGCCCTTTATGGCCTGCCTCACGCATCTGGCCGGTAACAAACTTGATAAATTTGACCTTGGTAATGAGGAAGATGCGCAGGCTGCCGCCAAACGCATTGAAAGCAAAGCGCTATCCATTCAATCTATCGAGAAGAAACAAACGCGCAGAAATCCTCCCGCGCCGTTCATCACCTCCACTTTGCAAATGGAAGCTTCGCGCAAGCTGGGGCTTTCTGCCTCGCGCACCATGCGCCTTGCGCAGAATCTTTATGAAGGGGTGGATGAAGATGGCGGTTTGATTACCTATATGAGAACAGATGGCACGACCCTTTCCGAGGATGCTGTGACAGCGTGCCGGAGGGTTATTTCTTCAGATTACGGCAAAAATTATTTGCCCAATGCCCCGCGCCTATACAAGTCCAAAGCCAAGAACGCTCAAGAAGCGCACGAGGCTATCCGCCCTACCGATCCAACGCGTACACCTGCCGCGCTTAGAGGTAAACTCGATGAGCCGATGTGGAAGCTTTATGATCTCATATGGAAGCGCACTGTTGCCTCACAAATGCAAAGCGCGGTTCTCGACCAAATGCGAGTGAATATCTCTGATGGCACGGATGATGTTATTTTAAAAGCCACCGGATCGGTTATTGCGTTTGATGGTTTTCTAACGCTGTATCATGAGGATGAAGATGATGATAACAGCCAGAATACCAACGCGAGTGATCGACGCTTGCCGCCCATGAGTGCGCATGATCCTACGAAGCTTGATAAAACTGTGCCAGAGCAGCATTTCACGCAACCGCCGCCGCGTTATAGTGAAGCCTCTTTGGTTAAAAAGATGGAAGAGCTTGGTATTGGACGCCCGTCTACTTACGCCTCTATTTTGCAGGTTTTGAGAGATCGCAATTATGTCAGCATGGATAAGCGGCGCTTTATTCCGGAAAGTCGCGGGCGGCTGGTCACGACCTTTTTGTCTAAATTTTTCAGCCAGTATGTTGATTATGATTTTACAGCCAATCTTGAAGAAGAGCTTGATGCTATTGCCTCTGGTCATGTGGCCTGGAAAGAGGCGCTGCGGTTATTCTGGGTTGACTTCAAGGCTGCTATTGATGAAACAAAAAACCTGACTATTACCGATGTTATCGATCATCTGGATGCACAGCTTGCCAGCCATTTATTTCCTGATGGTGATGCGGGGCGGGTCTGTAAAGCCTGCGCGGATAACAAGGATTTGCCGGAAGGCCGCTTGGGGCTGAAGCTAGGCAAGTTCGGCGCTTTTGTCGGGTGTTCAAATTACCCGGAATGTAAGTTTACACGTCCTTTAATTGTCTCTGATGATGAAGATGCCGAAGCGACGGCGCTTGCCAATGAGCCAAAAATACTGGGCGAAGAACCCGGAACCGGGCGAACAATTTCTCTTAGGCGCGGGCCATACGGGCCTTATGTCCAGATTGATCCGGCGCCCGAAGCTGTGGCTGAAGTAGAGGCGCTCAATAAAGAGGCTGAAAAGGCTCATGCGCAAAAAGTGAAAAAAGCAAAAGAAGAAGGGAAAAAATCTCCGAAAAAGCCCAAGAAGAAAGCATTGCCAAAGCCCAAGCGTCAGGGTCTTCCTGCTGGAACCGGTGTTGAAGATGTTACGCTGGAGATGGCTTTGGGTCTTTTATCCTTGCCGCGCGATGTGGGAACGCATCCTGAAACCGGAGAGATGATACAAGCCGGCATTGGGCGTTTTGGGCCGTTTTTGAAACATCAGGGAAAATTTACTTCCTTGCCCAAAGATGATGATGTGATGAGTGTTGGCATTAACCGCGCTGTTGTGGTTATCGCAGAGGCTGCGGAAAAACGCGCTGCGCGAGAAGCTGCAAAGGCTGCAAAAGCGGAAGAAAAAACCGCGAAGGCCAAAACCTCCAAGAAAAAGAAAAAAAAAGGTAAGAAGAAGGCGGCGGCTTCGAAAAAAACATCAGCCAAGAAAAAGTCTGCTTCTAAGGGTTAAGTAGTATCACCTGCCTGATCTAATCAGGAGAAGGAGGGCCATCTGCAAGGCTTTGTTCTTGTTTTCTCCTTTCCAGAGCATTCCTTTTATGCCGGATATCCTGTATGCAAGCACCCCTGCCGCTGCTGAGCCAATTGTCAAAGCCCCGCTGAGCACAAAACCCTTATTAGCCCATACTCTATCACCGGACCCAAACGCGTTTAATGCTGCGTCAAAAACAGTCGTTGCACAATACGGCTGCTTTAATAGCAAAAACGGGTGCAAATCTACGGTCTGTTTTTGCTTGTTCTGATCCGTTACTGTTTGTCATAGCTACACTTATTTTTCTTATTTTGATTATCCTGCTCTACTTCCAAATTGATTTATTCCCAATAGCAAATTCCTTTATTTATGTCAAATTTAAAGTATTTCCTTTACCTGCGGATCAATACAGTTTAAAGAAGCGCTATGAATAAAATCACGAGAGAAACGGTTTTTGATTTTATCAAGACATCTCCAAAACCACTTACGAAACGTGAGATCGCCCGCGCTTTTGGTATAAAAGGCGGGGATAATCGCATTGTCTTGAAACAAATCCTCAAGAGCCTTGTTCATGACAGCTCGATTGTCAAACAGGCCGGCGGGGCTTATAGCGCTCCGGACGGGCTTGCGCCTGTGGGCGTTATGCGTGTGCATAAGATTAGCAATGATGGTGATGTTTATGCTCTTCCTCTGGATTGGGATGAGTCGTTACACGGCGCGCCTCCTGCAATCGAGATTGTTCCGGATCAAAAGAACTACCGCAATGTTCGCGAAGGAAGCCGCGCGCTATGCCGGCTTAGCCGTACAGGTGAGCATGCCTATGAAGCGCGTATCATACGCCTGATTGACGAGGGATCGCGCTATGAAGGCGGGCATGTGCTGGGAATCGTGCAGCTGCAAAAGCGTGGCGCTATTGTCAAGCCGACAGACAAACGCGCAAAACATGATTTTGATGTGGCCAATGGTGATTTGAGAGGCGCGGGCGAGGGTGATCTTGTCAAGGCGGAGCTTATGCCCTCGCGCGGATTAAAACGCAAGCAGGTTCGCATTATTGATGTTTTAGGCAAGCAAGGTGATGCGCGCACAATTTCGTTAATTGCTCTTCATGAAGCGGGTTTGAGCGAAAATTTCCCGCAGGCTGTCATTGATGAAACACGTGGCATGAAGGTTACTGCCCTTGGCAAGCGTGAAGATTTACGCAACATTCCTCTGGTGACCATTGATGGCGCTGATGCACGGGACTTTGATGATGCCGTCTTTGCGCAAAGGCTGGATGATGGGAGTTATCACCTGATTGTAGCGATTGCCGATGTCGCGCATTATGTGCGCTATGGCTCTGCGCTGGATAAGGAAGCTTTCAAGCGGGGAAATTCGACCTATTTTCCAGATCGCGTTGTGCCGATGCTGCCTGAGGCCTTATCGAATGATTTGTGCTCTCTTCGCCCCGGTGAGGTGCGCGCATCGCTGGCTGTGCATCTTTATATAAATGCGGAAGGACGCTTGCAGCGCTATAAGTTTGTGCGCGCTTTGATTAAATCCCATGCGCGTTTGACTTACGAACAGGTGCAAGCCGCACATGACGCTCATGGAGATCAGACAACCAGCCATTTGATGGACACGGTGATTGACCCGCTTTACGAGGCTTATCATATCCTTGAAAAAGCACGACAAAAGCGCGGGGCGCTTGATCTTGATTTGCCCGAGCGCCAGATTCTTATTGACGAGAAAGGCATTATGACCGGTGTCAAGCCGCGCGTGCGGCTCGATGCTCATAAACTCATTGAAGAATTTATGATTTTGGCCAATGTGGCATCTGCCAGTGCGCTGGAAGATAAAAACAAGAACCAAAAAGGAGCCGGAGATTACCCGTGTGTTTACCGCATTCATGATAAGCCTGCTTATGACAAGATTGAAGCCTCGCGCGACTTTATCGAGAGTTTTGGCTTGTCCATGCCAAAGGGGCAAAATATTGAGCCAAAGAATCTGAACAGCGTGCTGGAAAAGGCTGCAAAGCTCCCCTACTCGCATCTCATATCGCAGATGATCTTGCGCACACAAAGTCAAGCCGTATATTCGATTGATAATATCGGGCATTTTGGGCTGGCGCTGGAGCGTTATGCTCATTTTACATCCCCGATCCGGCGTTATGCCGATTTACTGGTGCACCGCGCCTTGATTGGCGCTTATGGGCTTGGAGATGGCAGCCTGTGCGCAGAGGAAAAAGCGCGAATCGAGGAAATGGCCGAACATATCTCTGCGACAGAGCGCATATCTATGGAGGCAGAACGCTCTGCGGTTGACCGGTTTACCGCCAGTTATCTCTCCAGCCATATCAATGCGGAATTCACGGGCACGATTAATGGAGTTACCCGTTTTGGTCTCTTTGTTACGCTTGATGAGAACGGTGCGGACGGCCTCATCCCCATGCGCGCCTTAGGTCATGATTACTTTATTTATGACGAAGCGGCTCACGCTCTAGTCGGGCGCAATAGTGGTGACATTTTCCGTCTCGGGGCAGCTTTGCGCGTTACAATCAAAGAGGCTGATGGTATAAGCGGGTCTTGTATCTTTGATCTGGCATCGGGGCAGCGCGGAGCGGATATTCCGGGTATGGCAAAGCCAAAATCTTCTTCCCGGCAATCAAAGCGCACAGCGCGAGGCAAGCAAAAACCATATGTCGATGGAAAACACAAAGGTACAAGACCCCCCTCTGCCAAGCGCCGACGAAAAAAACCCTAGAAAAGACGCATCAATTGCTTGACATTTGCAATTAAAACCGTCATAAAACCGACTTCGAAGTAAGGAGATTATGAGTCATGGCAAAAGCGTCATACGTTAAAGTACGCCTTGAGAGCGAAGCAGGAACAGGTTACCGCTATTATGCGAAGCGTTCCACGCGGGCGGAATATAAAATCAAAAAGAAAAAATATGATCCGTGGGCTGTGCACCCCGAAACAGGAAATAAGGGCGCGCATGTTATGTTCGTTGAGAAAAAGATGCCTCCTTCCAAGAAAAACTAGGCTCTGCTTTTTTTGATATAATTTTGGGAAGCGTCCTGTTTTTAAGGGCGCTTTTTTGTGTTTATTATTTGCTAGACTTGTTTTGTTTGTTTATGTAAAATTATAGTGCGGTGTTTATTCTTTTTTTTATATAAAGGGATATAGCGGGGAGATTTTTAATGGATCTAACACAAACCTTTCAGTATGCGACCCGGGTTACTCCTGAACCGCCTCACATTTGGATGAAGAACAAAGTTGCTTCCCCGCCTGATACAGACAAACCCAATATTGTTATTGTCATTGATGATGTTACCTCCCGCACAGCCCCTAAAGTTCTGGGCGCTGCGGGCTCTCACCCCATTACACTGGCCTTTCTCCCCAACGGCACACAGCAGGATGATCTGGATATGGCCAAATCTTTGGGACATGATGTGATTGTTCATATGCCTATGGAGCCAATGAACTGGAAGGAAAGAGGTATTCAATTAGAAGATCACACACTTATGACTGATTATAGTGAGACCGAAATCGGTTTTGTTATGAGCCATATGCTGGATCAACTTCACGGACATATCGGAGCGAACAATCATATGGGCAGTGCGCTTATGCAAGATCCTGAAGATCTGGATGCTATTATGACACAAATGAGGGCAAGAGGTTTATTGTTTCTTGATTCGCGGACGGTTCCATCTCCTGCCTCCGGCGAAGATTTCAGGGATCTTGCCAAAGACAAGGCGCACGAACATGGCGTTGATTATATTGGCAAGGATGTGTTTCTGGATCATGATCCCGATGCTGTCTGGGAACAGCTGGCAAAAGTTGAGGCGCTTGCAGAGCGAGACGGATTTGTAGTCGCTATAGGACACCCTCACGCGCAAACGATGAAAGCGCTTGGTGAATGGATGCCGAAAGCCTCTGAAAAGTTTGATTTTATGCCTCTTGGCACGCACGCGGTTAAAACGCTTGGGCTTGACGCGCCACAAATGATGATGGATGCCGCACCCGCCCCGTCAACTGTGTTTAAACCTGATTAGGGACATAGGATGCTCTGATTTTCTGATTTTTAATCAGCAAAATCCTGCATATAGACTACACGTTCAATTTCCTTGTAGTCCTCATCTGTGATCAGGCCTTTGCCTTCAAAGATTGTTCGGTTTCGGCCTGTTTTCTTGGCCTCATACAAGCATTTATCAGCGCGGCCTAAAACCTCTTCAATATTGTGCTTGCCGCTTTCCAGAACTACACCGCCAATAGAGGTTGTAACCTTGATAGAGCCTTCTTCTATAGAGCAGCGCACAGGCGTATCACCGATAGACCTGCGCAGCCGCTCGGCAATCATATAAGCACGTTCAGGTGATACATCAGGCAAGATAACTACAAATTCCTCACCGCCATAGCGGGCTACCAAATCAAAGCTTCTGGTGTTGTTCTTGAGGCGCTCTGCGAAAATTTTCAGCACTTCATCGCCTACATTATGGCCATGTGTATCATTCACTGCTTTAAAATAGTCAATATCCATGATCAGAACCGCTAGCGCTTTCTTGCTTTGTGCGTTGCTTTCGATCAGCTTATCGAGGTGTACTTCAAGATAACGGCGGTTATAAAGCCCTGTCAAACTGTCTGTCAGTGCCATAGACAGGCTTATTTCATAGCTGGAGCGCAAGCGTTCCTGAAAGCGTTTGCGCCTTATCTGGGTGCGCATGCGGGCAACCAGCTCCGTTTTCTCAATGGGGCGCAAAATATAATCATATGCGCCGATTTCCATACCATGGGCAACACGCGCCATATCTTTATCATCGGCAATCAGAATAATGGGCAGTGCGCGCGTGCGTTCATTAGAGCGCAGATGCGAACACAATCTAAGACCATCTTCATCCTTGAGATTTAGACTGACCATCAGCACATCAAACTCTTGTGCCGTGACCATTTCCATTGCTTTTACACCATTTGGCGCGCTGATTACGATGTTCAGGTCGGCGGCTAATGCGTTGACAATTTTATCTTTATCATATTGCCGGTCTTCAACCAGAAGAATGCGCGCCCCTTCCACCGGCTCTTCCATTAAATTTGTTCTCTCGGTGACAACACCGAACTGATTGGCGGCGTTTTCACGTATGCGCCACTCATCAAGCGCCATCTTGAGACGTACGAGCGACCTGACGCGTGCCATAAGCGCTGTATCGTTTATAGGTTTGCTGAGAAAGTCGTCAGCTCCTACTTCCAGTCCGTGCACTTTGTCTTGAATATCGGTGAGCGCTGTGACCATAACAACGGGAATATGCGCTGTTTCAGGGGTTGACTTCATACGTGAGCAGACTTCAAATCCATCCATACCCGGCATCATAACATCCAGTAAAACAATATCCGGGTTTTCATTTTGTACTTTTTCCAGCGCTTCCTTGCCGCTCGTGGCGGTGATAACCTCATAATATTCACTGGCCAGCTTGGCCTCCAGTAATTTCACGTTTGGAAGAATATCATCAACGACAAGTACGCGTGCAGACATATGGTTATACCCCTTCTACCTGTGGTTTCTCAGAGGCCGGATTCTCAGAATTTGTCAGATGTTTTTTTACAACCTCAATAAAACGAGACACCGAAATCGGTTTGGAAATATAATCCTCACACCCGCCTTCCCTGATTTTTTGCTCATCCCCCTTCATGGCAAAAGCTGTCACTGCGATAACAGGAATGGGTTTAAGCTCAGGATGTTCTTTTAGCTGGCGTGTAACATCCAGCCCTGAAATTTCCGGAAGCTGTATATCCATAATGATTAAATCCGGTCTTTCCTTTAGAGCTGTGTCAAACGCTATTTTTCCTTCCCTGATTTGTACGGTTTCTATCCCGTGCGCTTCAAGCAGGTCATTAAACAGCTTCATATTAAGCTCGTTATCTTCAACAATCAGAACTTTTTTTGTCATTGCAGTACAGTATTATTCAACAAGATGGGTTTTTAAAAGGGACTCTTGCTTCTTTTCCTCTGGCATATCCTATTCCCCTAAAGCTTGCCAAAACGTTAATGCCGATGAAAAAAAATGCTTTACTCCCAACTATTTTTCTTTTTTTCGCGCACCGCGTCACAGCCAGACTCAACGCGCTGTACAGCAACCAGATCCTGCACGACCGAGAAGTCTTCATATTCAATTTCCATCGAGCTAATAACGCTGTTTTCATGAAACACAAGAGACATTTCGTAATCGGCCATAATGTCGGATGGCTCGGGAAAAAATGCCAGTCGTATATTCCAGGCCTTTGTGTTGAGGAGCGAGGGATCAATATGCTCCTTTTCTTCAGGCATTGCAGCTTTTATTGCCTGTTGTTCTTTGACGTCATATTCAAATGCATCACCAATAAATGTATTGAGCTCAACCGGGCCTTCGCTGTCGCTCCCATCAAATAATGTCGCTATATAAAAGCGCTTTCCTTCCTTGATTTTATTAAACACATCAAGCGTATGCGCTGTGGGGAAAAGAGCTGAGCCGGGCAATTCCTGTTCTAATCCAGCGGGCAATGTGTAGGTAATCTTGCCGGAGTCTTCTTCCTGTGGCAATCTTGCCACGCCACGAATCTCCTCAAATGGATAGCCGTCTTTTTTACGTTGAACAGAAAAGTTGAACGTTTTGCTGTCAAAGGATTCATAAGTAGAAAAATCGCTTGTGATGCGAACAGGAGGAATTTCTATGTAATCATAAAGCATGTCAAATTGATGTGCCGATACCCAGCCATCACAACCCGCATGCCACTCATAGAGCATTTTACCACTAATATTTGAAACTGTTGCACTGCTTTTTTTAGAAGACAACCTTATTTCGTAAAGCGCTTTATGGGGAACAAAACCGGCCTGCGTCATCAGATCGCTGACAGCATGCGCTTGGGATGCAAAGGCGCAGGCAAGCACAAAAATTAGCGCCGCAGTTCTAAACGTCTTCACATTAAGGGTCTTTTTCCGTCTAACAGCATCATTATGCCTATGGTGGCATATTTCTTTGTGAAGACTGCATTTATGACTGGAAGATACCTTGTTGTCTTTTCTCCTAACACTTTTCATAGGTAAGAGACTACCTTAAAGATAGCAGTGCTGAAAGCCAAAATAGAAGATTCAGGCATGATTTCACAGACATTCTCGAGCAAGGGGGGCGGCAAAGCTTGCCCTGTGACCCTGGGAAGATTGTTCTGGGTGCATATTTTTGCTGCCTTAACGCCCCATAAAAGCATGAGATTTTTTATATAAACTACTGTTGTTTATATACAAAAGCACTTGGCACAGTTCTGGCATATAGAGGTTAAGACGAGTAATGAAGGATAGTTTAAATATGACCTCTAAGATTGTTCACAATTCCTACGTTTCAAGAAAAGACAGTTTGGCTAAAAAAGTGCTGTCTTCCAAACGTTTCCTTGCCCAAAAACGCGAGGCTTTTGGTGTGATAAAACAAGACCAGCCAGAGCCATTACGAAACACCGAGATTGCCAATATAAACACAAACACTAAGCCCGATGATACGCCGCGCAGCCAAAAAGCGGTTGCCATGAAGGCTGACAGGGAGCCAGCCAGTAAAACGGCTCTTTTGAAAACGGCATACAAGATGCTACAGCAGGCAGAGCGCGACCTTGCGGAAAAAGAAGCGCGTATTCAGGCTTTGCAGGAAATTCTTACCGTTGATGAGCTGACAGGATTGACAAACCGCCGCGGCTTTTACCGTTCTTTTGAGGGTGAGCTTGACCGCACGAACCGCGGAGAAAATGAAGGCGGGCTACTGATTATGATTGATCTTGATTACTTCAAGGATATCAATGACCGCTTTGGTCATCTGGCGGGAGATGAGGCTCTTAGAACTGTCGGGCAGTTTCTGCGTAGCACGACACGTCCCATGGATATTGCCGCCCGTCTTGGCGGAGATGAATTTATTGTCCTTATGCCTAATACCAATATCGGCAAGGCCATGCAGCGCGCACGGAAAATTGGAAATGCGCTGAATGATTTGACCTTTGAGTGGAAGGGACAGGTCGTACGCATTCATGCCAGTATCGGCCTCAAAGAATATGCGCAAGGCGACACCATAAACAGCATTATAGAGCAGGCTGATCGCGGTCTTTACCAGAACAAAGAAATGCGCAGAGACTCTTCTGTACGCTCTTCTAGACAAAGAGCTGAAACAAGATAACAACAAGAAGAACAGTATATAAATTTACCCGTACCTGCCATGCATCCCCCTAACCTAACCCTAATGGCAGGTCAATCCAAAGCCCGGACGTATTTTTTCTTTATTATTATTGAAGGATGCGTTCGGGTCTTTTTTTACTTCGAAGCTGTCTTTTGACAAGATGCTGATTTTAGATTATTTAATAACAGAACATAATTAATAATAAAATACGGGGTTTTCCATGAATCAAGGATCTGCGCATGCGTTCAGTATAAGTCGCGGCGATGCAAGCACTGAAGGGCGGCGCGAAGGTCATGCCGATTCCGCGCCATCAGAGGCACAGCCCCCTGCATTCACCAAAGATGATCTGGGCGCTCTTGACGCGCTCAATGATTTTCTCGAGCGCCCGCACCATGTTGGTCTTGATTCTCTCAAACACTCCCTTAGCAAGGGCGTTACCCTAATGATGGAGCTTCTTGGAGAAGATGAGGCTTTCATTCCCCACCATCTGGCATATGAAACAGAGCCTGCAATGGCTGTGGCTAACACTTCGAGAAAAGATCGAGCAAAACGCAGAAAAGAGGAAGAGTTTTATCTTTGGTTTCTGGCGATTGAGCGCCTTATGCGCGAGCAAATGGCTGCTATTTTCAGCTCTGTTTTTGTCCGTATTGAAGAAGTTAGCCAGAGCATCGAAGAGCAAATTGTTTCGCTTAACCAGCAAATTGCCTCTGGCAGGGGCGATGTCGAAGAAGCGCAGGAAAAAAGAACCGTCTTTAAATCTTTTCTTGAGCGCCTTAAAGAGCGCCGTCAGCAACTAGAAGAGGCTAAAGCTCCAGAAGAGATGCTGGAGGTTGGGGAAGCACTGGAAGAGGATGTCGACGCTCTGGAAAACGGGCGGTTTGATCCTTTGAAAAACAAAGCCAGAGATGTTGCTGCATTCTTCTCCGGTCTTTTGGCTCGCGCAAGAGCCGGGCAGCCTGCTGTGGTTGATAGTGACGAATCAGCGCTTCTTTATGATGAGCCCGATTATTACAATCCTTATGATGACCCCTTTGACGATCCTTACGATACATTGGAGGCAGAGGCAGAAGAAGAGGACGCTGCCATGGCCGATGATGCCGATGACGGGCCTGCCTAGGATCTATCACCTCACCTTTATCGCGAATTATAACGGTTTTTTGGGAAGAGCCAGTTTAAGATGGAGGTCTTTGAGCTGCGCTTCATCGACCTGCGATGGTGCTTGCATCATTTGATCTTCATATTGGCCGTTCATCACGAAGGCATATACTTCGCGCAAATTCGGCTCATCTGCGAGCAGCATAACAATCCGGTCAATACCAAATGCCAATCCACCGTGGGGCGGCGCGCCATAACGCATAGCATTGAGCATGCCGCCGAATTTAGCCTCCAGAACCTCTTTGCCGTATCCTGCAATGCCAAACGCCTTTTCCATGATTTCAGGTTTGTGATTCCGTATCGCTCCTGATGCCAGCTCAAAGCCGTTGCACACGCAGTCATACTGAAAGGCATACACTTCAAGCGGATCTTTGCTTTCCAGATCTTCCATTCCGCCTTGGGGCATGGAAAACGGATTGTGACTAAAATCAATTTTTTGCGCTTTTTCGTCAAATTCATACATTGGGAAATCAACGATCCAGCAGAATTTATATACTCCTGTTTCGCGGGTTTTGATGCCGCTTTCATCCATAGCCGAGCAAATCGCCTCACGGGCGCGGCCAGCAAAATCAGCAGCTGGTTTTTCCTGGTTGCAGATAAAGAAGATGGCATCTCCGTCTTCACACGCTGAAATGTCTTTGATTTGTGATTGTGCGTTTTCCGGAATGAATTTGGCAATTGGCCCTTTTCCCTCTCCGTTTGCAAAGAGAATGTATCCCAGCCCCGGTGCGCCTTCTTTTTGCGCCCAGCCATTGAGTTTGTCAAAGAAGCTACGGGGAAGCTCGGAAACTTTGGGAGCGCGGATCGCACGAACAACGCCTCCCTTTGCAATTACGCCCTTGAAGGCCTTGAACTCTACATCGTCACGCGCGAAGACTTCCGTGACATCGCAAATTTCCAGCGGGTTGCGCAAGTCAGGCTTATCTGATCCGTATTTAAGCATAGCCTCCTTAAAAGGAATATTATCACACCATATGACCTCGCGTTTTTCACCTGTGAAATCAGAGAATTTCCTGAACACCCCCTCGATAACGGGCTGGATGGTGTTATGAATCTCTTCTTGCGTGACAAAGCTCATTTCAACATCAAGCTGGTAGAACTCCGCCAGACGATCGGCGCGTCCATCCTCATCACGAAAACATGGTGCAATCTGGAAATATTTGTCAAAACCGCTCATCATCAAGAGTTGCTTGAATTGCTGAGGGGCTTGAGGGAGTGCATAAAACTTGCCCGGATGCAGCCGTGAGGGAACCAGATAATCGCGCGCGCCCTCTGGAGAGCTGGCTGTTAAGAGCGGTGTTTGAAACTCCTGAAAGCCCTGCCCCCACATTTCGTTACGCATCGTGGCTATAACATTGTTACGCAGGCCAATTTTCTTTTGCATCGCCTCGCGGCGCAAATCCAGATAACGATAACGCAGACGGATATCTTCTCCGGCTCCATCATCCTCATGCACCTGAAACGGGATCACCTCAGCGCTTGATTGCATGGTTGCCGCGCTGATGTAAATCTCTATTTCTCCTGTTTTCATCTTCGGGTTAATCGTGTCTTCAGAACGCGCCCTTACTTCGCCATCAATGGTTACAACGGACTCAACGCGCCATTTGCTGACCTCTTCCAATATCGGAGAATTTTCATCAACGATGCACTGGGTTAAACCGTACGTGTCTCTCAGGATGATGAACAACACGCCCCCAAGATCGTATATACGGTGTATCCATCCCGATAAGCGCACCTTCTGTCCGGCATGGTCTTTAGTCAGTTCATCACATTTATGTGTTCTGTATGCGTGCATGGTTTAAAACCCCTTACGAAAACTCATCTATTTTTATACATTTTTGTCTATCACAGAGTTTTATACCGCATCATGCGGTAATGTCACGCCGATTCTATAAAAAACATGCGTAAAATCGGTTATTTTCAATGTTATGGGACTAGACGATCCCAGACAAGATAGTATGATGAACATCGTTTGCGCATTCTTATTATGTCTTTGCTCTTTGTAGAACCCTATAATAGAGCCGGAAGCGATTTTTTTGGGAACAGTATGACCATCATTGATAATAGCGCGGAGCTGGCTGCGTTTTGTGAAAAGCTGGCACAAGAAGAATTTATTACTATTGATACTGAGTTTTTGCGTGAGAAAACTTATTATCCCAAACTTTGTCTGGTACAACTTTCTGCATGTGATAAAGATGCACGAGCGGTTGATCCTCTGGCAAATGACATTGACCTTTCTCCACTCTATGCCCTTTTACAAAACAAGGCGGTTCTTAAAGTCTTTCATGCCGCGCGGCAGGATCTGGAGATTTTCTATAACCTGATGGGGTGCGTTGCTACACCGATCTTTGATACGCAGGTTGCTGCCATGGTTTGTGGGCATGGGGATTCAATTAGTTATGAGAAGCTTGTGAAAAGCATCACTGGCGGGCGTATTGACAAGAGCTCTCAATTTACTGACTGGTCTGTGCGCCCTTTAAGCCAAAAGCAAATTCATTACGCTTTGGGTGATGTGACCCATTTATGTGATGTTTACCAGCATTTGCGCGGGGAACTCAAGGAAACAAAACGCTGCCGCTGGGTTTTTATGGAAGAAGAAATCCTGAACAATCCCGATACTTATGCGCATGACCCTTACAAGGCCTGGGAGCGCATCAAAATCCGCTCTCCGCAACGGCGCAGTCTGGCTATTTTGCGAGAGCTGGCTGCGTTGCGTGAAAAACAGGCGCAAAAATGTAACATCCCCAAGAACTGGGTGATGCGTGATGACACACTGGCGGATATAGCTAATCAAGCGCCGCGTGATAAAAATCATTTAAAAAAGATCCGTAATATTTCAAAGGATGTTGTTGATGGCAAGCTTGGTGACCAGATTCTCAATGCTATTGAAACTGCCATAAACAGTCCAAAAGAAAGCTGGCCAGTTCCGCAAAGAAAAAAAGCCCTGCCCGCCCATATTATTGTTACTATTGATATCTTAAAGATGTTACTTCGTGTGGTCAGCGCCGAACACGGGGTTGCACCAAAGATTATAGCCTGCGCCGATGATTTAAGGGCTATTGCACTTGATGATGAGGCGGAGGTTCCCGCTCTAAGAGGCTGGCGCAAGGAAGTTTTTGGTGATGATGCTCTGGCTATTAAGCATGGCAGGCTTGCTATCGGCCTTAAAAACGGCAAAATTATAAAAATGCCAATCGAGGGGTAAATATGACCAAGCGTTTGTTATTGTTACGCCACGCGCAAAGTGATGCCGCCTATGAGGGCGAAGATAAGGGGCGGCCTTTGACACCAAAGGGTATGAGCGATGCTCTGGCTTTGGGAGAACATCTACGGCAATACGGGCTTATTCCCGATTATGTGTTATGCTCCGATGCCTGGCGCACGCGTGAGACGCTCGAGAAATTGCGCGAGAGTTTCAGTGATGTTCTCAGCCCCTCACACATTGAGTTTGTGCCTGCCTTCTATCATGGCAATGAGGAAGATTATCTGGCGCGTATCCAAAGCTGTGATGATGTTCATAAATGCGTCCTTGTGATCGGGCATTACCCGAATATTCCTACCTTGCTCAGTATGCTTGCAGCGCCTAGCGAAAAGATTACCTTTTCCTTGCTCAGCGGGTATAGACCGGCAACTCTTAGCGTGATTTCCTGCCCGGTGGAGCAATGGAAGATGCTTGATCCTACAAGCACAAACACGCTTACAGATGTTATTACGTCTGATGATTATGGCGCGCAGCGCCGCCTTATCCGGTAAATTTCTTGCATTTTTTCCTTACATCGATTTAGAATGGATTGGGTTTTTCTTTACATAAAGAGGATTATTATTATGAACGTTAGACTTAATAGTATGGGAACAGGGCGCAGACTCTTACTTATACGTCATTGCGAGGATAAAAGAGTAAGGCAAGATGATCCTATAGCACTTGACCGCGATTGCCCTTTGACTGATGAGGGAAGAGCGCATGCTAACCAGATGGGTCGCTTCCTCATACAAGAAGGGTTTAAACCTGATTATGCTTTTGTTGCTGATTGCGTTCGTACAAAACAAACGCTTCAGGCATTGGGGTTGGCGCTTGCGCAGGACAGAGTGGAAAAATCAGGGGCTTTATATTCTCAAGAAGACATCGCTGCTTATGTAAATATCTTGCTTCGCCTTAAGGATCTACCCCATTCCGAAAGGGCTCATACGGTGGCTATTATTGGTCGTAAGCCTCAAATCCCTCAGTTTGTTAGAACCCTTTTAGGAGGAGATGAAGAGGGATACCTTCCTTTTAACGATCATGATTATGGATATGGTATGATCTCTTGTTTGCAGTTTACTGATCTTGCAAGTTGGAACGATTTATACGATCCAAGAACAAATAAACTTGCGGGTTTTAATCTTCGTGTTTTTGCCCGGGATCCGGAAACCGGTATAATCAGGGATTTAACAGAAGACGATCCCGCTGCCGAGCCTGCGTATCCGTATTATGATCTTGCTCCCGCGTAAGGAGTACGGGCAGGTTATTCATCCAGCATATCACTGAGCACTTGACGCATCAGGGGAACGGATATTGCTCTTTTTTCAGATAAGGCGCGGTTATCAGCGCGTTTCACCAGCTCTTGCGCTGCGGCAAAAGAGCGCTCCATACGCGGCAAAAGATAAGTGACGACGTCATCGCTAATTGTCAACTGACGATCAGAGAAGAGTTTAATCAAGATAGAGGCCAGCAGCATATCATCAGGGGCATGTATGGACACTCCCGGCGCAGCGCGAAAGCGTGATGCCAGATCCGGGAGCACAAAATCGGTGGCGGATGGTGCCATGCGCATGGTCAGCATCATGGTGCGCTGCTCTTCTTTGAGCATATTATAGAGGTGAAACAAGGTTGTTTCGGCCTCGCGATCACCAAGCCATGGATCAAGCCCGTCGATCACCAGCGCTTCCCCCATGAAGAATAGTTCATCTGCCGATTTTTGTGTAAGCCATGCCGGATTTATTTTCTCGGCTTGTGATTTTTCCTGCCACACCGCGACCAAATGGCTTTTGCCGCTGGCTGCCGGCCCTTGCAATATAAGCACCGGCGCCATCCAGTCGGGCCAGCGGTCAATCCAGCCAACCGCAGCGGCGTTAGATTGCCCAATATGAAAAGCGCCGCGACCAAAAGCTGGTCTGGCTCCTAAATCAAATGGAATCTGGCGCGCATTCATAAGGGAATATGGTGACATGATGATGCTATTTTTTATTCCGTTTCCTGATTTATTTCTTTTGTTTTATCTTTTGTCTTTGATTCGGAAGAGCCTTTATAATAAGCGCTGCGCTTATATTTATGCAAGGCAAATGAGATTAAAACGCCGATAATTGCAGTCACTGGCACGGCCAGGAACATTCCTAAAACGCCCAGCAAGCTGCCGCCCGCCAATAAAGCAAAAAACACCCAAAGCGGGTGAAGGCCAACGCTGTCTCCGACAAGTTTGGGGGTTAAAAAATTGCCTTCAATCAGCTGGCCTGAGATAAATATTGCTGCAACTAAAAGCACATAGGTCCACTCACCGGCTTGAAGCCACGCAACGCCTATACTTACGAGCAAGCCAATTGTAGAGCCTACCATTGGAATAATAGAGATCAGACCCGACATCAAACCGATCAAGAGGCCGTATTTCAATCCTGCTATCGTCAAGGCAATGGCATAAGCTGCGCCCAGAACAAGGGCTACGCTGAGCTGGCCGCGGATAAATCCGGAGAGCTTGTTGTTGATTTTCTTTAACAACTCCATAACATCATCTTTTGCATGACGCGGGATCAGATCCTCTATCCAGCGTGTGATGCCTGGCCATTCTTTCATCATGAAATAGGCCACAATGGGCATGAAAAATACGAATGATATTATATCAAAAACCGTCTGCCCGCCCGCTGCAAGCCTGCTTGCCACCATTTTGGCAAGACTTGTTGCATTTTGTGAATTGCTTATCAAAAGATCTTCAAGATCTGCGCGCTCTACCCCCTGAGTATATTTTGCGAGCAAGCCTGTTAACGGTTTTAGCGCTTCCATCACCTGCGCTGTATATTCGGGAATATCATTTATGAAGGCTTTGGTTTCATTAATAAGGGTCGGAGATATAACAGCAATCAGTGCTATGATCAAAATCATAAAGCCTGAAAGGATCATTAATGAAGCGGGAGCGCGGGGGATGCCTATTTGCCCAAATCTGTTTACAGCCGGATTGAGGATATAAGCCACCGCTGTGCCAACCACAAAAGGCAAGAGCACAGATTTGAGCAACAAGATAGCGGCCAGACATAAAAGCGCAATGATTACCCAGAATATGTAATGCATCCAAGGCATTATAACAGAATCAATATGATCGGGCATTGCGCTTCCTTTTTTGTTTTTTCTTTTTGAGACGGCTCGTTCTATATAATTTCTAAATGCTCACTATGCTAGAAAGTATGGACATTCTGAGTGGGTGGTGATTGTGTTGCCGCGGGGCGGCGCCTGTAAGAGGACGGTCTTGCCCTGCGTGCTTTGTTTCGGTGATATAAATCATACATCACATTCATATCGGATTGCTGCGATGCTGTGGCAGTTTGCGTATCCCTGTCCTTTTGGTAAGGCTGGCTGAGCAGGAAAGGGCTACCGCTTCTCAGTGCTTCGCGCAGACGAGACTCCTCTCCTCTGAAGGTGAGAAGCAGCCTGACCTCGACGGACTGAAGGGCAGTAACGGATACATCGCTTAGTCCGGGCAGGGTGTGCAGAATCTTCTTTGCCTCGATAAGATCTTCAAGCCTGCTGAGCGGCATACGTACATAATATGAACGGCTTTGCGCTGCGCTTGCTGCTGTGCGCGTTTTCCAGTTTCTTTGTAATTCTCTAAAACCATGTAAAACGGCTCGTTCATAAAGCTGATCAACGGTTTCCGATTGCGCAGGGCGAAGACGAAAGTCACTGACATATTCTGCGCGCCCTCTGTCAGTGCGGTATATGCTTACCCTTATCCCTCCTGCGGCTATGTCCTGAGATTTTTGCTGTGCAAGCTCTGCATCAGGCAATGCAATCATGATGGCCGCCTCTTTGGCATTATAACGCAAAAGCATGCGATCAAGACTTTTGCGTTCAAAACGCAGGGCATTGTCATCGTTAATATCGGCAACATCATCAAGATCGCCAATCGGCACTTCTACAGGAACCAATGCCGTTGGAAACTGCGCCCTTGCCCAGTTCCTGAGCCACAAATTCCGCGCCCCCCACATTACATTTTCTCCATCAATTTGAAGTATGGGTAGAACAAGAAGCGGTTTACTTTTTGTGTCCGTATATTGAACCCCTGTAATCGAGAAATAGCTACTTGCTGCTTTGGGATCAAAGCGGAACGTATAATCCCCGACATAGCGAACAGCAGAAATTTGCTCGTTATTAACTTCATAATCCTTGATCATCGATGCAATCCGGCCAGCATCGGGAGATTGCATGCGTTGTACGTCACGATCAGATACCAAACGTCTGGTCAAAATTTCAAAAGCATTTTTCTGCGCTTTTTCAAAAGCCTGCCCCTGAGCGCTGACCGCATCGTCAGCGGTCACATCCACTTTTACGTTTTCAACAACAAAAAGGGAGGCATCATATGCAAAGGCCTGCTGTGATGAGGCAAACATCAAATTTAAAACCATAAAAAAAGCGATAAAGAGTATAATATACTTGCAGTTGGAAGCTGTTTGAGGTATGCCCATGGTGCACCTGAGGTAACTGTGTTTGAAATTATGCATGCCCCGTTTTACAACGGCTGGCTTGCAAGAGCAACAGCAAAGACAAAGGGATATGACAGAAAAGAAAATGCCCAAAGAAAACCTTGATCGCGATACCCCTTCCAGAAAAGAACGCGCCTACAAAGAAGCCGGTGTTGATATCGATATAGCCGCGGATCTGGTAGAGTCCATCAAGCCTATCATCAAAAAGACAGAACGAAGTGGTGTCATGCCGTATTTTGGCGGTTATGGCGCTTTGTTTGATCTGAAAAAAGCCGGATATAAAGATCCTATCCTGGTTTCCTCTACCGATGGCGTCGGGACAAAAATAAAAATTGCTGTTGATTGTAACGATCACCGCAGTATTGGTATTGATGCTGTGGCCATGTGTGTCAATGATCTGATTGTTCAAGGCGCAGAGCCCTTGTTTTTCCTTGATTATTTCGCTATGGGACGACTGGACACCGATATTGCGCACAGCGTTATTTCCAGTGTTGCCAAAGGGTGCGAGATTGCAGGCTGCGCCCTGATTGGCGGAGAAACTGCGGAGATGCCAGGGCTTTATATTGAGGGTGATTATGATCTGGCTGGTTTTACAGTTGGCGCCGTTAGTCGTGATCGGGTCATTACCGGTGAGAGCGTCAAAAAAGATGATATCATTTTAGGGCTGGAATCCAATGGCGTGCATTCTAATGGCTATTCACTCGTACGCAAAATTATTTCAGACACCGGGCAGTCCTTTGATCTGCCGTGCCCCTTTACGGCTATGATTCGCTATCAGGATAAGGACGCAGAAAAGCAGATATTAGAGAAGGCCGAAACTCTGGGGCAGGCTCTCCTTGCACCAACGCGGATATATGTCAAATCTCTTCTTAAGGCACTGGAAATCAAAGATGCAGAGGGAGCGCCGGCCATACATGGAATGGCGCATATTACCGGTGGCGGAATCACGGAAAATGTACCGCGCATTATTCCCGATGGTCTGACGGCGCATATTGATGCCAGTAAGTGGCAAATCCCTGAGGTCTTTAAATGGCTCAAAAGCGAGGGCAATCTTGATCATGACGACATGGCTCGTACACTTAATTGCGGTTTGGGGATGATCATTGTTTGTGACCCTAGCAGAGCTGAGGGGCTTATCAAAGTGCTTAGCAGTATGGGGGAAAATGTCCACCAGATCGGTGTTATCTCTGAGCACCGACTATCAGACATTCCCATTACCATGAATAACCGCGCAAAGGCGTGGTCCTAGTATGTCTGCCGGGATTGCTGTTTTTATTTCGGGACGCGGCAGTAATCTGCTCTCCATTCTCGAATCTTGCAAAGATCCGTCTTACCCTGCGCATGTTGCACTGGTTTTATCTAATCGCCCGGATGCAACCGGACTTGATATAGCCAAACAATACGGCGTTCCTACAGAAGTCGTAGAGCACGCAGCCTATAAGAATCGCGATGACTTTGACGAGGACATCAATCAACGTCTTATGGAATACAAAATTGATTTGATCGCTCTTGCCGGTTTTATGCGCGTTTTAGGACCTGCCTTTGTTGAGCAATGGTCCGGGCGTATTCTCAATATTCACCCCTCTCTTCTTCCTAAATATAAGGGGTTAAATCCGCAAAAACGCGCACTTGAAAATGGTGAAACGCAAAGCGGATGCAGTGTTCATTTTGTTGTTCCCGATGTGGATAGCGGCGCGGTTATTGCACAAAGATGTGTGCCCATATTGGCCGGAGATACGCCTGAAACTTTGTCAGAACGCATTTTAGAAGAAGAACATATTCTTTACCCGCAGGCCATAAGAAGAGTCGTACAATCTCTATCCGGTTCATAGAGTTCGTCTTATCCGTTTTTATTTCGTGTGTTTACTGATATTCTTAGGGAAGCATTAACCTTTCCTGCTCATAATACAGCCTTGGGGAAGGCTCTTTTTTCTTTTAATTTAATCACTGCGTAAATCAGGGCGTGTCATCAAGAAGCACTAGAAATTCTGGATATTTATAGCAGTAATGATCTCTACTAAACATACAAAAACAACGCCTTATTGGGTCAGGCTTTTCTGGCTGGCTTTTGCTGTGAGTGTCATGTGTATTTTGTATTGTTCCTATGCCTTTGCCAGAGATGGTGCGATTCTGGTTTTAGACAAGCCAGAGCAGGATTATATTCTGGTTCCTTATAGCTACTTCACCAAGGATCCTGACCGTATGCTCAGCCCTGACACACTGATGAGACGTCATAAGAGTAATTTACGCGGCGCTCGTACAAATGGTGATATTATTTCGTTAAGCGATGCTGACGCCCCACTTTGGCTTGTTTTTACAGTTTTTAATAAAAGCCATGTTGATGACTGGATTCTTGATTTTGGAGATGCTCTTGAAGGGCGTATGGGCATGATCAAGAAAATTAATATTCTTAATCACAGCACCAAGCAAATATTCACCTTCCCTCCTAATTCATACCAGAAGCGTCAGGGGACAAAGCTCGACAATCCTTTTGTGGGCGCTGCTCTTCCTTTGGATATTCGAGCCGGAACAAAAAACACCTTTGTTATTCAACTGGAAGCACAACAAGGATTGCCGCTTATTTTTAGCCCAAAACTTATGCCGCAGCATACATATATGCGCCAGATTATTACAGGTGATATAGGACATGTTATTGTTGCTGTGCTTTTTATTGCTATTGGTGTGTTTTTCATTTCTTTCTTCTATGCTTTTAAAGATAAATCGGCTTTAGCGCTGGCTTCTTATTATACGGTGCTGTGCGCTGTATTTTTCAATTTTAGCTTATCTATTATTCCCAGCTCCGTTATAAATGGATCCGTTTTATTTTGCCTTTACATGTCCAGCTATCTCCTGCTCATTATTGCCACACGATATTTTTGCTCACTAAAATATCACAGAGATCCACTTGAAAATTTTGCTCTTATCTCTCTTGGTGGTCTGTTGATTCTGGGTAGTTTTTTATATCTGGGATTGCTTGGAACAAGCGTTATCGGCTTGTTTGTCATGAGCGGATTGATCGGCCTTTGTGTGTTAACTTTACTTATCATTTTATTTTTTGCAAATGACAGACCGCTTATGAGCACGCTTATATTTGGAATCGGTTTATTGCTACCGTTTCTGGCCTTTTTAGTGCTTATTATGACCTCGATTGGAGTGCTCGCCCCTTATTCCAGATTTATTGTATCCTTTTGGTTATTACATCTTTTGCAAGCTATGGTTTTCATTGCTGCCTATGTACATGCCGCTCTTTACAAACAAAAAGAAGATCTACGATTAGCCGAGGAACGCCAACGTGATGAGCAGGCTGTTGCACGTTTGCAAAAGTCAAAGGAATCCGCAGATCAGGCGCGTCTTATCCGTGTTATTGAACGTGAGCGCGAGTTGATGGCTGAGCTGCGCGAGCGTGAAGTCAGAAGAACTGAAGAAATGCGTATTGCCAAAGACAGTGCCGATAAAGCAAATCAGGCCAAGTCTGCGTTTCTGGCTGTTGTCAGTCACGAGATTCGCACACCTATGAATGGTATTTTAGGAATGGTGCAGCTATTGCAAAAAACACCCTTAAACAAAAGCCAATATGATTACGTAGAAACAATCCGAAAATCAGGCGATACAATGATGGCACTGCTCAATGATATTCTCGATTTTGAGAAAATTGAGCGTGGCAGCATGGTTTTGGAGGTGCTAAATTTTGATCTTCGCCGCATGGTTGAGGATATTGTCATTTTGATGTCAGGGCATGCTGCGCAAAAAGGTGTCTCGCTTCATTGTGATATTGATACAGCCTGTGTTCCCAATGTTGTTTCAGGTGATCCAACACGCCTGCGGCAGGTTCTTCTTAATCTGGTCAATAATGCTATTAAGTTTACCGAAGAAGGCAGCGTTACTATTCAGGTAAGCCGCATACAAAGCGATGAGGCCAATGATGCGGTAAATAATATCAACAACACTATTCGCTTTTGTGTCCGTGATACGGGAATCGGGATTTCCAAAGAGGGTCTTCAAAAGCTTTTCACGCCCTTTACTCAAACCGAAAGCAGTACTACCCGCAAATATGGCGGCACCGGCCTTGGGCTTGCCATTTCCTACCGTATTATAGAGGCCATGGGAAGCCAAATCCGGGTTGATAGCGTTGAGGGTCAGGGCAGTACTTTCTTCTTTGATCTGGATATGATTATACAAAATCAGGAGGGAGAGGAAGATCCGGATGCACAGAGTGTGAATCATGCTGTTGATGAGCAAGTCCGGAAGGCTCGACCAATGCGCATTCTGGTTACAGAAGATAATGAGCTAAATCGCAAAGTGATTGAAGGTCTTCTTGCACATCAGGGACATACGTTACTTATGGCTACCAATGGATTAGAGGCGCTTAAAATATGTGAAGAACAAAGACCTGATCTCATATTGATGGATATAAAGATGGATGGTCTAAACGGTCTTGAGACAACATGCAGGCTGCGCGCCCATGATAATCCAGAGATCGCCAATATCCCTGTTATTGCCATCACAGGAAATGTTATGCTGGATGACATTCAGCAGTTCTTTGCTGCCGGGATGAACGGCTTTTTGCCTAAACCTGTCGAATCCCGAAAGCTCGAGGAAGTTATTTACAATGCTTCCATCGGTAAATTCGAAAATGCCATGCCTTCTGGCCATGTCACTCAAAGCGCTCCGACTCACACATCCTTATCTCAAGGCGGTCTTACAGATCTGGATACCGGGCTTAGTCTTGAAGATCAGGAGTTTAGTATTTCAGAAACACAAGTTCCGATCTCCTTATCAAAAAATACCGAACAGCCTTTGAACAATATTGATACATCGACCCTCAAACTCACTGATGACGACCCTAAGGAAGAACAAGCGCGCGGCATTATCAAGGAAAATGACGATACGCCGATGCCTCATTATGTCGCCGATGAAGACGAGGTAACAGAGATAGATCGTTTCCTAATGGAACACAGCCCAGAACTAAAGGCAGCTCAAACACCTTCCCTTGAAGAAAAACAGCAAATAGACAAACCAATACTGCAAGACAGCACGCCTCCTGCATCAGCGCTGGTTACAGATTCTATTTCTTCCAATCCCTTGGCTAATGAAAAAGAGCCTCCTGAAATAGCTGAAGCAATAGAGGATACGACCGCAGATGATGCCCCTGATTCCCCAGCGCCGGTGCCAGAAAGCACGTCATCGGATAATTCCTACAGCGCTGAGGATCTGCTTGACATTGATATTATCACGCAGCTACTAAGCGCGCTTGGCAAGGATCAATTTTGTTCCTTACTTAAAGGCTTTCAGGAAAAGGCATTGGATATTATCGAGGCGATCGAGATTTTACAAGACGCAGACACTCTGCCGACTCTGGGCAGCCGCGCGCATGAGCTTAAAGGGCTGGCCGGAAATTTCGGTATGAAGCTTTTGAGCGCCGAGGCTGGCAAGATCGAGAAAGCCGCCCGTACGTCACAAAAAGATGATGCCCTGCGCACGGCACAAGGTCTGCGTAGCATTAATACGCAAACCCGAAGTGCTTTTGAGCGCTGGACGAGGGAAAATATTTCTTAAAGAGCGGCGTTACAGCTCTTATTATTATCCCACGATTTCATCATCGGAAAAGAAATAAGCGATTTCGATTTTTGCATTTTCAAGCGAATCCGATCCATGCACAGAGTTTTCACCAATGCTTAAAGCGAATTCCTTGCGGATTGTTCCTGGCTCAGCTTCCGCAGGATTGGTCGCGCCCATGACCTCACGGTTTTTGGCCACAGCATTCTCGCCTTCGAGCACCTGAACAACAACTGGCGCAGAAGACATGAACTCGGTCAGTTCACCAAAGAAAGGACGTTCCTTGTGCACGTCATAAAATCCTTCGGCCTGCTCTTGTGTCATGTGAATGCGCTTTTGGGCGATGATGCGTAGACCTGCCTCTTCAAGCTTTGCATTGATTGCGCCTGTTATGTTACGCTTTGTTGCATCGGGTTTAATGATAGAAAAGGTGCGTTCTATGGCCATTATTTTTGTGTCCCTTATATTTAGTTTTTTTCGATGGGGGATTTATAGCCAGAGTTTCCAACCAGAGCAAGGGGTTTTGAATATTAAGGAAATGTTAGAGAAATGTTAAAGAATTTGTCTTATCGTTCATGTTTGTGGTTATAATGTTTATGAAGGAAAGTTTTAAGAAAAACGGGTTTATATAATGAGTGTTGGACTAACTTTCAGTGACGCCTCGGCTGTTTATCTCTGCCGCTTAACTGGCCATCGCGTGGCAATGCAAACACTAGGTTCTTTGGATGAGCTATATGAATATGCTCCAGAGGTCGATAGAAAGTACGGAGACTTCCTTCAAGATCTTTCCGTCGAGCTCGGTTGTGAATTCAAACAAGGTCCGCTAAAGGAACGCGCTATTGCTGAGAATAAAATTGATGATGATTATGAAGGAAATGAAGCACTTATCAGTGATATTGTCAGAGGTAAACTTGTTGTTGACTCCGTCGAGGCTTTACAAGAACTGCTTGTTCTTCTAGACCCTCAAAAAGATCCTTCAGGCCTTCTCAAGCAGCATGGCATGCATAGTGCGCAAATGAATAATTATTTTGCCGAACCAAAATATGAGACAGGATATCGGTGCTTAAATGTTAAGCTTGCTGTTCCGCTTGATGGTATGGAGGATGAATACTTTTTGGTTGAACTTCAGGTTGTTCATAAAGACATTGAAGCCACATATGATACAACGCACAAACATATGCGGGAGGCACAAAATATAACAAACGCTTGCCGCGACAGGCCTATGACACAGCAAGATGTAGCACGAAGACATGGTCACTATGCCGTATGCCGTTTTCATAATGCGAGCGCTGCCAGACAGGCAGGGCTGGATGTTTTGCTTAATAATCCAGGTGATGCTCCTTCTGATGAGCGGTTAGCCTCTTTGGATAGATGGATAAGGCATCATCGATTTGACTATTAATTCTTGACCTATTTTCTTGTTATGGTAAAAAAGTTGAATTTGTTGCATGTGGAAAGAGTAAGGTATTATTATGTCAGAAATAAAAGATCAATTTGCAGGTGATTCAAGGGCGGAGACTCGTTATGTTCATGGGATCGTTCCGGTGTTTGACACAGGTAGTAATCCTCTTCATCGTGCGCTTATATTTGTTCGCAAGTCGGAAACACCTGTGCCGGATCTTGAGGGTGAATGGATGACTCTGGCTACTGAACGGTGGGATTTTGAGGCTAATGATTGGGTTTGTGATGACAATCTGGCGTTAGCTCTTGACACAAATTCGCATAATCTTGACCTGTATGATGGCAGGACCCTGGGGAAAGATGAAACTGTTTTTTTTGCGTGCCTTAACAAAGCGAAAGACTCTTACCATCTGGATCAGAGTTTGATTGCATCCCCTGAGATATAAGCATGAGCGAAGACATTAACACAGATATAGAAGAATTTCTTGGGGCGGTCGATCTTAGTGAGATTGATGAGGACGCCATCCTTGAGTATCAATATTATCTTGTCGGAGACAGACCTCTTCGTATTGGTTATATTGCTTCTTACATGCCTGTCGTGGCTGAAATTCTTGACAGTAAAACAAAAGATTTTGTGATTGATAATCTTTACATGGATCGCGCAGCGACAAGTCTTGATATCATAGAAGTTGACGAAAGCGCATTTGTAGATGCCTGCCATAGGAAGGGCGCTAAACCTCCTGCGAAGAAAAGCTATAACGCCTATTAATTAATAATCTGCCCCTCACCCCGCCAGTGTCTTTTCAATCGCTTCCACAGCTTTGGGAGCGGCGGATTCGTCGGAGCCTCCGGCTTGTGCCATATCAGGACGGCCTCCTCCTCCTTTGCCACCCAGCGCCTCGGAGCCTACACGCGCAAGATCAACGGCGCTGAGCTTGCCGGTCAAGTCATCAGTGACGCCAACAACAATAGAGGCTTTTCCTTCTCCGGTTGCGATGAGAACAACAACACCTGATCCGATCTTGTTTTTTAGCTCATCGGCCATGGGTTTGAGGTCTTTGGGCGAGATACCGGCGAGGATACGGCTGGTGAATTTAATGCCGCCGATGTCTTTGATATCATCGTTGGATGAGCCTGCCGCGCCACCAAGAGCGACTTTCTGGCGTAGTTCAGACACTTCTTTCTCAAGCTGTTTTTTTTCACTGACAAGGGAGCGGATCCGTTCCACCACATCTGAAGGCGATGCTTTTATGGCTCCGGCGACTTGTTGCAAGCGGTTATTTTGCTTATCAAGATAGGCTAGTGCGTTGGCTCCTGTTACGGCTTCAACGCGGCGAATACCGGCGGATAATGATTCTTCGGATATAATCTTGAACAGGCCGATTTCTCCGGTTTGATTAACGTGCGTTCCTCCGCACAGCTCTACCGAAAACGGTTTGTTTGCGCCCTCTTCTTGTGTCCCCATCGTGACAACGCGCACTTCGTCGTCGTATTTTTCACCAAAGAGTGCCATAGCTCCGGTCTCGCGGGCTTCTTCAAGGGGCATGAGGCGCGTTTCAACAGGGGTGTTGGCGCGGATTTCTTCATTAACCATACGCTCGACCTTGGCGATTTGTTCAGATGTAATAGCAACAGGCTGGGAAATATCAAAACGTGTGCGTTCATCATCTTGCAAGCTTCCTTTTTGCATGACATGTTCACCCAGCACACGGCGCAGGGACTCATGCATAAGGTGCGTGGCGGAGTGGTTGGATTTAATAGCAGCACGGCGGGCGGTATCGACTTGCATTTGCAAGCCAAGTCCTTTTGTAATTTTTCCTTGCGTCACCCTAGCAACATGCAGCCAAAGCGCGTCAACCTGTTTCTTAACGTCGGTTACTTGCGCAGTAGCCTGCTTCTCTCCGGCTGCCTTAAGCCAGCCCTTGTCTCCAACCTGACCACCGGATTCGGCATAGAATGGAGACTGGTTGGTAATGATGATTCCCTCTTCACCTTGTTTGAGTTCATCTACACGCTTGCCGTCTTTGACTATTGCCAAGACCTGCCCTTCAGCGCTGTCTTTTTTATAGCCAAGAAATTCGGTTGGCCCAACCTCGTCTAAAATATCAAACCAGAGTTTTTCATTGGCGGCGTCGCCTGTGCCAGACCAAGCGGCGCGGGCTTTGGCTTTTTGTTCTGCCATGCATTTGTCAAAAGTGTCTGTATCGACATCGATTTCTTTTGCACGCAAGGCGTCTTGTGTGAGGTCGAGCGGGAAGCCATACGTGTCATAGAGCTTGAACGCTACATCGCCGGGAAATTTTGCACCGGATGAGAGTTTTTCTGTTTCCTCTTCCAGCATTTTCAAACCGCGGTCCAGTGTTGCCTTAAAGCGTTTTTCTTCTGTTTCCAGGGTTTGCGTAATAAGAGCCTCGGTCATTTTTAACTCAGGATAGGCCTCTCCCATTTTAGCTTGCAAGGTTGGGAAGAGCTTGTGCATGAGCGGCTCTTTGGCGCCGAGCAAGTGCGCATGACGCATACCGCGGCGCATAATCCGGCGCAGCACATAGCCGCGCCCTTCATTTGAAGGCATCACGCCATCGGCCATCAGAAAAGAAGAAGCGCGAATATGATCGGCCAGAACCTTATGAGAGGCTGTCATCTCGCCATCAGGGTCAACGCCTGTCAAGTCGGCACTATGCTCCATGAGCGCGCGCATGGTATCAATATCATAGTTATTGTTCGAGCCCATAAGTGTTGCCGCAATGCGCTCCAGCCCCATGCCTGTATCCACGCTTTGTGCGGGCAGGTCTATGCGGGTATCAGCGTCGATCTGCTCATATTGCATAAAAACATTGTTCCAGATTTCAATGAAGCGATCACCGTCTTCTTCCGGGCTTCCTGGCGGGCCGCCCCAAATATGCTCGCCGTGGTCATAAAAAATCTCGGTACATGGGCCGCAAGGGCCTGTATCGCCCATGCGCCAGAAATTATCATCGCTATCGATACGGATAATCTTGTGGTCGGCAAAGCCTGTAATTTTTTTCCAGATCTGCGCGGCCTCTTCGTCTGTTGCGTGCACCGTTACACAGAGTTTTTCTGCCGGAAGTCCAAGATTCTTTGTAACCAGCTCCCAAGCAAATGAAATCGCCTCTTCCTTGAAATAATCGCCAAAAGAGAAATTCCCCAGCATTTCAAAAAAAGTGTGGTGGCGCGCTGTATAGCCGACATTTTCCAGATCGTTATGCTTTCCTCCAGCGCGCACGCATTTTTGTGAGCTGGTGGCGCGGGTATAATCACGCTTTTCCTTGCCTGTGAAGACATCCTTGAACTGCACCATGCCTGAGTTTACAAACATCAGAGTTGGGTCGTTATGCGGCACAAGGGAAGAGGACTGGACAACCTCGTGGCCTTTGTTTTTGAAAAATCCTAAAAATTCGCTACGGATATCGTTGACTGTTTTCATTGCTTCACTCTACTATTTCAAAATCGTTTGTTTTTATATTCTTATGATCTGGAGATCCCTATTTATGCAGGAATTTGTGTCACTTGCCAATAGTCTGGCTGATGTTGCCGGAAAAATAATTCGTAAATATTACCGCAAGCCCTTCGAGATTGGGCGTAAACGTGATGATACACCAGTTACTGCGGCTGATCGAGAGGTTGAAGCGGCGCTGCGGGAAATCCTTCAATCCAAGCGCCCTGATGATGCCATCTTAGGGGAAGAGCACAGCAATACCAAGGCCAAAAGCTCTCTAACGTGGGTTATTGATCCGATTGATGGAACAAAAAGCTTTATGATTGGCCGCCCTACTTTTGGAACACTGATTGCTTTGTGTGAAGACGGCGTTCCCAAACTTGGTGTAATTGATCAGCCCATTTTAAAGGAACGCTGGGTCGGGGCGGAGGGGCGCCCTACCATGTTTAATGGCCGCATTGCTAAAACACGCCCTTGTCCTCATTTCGATGACGCTGTTTTTGCCGCTACCTCGCCGACGATGTTTGACCCGATTAGCGATTATGGCCAGGCCTTTGAAGTTTTTGAAACGACTGGGCACAAATTCGTTTGGGGCGGAGATTGTTATCTCTACGGATTGCTAGCTAGCGGCTTTATTGATGTTGTTTTTGAGGAAAGTCTTATGCCACACGATTTTGCTGCGCTGGTTCCAATTGTCACTGGCGCTGGGGGCCGTATTTCCGATTGGCGGGGAGATCCCCTTACGCTTCGATCAAATGGAAAAGTGATTGCCGTGGGTGACCCGGCACTATGGCCAATCATTGAGCGGGTTATCCGCAAATCTCCTTATTAGATAGTGTCGTCACGTGTTATGTCTATTCTGCGCGTGCCGGGTTAGAGCGCGTCAGGAAAGATCTAGCGGTTTGCAACCATGTAAGGCTGCGCGGTGTCTTCACCAATAAAAGAGGCATAGCGCGGGGACTGCCCTTTGACGAGATTGAGCAAGCTCACGAGTTCTTCCCCCGCGCGCAGACGGTAAATCCAGTAATTGGAAAGCACCTTTGCGACATAATCACGTGTTTCCTCAACGGGCAGGGTTTCAATAAATAAAAGTGGGTCATGTGTTATGGCCTCACTGCTTTTGTTTAAAGCGACTTGCTGTGCCTGCATGTTATCTTCAAAACGCTTGCGCCATTTTGCCAGATTTCCGGGGCCGGCGTTGTACGCTACTAATAAAGAAATCATATCGCCCTGTACAATACGCCCCTTGAGCAGATACGTTAAATAGTCCTGTCCCAGCATCATATTGATTGCCGGATCCTTGAGCGTGGTTTTGCCTACATGATAACCGTAGCGGTTTTTTCTGGCGACATAGCTTGCGGTTGTTGGCATAACCTGCATCAGACCCAGAGCGCCGCTATTGCTTTTGGCCTCATGGTCAAAGCGTGATTCCTGACGCATGACCGCGTAAATAAGAGCAGGATCAAGCTTAAAGCCTTTTTTCGGCTCCCACGGGGCATCGGGATAAAGCGCTGAGTCATAATACCTACCGGTTTCCGATGGAATCCGGTTGCCCAGACGCAATGCCAGACCCGGCAGCCCCACATGCATAGCATAATTAAGCGCTGCTCGGCGTAGTCCTGACCTTTGGCTGTAATCAAGGCCCATGAGTTCTTCTTCGGCCAGATCGTACTGACCTGCAGCAACAAGCAAAAACGCCCGGCGTCCTGCTTGTGTTTCGGAGAGTATATGCTCGTTTTCCTTTGTATATGTCGGGTTTTCCCAATTAAAATCAAAGGGCTTGTTCAGCATTCTGGTTGCGATCAGGCCGTAAAATGTTCTGGAATGCTGCGCCGTTTTTTCGAGACACTCGCGTACTTTGCGGTGGTTGGACAGGCGGCTATATGAACGCGCTGCCCAGTAATAACCCGCCGAGGCGCGCCATCCCGAAGCATATGGTGAGCGACCCACCTCCTCAAAATGAGGCGCAGCGGCGGCAAAATCCTGTTTTTCCCACAAGGCCAATCCCATAACCCATGACGCCAAAGGAACATAGCGCCCTGAGCGTGCACTTGCTTCTTTAGCCAATATCATGGCCTGAGACAATCTGCCGCGATATAAAAATGTGGCCGCGATTTCTGCTTTTAAGTGATCTATCTCGACCTTATCCATATAAGCTAATGCACTGTTTTGCGGATCCAGAGATAACAATTTTTTAGATGCCTCGCTTGCTTTTCCGCGACGAACCAGACTATAAAGCGTGCGCGTTAGTGCCTGTGCCTGCGCTGCCTGACTTTTTGTTCTGCGAATCTTCGAGATATAGTGTTTTGGGTAGTAAATTGTTGGCTCTTTTATCTCTGCCAGAACCCCCTTTTTTCCCGGATTATTGATCGCATCTGTTCGCCCGTTGCGCTTTGCATTGGCCAACTTGTATATGTTATCCGCCTTGGGGTGATCCCCATAGCGTGATAACCATATTTTCAATTCATCAAACTGGCTGATATATGATAAATGCATATAACGCTGGTACAGCACATGCCCCATTAACCGCCTGTCTTGTAATTCATCGATCACAGCATCTGCGTCATCCCAGCGCCCCTGTCTTTGAAGGGTAAATAATTTCTCATAAAGTTTGGACTGTTTTGCGGATAACGGTTTTTTACTGTCCGTGGTGAGATCGGGCGCGTAAGCAGGTACAGCTGATCTATAGGCCGGCTCAGAAGTCACGCTTTTTTCTTCTTGCACCATGGCTGTAGAGGGAAAACTTGCCAGCTTAATATATGCGTCTGAGGCTGTTAATGGTTTTCTTTGCGCCGTTGAACTTCTTTGAGAGATGCCTGGCTTGGTAACAGGAACCGGTATGTCTATACGGCGTTTCATACCAGAATCGTAGGAAATCACACTCAATTCAAGTGATACCAAAGGCTTTATAACTGGTAGCGGAACTGACACTGCTGCCTGAAACGGCAGGAGTATAGCGCCAACGACCATAAGTGCCGCGCACAGGCGTACGCTGTATTGTTCAAATATTTTTATGCTCATTATAGGCAACTTGATACAGAAATTTTAGGCTCCTGTCCAGCTTTTTATTATTATGAAAAGTGTTTTTATGTGTTCAATTGTGCATTTGATGCTATAAATTTTGCATTTATAGCTCTTTTTTTTTTCTGTTAGTGCAGTGGCGCAGCTTCAAGGTCAACAGGTCTGCCCAGAACAATTTTTTCTGTAGCGGCGTTTTCAACAAATCCGAGGGGTGGTACGTTGCCAGAGCAGGAATCGCTGTTTCTTCTTCCTGCAGAGCTTTTGTTTGCAAACAATAATCATGCCAAATTTTCCTTAGGCGGGAAATGCTTTGTTCCTTACCGAGCAATGCTTTAGCCGCCCCGCCTCCGCACAGAACCAATATTTTCGGTTTTACAAGCTGAATGTGGCGCTCAATAAAAGGCAGGCTTATTTCTATTTCAGCCGAAGACGATGTCCGGTTTCCCGGAGGCCGCCAATTCAGGATATTAGTGAGATATACTGCCCTTTCGGGTTCTTCTTGTGTTCGATCCAGCCCTATACATGAGAGCGCCTTATCAAGAAGCTGTCCGGCAGATCCTGCAAACGGTGCTCCTACACGATCCTCATCATCTCCGGGTGATTCTGCGATGATCATAATGTCTGCCTTCGGGTTTCCTGCGCCAAAAACCATATTTCCTGCCGTTTTTTTGATAGCAATACCGTCAAAATCAGCGATAATTGCCGAAAGCTCTTCCAGCGATCCTGCCTGTTTTGCCAGACGAATCGCCTCACTACAGGCTTTGGATTTGCCCATAACCACATATGAAGGTTCTGCGGCGGCGTTTATTTGCCGATGCGCCTGCTGCGTAATGCTGGAGGACTCTGCTGACCCCTGTTCTTTTTCAGGGGGAGCCGAAAACCTGTTAATTGCAGTATCAGACAGGCAAATATCCACACCTTGCTCCGCGTACCACTGCAGAGCTGTTCTCATTTGCTGCTTTATTGCCTGATTATTCACCAAGAGGCCATGCCTTTAAATTATGCCTACAGATAATGTCATTATACGCCGTGAGCTTAGGCAACACGCTACGGATTGTCAATCCAGCAAAAGCTCCTTTGATTTTTTGCTTATAAACACTCTCCACAAGCGCATATATTTAGTGTAACTTTTTGATGACGTTGCGCTGATTACAGGTATGATTGTTTTTGTGCGTGCTGCACTGTTTAAGGAAAATTAATTTATCACAAGGGCTTTGGATACCATTTTTATGACAAGAATACTTGCTGCATTATTGTTTATCTGTCTTACTGGTCTTGTTTTTTATTCTCCTTTGACACTGCGTGCGTCGGAAAAGGCTGTGTTCAATGACCGTATTGCGCAGAACGATGCGACGGAGCAAAAACCTGAAACCGGTGATACTGCCGCAAATGATAGCACAGCCGAAAAAAAGGAAGAAAACAAAGAGGAAGCAAAACCCATAATGGCCGGGCGCTATCTTGCCGGGCGATTTGCGCAGTTAAAACACGACTGGGCGCACGCTAGCGAATTTATTATTCCCCTTCTTTCATCAGGCATGCCACAGCAAGATATCATGCAGCGTGCCATGATCATTGCCATGGGATCGGGGCGCGTAGACAAAGCTCTTTCTCTGGCTCACAGAGCTCAGGAAATTTATCCGGATGTCAGTAATACTATTGCTGATGTTTTCTTATTTACCCAGGCCTTTAAAGCAAAAGATTATGAAACCGCTCTTGCGATATTTGACGCGATGAACCCCGATGCGACACAAGCTTTTATAGGCCCTTTTCTTAAAGGCTGGCTTAGCGCAGCGCTTGGGGAGGTAGCGGTTAAACATTTACAGAACAATTCCGTACAGCTTTACCACGGCATTTTAATCTCAGACTACCTTGATCATCACGAAGATGTTGAAGAGATGATTGATAAGGCTACGAAAGTTGAAGATGTCACCTTAGCTGAAGCCGAGCGGATTGCCGATTTGTACGCGCATGTCGGGTTAAAAGACAAAGCCTTGAAAATGTATCGTACAATAATACAAGAAACGCCAAATAACGATATACTGGCCGCGAAAATTAAATCCGTTGAAGAGGATAATTTTGAGCCTTTATTTGATAAGGTTAACTCGCCGCAAGAGGGGCTGGCTATGGCCTATTACGACATTTCACGTATTTTGTATACCGAGCATAACAGCGAGAGTGCACGTGTTTTTGCTCATCTAGCCAAGTATTTGTCACCGGAACTCTCACAACCCAACTTCCTGCTTGCCGAAATTAATGCGCAGTACAAGCAATATGCAAGAGCTATTGAGTTTTACTCTGATATACCTGCAAACGATCAGAACTATATGCAAGCGCAGCACGAGATCGTCAATATTTATGATCATACAAAACAATATGATAAGGCCGTTTCCTTGCTTAAAACGCTTGTAGAAAAAGAGGAAACGCCTGCTGCTTTAATTCGATTGGGCGATTTATACCGTCATCAAGACAATTTTAAAAAAGCCATATCCATTTATGATCGCGCTGTAGCTACTATGAATGAAAATGTGCCTGATAAGTACTGGCATGTTTATTACGTACGCGGGATTGCACATGAACAATCGGATAACTGGGAGGCTGCGGAGCAGGATCTTAAAAAGGCTCTAACTTACCGGCCTGATCACCCGTATGTGCTTAACTATCTTGGTTATTCATGGGCGGATCAAGGCATTAATCTGGATGAAGCTGCAAGAATGATCAGGCGCGCCGTGGAAGCTAGACCCTCCGACGGCTATATCACGGATTCTCTGGGATGGGTTTTATACAGGAACGGCGATTATGAGCAGGCTGTGAAAATTCTGGAGCGTGCCGTTGAGCTTCTGCCCTACGATCCGACGATTAACGATCATCTTGGCGATGCATACTGGAAAGTCGGCAGGCGGCTGGAAGCGAGCTTTCAATGGGAGCGCGCCAAGAACCATTCCGAAGACGAAAAGCAAATTGAGGTGATCTCGAGAAAGCTGTCTTCGGGTCTTGTCGATGACAAAAAGGCCAAAGATGAAAAGGGCGTCATTTCCCATTAGGTTGTGAAAAAAAACAGAGTTATCAAAACTGGAGTGCGACAGGGTGACATATTTACAGAAGGTCTGTGTTTTTGCACCTGCCAAGATTAACCTTTTCTTGCACATAACCGGACGCCGCCATGACGGTTACCATACGCTTCATTCGCTGGTCGCGTTTGCTGATTGCGGAGATATCATAGACATAGAACCTGCCGCGCAGTTTGGTTTTTCTGTGCATGGGCCTTTTGCTCCTGTTCTTGAGGGCGTTGGTGCGGGAGCTGGCGGGGATGGAAATATTGTTATCAAGGCTGCGAAAGAGTTGGCGCAAATTGTCGGTAAGCCTTTGGATTTGCATATTCGCCTTACCAAAAATCTCCCAGTTGCTGCGGGGCTGGGCGGCGGGTCTTGTGATGCTGCGGCTACTTTGTGGGGCTTACAGGACTATTGGGGACTAAACCATAACACCCCCTATCTTTTGCCTTTAATGACCAGACTGGGCGCGGATGTTGCCATGTGCCTGCGATGCCAGCCGCAGATTGTTCGTGGAATCGGCGAAGAACTCTACCCTGCTCCGCTTATGCCTGAAATTCCGATTGTTCTGGTGAACCCGCTGCGCCCCTGCCTAACGCAGGATGTGTTCTTGCAAAGTACAAACAGGGCGTACAGAGAGGATGTTTTTGTTCCCGCTGGATTTTCCAACGCGCTTGAACTTGCGGCCTTCTTACAAAATCAGCATAATGATTTGTATGATGGTGCACTTGCCCTTGTGCCGGAAATCAATAGTGTCATGAGCGCATTGGAAGCCCATAAAGAATGCCTTCTTGCCCGTATGTGCGGCTCTGGGGCAAGCTGTTTTGGGCTCTTTGAAACCATCAAAGATGCAAAAAAAGTTGCGAAAATAATTTCTAAAAACAATCCGGGCTGGTGGGTGCAAACAGCCTGGCTTAACCGCCCAGAGCGTTCCTAGGGCGTGGCTATACCCACCTTCACTAAAATGGACATTGCGCCTCGAAGCAAACCTGCCGACCATCTTCAGGATGATGTATCATGATTTTGTGCGCATGAAGATATAATCTGGGTGCGCAGGCGTAGGCTTGATCGTGGGCATAAAATTCATCTCCTAAAATGGGGTGCTCCTGTTCCATCATATGAACACGCAGCTGATGAGATCTACCCGTGTGGGGAAACAAATTCACGCGCGTTACAGGATATTCCTCTGCCGCAGTTCTTAATTTTTTACGCTCTATAACCTGCCATTTGGTCAGGGCAGAACGACCTTGCTCATGATCGACCATCTGCAAAGGACGATTAGGCCAATCACAGCGCAAGGGCAGATTTATCTCTCCTTGATCTTGCTGAATGTGCCCCCAGACCTCGGCAATATAAATTTTTTGTGTCTTGCGGCGCTCAAATTGTAGACCAATATTACGGTGACTTTGTGCGTTCATAGCCATGATAATCACGCCGGAGGTCGGCTCATCAAGGCGGTGAATGATTCTGGCTTGCGGATAAAGCGCTTGCGCTCTTTTTTCAAGACTATCGGCATGTTCTTTCTTACGGCCTGGAACACTTAACAAACCGGCAGGCTTGTTTAGAACCAGAAGATCCCCGTCGCGATACAAAATCTCAAGAGGATCCAAAGGTGGGTTATATATAAACTGCGCAGGTGGTTTGCGTGTAAACGTCACAATTACAATTTCTGATTCAATTTCTTTACTTTATCTCTTTGATACAGCATAAATATGAGGGATGTCTGTAATTTTTACCTAATTAATTATATATTCTAATGAGAACATGATGCACTACAATATAAAATTTCTGGTTTATACTCTCAGTCTTGTTCTGGTACTTGGTTTGACGGGTCTGTATTCTTTTCAAGCCCGTGCACAATACCGCGGCTCTTTTGTCCCAGAAGAAGAGCCTGAAGAGACGGTCAATCCAGAAGCCCCCCCTGTGCCGCAGATCTTTTCCTCTCAGGTTATGAGTAAACAAGAAGCCCAAAAGCTTGATGTATTATATAACTCCTTGCATATTTCTTTATGGAATTTCGCTGTCAGTGACTTTAGTTATCAAAAAAAGCTCAATGAGTTGATGGATCCTAAACGTTTTCATACAACCCGATATTCCAAAGAATTCTCCGGTGACTTGAAACAAGCTCTGGATAGCCTGAATGACAATTACAAAAAGATGCTAAGACGTATTGAGCGTGTCAAGGAGGATTACACCTCTATTCGGGAGGGTATTCGTTCGACAGACTACGAAGTTCTAGACCCTCTGTGGGATGAAAGAATTGGTGAATTTGAAGAGACCGCCAAATCTTATTTCAAAATGCAGCATCAATATTTGAACACATACAGAAACCTGGTGGCCTTTATTTTAAAAAATGGCGGCCGTTATTTCTATGATTCCAAGGCTCGGCGTGTCGGGTTTTTTAATTTTGGTCTATATGAGTATTTCGCCAAACAGATTGATAAGTTAAATGACATAACACACGAGCAGAAAAAGTTGTTGAAGCGGCATCCTCCGGCGACGAATGATCCCATATTGCTCGATTAGTTTTATTGGGTGGTTTTAAAAAAGGACTGGTGCAGAGAATGAATTTAACACCGCAAAGGCAAGCACCTAAACATAAGACTCTAAAATTATTCATCCTTATAAGTCTTGCATTAACCACGGCGCTGGCGGTTGGCGGTGCTTTGTATTATATGCATATTCAGCAGGTTAAAACGCAGCAGACTGCCTTAATTGCAGCAGAAAAAAAACGTGAAGCCGCAAAAATTGAGCTAGAAGCAAGGCTGCGCGAGCAAAGAAAAAAGCGCAGGGCAGAAATACAATCGCTATTTGATACCTATATAAATGCCTTTAAAAGCGAACTGGTTCACAAGGCCGATGCTTATAAAAAATCACGCAGGCTCCTGTCTGATCTTTCAAGGCCGATAAATTACAAGAATGCTGCTTTCGCCAAGGAGACCTATGACCTATTTAACGAAAGCCTTGCGCCCTCTTTACGTGAGCAGGCTTCGGGGATAATTAATCTTTTTGATCGTTATTCAAAACAAATTGAAGATGATTTGCGCCACGACGATAATCAGCTCAAACAGCTTTTCTTAAAAGAATGGAATAATGTGACCCAGGAACAGCTTGATCATTATGTTGATTTCTTTGCTGCCGAAAGCAAGCTTATAGATGCGTATGATGCGCTGATAACCTTTTATTATACCCATTCGCGCCGATATACTGTTAATGAAGAGAGTAATCAATTTGTTTTTTTTAACCCGCAAGATGCCGAGAAAGCAAGGATTTTGCTGGAGCGCATTGAAGCTCTTAAACAATAAAAATGCTTCTTAACCATAGTCTTTGCTGCGTTCAATCAGTTTTTCCTTTTCCTGTTTCGATAGTGCTTTTATCTCCAGCTCCCTTCTGGATGCGGCTGAGCGATCTTCATATTCTTCATGATAAAACAGTTCAACAGGCGCACGGCCTTTTGTATATTTTGCCCCCTTGCCGGCGTTATGTGCATCAATACGCTTGTCCAGCGCATTTGTAATGCCAGTGTAGTAGGAAGCATCACTACATCTTACAATATAGACAACCCAGCGCATTAATATAAACCACTGCCTGTGGAGTCAGGCGGTAACGCTGCGTCTTGTCCTTGCGGCATAACAGGGTTCAGTGTCTGTGCATCCAAATCCCCATTATTTACATCATAGGCGTGGTAGCCGTAACTTGGCAGAAGAGATATGCCGGATTCATTAAGGATATACATGTCATCTCCCGGCTCTGTCCCATCCAGAAAAGACTCCCATATTACATCTTCATCACCGGGGCGGGCGCGCACCCCTGTTTTTGCATTAATGCGGATATTTATAATGCCCTCAGGTTTACGAAAAGGTGTTGGAGGCTTACCGGCCAGTGCCTCTTGGAGGAAGTCCTTAAAAATCGGCGCGGCGACAGATGATCCTGTTTCGTTATCACCCAAAGGGGTTGGTGTGTCAAAGCCTGTATAAACGCCAACAGCAAAGTCAGGGGTAAAGCCCATAAACCAGGCATCACGTGATTCATTGGTTGTTCCTGTCTTTCCAGCTACCGGTCGATCCAGTGCCCTTAACCGCCACCCCGTTCCACGCTGCACGACGCCTTCAAGTATTGATACCATCTGGTAAGTCGTGCGCGGATCTGCAATTTGTTCACGGCTATCAGGGACGCCCGGTACCGGCTGACTTTCCCATTTTATCATAGCACCGCACGTCTGACAGGGACGATCATCATGCTTGAAAATTGTTTTTCCGTAGCGATCTTGAATCCGGTCAATAAAGGTTGGCGCTATTTTCTTTCCTCCATTTACAATCATACCGTACGCTGCTGTCAAACGTAGCAACGTTGTCTCGGCCGCTCCCAAAGAATTTGCCAAAAGTGGCGGCATGTTATCCGTAATATCAAAATGATCCGCATATCTGGAAATCAGCTCCATTCCCAAAAAATCAGCGAGACGCACAGTCATCAAGTTTCTTGATTTCTCGACACCTACTCTCAGGGTTGTGGGTCCATAAAACTCGTTGGAATAATTTGTCGGCTTCCATGTTCCTGCCACCTCATCTTCCAAAACAAAGGGCGCATCAAGAACAAGTGTTGCCGGTGTGAATCCTTTATCAAGCGCTGCGAGATAAACAAATGGCTTAAAGGCCGATCCGGGCTGGCGGTTTGCCTGCGTTGCCCTGTTAAACTCGCTGCTACCATAGCGGTAACTCCACCCTCCTTGCATAGCCAGTACGCGCCCTGTATGCGGATCAAGCGCTATCAATGCACCGCTTACCAAAGGCACTTGCTGGAGGAGATATATTTGCGCCTGTTGCACGTCATTATCCTGTGGCGATGTTTCTTCCTGAGGCTTTTTTTCTTCTGGCAGCTTTTTTTCAACCATGACAATCTGCCCCGGATTTAAAACCTGCTGCAGGGATGTAATTTCCGGTCCTGGTGTTTGGCCATTCCCCTCATATTTACGTGCCCATTTCGAATCTTCAAGCAAGATCAAACCCGATGGGCTTTCCTTAAACCCTATTTTGGCCTGATCTTCCTTTACATCCAAAACAACTGCAAGCTGCCAATCTTCAAGCATTCCAGCTTGACGTTTGATTTTTTCAAGTCTTGTACGCCATGATTTAAGGTTGTCAAATGCTGCTACAGGGCCACGCCAGCCATGGCGCTTGTCATAGGCCATAAGTCCCTTGCGCATGGCTTTTTCTGCAATCGTTTGGAGTTTTGGGTCAACTGATGTTTTTACGACAAGCCCGCCTTTGTATAGGCTATCTTCTCCGTAACGCTCAGAGAGTTCACGGCGAACCTCTTCAGCAAAGTAAAAAGCATCCACGCTCTTACTCGTATCACTTCTCATTCTGAGCGGCTGGAGTCTTGCCAGTTGTGCCTGGGAATCTGTGATATACCCCTCTTCTTCCATGCGGCCAATGACCCAGTTTCGTCTTGCCAGAGCCGTATCGTGATTGCGCACAGGATGATAGTGGTTGGGCGCCTTTGGTAACGCAGCCAGATATGCAGCTTCGGCAGTGCTCAGCTCTTCCAGCGCCTTGTTGAAATAAAGCAATGCTGCAGCCGCCACGCCGTGCGCGCCGCTTCCCAGATAAATCTGGTTGAGATACAGCTCAAGCACACGCTCTTTACTCAATGTTTTGTTGATTCTGTACGCAACGATGGCTTCCTTGAGTTTGCGCTCATATGAAACTTCGCTTGTAAAAAAGAAATTCTTGGCAACCTGCTGCGTAATGGTCGAGGCCCCTTGCGGGCGGCGGTCACTGCCTTGAAGTTTATCCAGTACATTCTTAATGAGCGCGCGCGCGACCGCTTTCATGTCAACGCCGCTATGCTGATAAAAATTCTGATCTTCCGCGGCAATAAAAGCGTATTTTACGCGCTCAGGGATGAAGGCAACGGGAACAAAGGCTCTTTTTTCCTGAGCAAACTCAGCCAGCAACTGCCCGTTACCGGCATAAAGACGCGTAACGATTGGCGGTTCGTAATTGCGCAACTGGTTGTGATCGGGCAGATCATGGCCGTAATAATTGACCAGATAAACAAGCCCGGAAAAAACGATAGCTGCGCCAAGAAACCCCAGCGATAACAGCCATAACACCAGACGTCCAAAAAATTTCATATTGTTTGTTCCAGATACAGTTATTTTTCCCAGAGAATTCCTGCTATTATCCAAGTCAGGGCATTAAAGACAGATGCCCGCGCCTGTGTCAATTCTATCGTTCTTGTTTCTTGCGGCGTACAAATCAAGGCTTATGCCACGCGGCGCGTTATCGGCCCTTCTGCACGCCCGTGTATGAATTGTTCAACATAAGGGTTACCCGAATGATCGAGTTCCTCGACCGGCCCGGTCCAGATGATTTTTCCTTCATGGATCATCGCCACGTAATCCGCTATTTTACGGGCACTGGCCATGTCATGGGTGATAGACAGCGCTGTTGCCCCCAGCCCGTCAACCTGTTGAATAATCAGATCATTAATGACATCGGCCATAATAGGATCAAGCCCCGTTGTTGGCTCGTCAAAAAAGATTATTTCCGGCGATGTTGCTACTGCGCGAGCTAACCCGACCCGTTTTTGCATTCCACCAGAAAGCTCAGCGGGATAAAGTTCAACCACATCCAATGATAGCCCTACCGATCTGATTTTTTCTATTGCAATTTCGCGCGCCTTTTTCTTGTTCATGCCCTGCCCATGTATCAGCCCAAACGCAACATTTTCCCATATACGCAGGGAATCGAACAAAGCCGCACTTTGAAACAGCATACCGAATTTTTTCATCATCTTTCCGCGCTGCTTGGCGTCACTGCCGACGCTTTCCTTACCGTCAATGAGGATTGATCCACTATCCGCATCCATAAGCCCTAAAATACATTTCAGCATCACGGATTTTCCTGTACCGGAGCCTCCGATCACAACCATAGACTTGCCAGCGGGCACATCCAGACTCAGCTCATCTAACACCTGGTTAGAACCAAATGACTTGCTTACCTTTGATAAGACAAGCTTGTTATTTTGATTTTCGGGCTTGTTCATGTTCATTTTTTTAACAAATCCACTCATGAGAAAAATATCTGCGTTAAGAGGTAATTAAAGATTAATATCAAAATTGAAGACGATACAACAGCATTTGTTGTCGCTGCTCCAACACCTTGCGCGCCGCGCGCAGAATTAAAACCGTGATAACATCCCATAATCGAAACTATAAAGCCAAAAACACCGGCCTTCCAAAGCCCCGACACCACATCCATTTTCGTAATAATATCCCATGTCTGGGTCAGGTAGCTTGCCGGAGCAAATCCCAATGAGTGTATTGAGACTATATATCCTCCATATACCCCAATAATATCACCGATGAGCACCAATACAGGCAACATAAGAGTTGCCGCCAGCACGCGCGGTGAAATCAAATATTTAAACGGATTAACCGATAAAGTGCGCAGCGCATCTATTTGCTCGGTGACGCGCATTGTCCCTATTTCGGCTGCTATGGCCGCTCCCACACGTCCAGCCACCATCAATCCGGCCAAAACCGGTGATAACTCGCGCGTAATAGAGAGAACAACAACCCCTGCAATTGCACTTTCTGCATTAAAACGGGTGAAGCCTGTATAGCTTTGCAAGGCCAGAACCATGCCGGTAAAAAGCGCTGTCATTCCGACAACCGGAAGGGAATAATAGCCTATATCCGTTAGCTGGCGTAATAGCTGGGAGGGATAAAATGGCGGTGTAAAGCTGTGCAAAATGCTACGCGCTATGAAAAAGGCCAGGCGTCCCACAACACCCAGAAAATCAAGAACTGCTTTGCCGATTTTCTGATTTACACCAAGGATTGCATCAGCCGCGAGGCTAAGTATATCCCGATCGAGTGCCGTTGCTTCTTTTTCTTCGCTCATCTTGTTTTATCCATGAATTTGCAGGAGTTATGCCGCTATTTTATTCATATTTTTTATTATAAAACCAGTTTTTATCATATAATCAGTTCTTTCGCAGACTTTTCCCCCATTTGCCTGTGAAGAGTTAGACAGTAGAGAAAATAAGGCCTTACGTCTATACTCAAATAGATGAATAGCTTCGGCCTTCCACTGAAAAGAAGGACAACACATCATGCGCTCTATATCAGCAGAAGATCTGGTTTGTATGGATGATCTGGCTGAATCCTGCTCTTATCGCGTTGATCTTGCCTATGCGCGCAGTGATAACAGTTTGTTTGGCGAGCGGATTTACAAGAGCGATGCTAAGCTCTGGTTGCACAAGGATCTGGCCCAACTTGTGTGTCTGGCAGCACAGGACTGTCATAAACGACATGGCTTGCGCTTTGTTCTTTATGACGGTTTACGCACCGTTGATGCACAAGAAGCGATGATGCAAACGCGCCGCGTAAAAGACAATCCGCACTGGATAGAAGAGCCGCGATTGCTCTCCACCCCGGGAAAAGGCGGTCATCCGCGCGCGATGGCGATTGATATAGGCCTTGAAGACGAGAATGGCGCTTCTTTGGATATGGGGTGTGTTTTCGATTATATGGCCGATAGCCCGCATCCGCATCATAATCGCGCGCACCGCGCCTATCCACACACGTACGCTATCAAGAGGAACAGGGCTATCCTCGATGGGTGTATGATGGCATCTGCTGTAGCATTTAATATTGACTTACATCCTATTGCAGCGGAATGGTGGGATTTTCGTTTCCCCTCAAGTTTTTATAATCAATACGCCCCTCTTCGCGAAGCTGACCTCCCGCCCGTATCCAGACTTTTATCCTAGGGAGAGTATTTTGTTACCATAACTTGATTTTTTATTGCTTTTTCCTTAGAGTATTAAGGAGCTGTTTATAAATTTTATGTATAAACAAGAGGGAAACAGCTTTTTGCTGGCGATTTTTTGCCGCTTTAGTAAGGGTGATACGAGATGGATGACGCAATTATTCAGTCAAATGGCCGCATTGCTGCCCTTCAAGAGTTCCTTTTTAAATATGAGGATGCGTTAAACAGGGTTCCTGGCCTTGAGATTGACCGTTATGCCATTGGAAACAGCGAAACTGGTGCAGTTGACGACATGATGGGGCAAGGAACTGCCGCGGCGCTTGAGCGGCTTGTGGTTGTCTCCCAGCTCGCAGGGGATTCACTGAATGATATCAGTGACCTTGGCGTTGATGCTTTTGATAATATTTCAACCGAATTCACCAATACCACATCAAGTTTCATTTTTAGTTTTTTATGCACTATTGGCGCGATAGACACCTCTGATGCCAAGAAATTTAAGGATGACCTCGCGCCTATTTCAAAGGGCGGAGAGCTGCAACATCTTTATAAGGCCAACAAGACCGGGAATGTTAGAGTGATTGTTGACGACTATCAAAGTGCACAGCCTGAAGAACGAATACGCGTCATACCCGATGAGGGCGCGCCCGTTTTGTTGGTTGAAGAAAATAGTCCTGATTCAGGTAGCCGTAAGGAGCCAGAACCAGTTCAGCCTGATCCGGGCGCACCAATCGTTGTGGCCGAAGCTGCTGGCGGATCTGATGCTCTAAAGGGAGATGATGATATCATATCCGTTGCTGAAGAATTCGATGTTGATGCACATGGCGCAAGAGTTCATATGGGTGGCGCTGGCGTTATCCCTGCCGCTTTCATAGAATCGCCGCAAGCGATTTCAGCGCCCTTTCATATGGCTGTCGATCATAGCGCAGCTCCAGCAAATATTTCTGTCACCGTAACGGCAGAAAATATTGTTGCTTTAAGTGAAAAAGACTCCATTTCACCCCATGAGCAGCAGATTATCGGTGCCTATATGGTTGAGTATGCACAAAGGTCCGCAGAGTCAGGACTAACAGATGCATTAACCCGGCTTGAGCAGGCAGAAGCTGATCTGGAGAATTACCCGCAGCGTTTTGCTACGCTCAAGGGCAATATCGAGAATCTTGCCGCCTTGCTCGATGCCAGACTTGAAACCGGATATCGCGCTAAAGATGCGACACAAGTCCCTGCTCTCAAAGATCAAGTCCTTGAATTTGATGTCACAATTGATGGGAAAACCACATCACACAAAATGAGTATGCGGGAAATAGAAGACTCTGAATCTTTTCATATATTTAGCCCGAGCAGCTGGCGCTTCTCCAGTGCGGAGCAAAAGCAAATTTATGCCGCCGGGCGCGCCGCTTATCAGGACTTGCTCGAAAAAACTCCCTTGTTAGAGGGAATGAGCGTGGCGCAGGCCATAGATGCGTATAATGAAAAAAGCCCACTCATTCATGGTGATCGGGGGGGTCGCCAGCCTGTTTCAGAGAATTTTGCTTCAGATTTTCATAAATATCACAAACCTATTCATTTTGGAACATTGTCCCAAAGAACGCAGGCTGAGCTTGGCGCTGCGCAAGAAGAGGTTAACCGCATTGAGAGTAAACTTAACGAAACTCCTATTACACTCAGCGTGCCCAATCCCGATTTTCAGGGAGGGGTGGAATTTCAAGATATATCCAGCCCGGAAAACAGACATAACGCTGTTTGGAATATATGATGTTTTTATAGATCCTGACCCTGCTTTAGAGCGCACATCATCAGACGTATATTCTTTTATAACGTGCGCCCAGTGATGTCATTATTTCATATGGAATTGTTCGGGCATCTTTGGCCAGAGCGTCTACGGATTGATACTGCCCTATCACTTCAACCCTGTCACCGCGCTTGGGATATTCATTTTGCGGAACTGCCGATAAATCACATATTGTCAAATCCATGGATATGCGCCCGCGCACCGGTAATGCGTAGCCCTTCCAATATAAAGTACCCTGATTCGAGAGGCTGCGCAGCAGGCCATCTGCGTAACCACATGATATGATTGCAAGGCTTGTATCCTTCTTGAATGTATATGTTCCGTTATAGCCTGCTGTTTCACCTTTTTTTGCTGTTCTTATCTGCAAGATGGGGGCGCTCAGCTTTATCACCGGCTCCATGGGGTTTTTCTTTTGCGAATCGCTTGGGTGAGCGCCATATAGCCCCAACCCTGCGCGGATCATGTCAAAATGATACTCCTGCCCCAAGAACGCGCCGCCCGTGTTTGACAAAGATCGCTTTGCATCGGGATAAAGAGCGCTGATACGATCACTCATGTCTTTAAACTGCGTGAGTTGTTCTTTGTTTGAAGCCTGCCTTGATTCCTCTGATGCAATGAAATGGCTTATAATAAGAGAAATATTCACTTTTCCCGGCAATGAGGGATCATGACAAAGGGTTTGTATGTCTTTCTTGCCTAGACCCAGACGGTTCATACCGGTATCGATGTGCAGGGCTGCGTTTATTGCACCCATTTCACGCGCCTGCGCAAGCTCCTCCAGCGAATTTATAACAGGGGTGATGTTATAGGAGGTATATAGCGGGGTTTGTTCTTTATAGGGGCTTAGACCGCAAAGCGTATATATTGCGGCTTCAGCAGGCAGTTTCTTACGCACAACCAAGGCTTCTTCTATTGTGGCAACAAAAAAACTGCGGGCTCCTGCCTGATAGAGTGCCGGTGCACAATTTTCAGCGCCCAGACCATAGGCATCTGCTTTAATGGAACATGCCGTTTCACAATGTGATGATGAGAGAGACTCCAGCTTCTTGTAATTGCGTGCCAATGCTCCGAGATTAATTGTCAGCACACCACTCATCTCAGACATTATTAATATCCCATTGTATTATCGTGCATCTCATCAAGATCACTGAAACGGGTGTATTGTCCATCAAAATGCATACGCACAGATCCGATAGGGCCGTGACGTGCCTTGGCGATAATGGCTTCACCAACATTCAGAGCGCGTTCGCATTTTTCCTGCCATTTCATATGTTTTTCTGTGCCAAGCTCCGGCTCGGCGCGGTGGAGATAGTATTCCTCGCGGTAGACAAACATCACCACATCTGCGTCTTGTTCAATCGATCCGGATTCACGTAGATCCGAAAGCATCGGCTTTTTATCTTCACGCTGCTCGACCGAGCGGGATAACTGTGAAAGAGCCAGCACAGGGATGTTCAATTCCTTGGCAATAGCCTTCAGGCCACGGGTTATTTCCGATACTTCGTTTACACGGCTGGATTCGCTTTGACGCGAGCCAGAGCCACGCAAAAGCTGGAGATAGTCAATGACCAGCATATCAAGTCCGTGCTGGCGTTTAAGCCTGCGCGCACGCGTGCGCACCGCGCCAATCGTTAAGGCCGGTGTATCATCGATATATAAGGGAACCTGCGCCAACTCCTGAGAGGCTTTAACAAAGCTCTGAAAGTCATCTTGCTTTATGTTGCCCTGTTTGATCGCGTGGGCAGAAATGCTGGCTACGTCTGCCAAGATACGGGTTGCGAGCTGATCAGCGGACATCTCAAGGGAGAAAAATCCGACGCGCGCACCCTCCTGCCCTCCACTGCCTGCATAAATGCGCGCAGAGTTAAACGCTATATTTGTGGCCAACGCTGTTTTCCCCATAGAGGGGCGTCCGGCCAGAATAATCAAATCGGAAGGATGAAGTCCGCCAAGTTGTCTATCCATATCACGCAAACCCGTTGTAAAGCCGGTGACATGTCCTTTGGCTTTAAAGGCTTTTTCTGCGATTTCTATAGATACCAGAACAGAATCGCGCAAAGATGTGAAACCGCCTTTTGTTTCTCCGTTTTCTGCCAATGAGAATAAACGCGCTTCAGCCGTATCTATCGTATCCATGACACTGGAATCAAGCTTGAGGCTATGGGCTTCATTCACGACATCCTCGCCCAAAGAGATTAACTCGCGGCGCATGTGCAGTTCGTATATTGTCTGGGCGTAATCGCGTACGTTAATTACACTTATGATACTGCCTGCCAGATCAGCCAGATAGAGCCCACCGCCCAGCTCGGACAGATCTTCGTCTTCCTCGAAATATCCCTTCAAGGTGACTGGAGAGGCTGTCTGGCCGCGCTCGATAAATTGTGATATCGCTGTATAGATTCGCTGATGCACCGGAATAAAGAAGTATTCGGCGCGTAATGTGTCCGATATTTTCTCATAGGCGCGGTTATCAACCAGCAAAGCACCGAGCAATCCCTGCTCTGCTTCACTGTTATGGGGGAGAATACGATAATGCGGATTATCGTTTTCCTTATTGGCTGCAAAATCACGATTCGCGCCAACTGCTTTTAATGCTCGTTCACTACTCATGACAGCGAAACTATCAGAGATCCAAACAATCTTCTAGCGCTATACTTTTTTTGTATTGTGAATAGCGGGGATATAAAAAAGCCCTTGGCAGAAGTGCCCAGGGCTTTATGAATGGTATGTTGTAAAATGTTCTTTAAAGCCTTAGCTCTTGGCTTCTTCTTTTGATTCTTCGGGTGAATCATCGCTTTGCTCTTCGCCGGTCTGTGCTTGCTCCTCAGCATCAGGTTCTTCTGCTGCTACTTCTTCAACCGGTTTTTCCGATTCTGCGATGAGCGCACGCCCGGTTTCTGCCTGCGTTTTTGCCTCTTCTTCAGAACGGGCAATATTGATCGTTACCTCGACCCTGACTTCCGGGTGAAGCACCACAGAAACAGGAAACAAACCAATTGTTTTGATGTTCTGATTCAGGTCAATCATTGCACGCGTGATTGTTTCTTTTGTTTCCGCAGCAAGCGCCTGTGCAATGTCACGCGTATTTACAGAACCAAAAAGCTGTCCAGCTTCGGAGGCCTGTCGAATAATTGTAACTTTAACGCCGTCAATCTTTTTAGACAGTTTCTCGGCTTCCTTGCGTTTTTCAGCGTTTTGTTCTTCAATTACTTTTTTCTGCGCTTCAAAATATGCGATGTTTTCCTTATTTGCGCGTAATGCTTTTTTTTGCGGCAACAGGAAGTTACGGGCAAAGCCGGGTTTGACATTTACAATCTCGCCTAGCTCACCAAGCTTTTCTACGCGCTCAAGCAAAATGACTTGTGTAGATGATGACATTTTCTTTTTCTCCAGATCTTTACTCTTGATTACCGGCGTCCCTTATGGTGACCCTGATCGGTATCATGTTGAACATAAGGCAATAATCCCATGTAGCGCGCACGTTTGATGGCCTTTGCCAGCTCGCGCTGTTTCTTCTGGGATACTGCGGTAATACGGCTTGGAATAATTTTTCCGCGCTCGGATATAAAGCGGCTTAGTAACCTTACGTCTTTCCAGTCAATTTCCGGCGCGTTGGGGCCTGTGAAAGGACATGTCTTCTTACGGCGGAAAAACGGGCGTTTTACAGTTGGGGCATCAGCAGCAGACATTACGCGGCCTCCTTCTTGTTTCTTGTTTTTGTGTTTTTGGACTCATCACGATCCCCGCCTTTATCCATGATAACAGAAGAGCCATCAGAGAGTTTTTCATTGCGTATCGTAAGATGGCGGACGGTGTCTTCATGCAAGCGCATCAGGCGTTCCATTTCGTGCAAAGCAGCCGCCGGCGTATCAAGCTCAAGCATCACATAATGACCCTTGCGCGCCTTATTAATGCGGTATGCAAATGGTCTTAGCCCCCAAAACTCGGTTTTGTGAACCTTGCCGCCATTGTCTGTTATGATTTTTGCGAAGCTCTCGGTCATTGTTTTAACTTGAGCTTCTGTCAAGTCTTGCCGTGCGATAAACACGGTTTCATAATAAGGCATGTTGTTTCCTCCTGAGTTGAATGCCGCAACACTTCACCATTGTGAAAAGGTTTACAGCGCAGCCGGCGAGGCCTTACCCGCCAGCGAGGTTATCGAAGTCGCCAGACTATAGTGATTTTTCGGATTTACGCAAGTTTTTTATGCGTGCTTATACGTTTTGTATGTTTTGTGTGTTTTCGTTCGCGATATTGGCAATATGCGAGGCTACAAAATTCTGCCAGTCGCTCTTACCGCTCTGCCTGTCTTTGTAATGCTCCTTCATTCCGGTGCGCAACATAATTTGCAAATCATCACAGCTTAAATGCGGATTATCGAGCGCTATACGGAAATTATCCAGTGCAATGCAGGCAAAGCCAGCATAATCGGCATTCATGCTTCCACCGTTATTTGCGTATATATTGTATGCCTCCTCAACTTCTTTGAGCACGCGGCATATTTCCTGATTATCTTTTGGTTTTATTGCTGATTCTTTCATACCTACCTCCTTGTTTCTTGCAATTTTTCCTGCATATCCCCCGATATGACTATTATCCTGCATGGCGCAAACTATAACACAAATAGTCCTATTTTGCTCATTTTATTTTAGTGATTGTAAATATTCCCGATATTTATATTGACAAAATGACGCTTTATCCTACTTTCATGCACATTATTTACCCATGATACTTATTTAAAAAGGGGATGTTCAAAATGGCATATGCTTTTGTTTTTCCGGGACAGGGTTCTCAGTTTATCGGCATGGGAAAAGATCTTGCCGAAACTTATCCACAGGCACGCGAAGCCTTTCAGGAGGTTGATGATACGCTTTCCCAGAAGCTGAGTACCATGATGTTCACAGGGGATGAAGCTGATTTGAACCTGACTGAAAACACGCAGCCCGCCTTGATGGCTGTCTCGATGGCGGTGATTCGCGTGTTAAAGAATCAGGCCGGATTAAAGCTGGATGAGGTCTGTAAATTCGTTGCCGGACATTCTTTAGGCGAGTATTCAGCCTTATGCGCATCCGAGGCTATTTCTCTGGCCGATACGGCGCGTTTATTAAAGTTACGCGGGCAATCCATGCAACAAGCCGTACCTGTCGGAATCGGGAGTATGGCCGCTATATTGGGGCTGGAGTATGATGCTGTGGTCAAAATTGCACAAGACGCTGCGCAGGAACAGGTTTGTACGGCGGCAAATGATAACTCGGTTGGGCAGGTGGTTATCAGCGGCCACAAAGAAGCCGTCGAGCGTGCTGTGGCCATGGCGAATGCGCAAGGGGCACGCAAGGCCGTCACTTTGCCTGTGAGCGCTCCGTTTCACTGTGCCTTGATGGAACCGGCGGCAGACACCATGCGCGCTGCTTTGGCTGAAACTGTATTTAGCCCTCCACTTGTGCCTGTTGTTGCCAATTCCACGGCGCAAGCGGAACATGATCCTGAAGTTTTCAAATCTTTACTCGTTGAGCAGATTACAGGCCCGGTGCGCTGGCGCGAATCTGTGCTCTACATGACATCAAACGGGATTAGCGATATGGTCGAGATTGGTGCGGGCAAGGTGCTTTGCGGTCTGGCGCGGCGCATTGAGCGCTCTATTACCACGCAAAATGTCGGGACACCCGCAGATATTGATGCATTGATTGAGAAACTGGGACTTTAGGCTACATCTGCTGAAGCGCATACGTAATCATCTGCGGCAAATTGGTAATCGGGCTGCATTCCTGCCGGATCAGGATGCCACAGGCGTTTGTTCGCTTTCTCTATATTGTCTGCTACCTTCATAAGGGCTTCACCAATATCAGAATTATGCAAGAACTGGGCATGAGTTATTGCTGCTTCGCGGATTACATCTGTGAGATCTGGCAAAGAAAAGAAATCCATATCTGCCGCGCGCATACCCAGTGCGTCAACACCATCGAGCGCACTTTCATGCACAGCTTGAAGTACGTTTAATAACATCGTGCGCCGCTGGCGCGTTGATCCATCTGCTGTTGTATGAGCAGTTTGCGCTTCCAGACACATCGTGCGCAACTCTTTGATCGTGCCAGGAACGTCCAGTGTCGATCTGTGGGAAAGAATCCGACCATTTGCAAAAACGCGCTCAACAGGCTCAAGGATCTGACGGAACGTTCGATCCTCTATTTTCAGAACGGGTCTTTGTTGAAATCTCTTATCACGCGCAACATCTGCTGCGGCTCTAGCGAATTGTTGTTTTAGATGTATAAGTGAACTCATTTGCGTCTACTAACTGCTCTTCTATCCGTGACACTCAGCGAACCTCACCCCGACTTTAGACCTTAATTTAATATCGTCTAATATTTATGAATGAGGCAAGTCTAATCAATTCATTCACGCTGTGTCAATTTTACTTTGAGCAGTTCTCCTTGTTAACCACCGTTTCCTTTTTAAAGCAGGCCTATCATGCCTCTTTACAAGCCTTTTTCTACATGTTTAAACCATATACAAAATGTTTGAAGAAAAGGTTAATATAATATGTTCAATTTTGAAGGTAAGTGTGCGCTTGTTACCGGCGCTACAGGCGGAATAGGCGGCGATATTGCCCGTACCCTGCATGCACAAGGAGCGATTGTTGGTTTATCAGGCCGCAGTGGAGACAAGCTGGAGGCGCTGGCCAGAGAGCTTGGTGAGCGCGTGCATGTCTTGCCTGCCGATCTTTCAAATCCGCAAGGGGTTGCCGATCTAATCAAGTGCGCGGAAGAAGCCATGGGGCAGATTGATATCCTTGTTAATAATGCCGGACTGACGCGTGATGGGCTTTCCATGCGCATGAGTGAATCTGATTGGCAGGATGTGTTAGATGTAAACCTCACCGCAACATTCAAACTGGCACAAGCGGTTCAGCGTGGTATGATGAAACGGCGCTATGGGCGCATTATCAACATTGCCTCTGTCGTGGGTGTAACAGGCAATCCCGGGCAGTGTAATTATGTCGCATCAAAGGCCGGTATGATCGGCTGGAGCAAGGCTATGGCAGCCGAGGTTGCCAAGCGCGGCATTACAGTGAACTGTATCGCTCCTGGATTTATCGCCACAGCGATGACCGATGCTTTGAATGATGATCAGAAAGCGAAGATCAGCGCAAATATTCCTGCAGGGAAAATGGGAACAGGAGCAGATATTGCCGCAGCCGCTGTTTTTCTGGCCAGTGAGGAAGCCGCCTATGTGACCGGGCAAACCATCCATGTCAATGGCGGCATGGCGATGATTTAGGTCTCCTCCTGCCTTGTACAAAATAAGCAAAACTAAAATAAAATTGATATAATAGTTCTGTTTGTACTAGCCTGCCTCATTCACATATAAATACAAGGCGTAAAAAGACAGGAGAAATAAAATGAAAATAATTGCTTTAAGAGATGTGGAGTTATGTTTTTCTAAACCCGAGTTTCGTCGTAATGCAGAAGATATTTTACGAAGTGCAAGCGTTTTGCAAAGTGTTTTCCTCGCACGTTCAAATCCTGATGGATCAGGTTTTATTTCCGTGCAAAAAGTTCCTTCTGAGACCGTCGATGACATATCCAGAAGATTATCAACTTTCAATAAGGAACATACCTCACTCACTGAGGCCCGAGAGGATAAATGGTTTGGGGGTGATCCTGATGGTGTTAGAAAAAATTCTCCCTTTCCTATTACCTGTATTCTCCATGCTGCCGATATGGTTAGGATAGAGGATGACAAAGATAATCGGAATGCGCCAAGCCCTGCCTGATCATGGCGGCTTTGCTGCAGGACAACCCAAGACATGCCTGGCAAGGCTTTGCGTTTCCGGTGGAGCCCTACTCCACCTCAACCACGCGCAGGATATTGGTTGAGCCGGCAACACCGAAGGGAACGCCTGCCGTCATCACAAAGCAATCTCCGCTTTCGACATATTTCTTTTCCTCTGCAATATCGGCGGCGTGGTTTGGTGCGGAAAAATCCACCTCCTGTTCATCGTGCACCGCGTGAACCCCGTAGGATATGGCCAGACGGCGCGCTACGCCCAAATTCGGTGTTAAGCACAAAATCGGCATTTTAGGGCGCTGACGCGCGGTACTCAATGTGGTTGTGCCGCCTGTTGTGTAATTGACTATCAGCTTGGCGCCGGTATCTTTTGCAACGTGGTAAGCCGCTGTTGTGATGGCGTTATAACGCTCGCGCTCGGCATCTGGCCGTGTCATATCCATCATATCTTTATAGGCACTGTCTTCTTCCGTGCATTTGGTTATACGATCCATCATCATGACACTGCGTTCGGGATATTTCCCGGCGGCTGTTTCTGCCGAAAGCATCACGCAATCTGCGCCATCATATACGGCTGTTGCCACGTCAGAGGCTTCGGCGCGCGTCGGGCGAGCATTTTCAATCATGGATTCGAGCATTTGTGTTGCCACAACCACAGGCTTTCCCTTGCTGCGCACTGTTTTAACAAGATGCTTTTGTACAGCGGGAACCTTTTCAGGCGGGATCTCAACGCCCAGATCCCCGCGCGCGAGCATAACGCTATCCGCCTGATCAACTATCGCATCAAGATATTCCAAGGCAGACGGTTTTTCAATTTTGACCATTAGTGAGGCTCTGCCATCAATCAGTTTTCTGGCTTCGACAACATCTTCCGGCTTTTGTACGAAGCTCTGGGCAATCCAATCAACGCCCAGCTCAAGAGCAACTTCAAGATCAATTCTGTCTTTTTCCGTTAAAGCCGGAATCGGCAGTATAACGCCTGGGATGTTAAAACCCTTATTGTTGCTCAGTGCGCTGCCTGATTGCACAACGCCATCAAGATAGCCCTCGCCCTTGCCTGTTATTTCAACGCGCACCTTTCCATCGTCAAGATATATATGACTGCCTGTTTCCATAGCCTTCAAAACTTCGGGGTGAGGCAGATATACACGTGTTTCATCGCCCGGCGTTTCATCAGAATCAAAGCGAAATGTCTGACCGGTTGTTAAGGGGATAGAATCATTCTCAAAGCGGCCTATGCGCAGCTTTGGCCCTTGCATATCGGCAATAATACCTATTGGGTGATTGTGTTTCTTTTCTACCGCACGAATACGCTCATATACTTTTTTGTGATCTTCATGTATGCCGTGTGAGAAATTCATACGAAACGCATCTACTCCTGCAAGAAACAGCCTTTCTATCATATCCTCGCTATTTGATGCAGGTCCGATGGTTGCCAAGATTTTTGTTTGTCTGTTCCTTTTCATGTCGCTATTATTCCACCTTAATATATTTATCTGTTTTTTGATTCTTATCACTTCGAAGAGATCCTAGAGTGTCTCTTCCCAAAACGCACGCGGTTTTTAAATCCAGTTTTTTATTCTTTTGATATTGCACGCTATATGCACATTCATATTGCACAAAATGCAGTCGCGGTGAAGATATGTTCAGGATATATCCCTTATCATGTAACATTTTCCCGCGGCTCTGCGAATTTTACTGTGACATCGATTTTCATTTCCCAGTGAGGTTCAATAATTCAAATACCAAATATAGTGAAACATTTAAAGGTTTTTTCCGCTCTGGCCGTATTTGGTGGCGCCGTGTCGATCAGCCTTTTACCGGTTAGGGCTCAGGATACAGAGCTGCAATTAGTACCACATCAAGCTCCCAAACAACTACAGGACATCAATATGGCAGATCTTACCGACATGCAGCGCTACGTCACGCAGCACGATGGAACAGAACCAGCATTCAAAAATGAATACTGGGATAACAAGAAACCGGGCATCTATGTCGATGTTGTGACAGGAGACCCTCTTTTTTCTTCCTTTGATAAATATGATTCAGGAACCGGGTGGCCAAGCTTCACACAGCCGATTGATGGGGAAGCACTTAGCAAAAAGCCCGATCATAAAATGATTGTCCCGCGTACGGAAGTGCGCTCAACCAGAAGTGATTCACATCTGGGGCATGTCTTTGAAGACGGGCCAACAGATAAGGGGGGCTTGCGTTATTGTATCAATTCAGCGGCCTTGCGTTTTATTCACAAGGACGATCTGGAACAAGAGGGTTATGGCGAATATCTGTCCCTTTTTGAGTGAAGATTTTATGAGTACGCTACCTAAATATTTATGTTTTTTCTAGCGTTTTGGGTAGCTATCTTGTGTGATTACATTTATACTTTGCCGCTATGAAGAGGGCTATCAGGGATTTTGAGCTTTATTGCAGAAAGAACCGTTTGCGTATTACAGCGCCGCGGGTGCATGCGTACGAGATTGTGCTTGGTGAAAAAAAGCCTGTTACTGCCTATGATGTGTTGAATAAACTAGGGAAACATCTGGATAACCCTAAACCGCCCACCGCCTATCGGGCTCTTGATTTCCTTACACAACACGGCTTTATCCACCGCATTGAGTCCCTGAATGCCTACGTGCCCTGCACTACAGATCATAAACATACGGGCTCGCAATTCCTGATTTGCAAAGAGTGTGGCAGGGTTGAAGATGTGCATTTGTGCACTATACCTCCGTCTTTGGACAAAAAAATCTTATCGGCAGCATTTAAGCCCGAGTACTGGAATTTTGAGGTAAACGGACTTTGTTCGCGCTGCTCCAAGGCCAACGCCATAAACCCTCAATAAAATTATCCTTAAACATCACGTGATGCGTTCACTGTAAAGCCGGAGCTTTCCAAAACGGAAATGATCTCATCAACGTGAAGGCGGTCGCGCGCTTCTATCACGACTTCCAGTTCTGCGCGTTTGAGGGATACAGTTTGCATCATGCGCTGGTGAATCACCTCTATCACATTAGCGCCCGCAGTGCCGATAATACGGGAGATGTCCGAGAGCTGACCGGGGGTATCATCGATCTCAAAGGTCAGGCGCGTGATGCGCCCTTCTCGAATCAAGCCGCGCAAGATCAGTGTTGAGAGCATGCGAGAATCGATATTGCCGCCGCATAACACCAGACCAACTTTTTTGCCCTTGAAATAGTCGATATTCTTTTTAATAACTGCCAGCCCTGCTCCGGCTGCGCCTTCTGCCACAAGCTTTTCGTCATTTAGAAAATTATATATAGCAATTTCGATTTCTCTTTCGCTGGCTGTGAATATTTTATCAACCAGCTTGTCGATGATTACAAAATCATTGTCTGAGGGCTCCCTGACGGCGATGCCTTCGGCGATTGTTAAATCCCCTCCGGTGAATGGCCGGTTTTCCTTTTTTGCCAACATGGCATCAAAATTCTGGGCTTGTGCGCCAATAACTTCTATTTCGGGATTAATGCCTTTAATGGCCGTTGCCACACCGGCAATCATGCCGCCTCCGCCAATGGGAACCACAACGCAATCAAGATCGGGCTGTTGCTCCAGCATTTCAAGGCCAAGCGTGCCTTGTCCCGCTACGACAGCCGCATCATCAAAAGGGTGAATAAAAGCCAGATCATTTTCCTTGGCAAGGCGCATGGTCTCGCCGACGGATTCATCAAAGCCGCTCCCGTATAGAATCACTTTAGCGCCAAAATCCTCGGTACGCTTGACCTTGTTAAAGGGCGTTAATTTCGGCATGACGATTGTTGAAGGAATTCCAAGACGCGTCGCATTATAGGCGACGCCTTGCGCATGATTACCCGCGCTACAGGCGATCACACCTTTCTTACGCTGTTCCTTGCTCAAAGATAGTAGCTTATTGAGTGCACCGCGCGCTTTAAACGCACTTGTGTGCTGTAGATTTTCGAGCTTCAAATACAGATCAATGCCCAGATGTAAAGACAACCTTGTGGCTTTGACCGTTGGTGTAAGTATGATGGAGTCTTTTATCTTGTCTCTAGCCTGCAATACATCCTGATATGTTACGTTCATTGTCCTCACCTTTTAGAAAATAAGGGGTAACGCTACATATGTTTTGATAAAAGTGCAACTTTTGGGACAAAAAATCGCCAAACATTATTTTTACTCTGATATCATCTCACTGATGTTTTCGGGCGTCCAGAATGACGGTTCTATTTTTGCTCTGGGAATTTCCATGCCGCAACGTTCATAAACCTCTCGCATTTCCTGATATTCTTCCGATAAAAAGAAACCAAATACATTTTCCATGTTCTTTTCTATTCGTCTTGCTGTATTTGCCTTCTCTCTAGGTATTCTGGTTCCGGGTTCTTCTTCCGCAAGGCCGGATGACTCGATCATATCCATAACTTCACCAAATTTCTTTACGTATGATTTGGCCTTTCTATCAAAGCTATTGATCGCGCTTATATCATTTCTGGAGCAAAGTTGCGTTGTATCGACGGGTGGATTTCCTCTTGAGGAACGGGTTGTATATTGCGCGTAAATGCTGTGCACTCCTACAAAAAGCGAAAAAAGAAATATAATAACGGCTATAAATGCTGATTGCTTACACATACGATGTTCCTGTTTCTTACCAAGAGGCTAGCTAATATCCTTCTTCTTTCATTTTACACACTTTTTCACAGCTTTGGATAGTTCTTATCATAAAAACATGCTGCATTACGGTAAATTTATGTTATTATTTGCCTGTGAATGAGTCTTATCAAATATTTTCCTTTTTTGATATTATCAAATCCCGCGGGGTTACAGGGCTGGTTTTACTCTTTCGCAACGCCCTGCTTAAAACATCCCTCCTCCTCTTCAAATTCTTTGTTTTGCCTGCACGTAACAGTTTGCGCCTGCGCGCGCGATGTTCTCTGGCAAAAGTCAATATCTCCCTTTTCCTCACCCGTGCCCAGGAGAATACGCCATGGCAAAAAAATCACGTAAGAACCGCCCTCACGCTTCGTATAAGGAAAATGTAGTCCACCCTTCTTCCTTCAATCAGGATAGCTGGCATCCTTTAGATACCGAAATTGATGGCCGCAGAGACAAGCGCTATGTCAAAAATATCAAACCACGCTCGGAGGGGCAGGCCGTTCTCTTGCAATCCATCAAGGATTACAGCCTCACCATGGCTATCGGCCCTGCCGGTACAGGCAAAACCTATCTGGCGATTGCCAGCGCGGTAGAGTCTTTAGAAAAAGGCGAAGTTGAGCGCATTATCCTCTCGCGCCCTGCAATGGAGGCCGGAGAATCACTAGGATATCTGCCCGGAGATATGCAGGAAAAAATGGCGCCTTATCTGCGGCCTCTCTATGACTCGCTTGGAGATCGTCTTGGAGGAAAGCGCGTTCGTCAGCTTCTTGAGGATGGCACAATCGAGATTGCTCCTATCGGTTTTATGCGCGGGCGCACGCTCAATAATGCGTTTGTTGTCATTGACGAGGCGCAAAACTGTACCTATGGACAGCTCAAAATGATCCTCTCGCGCCTTGGGTGGCATTCCACGATGGTGGTCACAGGTGACCCGGATCAATCCGATTTGCTCGAGGGCGTGTCTGGCCTGGCGCAAATTTCAGAGCGTTTGGATGCGCTTGGCAATGTGGCTGTGTGCCGGCTCCATGACGGTGATATTGTCCGCCATCCACTTGTTGCCGATATGCTTAGGGTTTTGTAATAACGGCAGGCTTTGCGTTTCCAAGGTTTTTTCTTTACATATTGCGCCGTATCGTTTATCTTCACCCGCGTTAACGGTTTAGGAACGGAGAAATTATGCGTATAGAGCATGAGGGCTATGTCCCCTTGCATAACATTGACATTGACATTACCCCGCCAAGTGGATGCTATAAAGTTTGGGTAGATGGCGCTTACGATGTAGGAAGAAATAGGAAGGGAGCCGCAGGCGTTATATTTGACGCACGAGATGATTATCACCCCCTTTTTGCTCTTGGCTTTGATCTGAGGTCCCTTAATCTAAATGGTAGTGAATTAGCTGAGTTATGCGCCGCAGTGCTGACGCTACAAGCCGTGCAAGATCGCCGGGTCGTTGAGCTCACAACAGATTGCCAATCGTTAAAGGGGACACTTAATAGACAAAAACACCTTTCAAGACAGGCCGTTGACCCTTGTCCTTCTTTGGCGGCCCTTGCAGCCATGAATGAAAGAACTCAAAAAATAGCGCGCCGGACTAAGAGAAAACAAAAGAATGTTTCCCCCAAAAGAACAAAGCCACAATCCTCATTATTAAGAACCCTTTTATATCACCGTTTCAAAGGCTCTATTATAAAACAATCTGAACTTGGATGTGATCCAAAAATCAGACACGTAGCACGTAATTTCGAGAATATTCCCCTTGCAGATGAATTTGCGGCGGCGGCTGCACGCTTTAAGGCTACGGAGGCGGCTGCATACCTTCCGAAAGATATGAACGGTACGCCCTTTATTTTGTACTCACTTGACAAAAATGCATTTCCCATTCGAACCCATGTTTTTGCTCCAGAAAATATGGATGCTCTTGAAGCTTCCTGAGTTCCTGCTGCAACACCTGTTTGTGGGTTTCTAATCTGAGCGATCCCTGCTAGGCTGTGTGTCGTCTATTTAAAGAACAGGCAAGGGGCATTATTATGATTGGCATTAAACTTCTGAGTTTGGGGATGGCGTTGCTTGTGATCGGCCTGGGGTGCATAGCGGCGCATTCTATGGAAATGGTCGAATTTTCCGGTTTACCTGTTCTTGGTGCGGCCATTACCGTGATTGGTGTGGGGATCATGGTGGCCGGTATTTTTGCAACATTGGGCAGTGCTGTAGGCGATCATCGCCGGGGCATTCATGCCGGAGATGGCGCTGTGTTTTCTGTGGGGCTTTTGCGCTGCATGCTGGCGATCATTATTGCAGACAAACATGTTGATGAGGCCGAGATTGAGCAAACTGCGCGCGTGTACAAGCATCTTACCGGTACGGCTATGGACAAGGATACAATCAGGAACACGGCCAATGCTCTTGTAGAAGAGGGAACGGATATCAATACCGAGCTGCAAAATATTGCGCCCACTCTTGGCAAAAACCCGAAAAAGCAAATTGTCATTGCCTCACTTTATATTCTGGCGGCGGACGGGCATATGGATGAACGTGAGCTATCGGTGCTTGAGAATATCCGCGAGGGGCTTGAGATGAAGGAGCGCGCCTTTGAAAAAGTTAAAAAAGACTTCTTTAAAAACTATGCAGGCAAATTAAAAGGAGACTAGGTAGCCTGCTCATAAAATATGTCTTTGGAGCGGTGCTTTACACAAGCCCCTCTGCCTAAGCCACCTTATCTTCCTCTTTTTCCTCGTTGCTTGCTGCGTAGTCGCGTACCTCCTGTGAGATTTTCATAGAGCAGAATTTCGGGCCGCACATGGAGCAAAAGGACGCTTTTTTTGCCCCTGCTGCGGGCAGCGTCTCATCATGCATTTTACGCGCCGTATCAGGGTCAAGGCCAAGGTTAAACTGATCTTCCCAGCGAAACTCAAAGCGTGCTTTGCTCAGCGCGTCATCGCGAAACTGTGCACCCGGGTGGCCTTTCGCCAGATCTGCAGCATGGGCAGCGATCTTATAGGTAACAGCGCCGGTTTTAACGTCATCGCGGTTGGGTAAGCCAAGATGCTCTTTCGGGGTGACATAGCACAGCATCGCACATCCGTACCAGCCAATCATGGCTGCGCCGATGCCGCTTGTAATGTGATCATAGCCTGGCGCTATATCGGTGGTCAGAGGCCCGAGTGTATAAAAAGGCGCTTCATGGCATTCCTTGAGCTGCTTATCCATATTCTCCTTAATCATATGCATGGGAACATGGCCGGGGCCTTCGATCATCACTTGCACATCATGGCTCCAAGCGGTTTTTGTCAATTCGCCAAG
>JBKHBN010000019.1:0-35451 GCA_046542355.1 Alphaproteobacteria bacterium | reverse complement strand
TCCCCGCACGCTTCAGCGCCTTGTTCAGACGATAACGGAACGCCCCCCACGGCACTGCCGCTTCCAACGCCTCCAGCGGATCGCCGTTGCGGCTCAACTCCGCATAACAATCATCCAAATCAAAAAATCCCGGTTGGCCAAGTACACGCATCTTTTGTCCTCCTCGCTACGACTATCGACAAAATCGCAAATTTGCGCTCATATGTCAGGGGTTTTTAGAGGTGCCCGAAATATAGAACGTGTAAGTGCTCCGCTAAACGATCCAATATATCAACTCTCTTTTAATGTTTTCTTCAGGATTGGGTACAAATTTGCACCCCTCCCCTTATTATGTTAAAATTTGTTAGGTATGAGGAGTTTTGAATATGAATCGTTCTTATATAAACATTGATCCGGCTCCACCCTTGACGATTGGGCGGGCACGATCTTTATATGAGCATGTTGATGAACTTAACCCTAATAAAATAATTGGCAATAGTACTATAGGAAAAAACTATGTCGATGCCAGAGACATAAACAATAATTATGTCAGAGCTTTGGATATTATATATGAGCGCTCTATACTGGAAATTCAGCGTGATCCCCAATTAAATCAATTACTTTCTGATGAAAAACGACATTGGACTCTTCAGGATCGGGAACTTTGGGAAGGCAAAGTTAGCTTAATCGTTTCCAGAGAAATGGATCAAATACCGGGATTAGATGAATATAGAACACAATCTGTTGTCCCTGGTCTTATCAGAACCACGCATATTAATGAAATTGCGCCGGATATTGCACTGGATGGGCGTGTAAATGCAAGAATGTCCTATGAGTTTGACTGCGAGCAACAAACTATTACAGAGGGAATTATCTTGCAGAAGCTTGATGATACTCTCCTTACAGGAGATAATGCTGGTAGCGGTTATAGACAACGCGCTGATTACATGTATGTTGTAGGAAAAGCTCTTTTTCCAAATAACCCTCCCCCAGAATCGGAAAGAATGGCACATGCCTTTATTGTATCTTCTTCAACTCATAACATTATAGAAGCAACGAAGGATCCTTCATATCATCGCCAATCTGATCCGTATGAAGCAAATGTTAAGGCAGGATATGGGTTTGAAAATTTTGCACGCACAGAACATTATGTCACTAGTCATGGCGCTATTTATGCCAGCCTTGATGCAAAATATGCAGAGATGGAAAGCACACAGCGAATCGTCCAGGAAATGGGTGTTCAAGGTTTTGCAGATCGCTATGCTCAATTGCATGGTGGTTCTCCCGCTCAACAACCTGTTCATAACCCCATTTTTGAGCCTGTTCCTGAACCGGTTCCACAGCAATCCCCTCAATATTCAGGCATTGATAGATTTGAACTCAATGGTTTTAATGAACATCAAGTAGCTTTTTTTCATCAGACCGTCAGACAAATTGGTGTTCCGCCTGGTGAAAAAATTGTTTTTCAAATGGCCGATAGAACGGACTTAAGTTTTGCTGATGAGAATTTTATTATTGTTCAGCCCACTGATTTTCGTAACGGAGGATTGTTGAGGCAAGGTTTACCAGGACTAATTCAGCATATTGATTCATTTAATACGCGGTCTTCCGAGTTGGGTGATATTATAGATCTTGATGGAATTGAAGCTACCGGAGATCCAGATTTGTTAGGTGAGTTGAATTTGGATCAGCTTTCTAGTGACATGGTACAGGCAGCGCCCGATCATCATCATGATGTATCCTTAAAAACCTTGGGTATGTAAGTCTCTATATCGTCTGACTTTTATTTATCGAACGGGTTAGGATAGATAACGTCGCTACGTCTTATGTCCATACTGCGTCTATTGCTAGTGGATCAATTCATTAAAGTACTAAATTTCTTCAAGCTCGTCCGGCGTGCGCAGAAAGCATGCCCGGATCAATGCCCAGTTTGTTTATGGCTTGCGTCCATTTTGCGCTGTGGTCTGGATCAAAAATAAGCGCCTCATCGCGATCAATGACCAGCCATGCATTTTGCACTATTTCTGCTTCCAGCTGACCCGATTCCCAAGCGGCATAGCCCAGGATGAACATCAAATTCTCGGGTTTTTGGCCAGTGGCGACATCTCTTAGCGCCTCCAATGTGCCAGTCACACCTATAGAGTGGCCAATATGCATTGTATCGGCATTAGAAAAATCGCTGGAGTGTAGTAAAAACCCGCGCGCTGATTCCACCGGGCCGCCATACATAACCGGCAAGCTCAAATCTTTGAAATTTACCTTTATATCTGATTGAATCTTGAGCTGTTTAACCAGCTCTTTAAAATCAACGCCCGGCATCACATGATTGATAACAAGCCCCATTGCGCCGCCAGCGTCATGCGCGCAGATAAATATTACAGCGCGCTGGAAGCGCGGATCTCCAAGAGATGGCATTGCAACCAACAACTTTCCGGTCAAATACTGACTTTCGTAACCTGCCATAAGCATGTCTCCTCGTGTTGAATATGAAGCGCCTATATCGTGAAGCACGGGTATAATGTAAAAGAACTAAAGGTAGTGTGGCACATATTCTTGTGTTTTTTCAAGACTTGCTTGTTATGTGCTTGTAAACTTCTATCGTTTGGTTTGCTATGTCATGAATATCAAACTCTTTACACGCTTTTTCACGTGATTTTTTCCCCATACTCCTGCAGGTTTCAAGGTCAGTGAGAAGTTTTTCTATGGCTTGCGCTGTACTTTGGGGGTCTTTCACAGGAACCAGAAGGCCGTTAACTCCGCGCTCTACCACCTCGCGGCAGCCTGGATGGTCTGTCGTGATAACCGGACAGCCAGCGGCGCATGATTCAAGTAAAACGCGGGGAATGCCTTCACCGTAATATGAAGGATAGACGACCAGTCTTGCTTGCCTTAGCTTTTCAGGGATATTATCGATTCGCCCCAGCCATTTTACTGCGCTGCCTTGCAGCATTTTTTCCATTTCTTCTTGCTTTATAGCTCTGGGGTTATCATATGTTAGCCCTCCGGCAATCTCAAAACGTGCTTTTATATCGCGTTCTTCCAGGATTTTTGCGGCCTCGATAAAGACGGCTATGCCTTTTTCATGCACGAGTCGTGTCGGCATAAGAACCAGCGGCGTTTCTTGCGTATCAAATGATTTTTGTGCAGCATCAAAGCGATCAATATATACGCCCGATCCTTTGATCAGGTGACTTTTTTCAACTGTTGTCAGTTTTTTATCAATAAATAATGCGCGATCATCCGCATTTTGAAAAATCATCTCAGCACTAGGATTGCGAAACGATAATAGAAATAATGGCCATAACGCTGTTCTAAGTATTAGCGATTTTATTTCTTCACTGCGATAGAGATATCCCAGCCCTGCTATTGTATATATTTTATTTGATTTTCCGACTGCGATTGCTGCCAACGCTGTGATCAAGCTGTATTTTAAAGTTACGGCGTGGATTACATCAGGTTTTTGATTGCAGATCAGTCTTCTGATATCGCGCAGTAAGAATATTGATGCGCTAATGCTTTTGCTGCCTCCTGTTTTTTTATAAAGAGGGACAATATTAAATTCTTCTGGATCTGATTTTACTTTTGCGCTTATTGCTGCGTCATTATCTGCAACAATCAAGCCGATGGTAACTTGCGCGCCCTCTTTTTTTGCTGCTCTGGCTATGGTTATGCGGCTATCCCAATCGCTTGCATCAAAGATATATAAAAGTTTTTTGCCTGATAGAATCATAGGTTTTTCTATCCAATCCATTTTTTGTGCCAGGCGAGAAACATCAAAACACACCAGAGGCGCTCTGCATGATTGCCCTGCCCTTTTTGATGTGCCTGCCAGATCTTGTCAATATAACGATAATCAAGCAGGCCCATTTCTTTAAGGGCTTTTTGATCCAGTAAATTTTGTGCCCAATCCTTGAGATCGGTACGCAGCCAGTGGGCGATGGGAACGGAAAAACCTTGTTTGGGGCGTTCGAACAATTCTTTGGGGATATGGCGAGATAACACTTCTCGCAGCAACCATTTGCCCTTACCTTCCTTTATTTTGTGGTTTAGCGGCAGGCGCCAGACATAATCATAAATCCGGCGATCCAGCAAGGGAGCGCGCGCTTCCAGTCCAACAGCCATCGATGCACGATCAACCTTGGTGAGGATGTCCCCGTTAAGATATGATAGCGCATCCCAATACATCATATGTTCTGCGAATTTCAGCTCTATTTCCTTTATTTGGGAGTCCGGATCAACCAGTGGGATACGCGGCTCAAAGCCGTCTATGACGCAGGCTTTTGGTGCTTTGTGTTTGCTCACGAGAGAAAGATACAAATCGCTTTGCGTTTTTGCATTTAGAGCCTCAGCGAATTTATGCATATGCCCGCCAAATTGCGGCGCGGACGGGCGGGCTTTTGACCATATATCGGGCGGTATTGTGCCTATTATTTTTGCAAGGATCGGGCGCAAGCGCGGCGGGATATTCTGGGATGCATTCCAGATCTTTGCTCCGTTGATGTGGCGGTTATATCCGCCCAGCATTTCATCACCGCCATCTCCTGATAAAGCCACCGTTACGCTCTCACGAGCAAAGCGCGATACCAGAAAGGTCGGGATAGCCGAAGCGTCGGCAAATGGCTCGTCATATATTTCGGCCAGTGCGGGGACGATATCCAGCGCATCTTTTGCTTTGAGCACGCATTCATGGTGCTCTGTTTTTAGATGTTGTGCAATTTCTTTTGCGTGCGCCGCTTCGTTATATTCTTTATTCTCGAAACCGATTGTATAAGTCTTAACCGGTGATGCGGCGTGTTTTTGCATGAGGGCGACTATTGTGGAGCTGTCTATCCCACCTGAGAGAAAAGCGCCCAAAGGAACATCGGCGATCATGCGCTCTTTGACACATGTGCCCAGAAGATTCTCGAATTCCTCGATAATGGAATCCTGATTGTCAGAATCGATCTTTACTGGATTTTCCTGCGCTGCTAATAGCGCTTTCTTATGGCTCCAGTAAGGCTCGCTCATGGGCATAAAATCCTGCCCCGCTCGCAGCATTCGTATATCAAGAGCCATCATCTGCCCTGCGGGAAGCTGCCAGACATCGTTATAGATTGTTAGCGGCGCAGGAACATAGCCAAAGCGCATAAAGGTGGTAAGCGCTGCGCGGTTGACATCCCTTTTAAATGTGCTGTGTGCGCATAAAGCCTTTAACTCCGATGCGAAAACCAGCGTGCTGCCTGACCAGCCGATATAAAGCGGCTTCTTCCCCATGCGATCTCGCGCAAGATAAAGCGCCTTTGCTTTTTTGTCCCAAAGGGCAAAAGCGAACATGCCGTTAATGCTTTCCAGAGTTTTGTGCACGCTCCAATGCACAAAAGCACGTAACAATATTTCAGTATCGCTATGGCCTTTATAGGGCTGGTCGTGGCCTTGGGCGGCAAGCGTATCGCGGATCTGTTTGAAGTTATAGATCTCTCCGTTAAACACAATCACATAACGCCCGCACTCTGATGACATGGGCTGCGCTCCAGCGGGCGAGAGATCAAGGATGGATAAACGTCTATGCCCCAGCGCAAGCGGGCTTTGCGGGTCTATCCATTGGCCGTCACTGTCAGGCCCGCGTGAGGACAAAGCATCGCACATCGCCTTGTTTTCCTGCGCTATTCTTGTGCGCTCGGGGCGCGGATCAAATGTATATAAACCGGTAATGCCGCACATAAATTTTTTGATCTTTTTGTATGTATTGTTATTTATGATATCCGGCAATGATCTTATCTAGGGTCTGTCTCTTGAGCAAGGCTTTGCATTTGGAAAAGAAAAGATATTGCCGCGAGCATGAGAAACGGTATAACGTTGCATATGAATATTGATTTACTTGTCTCACAAAAAGGTGAAGCTGGATTATTATGTAGTGAGAATCTGGTTAAGAAGGTGCTGAGCGCTATACTGGATCTCGAAAGCGGTGAACTATCGCTTGAATTTGTCGATATGGATCATATGGAGCTGAATATCCCCATCGAGGAGAGTTTTTATGAATATCTCGATGCCAAGCCCTTTATCCATATTGGCTCTGTTAAAGACGGTAAAGTCGGGCAAGCTTATCAAACGCCTCTTCATTTTTTGAATGACCCCTACCGTATGCAGCTTTTGAAATATGCCACACTGCCTGATAAGCCGCTTGTTACATTTCATTATTTCATAAGAAATTGTGTTTTAGGGCAGCCTGCGCATCGTGGTGATATGGGTGATGAAGATACGATTGGCTGTATTTTGGGCGAGGTTGCGCCAGCCTCTCTTGAGTTTGCGCCGCAGCTTGCCAAACGCGTTGGCTTTGAGATGCAAAATATCCCACTGCCCGAGTTTAATGCGCCCGGTCTAGGTCTGGGTGGGGGGCGCTCAAAGCCGCAATCTTCCGGTTATTATAATCAAATACAAGAGAATCGTTCTTCCCCCGATGAAGATCAAGAAAATGACTAGAATGTAACGTGCTGTCTTTATTTTGAGCGACGTCTTATTTTTCGCCATTTGGCGACGTTATTATTATGCTCTTCGAGGGTGCGGGCGAAGGCATGACCGCCTGTACCATCAGCCACAAAATAGAAATACTCATGCTCTTCGGGATTGAGCGCGGCCTCAATTGATGCTTTACCGGGATTGGCGATAGACGTTGGCGGCAATCCGGGATATTTATAGGTGTTATACGGCGAATCAATCTCGAGATCTTTTCTCAGTAAACGCCTGCCCAGAGGACCTTTACCTTCATTTTGTGGCTTGCCCTCGGTGAGAGCGTAAATGACCGTCGGATCGGTTTGCAAGGCTATACCTACGCGCAAGCGGTTGACAAAAACCCCGGCAACGCGGCGGCGCTCGGAGGCAATAGCTGTTTCTTTTTCTATGATCGAAGCTAAAACAAGAGCCTCTTCTTTTGTCTCCAAAGGCAAGCCTTCCGCCCTGTTTTCCCATGCTTCCTGCAAAACCTGCTCCATAGCCAAATTCATGCGCAAAAGAATGTCTGCGTTACTATCGCCGCTGGCATAGCTATAGGTTTCCGGCAGTAGAGTACCTTCAGGGTATTGCGGCGTGTTTTGCTTCTCTATGTCTTTTTCCTGATTTAAAAGCTGCACAATTTCATGATTGGTCAGCCCCTCACGGATTGTAATCTGGCGCATAACAACTTGACCTGATTCCAGCTTATCAAGGATTTCCTTGATTGAGATATGCGGCGTAAATTCATATTCTCCTGCTTTTAGTGTTTGGGCTTGTCCGGTAATTCCTGAAGCATGCACAAAAATATTAACCGGCGTAAAGGCCGCAGGATCAACGATGCCATGATGCAAAAGAGTTTGTGAAATACCGTAGACTGAGCTGCCGCGTGGAATGTTGATAGTTGTTGTTTCTTTCAAGGGGCCGGGGGCTTTATATTGTCCATACGCCCAGTAGCTCGCTCCGGCCAGTGCAAGTATGAGGATTGTTGCAAAAAAAACCACTGCGCCAAGCACTGCCCTGAACAAAAATCTCATACGATTATCCTTGTTTTATATACTTTTTACACCCTTGTTTTATATGCTGCGCAAAATAAGCGATGCATTTGTGCCGCCAAAGCCAAAAGAATTGGAAATCGCTGTTGTGACTTTCTTTTCTTTCGCCGTTTTAGGGACAAGATCCATGCCCTGACAATCCGGTGAAGGATTATCCAGATTAAGCGTTGGCGGCAAGATGCCTGTTTGTATGGTCTTGGCTGTATATATGGCTTCAACCGCACCTGCGGCGCCAAGCAAATGACCAATTGCAGACTTTGTCGATGACATGGAAACTGTATCCAACGTATTTTCAAACATGCGCCTGACCGCAGCAAACTCCATGCCGTCTCCAGCGGGTGTGGATGTGCCGTGTGCATTAATGTAATCAATATCTTCAGGGTTAAGTCCGGCGCGCTTTAAAGCGGCCTTCATAGCGCGGTAGCCGCCATCTCCGTTTTCTGCCGGTGATGTGATGTGATAGGCATCACCGGACAGGCCGTATCCAACGACTTCACCATATATTTTTGCGCCGCGCGCTTTGGCGTGCTCATATTCCTCCAGCACGACAATCCCGGCGCCCTCGCCTATGACAAAGCCGTCACGCCCCTCATCCCAAGGACGGGAGGCTATTTCAGGGGTGTCGTTATATTGTGTTGATAAAGCGCGCGCAGCAGAGAATCCTGCAACACCCAGACGACAGACCGCACCTTCCGCGCCTCCTGCAATCATCACATCAGCGTCATCAAGCGCAATCAAACGCGCCGCATCACCAATAGCATGCGTGCCGGTTGCGCATGCTGTGACAACCGAGTGGTTCGGGCCTTTAAAGCCATATTTAATCGAGACATGCCCTGATACAAGATTAATCAGGCAGGCGGGAACAAAGAAAGGCGATACGCGGCGCGGGCCTTTTTCCTGCATCAAAAGAGAGGTTTTGTAAATTTCATCCAGCCCGCCAATGCCAGAGCCTATCAAAACGCCTGTGCGCTCCAGTGATTCGTTATCTGTGGGCATCCAGCCCGAATCGTTTACCGCTTCTTGCGCGGCAACCATGCCATACACAATGAAAATATCAACCTTGCGCTGATCTTTCGGTGACATGTATAAATTGGCGTTAAATGCGCTGCCTGAGCGGGATTCCTCTTTTGTTGTCGGGATAATACCGGCAATTTGCGATGCAATATCAGAGACGTCAAAATGCTCTATTTTCTTGATACCGGTTTTTCCGGCTGTTATTGCGTTCCAGTTATGCTCTACTCCAACGCCCAGCGGAGAAACCATTCCCATTCCGGTTATGACTACACGTCTTAAATTGCTCATATCTTAGCCTCTAAATACTATCAGGTTAGCATACGGTTTTATCTTTATTTTATCTCTTATAAAGCATCACAGCCCGCAAGCGGGCTGAAATATCTATAGTGTATTATTTATAAATCATCATAACGCGCGAATTTCTCCGCTTTGGATATATTTATTCGTCGGCGTTTTCTTTGATGAATTTTACAGCGTCACCGACCGTTTGAATATCTTTGGCCGCTTCGTCTGGAATTTCAATGCCAAATTCCTCTTCAAAGGCCATAACCAGTTCAACTGTATCCAGAGAGTCCGCGCCCAGATCATCGATAAAGCTAGCCCCTTCGACTATCTTATCTTCTTCTACGCCCAGGTGCTCTACCACAATTTTTTTCACACGATCGGCAATATCACTCATGTTCATTCCTTACCTTGTCATTTAAAAAACTTATATTCTTCTTATATAGAACGAGCCGGAATAATACTAGCCCCTTCGACCTGACGCAACGCTTTAGCACAGTGGGGGGGGAAGATAAAGAGGTTTTTATCTCATTGCCTTTGTATGCTGTGTGGATAACACAAAAAACGTCCCTATTACCCAGATTGTGCTGACATATATTATGCCGACTATTATGCCAACGCTACCTAATATAATCATACAAATTGAGTTGTAATAATTTCGTAGCTACGGCGTAGGACGCTTCGAGCTGCGTTTCAAGCTCGGCGAGTTTCATGGTCACTTCGGCCAAGTCAGCCTGCTTGATGTTGGATATCAAGCCATCAAGCAAGGCCAGTTCCTCTGTGTTGTTGTCAATCTGATTGTCCAGCGTTGTGGCCTGCGATGACAAAATTGTCTGCATGGTGTTGATTTCTTCAAACCCTTCGCTCATAAGGGCGTAAGCCTCGCGCAGCGTTGCCTCGTCTTCCGGATTATTCAAAGCCAGATTATAGGCGCGCAGTGCTTTTTCAAAGCCGCTATTATCAGCTCTAACGCCGTAATCAACGGTTAATCCTGATGATGCCTGCACCTGAAATGTATAATCTCCACCCTGATAATATTCTGTGTCGGCAATGAGCGGATCAACAACAAGTGCGTAATCCGGATCATTGAGATTGACCGGCGGGATGGAGGCTCCTCCTGCGAATAAATAGGTGCTGTCACTTTGCGCATTCAAACGTGACGCCAGCTCTTCAATCCCCTGTTGCAGTTCTGCTGAAATATAGCTTCCATCAACTGTTGTTCCCCCCAAAGCAGCCGCAATGTCGCCAAGCGAAAGCGATATGAGGTCAAGCATCAAGCTAACGTTGTCATACATGATTTCAACGCGATCCATGGCAATTTGCGCGTTTTCGCTTTGCGCCGATATCTCGCTATATTCCGACTCAAAGTTTAAGAGCCTTTGTGTGTCACTTCCAATTTCATCGTAGGTGTCGGAAATAAAACCCGAGGATTGCTGAAGCACGCCTTTTGCATACTGAGATTGCAATTGCATCAAATCTTTCAAAAGAGATCCGCTTTGTGCATATGTTGAGACCCGATCTACCATTTTCTTTTTTCCTTATCGCTTAGCCCTGTAATTAATTCATGGCTGCTATTAACGTATCAAACATCTTGAGAATCGTTGATAACACCGTGGCTGACGCCTCGTACTGATTTTCCAGCTCGACCATTTTTGCGGTTTCTTCATCAATATTGACGCCGGTTTCATTGGCCATGGTTGTTCTTAATTCTTCATACAGTATTCTTGTCGTTTCGCTTTCTCTTGTTGCGTCCTGCGTGGCGTTTGCAAGTGTGGCGATGATCTTGTTTGCATATTTTGACAGTGTTGCGTTTTGCGCAGAAAAATCTCCTGCCGCGTTGAAAGCAACCAGCCCGTCCAAAACACCAAGCATGGCCGTTGCAATCGAGGCATCTCCGGCCATAATTCCCAGATCTCCTATAACCAATACGGGGTCATCAATGAGCGTGCCGCCCGGCAATGCCTCAGAACTGGTCTTCAAATAATCGCATATGCGGATATATTCTGAACCTTCACCTGTGAATATGCTATTGAAGCCAAAATACATACCAAATGTTTGAGAATCAGGGCCTACGATACTGTCCATCTGATTCATGGCTACACCTTCATCGGCATTATCCGCTATCATCTCTATTTCGCCATTTACATTGATTGAGGCGGACATTCCGGCAATGCCATTTAGCGCTGCGACAACATCGTTAACCGTTGCATATGTACTTAGATCAAGATCCGCGTATTGCTGCACCAAACCACCTTCATCGACAACGGCAACGCGTACAAATCCGTTTGCAGCAAAAGCTTCTGCGCCTGTCAGAGCCTCCATGTCACTGGTCAGAATATTTCGCGGCGGGTATGACGAGCCTTTGTTAAACTCTGTGTTTATTGTTCGGGAGAGTGTGTTGGTAAATTCATCGAGCTTTTCCTGCTCTTCCACAAGGATGCGATCCCGTAATTCAATGAGAGCGCCGAATATCCCCGTATCCGTTCTGGTTGTAACATCAACGCCATTTATCACAAGAGGCGAGAAATCCGCGGGATAGACGTTTTGACTGGTCACGGATGTCGCTGCGGTAAATGAAACCGGGTGCGTATTTGAATCAAGAAGCGTTGAGCCGTCAGTTGTAAATACTTTGAGCTGATTGCTGTCATTTATGTAGTAGGTTACGTCCAGATACTGAGACAGCTCTTCCAGCACAGCCATTCGCTGGTCTTCTACGTCAGCGGTGCTTGAATTTGTGGTTGTTAAAATCATAACCTGCCTGTTTAGGTCATCAAGATTTTCCAGCAAAGTATTAAACGTCTCAGCAGATTCTTCTATGGCCTGATCCGCATCGAGACGAAGCCCCTGCACTGTTCCTGATAATGCCCGTAACTCTCTGGCCACTGATTGAGCCGCGCTTACAACGGCCACTTTTGCACTTGTGTCGCTTGGCGTTGTTTCAAGTTCGCTAACTGCAGTTTCCAGCCTGTTCATATGCGAACTTAAAGAGTCTGATCCCCCCGTTGTTCCAACCGTATCAACATATTGTTCGAGATAATTGGCAATTGTGAGGCTATATCTATATTCCGTGTTACTCTCAATTACACCTTCATAAAGATCTGCATTCAAATTGCCCTTAATGGTTCCGGAAATTGGAATCATGATACCGTTGGCCGTTGAATATTCTGTCTGATAGCGTTTTACCGTATAACCGGGCTTTTCGGCGTTGGTTATGTTTGACGATACAACGGAGATTTTAGACTCCGCCACGCTAATTCCTGCGTATGTTGCGTGAAGTGCTGATGTCAGTGACATGCTGTGTCTCCTTCCTTGCTTTGCTTCGAATAATCGAGCAAAGTATTCTTCAAACTATCCATACGCTGCGTTCTTTTCTTGAGATCACGCAGCTGGAACGTTGTATTTATTGAAAGCGTGCGCCGTACATCCTGTATTTTCTCGACCAGAACCCTGCGCAAGACCAGATTGTCTGGTTCTTTTTCCTTTGCCAGAAGCAAAATTTCGCGTATATCTCGCTCGAATCTATTTAACATGTTGATTTTTCTTACAAATAAACCATCGAATGTTATTGCTCCCTTATCAAGCAATATTACGTTTTCGCGACTAATCAGTTTTTCAAGGTCATCGCACATTTGCAGAAAATCAAAAAACCTGTTTTTGTTTTCTGTGTCCACGTCCTTTAAAATAGTTTCGGAGTCCGACATTATTGAGCCACTTTCCTATTTCTTTTCAGTAAATCTGTTCTTACCTGCTTTGAGGTTTTCACGAACCTGCTTTTCGCGTTCTTGCAGCCTGGCCATTTTCTGCTCTGTTCTGGATGCACGATGATCCTCAGGAACGGAAACCATATGCTCTTGCCGACTATAGGCCAGACATGCCTGCTTTGTTTTGTTTGTCTGCTCCATTTGCCTGCTGGTTTCAGCCATTTTCTCGCTCAAATTCCTGATGCGCTGCGCCAGCAACTCCGAAACCTCTGTTAATATATCCTGTGCCTGCGTTTTTTCATCTCCCTGAAGATTTAAAAGCTCTTTTTGCAAATCTTCTATGTCGTTAGCGGAAAAATCCGTTTTCATCAGAGCATTAAGAGAGCGCTCTTGTTTCCACAATTCTATGAATTCCTGTAATTTTATACTCATTGTTCACCCCGACTCTTCAAAAGTCCGAAACCAAAAAGCACGCTTAAAGGCTCCGGAGCTTATGTTGATCTATATTAACGCACAGAGGAAATCAATGTATCATACATTTCATTGACTGTACTGATGACCTGCGCAGCCGAAGAATAAGCCTGCTGGGCGATAATCATCTTGTTAAACTGGTCTGACGTGTCTGTCGTTGACAGCTCAATTGCGCTGGCCACAATTTGACCGGCGTTCCCTTCTCCAGGAAGCTGCAAGTTATAGTTACCGGCGGCTTCGTTTTCGTCATAGACTGTTCCATCAATATGGGTCAATCCCTTGGCGTTGGAAAAGGTTGCAATTGGAATTTGATAAATCACCTGATTCAAACCATTATCGAAAGAGGCTGTAACCAGGCCGTTATCATCAATCTTAACCCCGCTGAGCTGTCCGTATCGCACCCCGTTTGAGTCAATCAGGGTGATTTCAATGTCTGCATCAGAAGAACTGGATGAATATTGCGTAATCCCATCCGCATCACCAATCGCGCCAAAGTCCATCATAATGGTACTGTCGGTTGATCCTGTGGTAAATCCGGTCAAATTAATCGTATTTCCACTTGAGGTTAAGAGCTTTCCTGTTCCATCAAACGTAATATCGATCGTGGCCGGAGCAATCGCTGCTGTTGGCGTTTTAGCGACAGAATCACTTGTGAGATACGGATCTGCCAGCGCCCCGCTCCATGCATTGGCTGCTGTTTTGGTCCATGTTGTTTCAATCGTATGGCTAACGCCCAGAGAATCATATATCTCACTGGATACAATAAAATTGGTTCCCACGACCGCATCGGCCGGCAAGTTCATGTCAAAGGTAACATCTGATGTTGCTTCCGCAGAACCGGTGATTGAAGAAACATCAATAATTTCCAGTGAGTTCAGATCGTTGTTGTTTGTTGCCAAAACGCCTCCATTCTCATTGGTACGCCAGCCAAGAAGGTAATAATCCTCGCTGTTTATAAGGAAACCATCAGCATCTGTCGAGAAGTCACCATTTCTGCTGTAGTTGAAAGCAGAGGGCGTGTTGGTTAGAGAATCGCTGACAATGAAGAAGCCCCCGCCATCAATGGCAATATTTGTTTCTGTTTCCGTGGTTGAGATTTCACCTTGCAGATTCATTCCGCGCCCAACTTTGGTAATAACGCTACCGGCCGCATTTGTTTGCGTGGCACTGTTACCAGTTACAAGCGACTGGAAGGACACTTCTGTTGTTTTATAAGCTGTTGTTGACGCATTGGCAATGTTTTGCGATACAGCAGCAAGCTGCGTACTCTGGGCTTTTAGCGCAGATACGGAAGATGTTAAAGCAGCATACAAACTCATAATTTTTCTCCTTAAAGTCTTTTAGCTATTAAATATTTCCTTTTCAGGTTTTTGAGTTTGGTTTTGTTTTTGGTTGTGTTTTGTATTATTTAAAGTAAGCAATTTTCTAAAGTGTGTTCCTGTAAGATTAATAACTCCTTTTTTGTTTCGAAAATATTTATATGCCGCATGCGCCAGACGGAGCGCTGCTGCGATAATTTCACAACGATGCTCTTTCCTTGCGAATGGAGATAATATCATTTGCGGAGAATACTTCTTCTCCAGCCATATAGCTTACGTCATCTCCTTTCATTTCCGCGCCTTCAATTGTCAGGAATGATAAAACCTTTGTTCTTATATCTTCTCCTTCAGGGTCTTTGGCTCTGACTGTGAGGGTGAGAGCTTCCCCTTCTTCGACAGGCTGCGCTAAATCGGCACTTGAAACACCAAAACTGTAAGTTCCGGTTTCACCGGCCTGCACATCAAATGATGCCACTACATCTCCGTTACTATTAGCAACCTGCAGAACTACCTTTTCCGCATCATCTTTAAGCACATATTCCCATTTGGCTTTGTCATCCTGCATCACCGCCGTGGAGGAATTCAACTCAACATCAGCTCCTATATAAGAGAAGGCCGACACAGTGTTATAATCATTCAAACTGGATATAATTGTTTCCAGATTCTCGTTTATGGTCATTTCCTGCTCAAGCGAGGAATAAGCCACAAGCTGATTTGTAAATTCAGTTGTATCCACAGGATCAAGCGGATTTTGATTTTCCAGCTGCGTTAGCAGGATATCAAGAAAAACCTTTTGCTGCTCACTAATGCCATTATCATTACCGTCTGCTTTATTGTTTGCAGCGGATGAAGCAGGTGTTGTTGTATCTGGAGATACGTAGGATATATTCGTCATCGTAGCTGGCTCCTTTCTTGGCCATCAAACGCATCCCCTTAACCTATGAAGTCCTTAAAATTATCCCGTTTCCATTATGCACGTGCGAACATCAGAAATGGGGCACAAAAAGTGTAAAAAATTTCTAAATGCCTTGCTTTTATATTATGAAAATATCGCCCAAAGAAAAAAATATTGTTTATTTTTCTTTTTTTTTTAATTTAGCGCCCCATTTTTGCTGCATATGCGTGTATATTGTTGTGTGATGAGTCGGGAAATGTGTGCTTTAACGTTTTTTTGACTTTTGTGTGACAATCTAAAACTTGAGAGGGGCGCGGAATAGCGCTTCTATAAATTTCTTCAGGAAGGAGAACTACCATGCCAGTAGTAGGAACCAACACAGCCGCCAACTCGGCTATTTACTATTTGAACCAAAACTCTTCGGCTCAGGAAAAATCCCTAGCGTATCTATCCAGTGGATCCAAAATCGTGTCCGCTTCCGATGACGCTTCCGGTCTGGCCGTGTCTACGCAGCTTGCATCCGATATCAGCGTGCTTGAACAAGGTGCTGTCAACGCCCAGCAAGGACAATCCGTGCTTAACGTTGCCGATGGTGCTTTGTCAAATATCGGTGATATTTTACAGCGGATGAAATCTCTGGCCGCGCAATCCATGTCCGGTTCTGTCAGTGACGGTTCACGTGCATATATTGACGCTGAATTTGCTGAGCTTGTGGGGGAGATTGACGCTATTGTTGCCTCCACCCGCTTTGACGGTGCTCTATTGATTGATTCAAGCTATGACCAAAGCTTTCTGGTTGGTACTGATGCCTCAAGTGACACCATTCAGGTTGATCTGACCTCCGTTGCAATTGATGCGGCCACAGACCTCGCAGATGGTGTTGATACGGCGGCTAACGCGGTAACCTCTTCAGGTAACATCGATACCATGATTGACTCCATTTCAACCGCGCGTTCTCTTGTTGGTGCATATCAATCTCGTATGGAATTTCGCTTCGATGTGATTGAGACGGCTATCGACAACCTTACAGCCGCGCGATCAACCATTGTGGATACTGATATTGCCGAGGAACAATCAAACTATACAACGTCTCAGGTTATGACACAGGTGGCGACCGCAGCGCTTGCTCAGGCGAACAATATGAAAACGTCACTGCTGTCCCTGGTTCAGTAATAAGGCTGAGTCAATAAGTAGTTAAGATTATCCTTAATCTGTTTTTGGGATGGGTGACTTTGGAAAACCGAAGTCTCCCTCCTTTTTTTAAAAGGGTTCTGGCCTGTGTAAAATGCACGCACACTTTAGATGTGTCTATATATGTCTATTTTGATTAATATAGCAGAACGCAAAGGAGTATAACGCAATGACTGATATTGCTACAGGAACAGTCGCAAGTACGACCACAGACCGATTATATATCGTTGGTGCGGCATCGCAGATTGATACGTATTCTCTTGTTGAGGCCGGTTATCAAACGATCATAGCCGATGCCGAAAATATTGATGATAAGGTCGCTGAAAACAATAGCATTATGGCGGCTTATGAGGAGCTTCGGGGTATTGGCGATTCCATGCTGGGCGCTTTGAAGTTGCTCAAGCAGACTTACGGGTTTTCCTCTCAAGGCGACAGCGTTTATGACGATCTTGAAGTCTATATGTCTTCATCAGAAGGTACCAATGTCAGCTCAGTTGTTGATGTTTCCGTTGAAGATAGCGCCGATACTGGTACTTATACGCTTGCTGTCGAGCAAATTGCAACGCCGATGCGCGTTATGAGCAAAAGCATGCTCTATAAGGACAATCCGCTTGGATATGACGGCGTCTTCAACCTGACAACGGAAAACGGCACGCCGACTAATATTACTATTACGCCAGATATGACCCTTGATGGTCTGGCTGATGCCATCAACGCCGTGAAAAACACGACAAATGTCAGCGCTTCAGTTATTAAGGCCGGTGACAACGATCACAGACTGGTCATTGCTGGTGATGTGACCGGAGAAGAGCTTGTCTATAATAGCATTTCAGGGACGAATGTCTTGCAAAGTCTGTTTATTACAGATGCTGGCGGCCCCTTTTTACCATCAAGCATTATCCAGAATGCTCAAGATGCCATTATTAATCTGGACGGTGTGCAGGTCACGCGCTCCTCTAATACGATGGAGGACGTTTTAGACGGGGTGAGTATGACGGTTTACGGGGAAACGAATCCCGGCGAATCTATAAAAATGGAAGTTGATTACGATTATAGTGCTGCTAAAGAAGCTATTACGGCTTTTGTGGATTCCTATAATGAATTCCGCACATTTTACGACAAACATATGAAACTTGATTCAAGTTCCGGCAGTGTCGCAGAGGATGCTGTTTTGTTCTCCGATTCCATTCTTGAGCAATTAAATTTCCAGATTTCCTCAGTTCTTACCTCCAGCTTTGGAGACAATGACGGGCTGGTTACAAATCTGGCTGAAATTGGCATCAGATTAACTGATGATAACTATTTAAGCATTGTTGACGAGGCATTGCTTAATAAAATGATTGTTGAAGATTACGATGAGGTTGCCGAGCTTTTCCAAACGCAGGTTAATACCAATAACGATAATTTATCCATTATCAAAAATGAAACAACCCTGACTGATTTTAACCTGTCTCTTAGTATTTCCGTGGACGGGTCTGGCGATATTAACGGTGTTCATGTTGGTGGCGACTTCTCTTTATTCGAGTATAACGGCTCGCGTATCTACGGAGCCGAGGGCACGATTTACGAAGGGTTGACCTTTGCCTATATCGGTGATACCTCTGCAGTGGTAAATATTGATGTCTCGCAGGGGATGGCTGACCTTCTTTACAATTCTGTTGATTCTTATGCGGATCGTTCAACCGGTATTATTGCCGATGTGATGAGCGATATCGGCAGCAAGAATACCAATCTTGAGGCAGAAGCCAAAGAAATCAGGAATAAAGCTGACAAGTTTTATGAATCTGAAGTTGCCCGCTATGCCCGCATGGAGGTTGAAGTTGCGGCTGCAGAGACATTATTGGCAACTATAAAAGCTTTATTAGGACTGGATAATGATGACTAATCAAGAAAACCCTTATGGAAACGCTGCGCAAGCCTATAAACAAGCTGGTCAAAAGGCGCTTAACCCGGTAGAGATTGTTGTGGCCTTGTATGAGGGCATTATCCGCAACCTCGATGAGGCAAAAGCTGCCTATGGCGGGAATGATCTGGAAAAAATGTGCCGCATTAATGAGAAGACTTTTCGCATACTAAGTGCTTTGCAAAGTCATCTCGACTTTGAACAGGGAGGAGATACCGCTCCTGCTCTTAACGATTTTTATAAAATCATTTTTGTCCGTTTGACAAAAATTCTTGAACATGACGACCCTGCGCAGGAGTTTGATTACCTCAAAAACAATGTCCATGAGGTTTATGCCAAGTGGTCTTTACTCTCCAGAAAAATATCGGATCAGCAAAAAACCATGATAGAAGAAGGACAAACGTCTATTCAGCAGCAATCCTGAAGATTAATTCCCTATTTTTTTTTAAGCTTTGTAAAACGCCTCCGTTTGGGGGCGTTTTGGCATATTTGTTGCAACGCTTTATCATGATTATATGATTTAAAGACCTTTTTGGTTTTGTGAGTCTTTACTTTCGTATATCCAGAAGTAGGCATTGTTTTTATTATTTGATCGTGCGCGGGTTGTATCACGTGGTTGTGGGTGGTTTGCGCGCTGTCGAATAAAATATTATGCTCTAAATGTGTGTTTTTGTTACGGGGAATTTTTTTCGTATGCCCGAGGACGTATCTGATTTAAATGAGCAGACAGATGATACTGTTTTGCTGGCTTTTATCAAAAATGACAGTCAGGCAGCCTACCGGATTTTGGTTGATCGGTATCTGGGCAAGCTTTGGCGTCTGGGCGTTAACGTTCTGGGTAATGAAAGCGAAGCCGAGGAGGTTGTGCAGGAAGCTCTGCTTGCTGTATGGAAAAATAGAAAGAAATGGGAAGACAATGGCAGCGCTAAATTCTCGACATGGGTTTACCGTATTACACTTAACCGCTGCATTGATTTGAAACGCCGCCGCCGTCCCACGACAAATACCGAAGTTATCGAACAGACCATGGTCTGTGATAGTGATATTGCCGCCGATCATTCTCTTATTATTGATGAGCAAAACAAGGCGCTGGTCTCTTTGATGGACTCCTTGCCGGACAAGCAGAAAAAAGCTCTTGTGCTTTATTACTTTGAAGAGCTCAGCATTCAGGAAATCTCCATGAGCCTTTCAACGACCGAGCAAGGAACCCGCTCTTTGCTAAAACGTGGGCGGATGGGATTGCGCAAGTTAATTGGTCATACGGCGGGGAGAAAATTAATAGCCTGCCAATAAGCATAAACCAATTGGCTATGCCTGCCGCGTTTGATCTCGCCCCTACTTGACCCAAGGTGTGCCCATTCTGATTAATGTCCGGCCATATATATCATTGAGAATAACACCGGCCATCATATAAAGGGCGCTGAATGCCGAAGCAATCAAAACTATTGCCGCAATTTTATTGAGCGCATCAATCTGGGCGATGTGGCCTGCTGCCAGTAAATAAAATCCCAGCATCAGCGTTAGGAATGTCGTTGCCATTGCGCAATGAATCTTTATAGCGCCAAGAAACAAAATCGTTGTATATAGCCCCCATACCCCAAGGAACCAGCCCAGATCAACAGAGCTCGTCTCATAGAACTCCAGCTTGTTGGCGACGAGAATCAGGCACAGCGTAATCCAGAAAGCACCATAAGAGGTAAAGGCGCTGTATCCAAAGTTGTTTCCTGTTTTTTGCTCTTGCAAACCGGCGATCATTTGCGCGGCGCCGCCAAAAACAAACCCTATCCATATAACCGGCTCGATGCCGATCAGGCCAATATTATGCATCTGTAGCAAGAGCGTCGATAAACCAAAACCGGCAAGACCCACGGCGGCCGGATTTCCAATTGCATTATTCTGTGTCATATAAATTCTTCTCCTATTCATATAATTTCCGGGATGCAACTCGAGTTCGCAAAAGTCAGCTTCGCCAGAATCAGGAAAATCGAGGGCGTGATTGACGTATTGACTGCATGTTCATTGTTGCGAAAAAAAACACCGATGAGCAAGCGAAAACATGCTCGCCGTAGATATCATCCTGAATTTAGGTTTTGTTGGGGTGGATTTTTTGTTCCAGTAAAAACCGGCTTAGCTTTGCTGTTTTTCTATCGCTATATCAGCTGCAACCCGCTCCACCCATTAATTTTGCTCCATTTTTTGTGCGAAATCATTAGGTGGCGTACTCATAAAATCTTTACAATTCTGTTTCCAAGATAAAACACAATAATATGTTCTTCTTTTGTTCTTGACTCTTGTGACATGTTGCTCCATGACTTATGTTTATGGATGCACACAAGAACACAAACAGTTTTACCCCTGTATCAGAGCTTAAATGGTTGTTTTTTGACCTGAATAGTTACTTTGCCAGTGTTGAACAACAAGAGCGCCCGGAACTCAGAGGGAAACCCGTTGCTGTTGTTCCTATGATGAGTGATAGCACATGCGCTATTGCGGCAAGTTATGAAGCCAAAGCTGTTGGGATAAAGACAGGCACGAAAATTTATGAGGCAAAACAAAAATGCCCTGATTTACGGTGTGTGCTAGCGCGGCATGATGTTTATGTTGATTACCATCATCGTATTTTTAATGAGCTGGAAAACCATTTGCACGTTTCTAAAACATGTTCAGTGGATGAGGCCGCGTGCCTATTGTTAGGACGGGAAAGAGAGCCAGATAACGCCCGTAACCTTGCTTTACAAATCAAAGAGGGAATGAGAAAGAATGTTGGTGAGTTTATCAGAAGCTCAATAGGCATAGCCCCTAATGCGTACCTTGCGAAAATGGGCACTGAGATGCAAAAACCGGATGGATTAGTTATTCTTGAGCCTAACAATTACCAAGAACGGCTCTTTGCTCTAAAGCTTACAGATTTAACAGGCATTAATGTACGGATGGAGTACCGCCTTCAACAAGCAGGTATTCATTCAATAGAGCAGTTTTGGAATCTATCACCTAAGCACGCACGTAGTGTTTGGGGCAGTGTAGAAGGTGAGTGCCTTTGGTATAAGCTTCATGGCTATGATGTGCCTGATAAGGAAACACAAAAAAGTGTCATTGGACATAGCCGCGTTCTTGACCCTGTTTTACGTTCTCCTGATAAGGCTTATGGCATAGCGCGCCAGCTTACTGTAAAGGCTGCAAGCCGTCTTCGTCGCTACAATTTATATGCGGGACGTTTATCTCTTCAGGTACGAAGCACAGATAAAAGGCGATGGGTAAAAGAACTTAGTTTCTCCCCTACTCACGACAATTTCATCTTTATAAAATTCCTGGACGAGATGTGGCGATGCATGCTTTTTGATTTAAAGGGCTGTAAGCTACTTAAAGTGGCTATATGTCTTTCTGGTTTAAGTAAGCAAGAGCAAATAACACTGGATTTATTTGAAGCGCAGCGGCCTAAGGCTTTGCGGAATATAGCTCTAACCAAATCTATGGATGATATAAAAAGGCGTTTTGGCTCTGATGCTATTAGCGTAGGCGCTTGCCCTAAAACGATAGCTGGATACGTTGGAACAAAAATAGCGTTTACCAGGATTCCTGAAAAAGAAGAGTTTCACGAATGAGGCTGCAAGAAAAAGTCCAGTAAAGCTTTATGGGGTTGCACGGAAGTGCATAAAGGGGGAAATGCTGGACCCTATCGAGATCGAACCGACGACCTCATCGCTGCCAGGGCAGACAGGTTTCTTTTACCATGTCTTGTTTGTTCTTACCAGTGTTTACTAAGTTACTCTAAACATTTATCTTTTTTCAATTTGAGCGTATCTGAGAAAGAAAAGGAAATTGCCGGAATTTTCTCGATTCTGCTACCCCGGTGCTACCCGGAACTCCTTTTTCAGATACACAATAAGGAAAAAAATCGATGCCAAAATTGACCAAAAAATATGTCAATCAGGTCAAGCCTAAAAACAAAGGGGCTGTTTATTGGGATAATGATCTAAAGGGGTTTGGCTTGCGCGTAAAGCCCTCCGGCCACAAAGTTTATATTTTACAATATCGCAATTTGGAGGGGCGCAGCCGTAAATACACGATTGGTAAACACGGATCACCATGGACACCGGATGAGGCACGCAAGAAAGCCAAAAGCGTATTACATTCGATGGATGGCGGCGGTGATCCGGAAAGTGATAAGACAGAAGCGCGGCAAGCTTTAACCGTTTCTGAATTGTGTGATCTTTATGTGCAAGATGGGCCGAATTATAAGCCGGACAAAAAAGAGTCTACATGGACAACAGATAAATCCAATATTGAGCGCCATATCAAGCCGCTTCTAGGCCAGCGGAAAGCAAACGCATTGAAACAAGCCGATGTTGCGCGGTTTCAGGCCGATGTCGCAAACGGCAAAAGCAAAATGTATCTCAAAACCAAACCTAGAGGCGCAGCGCGCGTGATTGGCGGTAAAGGAACAGCTGCTAGAAGCCTCGGCGTATTGGGTGCGATGTATGAATTTGGCAAACGCTGCGGTTATGTCGATCACAATCCGGCGCGCGCAAAGGCGAAATTTTAACTCTAAAATGGGAGTATATTGATTTTGAGAAAGACTATCTCAACCTGCCGGAATCCAAGACCGGCGCGAAACGTGTGCCCCTTGGTGCGCCTGCTTTGCAATTATTGGCTGGACTCCCGCGAGAATCCGATTACACTTTTCCTGCAACCGATGATAGTGAAAATCATTTTGTTGGGCTTCATAAAATATGGGTTGATATCCGTAAAAAAGCCTGGCTTGAGGATGTACGCATTCACGATTTGCGCCACTCCTTTGCATCCATCGGCGTGGCAAGCGGGCATAGCCTTTATATGATCGGCAAGATTTTAGGGCATAAACAATCACGCACAACCGAAATCTACGCCCATTTTCAGGATGATCCGTTGAAAATTGCCACCGAGCAAACCGCACAAAAAGTCGCCGCTGCCATCGGGCTCGCGGCCATAAAACCAGACGACAATCAAGAAAGGAAAGAGCAACACGGAGGATAGCAATGAAATGGTTACATACGGCAAGGGCATTAATACCATTCAGCGGCCTAAAAACATGCCGAAATATTTTCACCCTGACGATCACAGAAAAATTCGCCTTAGAATTTTGGAAAGAATATTACATGAAATAGAGGATTTTGCGTGGTCACTTATTCCAAAAGATTTAAAAGATCCCTCACAGTACGATCACGGCGATGACGCGTTTTCTGGAATGGCGTTGGTCAATGAATTGAATGATCTTTATAATGCGCTTGATGATAATGACATCTTACTCGCAACCTCAATTGCTCTTACGATTGGCTGCGCCCATAAACGTATCGCTTTAGCCAAAGAATTAGATGGTCTTGTTGAAACAGGGCAGAAGTTTCATACAAAGAATAAGCGCGCCAACGATTTTAAGAAATTGCAGGCCAAGAAAAACCAGGCTCTGTTTCAATCTATGGCCTATGCCATACGGCAAAGACATCAAGATTGGAGCAAAACCAGCATCGCCCGACAAATCCACAAAGAACTGAAAAAAGACGGGTTCGCGCAATTTATCTCCGTGAACACCATTCGCCAGAAAATTAAACTTTCCTGACAGCACCAACTGAGCCGTCAATCAGCATCTGCCATATTTGATCTCATACGATATCAATTCCCGGAATTCTCCGGAAAAAGAAAGTGAGGTTCATTATGACAGTTCATTCCATCGATACCATCAAAAGGCTGCGCCGCAAGGAAGCATCGCGTTATTTAAAAGAACGCTGGGGCATTGATCGCGCGCCTTCAACTTTGGCCAAGCTTGCCACCATTGGCGGCGGACCGCGTTTTCAAAAAGCCAATCGCATCCCGCTCTACAGCACGCAGGATTTAGATATCTGGGCAAGTGGTCTGTTATCTCCTTCGGTCGCCTCAACCTCCGAGCTTGAAAATATTTAACCCGCATTCGGATTTTCAACATGGTTGATGTTTTTGCTAATACGGAAGAGTTTATTTCCGAGGAAGACGCTGCTTTGCAAAGTCTTGAACGGAATGCACCGGTTAAACCGCTCGAGACATTGAATGGCGTTTATTATTTCATGTCAAAGCTGGGCGAGATCAGGCGTCTGCGCGCTCATGAAATGAATGAAGCCGGACTGCAAAGCCTTTTTGATGTCGATCTAAAATGGCTGCAAGGGTCTTTTCCGATCACGCCCAATCATGGCAGGGCCAAAACGGGCTGTGAATTTAATGTGCCAGCCGCGCGCCCTTCTCTGATGCAGCTTTGTTCACGCAAAGGCATTTTCGATGATGCGACCCCTATTCGCCATATCCGGAGTTTGGAAACCAAAATCCGGGACTATGCCGATTGTTCATTGCGGTCATGAAGTCTTGATGGATGAGGTCTGGCATAAAGCCGGGTTTGAAGCCAGCGGATGCCTCTAAACCATTGGTTGACAAGCGATGCGGACAAAAGCGTTACGCTGTTACCTATGGCCTTAAAATTATAGATATATAGAGATGGGCGTTCTCTTATATATAAATATTATTTTCTAATATGTGAAGCTCCACGGGTCAAGACCCGTGGTATCACCGCTTCGCGTGTGACCTACGGTCACAATTCAAGCTCCGCTTGTCCAATATCTTCTTTGCCCTGTGTCTCAATATAGCGCTTTATAATACCCTCATCGATGCCCACTGTGCTCACAAAATAATCATCGGACCATATGCCATCTGCACCCCAATATGCTTTGCGCATATACTCAAATTTCTTCTTCATAAGACGCCCTGTATGCGATTTAAACGTTCGCACCACATCACTTACACGCATCTTGGGAGGAATTGATATTAAAATGTGTACATGATCAATATCGTGATTAATCTCTAAAACCTCCACCTCAGGCAACATTTCATGAAAACTCGATATCAATTCCTGCAGATAAGCATATGATCCTGAATTGAAAATCTTACGACGGTATTTACTGGTGAAGACCAGATGATACTCACATTTATGCGCACAGTGGCCTTGCTTCCTTAATCTCATAATGAAGATATTGGACGCACTTCATCCACGGGGCAAGCCCCTTGGTTTTTTCGTGCCTATAAATATTATTTTCTAAAAGATAAAATAATGTAACAGGAGAGGGCAAAAACCCTTATGAAGCAAGGGATTTCAAGTTGTTACACAGAATGTTACGCCAAAGCAAAAGATAGGTTCTTTCAAAAGAAAAAACCGCTCAGGGGTATGGGCGGCGCGGCGTTACGCCAGTTACAGCGCTGAAATCGAGGTTTACATTTTAGTGTTTTGGGGTTACAGGTTGACACAGTAAAATTCAAAAATTCTCTTGCAAAAAAGCCCATCTTCTTTTAATTTCTGGTCATCCCCTAAAAATGAGAGGGCCCTTAGCTCAGCTGGGAGAGCGTCTCGCTGGCAGCGAGAAGGTCAGCGGTTCGATCCCGCTAGGGTCCACCACCATTTTTCTTTAGCGAGGGACGAGCTTAAGAAAATTGAGTGTCCGCCGAAGCATTGGCGAGGGCGGACTGGTTAACTTAAGGGCATATTGAAAATGACGGCAAAAACCAAAGAACGAACACATTTCTGGTGCCAGATTGACGATCGGCTCTTCACGTTAGAAGTTGTAATCACTGACGGCCCTATGACGGAAAATTTTTGTAAAGCCAACAAAAAAGTTTCACGAAAAATCGAAATGCGCGGAGATCAAACTTTAGCTGAATTGCACGAAGCGATTTTTGAAGCCTTTGATCGTCATGATCCGCATATGTTTGAGTTTCGCCTGAATGATAATAAATTCATGGATCCGGCTGCGAAACTCTATGTCATGCCAGAAGCCATAAATGATTGGGAACCGGATGAGGTGTCAGGCGATGTCACGAAAACCACAATCGGCACGCTCGGTTTGAAAGAAAAAGATACTTTCAATTACTGGTTTGATTTCGGGGATGACTGGTGGCATGAAATCAAAATTGTGTCTATTGCCGATAAGGCCCCGGAAACCGAAAGCGCCTACCCTAAAATCACCGCCCGCACTGGCGAAAGCCCACTGCAATATCCAGATTGGGATGATGTGGAGTAGTTTTTTGCATACATGAGACATCTTGGATGAACAATTACGAAGAACGAATTAAAGCCATTAAAGAACGCAATCAAAAAGTAGAAGCGGATAAAGCTTGGGAAACCAGTTGGATTCGTCGAATATCAATAGCACTTGTAACATATCTTCTTGCTGTGATTTTCATGTGGAGCATTGATGTTCCTCATCCACATTTTAGTGCTTTTGTCCCTACAGGCGGTTTTGTGCTATCCACTTTAACACTTGGTTTGTTAAAGGAAATCTGGATTAAGAAATATAAAAAGCACAGAACATCTTAACCAAATTTTAACCTCATAAAAGCTTTATAGAGCAAATAAAACGCTATTATCTGCTATATAAAGCATATCTCTTGTTTTTTACCGACAGAATCGCGTAGGATAAAAGCATGGCTAAGAAAAACCCGTTATTGACCACGCCGCCCTATGCCGTTGAGCAGGCCTTAAAAACATTAGGGGCCAATCTGCGCACGGCGCGTCTGCGCCGCAATCTGACCATTCAGGATGTGGCTGATAAAATCGGCACCGGCCCGCGCGCCGTTTCCGATGCGGAGAAGGGCAAGCTTTCCACCGGCGTTGCCGTTTATGCGGCCCTGCTCTGGGCGTTTGATTTGTTGGGGCCGATGGAGGCACTGGCTGATCCGGCACAAGATGAGGAAGGGCTGGCGCTGGCTTCTTCCCGTGAGCGGGTACGGGCGCGCCAAAGTCAAAGCGGGGACATCGATAATGACTTCTGATCCGCGCGCCTCCGAATGCTATGTGTATATCACGCTACCCGGCCAGACCGCGCCGGTGACAGCTGGAAAATATACGCTGAACACGAACCGGCAAGGCGTGCCGACAGGCCGTTTCGTCTACGGAAAAAGCTATCTCGCCCGGCCCGATGCCGTGCCGCTTGATCCTATCGAATTAAAGCTGGGATCAAAGGTCTATGGAACCGTGTCTATGAAAGGCGTGTTCGGCGCTCTGCGCGATGCAGGGCCGGATTATTGGGGCCGCCGTGTCATAGAGCGCCACGCCGGAAAACCGGAATTGAGCGAGCTTGATTATCTTTTGTACTCCCCGGATGATCGCGCCGGTGCTCTGGGGTTTGGCCTGAACCAAGAGCCGCCCGCGCCAAAGCGCAGATTTAACCAGACGCTTGATCTTGAAAAGTTGCAGGCGATTGCCGATGCGATTGTTCAGGATGAAGACTTGCCCGCCGATTCCGATCATGAGCAAGTCGAAGATCTCATGTTGATCGGCACATCTATGGGCGGCGCACGGCCCAAAGCCGTGGTCGAAGATAATGACGGGTTATGGATTGCTAAATTCAACCAGCCCGATGATAAGTGGAATAGCGCCCGCGCCGAGCATGCCATGTTAAAATTGGCGCGGGATTGCGGTTTGAGCGTATCTGAAAGCCGTGTTACAGACGTGGCCGGGCGTGATGTGTTGCTGGTGAAACGCTTTGACCGGGAGAAAACACCGGACGGGTATTTACGGGCGCGGATGATTAGCGCACTAACCCTGCTGCGAGCTGAAGATACACACCGTGCGCGGGATAAATGGTCTTATGTTTTACTGGCTGAGGAACTGCGCCGTGCCAGTGCCAGCCCGCAGGAAGATGCCGCTGAGCTATTCCGGCGCATGTGTTTTAACGCGCTGATTTCCAATATTGACGATCACCCGCGCAACCATGCGCTGATTGCAAAGGATCAGGACTGGCGGCTTTCGCCTGCCTATGATTTAACGCCCGCCGTACTAGTGAGTATTGAGCGCCGCGATCTGGCTATGGCCTGCGGCGATCAGGGCCGCTATGCCAATGCCGGAAATCTGCTCTCGCAAAGCGGGCGCTTTTTGTTAGAACCGGAGAACGCGGAAAAGATTGTCAGTGACATGGAAGAATACGTCCGCGAAAATTGGTATGCCACCGCCCGCGCTGCAGGCGTTACTCAGCGCGATTGCAAAATCATTGAAAGCGCTTTTGCCTATCCGGGATTTCGGCAGACAGAACAAAGTTCATAGGTGATTACAAAATTATCCATGCAGCGTCGTAACTTGCCACTCGTCACTATCAAGTGCGCGGATACGTGGACGGAAAGCGGCATCAAAGCGCTCTAAATGATCTTTCATCCAGGCCATATATTCCGGCCAGCGGCTTTGATTAAGCGGATCACTATCATGTCTTTGCACGGAAACCCGGCAACCTTTGCGGTTCGGCAATTCTGCCCATAATAGGCTTACGCCGATTTCTTGCTCAATCTCTTCTTTTTGTTGAGACAGCAGATTAAAAAACGCTTCTGCATCTTCATGATTAATATATAGCTCAACTCCTATGGTTTCTTCTCTTGTGTTAAGTGTGGTCGCAAGATGAAAGCCGGTGCGTCCGATGCTGAATGTTGCCCAATGCTGGGGCAGAGGTTTTTGAGAGCGAATGCTGCTGCCTTGTTCTTCCAGATACGCCCGGAAGGCCGTCCAATATTCGAGCTGAGTTTTCTTGGTGTCCGTCAAATCAGCCTTGGCTAGAGTGCGAGCCGCTTTGGAAACGGAGCTTGTCCAGTCATTGGGTTTGCAAACAATATTGAATTTCGGCGCTGGTGCAGAGTCGCTAATTCGCCAGACTTCAATCTCAAGGCCAAAGAAATTAAAACTATCGTCCTTGATCTCATTCAGCCAATCGAGTGTCGCGCGATGCTCATCGGTAAAAGGTTGTGCCAGCCACACAATCGTGACCGCATTCAGGCCGGAAGCATAGGTTAAAAGCTTACCCAAGTGATCGTGATCAGTGCGGCCTAACTGGTTTTCAATCAACACCCAATTGCCTGTCACGGTATCTTTGCAGAGAATATCTGCGCGAAACGGACCAACACTTTTTTCTGTGGCCTCATGCTCCAGCTCAATGCCGATAGCCTCACCAAGTAAACTTAAGTTTTCTTCCTGCGCCAGCCACGGCGTAAAGTCCTGCGCCTCAGTCGTCCATACTTTACGGGGATCAATTCTTTCCAGTTTTCCTAATGGTTTCATCTTCATTTCCTAACTTTGCTTTGAATATTCAATTAGCTTTGCCTCTTTCGGATCATAGCGATAATCACTAATAGTGCCCCCTTTGATCTTTTCGACCATTTCATCAACGACAAAGAGCGGCACGAGGAACCACGTCTCTGTTGTCCTTTACTGCCGGATGATCTGATAAACTTCGCAAAACATATATGGTGCCGCTTTCCAAATCTTCCTCGGCATATTCTCCCGAAAACAAAGGCCCGGCAGAAGGGTCACTGATTAAGCGGCTGGTTTCATCTTTATACATGGCACGAATAAGCGAGCGCAGCAAAATATCGCTCTCTGTGCCGTTGGAATAGATAACTCTTAAACGCGCATCTGTTTCACCATTCGGGGCTTTTATAGGTTCACCCACATCGGCAATATAGGCTGTTTGGCCACCCAAGATTATAAAATGGCCTTGCTTAATATCTGTTTTGGAAAAACCGGCCTCTTTCCGAAAACGCTTGGTCTCCCTTACTCCACTATCCAGTTCTTTCTGAACAGCCGTAAAAAGTGGCTTGAATTTATCAAAATCTTCGCAGCGGGTGCGCGTGGCGATTTCTTCTGCCGCACGAATTTCGGCGCGCGGCCTGACATGCTTTAAATTGGTGATTGAAGCGTTATCTGTTTCAATTTCTACGCCGAGTTGTTGGAGAAGTTCTTCATCGTCGATGTCATCCGGCACAACCTCCGCAGATTCATAATCGCCATTGAGAAGCCCTTGCGGGTCAATGTTTTTTAACAGGTCCCGGCATTCGGCCTGTTTGCGGATTTGATCCAACCGCACGGCATAAAGCCGCTCAAATATATCTTTATCCTCGCCATGTTCAGGCAAGCGGCCATGTTCTTCGACAAATTTCTGAATTTCCTCAAAACCGGCAATAATACGCTCCTCACGCGGCGTGTGCGCGGCGACTTTTTTCTCTTCAACTTCTATCCCAAGCTCAGCAAGGAGGGCTTCATCCTCATCTGTTAAAACCTGCTTTTTACCCATTCGCTGCCTCTGCTTTCATACGCACTAAGAAGGCCACGCCTTGCGCCATGCGCTGCTCCCATGGATCGGCAGATTTAATATCCGGCAAACGCCCGCGCTCCTTCTTAAATTTCAAAGCCCGCTTGGATAATTCACGCGCTTCCTCAATAGAGATATTTGGCTTTCTGGCAGAAATAACTTCAGCCATGGCTTTCAAGCTCTGCTCTGTCATCGCTTTGGACAAAATGGAATAGGCCTCGCTAAACGGGTTAATACTGTCGATCCAGTCCACATCCAGATCCCGCACATCCATAGTGAATTTTCGCACCCCATCAATCAGGGCTGTATTGCCGCGCGCGCTCAATTCCTCATCATTATTGAGCGTTTCTTTCGCCTTTTGCGTTAAATTCAGCGCCGCAATCGCATGCTGCCGGACAGCTTCCTGATCTTCGTCATCCAGCTCCGGGTATTTATCGCGGATAATCTTACCCATGCGCGCTATGGTCAATTCCTGTGGCACCATCTCCTCATCAAACAGACCGCGCTCAATGGCTGGCTTATCCTGCACAAAGGCGGCGATAACCTCGTTCAAATCTTCCTGACAGATGCGCTGCGCATCCTCGCTTTTGGGTTCGGCCAGTCCTTTAATCTCAATCTGGAATTGCCCGGTCACATCGCTAAACCCGATATTGCATTTATCAGGATCATAACCGCCTTCACCATAATCGAAGCCCTCGACCGGGCCGGAATCTTTACATTTGGGCACGAAATTGAATTTCGGCGCAAGCACTTGTTCCATGAGCAAACTGGCTGAAATCGCCTTGAGCGTATCATTCACCGCGTCCGTGACTGCTTCTTCAGAGGCATCCGGCTCTGCGATCAAATTCGTAAAGCGCGCATGGGTTTTGCCCGGCGCATCACGGGTGGCGCGGCCAATGATCTGCACAATCTCGGTTAGGCTGGAGCGATATCCAACGGTTAAGGCATGTTCACACCAAACCCAGTCGAAGCCTTCCTTTGCCATACCCAGCGCGATAATAATATCAACATGATCGCGGTTGGTTTTAGCCTCCGGCACCTTTAAGGCAGCGGAGACCTTATTGCGCTTTGCCGGATCATCTTCGACCAGATCGGCAATCCGCAGTGTTTTGCCCTCTGGCGTTTTGACAATGTGAAAACCGGTTTCACTATCCGTACCCTGCCAGTCGCCCAGCTCCTCAATAATATGCTCAACCTCTTTGATCTTGTCGCCCATGCTCTCGCGGGAATTGACGTTCGGAATATGGATGATGGTTTTTTCATTCGGGTTGAGGACACTTAAAATTTCATCCGCATATGCGCCGCTGTAAAAATAATAACCAAGATTAAGCGTTTTCAGATGCTCATAACCATTGAGCTGCTCATAATACGTATACGTGACCGTATCGAACTTCGCCTCATCTTCAGGCAGCAAAACCGGGTTGGCATCGCCGCGGAAATAAGAGCCGGTCATGGCCACAATATGCGCCTTATCCCTCGCCAAGAATTGCTTGAGCTGCATACCCAGCACGTTATCCTCATCGGCGCTGACATGGTGAAATTCATCAATAGCAATGAGGCGGTTATCAAACGCCTCCACCCCGAACCGCTCCACGGCAAAGCGAAAGGTCGAGTGCGTGCAGACCAGAATTTGATCTTCGCTGCCCAGGAAAGATTTCACCGCATTAACCTTGCTGCCATCCTCGCCGGGCGCGTTACAAAGGTTCCAGCGCGGTTCCATCTGCCAGTCATAATAAAAGCCGAATTTGGAGAGCGGCTCATTGGCAAAGCTGGAGCCGATGGATTTTTCCGGTACGGCGATGATCGCCTGTTTGATCCCCTGATTATGCAGCTTGTCCAGCGCAATAAACATCAGCGCCCGACTCTTGCCGGAGACTGGCGGCGATTTAATCAGTAAATACTGCTCCCCGCGTTTCTCATAGGCGCGCTCCTGCATCGCCCGCATACCCAGCTCGTTCGATTTGGTTGAGCTGCCGGTGCTTTTATAATTGACGGTAACGGATGGTATGGCTTTATTTTCGGTCACCTTTTTGTCCTCATGCATTTTCTAAAACCTCGCGGGGTCTTTCTTTAATTAATTTACCAATAATATTCACCAGTTGATTTGAAAAGCTCAACTTCTTCTTTCCTGATGACTGGTGAGAGTTTTTCTATTTCCGATTTATCAATTATTTTACTCGGGTCTATGAGTCTTTTAAGCCCGTCTTTTAACCAATCGGAGTTCCATATATTTGTATTTTTACCAGTCACAATCTGGCAGACAGGTTCTTCGTACTCATAATCTTTATCAAAAGTAAGCGAGATTCTTTGCAGCCATATCATCAAGTGGCCGGTATTCGGTATGTTTGCAAAGCGTTTTTCAATTTTCTTCAATATGGCACGCTTTTGATCATCGCCGCTCAAAAAGCTAAAAAATTTACTAAGAATGGCCGCGGCAATAGGATACGTTCTTGGATTATGATAGGAAATATCAACGACGATGCTAATCAGAGGCACTATATCCTCGTTTATTTTTTTCCGGCTTAAAATTCTTTTGTAGAACTTATCGAGAGCAACAGGCAGGCTGCCAGAATTCTGGAACTTATTTGATAGCTCATGAATAATCAAAAGATGTTTTTGGAGGTTTTTTTCACTTTGCTTTTGCCCGATCCAATAAAGTTTGTCGCTTTTTATTGAAGAAGAAACGACCTGATTAGTCGCCTTTGTTTTTTGCTGATTCAGCTTTAAACCGAGTTCAATCATAGTTTCGGTAATTAACTTGATAATTTTTTCTCCGTCTTGGGTACTATTCGTAAAGACCCTGTAATCATCCCGGTAGCGGATAATATGATAATCTTCAAATTCTTCTCTGAAGGTTTTTTTAATTTTTTCAGACAACAGGAAATCGGCATAACCAAGAACCATCTCCGCAACAAAATCCATCAGGGCAGATCCTTGAGGAATACCATTAGTCTGGCCGTTGGACATATCCTGAAGGTGCCGGTCGACTTGGTTCCCGATAAGGCTCAAGTCACTCCGGTTTTCTTTAGCAACCTTTTTGTCATGTAAAGCCCAAGCTATAGAATGCGTGTATATAGAACCGTAGCAATCCGAAAGGTCTGCGTGAATTACATGCTCGTAATCTAACGCCAGAACAATAGATTTTTGCTCTACCTCATGCCACCAATGGCTGACTTGCGCAGCTTTATCGGTTTCATCCGTTGATGAGACAATCGGCAAACTCATACATTCGATTTTTTGATTCTGATAAAACTTTGCAAATCGCTGCTGGATATATTCCCAGTTCTTTTCATCCGTAATCTTATGGGCCAAAGATACATACAAAGCCGGATGGATAAGCTGCATGGGACGCCATGCGTATTTACCATCCTTATTGTTCAAAATTTTGTGATTAACTTCATCATGGTTTTTTGGGCTATCTGCTTTGTTTTTTTCTTTTCCATTTTCATCTTTAAACTTTACTGTCTCAAAAAAATCAGAGAGATTTTTGTCGTTAAGAGCAACATCTATGTCAGATAATATCTGATCAAACTTAAAATATGGCGGCAACCCAAAACTGCTATAGCTTTCTCCCTTTAAGAAAAAACTTTTTGCCTCTGAATGAGATAACTTAAGAACATTATTTGCTGTTGATTTAGTTACTGGTGATATATTAGGAGATGACCCAGTACTGCTATCAGTTTCAGCGGTTTTTGCTTTAGCCATTACGTCACCTCCCTGCCGGTCATTTTCATGCTTTCTGTCTTTTGCTGATACTTCACAGCATGTCTCTCTTTAAATTCCTCATATTTTTTGAGAGGAACAACTTCGCTATCCGGCGCGATCATGCAATTCATCAATGGTAAAGTAAAGCGGGAAATCTATCTGGAACCGCGCAGCCTGATCGTGATCTCTGGCGAGGCGCGTTTCCGCTGGGCGCATGCTATCCCCGCCCGAAAATCCGATATAGTCGACGACTTTAAAATTGAACGAAATCGCAGAATTTCCCTGACCTTTCGTACTGTCATCCTTCTGGATAATGTACAAATACTCGAAATAATAACGCACAAATACCCGACCTCGTGATAAGCTTCCAGAAAAGGATTTGGATGTTATGATTGATTATCCACGTTGGCAAAAATCAAGTTTGGAGCCGGCGCTTGCGGCACGCCGTGTCGTCATGCTGACCGGGCCGCGGCAATACCGCCTACCGCACTTTGGACGATGTGGCCGTGCGGCAAGCCGCAACAAAATGCTTATGTGGAACGATATAATCGCACTGTGCGTCATGAATGGCTGGATATGCATGAGTTTGAAACAATCGAGGAGGCACAAATGACAGCAACAAGCTGGCTCTGGACTTACAACAATGAACGTCCTAATATGGCTCTCGGCGGCATCACACCAGCCATCAAACTGGCAGAGGCTAACAATTTAAAACTGTCTACTGCAAACCCCATCTAAATTTGGAGGGATTACCAGTGTATCATATTCTGGCCGGATGACGGACTTATCCTCTCTCGCTGTGGAACACAAAGCGGGCCATGGCGGGTTCTAGGAAACATTGGGGCAGGTAAATTCCCAGAAAAATATGCCTATATAGCAAAGATTATTAAGAGGATTTAATGGTTCAAACACAATTGCAGATTATTCAATCTTTAGGCGATGCGATGAATTGGCTTGAAAAAGAGTTAAGTTGGGGGACACCTATCGGCGAACTTCGCCATTTGAATGGCCGTATAGGAGAATTGTATGTAGCCCTTATTACTAATGGGCGAATGGCTGAGGACGTCAATCAAAAAGGATATGATGTTATGAGTAAAGAAGGCGAGCGAATCTCAGTTAAAACCACCAGCATGTCAAAAGGAAGCGGATTTGTTTCATTTAATCCTAATACCCTAGATCAAGTAGACCGGATTATGGTCTTACGTATAAATGAGCATGAGAGAGAAATCGAAGTTCTGTTGGATGAGAAAACGTCAGAAGCTCGTAAAATGATGGCAGCTAAACCTGATACAAATGGCAAACTAAACATCGCTCTTTCAAAAATTAATAAACTCTCTGAAGAGCCTTCAGGA
>JBKHBN010000053.1:0-8279 GCA_046542355.1 Alphaproteobacteria bacterium | reverse complement strand
CTCCCGGATGCCCGGTATTCCAGGCCTTAAGCATATCAAGCGCACTGCCATCCCGCACTTCACCTACAATAATCCTGTCCGGTCGTAAACGCAGTGTTGTCATGACAAGATCACGCATCGTCACTTTGGGCTCGGTTCTTTTGGTTAAAAGCTCCATTTTATCTGCGGCACTACACTGCAATTCTGGCGTGTCTTCAATGATAACGACCCGCTCATTGGTAAATGTCGGTAACGCTAAAAGCGCATTTACAAATGTCGTCTTTCCTGATCCCGTTCCGCCAACAACTAAAATATTTTTCTTATCCGTAACGGCCTGTGTGAGCTGCCCGGCTCTTTCCCTCGTTAAAGACCCCTGCTCTATATAATCTTCCAGCGTAAAAATAATCTCTGGCCGTTTGCGGATCGTAAAAGAAGGCGAAGAAACAATCGGCGAGCATAACCCTTGAAACCGCTCCCCTGTATCCGGCAATACCGCTGATAACTGCGGATTGTCCCGCGTAATCATTTCTCCCGTATGATGCGCCACCATTTTCAAAATAGTATCGCGCTTGGCAAAATCCAAAACTGCGCCCGTATCAAGACGCCCCTGCCCTATTTTATCAACCCAGATTTTGCCGTCCGTATTGACCATGACCTCGACAACATGCGTATCTGCCAAAGCCTCCAATATGGTCGGACCAAAAGCATCCCTTAATACCGTCAATTCGCGGGAAAGAACCAGTCTGTTTTTCATGTACTCGAGTCTCTTTTTTTATAAAAGTGGCCTTATCATATACGGCCATTATTCCTTGAACAGCTCTTTTTTTACACCGCGCCCGGAAAGCAAGCCTTGCTGGAATGATTCAAGAAATTCTTCAAAACGCGCATTTCCTTCAGCCCTGGCTGCCTTTTTCTGGTCGTCCGGAATATCCGGCGTATGCGTAATATCGTAGCGAATAAAGGAAAGCATAAGCTCGGTTAAAAGAAAAATGTCCTCTCCGGTGCGTTCCCTATGTTCGTGCAGCGCCGTGGCCAGATTTTTAAGCTGGCTTTGAACATCATCCCCCTCGCCTTTGCTTTTGCGCATCTGCGCATCAACCGCATCACAGACCACGGCAGAAAATGACAGATTATATTTCTTGGCCATAGCCTCAATATTCTTGATCTGGCGCTCCTCAAAATAAACCGATTTGGCTGTCCGTGATGTTTTTGTTTTTCTGCCTGCCATCTATCCTGCCTCTCTCTCATCATCAAGATTTATAAGATCATCCGGTATATCCTGCTCTTCCTTCAAATCTTTCTTCTTTGCCTTATGAATCATGTCATGCAAGGTCAGCTTTTCCGATCTAATAACCAGATCATCTTCGAGTTCCTCCCCGCTTTCGCGCTCTACTTTTATTTTAGGCATTGGGCGCAGTTTTCCTTTTGCTCTTTCTCCCACCCAGTCATGCGTACATTTATTGGATTTAAGCTGATTATTTTCAGGAACAGGTATCTTGCGCAAGGCGTCCAGATGTTCGTGATCGTAATAGCGCAGCTTATCCGTTTTTAAAGGCTTGGTTGACCCAACAAAAACAAGCTGCTTCCCTGCGTCCAGTTCCCTAGCCTCGCCCTCGTTCAAAATCGCGCGGGTGACCTCATTATAAGAAACACTGTTGCCGCGTTTCCACCCGAATTTGTCTTTTTGATAATGAACGCTCTCCCTGATTTCCGTTGCCTGCCCCGCCATTTGAGACATACGCTTTTGTGTGGACGGGTCATTGGAAGCAAAAGCAACCTGAATATGGCAGTTATCAAAGATCGTCGTATCCCGGCCATAGGCTTTTTGAATAAAATTGGCACTCTGGCATATAAGCAGGGCTTTCAACCCATACCCTGCTATCATTCCCAGATCGCGCTCCAGAAAATCAACTTTTCCGATAGAGGGAAACTCATCCAGACATAAAAGAACGCGCCGGGGATTCTTTCTTTTCTTGATTTCGCGCATCAATGGCCGTGTGATCTGGGCAATAACAAAACGCATTAATGGCGATAAACGCTCGATATCTTCATACGGAATCTGGATATATAGTGTGAAAGGCTCCGCGCCATCTATAAAATCTTCGATATTAAACTCATTGGTCGCCATCTTCTCGGCAACCAGCTCTCCGGCCCAGGGTTTTAGGTACGTTTCCGCTGTTCCTGCCACGCTTTCCCTGAATTTCTTGTATTTCGAGTAAATGGCCCTGGCAACACGCAACACTTCGGGGTGAACTTCCGGCTGCCCGGTTTTTTTGTTCAGCCTGTGCGGCGTGCGCATCATTTCTTTAAGCGTAACATCGAGGTTTAAAAGCTTGTCTCTGACAACGGCCAAGTTCTTGTTTTCATCTTCCTGCGTATATAAAACATGCAGAATAATTGCCGTTACCAGCGTTTTCCCGCTCTCTTCCCAGATATTGCGTTGCTGCAATGTCGCATCGGGATTGGATAAAAATTCTACAATGTTCTGGATATCCCCGATCTCAGAAATACCCTTCCGAACATACAGCAACGGATTAATACTGATTGAGTCCTCTCTTGTAGGATTAAAACAGGCAACCTTCCCACTTCTCGCCCTATAGCCCGCGGTTAAATCCCAAAGCTCTTCTTTCGGGTCATAAACAACCGCGCTGTCCTGCCAGTTCCAAAGTGTCGGAACAACAATACCAACGCCCTTCCCTGATCTGGTCGCCCCGCTGACAAGAATATGCTCGGAACCGTTATGCTTAAGAAGCTGCCCGTCCATTACCCCTAAAACAACACCATCATTATTACCTAAAAGCCCGGCTTTTTTTGCGTTTTCCAAAGTTCCCCAGGCACTTTCCCCAAAAGGTCTGACCTCCCGTTTCTCATTACCACCAATATGTTTTAGCAAAGCAATGCTGATAACCCCGGCTACAAACCCAAACATCTGAAACAAATAAGCCGTATCAAAAACAGCCGGAAATCTCTGCTCATAACGAAAAAGCCATTCCCAGAACATCCACGGCCAGTAAGCAGAAAAATCTCTTAACCGGAATATCTCGCCGCCCAGCTCAGAATGATATCCAAACCCTGCAGCGACATACTGTGTCGCCGCAATCATCCCGCATAATGAAAAGAGCAACAAAAACCCTGCTGATAAAAAAATTCGTCCAATCTTACTTATAGTCATTCCCTAAATACTCATAAAATTCTACTACAAGCGGATCACGCCCCTTAAATTTTTCCCGAAGCCATCTTTGGTAGCTTATGTATTTTTTATAATCCTTAAGCTTACTCCAGCTTTTTCCCAGAGACGGTGCTCCCTCTTTTCGGAATTTACCAATGATGACATTGTCTATTGGAATATGTCCAAACTTGGAAAAGCGCTCGTAACCAGAGACTCGCTTTTCTCCCATAACATAAATATATTTAAGTGTCATATTGAGCCACTTCTGGGCCTGCCCAATATAAAATTCTCCGAAGCCTTTTTTATGATACAAACTACAAAGAGAATTACATGACGTTTCATTCCAAGTATCAAATTGTTCCTGACTATGAATTTCTAGGCTTTTTAGCTTATCGAAGCATTTTCCAACAAGCTCTTTTCCATCCTCTCGAAGACTATCTGCGCCAGATATCTTACTAAACCCATGAAGAGTGCGGTTAAAATCTCGGTAAGCACGATCAATACAAATACGCATATAATCCCTATTCTCTTCAGAACCAAAAACGCTCTTCATTAAGAATCTGGAGGTATCTTCATCCTTAATTTTTGTTGGACACTGCAAATTCTTCATTTTATAACTTCAATCCCAGCTCCCTTGCTCTTATTCTGTACAAGCCTTTTTTGGTGAGCTGGATATTAACTTCCTGCCCGACATTAGCTGTGAGCCTACTTTGAACAGGAACCATCGTTAAGCCTTGCCGCCCGTAACTTATAACTGCATGATCCCCACTATGGAGTTTCACGCGGCCCCTGTAAATACCGTTAAGGTTTTTCATGCTCTCAATCGGCTGGTATGACCGGTTAAATCTGGCCTCAAGTTTAACCGCGGCGGTTTTTAACTCTTTTTGCTGGAGCACCGGCTTGGACGCCGAAGAAATCTGCAACTTGCCATTAACCTCTTTCGCATAACCGTTTTCTTTTAAATACGTCACCCGTTTTTCAAGCGCCGCTTCAATCTCTCTCCAGCCAGAAAGCTCTGATATTTTTCCTTGCGAGCGCATAAGAAGCGTCTCATCCAGATCCGTCCAGGCCTGCGCCCCCACTTGCCTGTCTACAGGCATTTCAGAAACAAACTTCACATCCGCCACACCATAGCGCCGCAGTTTGTCATTGATCTCTTCTGTAATCTTCTCGCCCTGCTCCACAATATCCTTCGGAACCTTGAACTCAATCTCGTTAAGACGCTCTACAACACCGCTTTTCTCAAAGGTTTCCAAACGAACCATGTGACGATCAACATAAATCTGCCGATCCTCTTCCGGGATAAATGCCATGTGTTCTTCGACATGCTGATAATGCTTGTAAAGATTATATACGCCGTCATTTTGCTGCGCTATTTGCGCAATATTAAGGTCTGCTTTTCCTGTAGAAGCCTGTGCAACGCCTACTTTAACAATCGCCCCTTTGCGAATATCCTCATAATTTCTGTTGCTTCCGATATTGATATAATGCGGCTTGCCCATACGATCTTTGATAACCACATAATAACGGTCTTTCAGCTCATCAACCGGCCCTTTGTCCATAACCATACCAACCACAGACTGACCTTCACTCTTGCGGAGATCAACATAAACCATTTGGGCGCTTTCTTTACCGATACGCTCATACATCTGTTTAATGATATCTCCGCGCCGGGAAAGCTCCGATAAGGTGGTTTTAAAATCCTCTTTTACCTCAAAAATGCTAATCCCTCTTTCTTCGGCCAATCCCATTGCCCTCAAATGAATCAGGCGCCCGCGCACGAGACTTTCTTCAAACAAATTCCGCCCCAATCTTCTTCCAAGACGCGCATCTATAATCCGGTTTTCTCCGGCCAATTCCTCAATTTTATAATCCAGCGATGTTACGCGCTGCGCGCACATCTCCCCTTTTCTGGCCTCCCGAACCTCGGATAAAGACCGCTCCCCTAAATATAACGTGGCCATCTCCTGCGCCCGCGCCCTCATACCATGAGAAATGTAATCACGGGAAATCCTAAGTTCCTTGCCACTTTTATCGCGCCCACGAATAATGACGTGAGAATGCGGATTGTCGGTATTAAAGTGATTGACCGCCATCCAGTCCGTCTGCGCCCCCAAATCCTCATCAATCTTTTCCATGACATCCCGAACATAGGATGTCATATCCTCAATTTCAGAGGCATTTTCAGGAGAAATTATAATTCGAAAATGATGAGGGTCTGCCTTTGCCGCCTCCACAAAACGTCTTGCCTCCAATTCTTCCCCTTCAGAGGAATAAAAGGAAGCTCTCTCTCCTTCCGCTCCAGCACCTTCTCTGGTCAGATAATACGCATGAGAACGCAGCGTCCTGGCATTCCTTGCCTTGCCCACATGCTTGACAACATGCGCTTTCACAACAACCCGTTGCGCGTACCCTCTGCTGTAATCAAAAACATTGCCTCGTTTAAAATCCGGTTTTTGAATAACCCTCTTTGGATTTTTCTGATCTCTTAACTCTACGCTCCTGTTAAGCTTCATATGCAAACTTCTTGTCGCCGCACCCATAACAACTTTGCTATCCCGGCCCGCGCGAAGAGACGGCCTGAAGTTCTCTTCTTCATCCTTCCACACTGCTTTAAAATTTACCCCGGATCGGATCATGTTCTGTCGCCGTTTTTACGGTTTGTAATTGTTCTTGCTACGCCAGCTATTCTTAATATCGCGCCATAAAAAAGGTTTTTCTCTCCTGAAATATATGCCCGATTATCCAATTATACTGGCCTCTTTCCCTCAAATATAATACAATTTATTACACAGTGCAATATATCATATACAATGCGTATTAATTATCGATATTACAATATATTAAGCAATGTTACACATTGTTTCTTTATCTTGCTATAAAGATAAAGTCTTACAACATAAAGGAAAGACAAACACATACACCATTTAAAAATAGCGTCCATTATAGTGGTTGCTAATCAAGTAGGTGATCGCCTGCTATTTAAAAAACAATGATGTTTTTCCGGTTTTTCCGGGTTGCGGTTTACTGCGCTCTTTATCTTTTTCATCGAAGAATATCGAGCCTGTATCAATAACAGCGGTTTCTTCTTTAGAAAAAGGCGCTGTTGTGACACCCTTAATTTCTGGATTAGGTAAACTGCCTGTTATGGCGCCAATCATAACAAAATCGAGTTGGGATTGGTCTTGCTTCTCGTAACCCTCCCCCATAAAGGACATAATTGCGCAGCTCTGGGGATTTGTGTCCCCTGCTCTCTCGCAACGCTCTTCTAATTTCATCAATGTACGGCTGGCAATATTAACATTAACACAAGGCTCAAACATCGCCTCATTCGGCTGCGCTGTCGCCGCCAGCAAATCAATATCCAGTCCCATAAGACCAATACGGATTTTTTTGCCCTCTTTCTGCAGGGCCCTGGCAGATAATATGGCGTCCTGAACGTCATCAAACCTGACAATATCTTCCCCGATTTTATAGGTGTATGGCGCACCACCGCTTTGCACGACAGCGATTCCTTGCATTAATTTGGGGTCAAATCCCAAACTGCACACGCTCAACAGGGTCAGAAGATCCATTAATTTACTCAAGTCCGTTTTGTAGTTATCTCACGATTTTAAAATCGTTTGTGCCATTCTTGTCAAGAACTACAACACTGATACATCAAAACATCATTCCAGTCGTGACCGCGTTTGTCAGGACTATGCCGGATTATCACTCCGCTAAAGTTGCTGTCTTCGGTTGCCTTTTGTATTTTCTCTGCCAGCCGGTCGCCACCTTTGTCATTATCGGTGATGATAAGAACGCGCCGGATTTCTAAGAATTGCTCAAGGAATTTCCCGATCAGCGTCATTTGCTCCGGTGACAGACCTCCGCCTGTTGCTCCATAAATGCTGTGCTCATCAGGAAACAAAGTGTAATAACTCAAGGCGTCTATGACAGCCTCGGCCAGTATAAGGCACGTATCCCCTGCCCTGATATTGGAACGCCACAAGGTTTTTTCGCTCCCTCTGACAAAAACCGCCTTTTGCGCGTTCTTGAGTTCCAGGCCACAAATCCCGTTACTGCCGTAATGAGGAAATGCGGCATTCTGGTAGCGATCTGTGTAGATGCGCCCGGTAAAGCGCGGAGAAGATAAAACCGCACCTGTAAGCCCCCTGCTCTCAAGATAGGCATGATATTTAACCGGGTGACATTTCTTAAACACTTTTGCCACGCGCGCGGGATCGTAGTCCTGTTCTTCAACCTCCTGCGCATAAATTTTCGGCTCCGGCAGGTCTATAGTGCCACCGATCCAGCCCTGCAGTTCCTGTCCGATTTCTCCTATGGTCTTGTTCGTACGGTTTTGGACAAAGTTTATAATCGTGCCGTTGTCTCTATCGTCTGTCACCGAAAAATAAACCCAGACACCGCCACGCCGGGAAATAATGATTTTGTCAGCGCCGCCTTTCATGGCGACGCTGCTGCGGGTAGATTTTTTACGGTCGATCTCATAGCCCAGATGCGCGGCATACTGGGTGAGATTGATCTCTGATTTGAAACGGGAAAATTCAAGTTGCTGTGTCATTGCTTTTGCCCTCCTCTTAATACTCGCTCGGCAAAAGCAAGACTCTGTTTATGAAATAAAGCTCAATGCTTTTCATCGGAAAGTCCGTAAACTCGATGTCTTCGGAATAGAGTCTGTTGTAGTTCCCATCCTCACAGATGAGACTTGCGCCATCGCCTTCCCTGTGGCGGATCAGTTTCCAAGTTTGAAAATCTTCTCTCTCAAGTTCTTTTACGTGAGCAGCACAAGAAAATATCTTATCGATCAGCCAGTAGGCCCCGCCCTCCTCTGCAACGTATTTCACGCCATCAGTAAAAAGGTAATCTCCATATAGCAAAGTGCGATACCATTTCTCTGTTCCGGTGAATTGTCTTAAATCTTCTTGGTTCATAATCTTGTCCTTTCTCTATTTTTTAAAAGTCCATCCGTGCTTGAACCCTTGCCAAGCGGCGAGCGTCCTTAAAAAAGGACAAAAAAATTCACGCCCGTAAAAACGGGCGTGGCAAAATAAGGACAGCTCGATCAAAATTCGGGGAGCTATGGCCAAAAGTGGTGTATGGGGATGAGATTATAGATTGATGTTGGTCT
>JBKHBN010000018.1:0-36515 GCA_046542355.1 Alphaproteobacteria bacterium | reverse complement strand
CACCACCAAGGCTCTCTTCGCTGGCCTATGATGCAACAGCATTCTCCGTAATCCTTGCCTACACAGGCCTGCAACAAAACGGCAGCCCCGCCTATGATCGTCAATCCATTACAAACCCCAATGGCTTTTCCGGTATAGACGGTATCTTTCGCTTTCGCCCCGATGGTATCGTAGAGCGCGGTCTTGCAGTTTTGGAATATAAAAACGGACGGATCTCCGTTATAAACCAAGCGCCAGATACGTTCCAGAAACTCGCAAACTAACGCAGCCCCACTATCTAATCACGAGAAAAAGAATCCTATACGAATCGGTTCTTTTTCTTATCTCCACATTCAATTACGCTTCACCAGAAACCGAAAAAACAAAACTAGGAAGAAAAAAGCATAACACCTTAATAAAAAAAGATTTTATTAGAACAGAAAACAAAAAAACAAAAAATTATAAAAAACGCCCCGCCCTCTTGCCAAAAACAAAAAAATGAGGCATATCTAAAAAACCTCCAAGATACGACACGACAAGTTTTAATACCTGTGCGCGGCGTAATGAAAAACTCTGGGAAGAAAAATAAGATTACAAGGGAGAAAATCATGGCAGAGACGTCTACCAAGAAAGGCCGCCCGCGCAGTGAGAAATCACGCAAAGCCATATTAAATGCTACAAACAAACTTCTGTTACAAACATCAGTACAGGAGCTCAGCATAGAAGCCATCGCCAAAAAAGCAAAGGTTGGAAAAACAACAATCTACCGCTGGTGGCCGAACAAAACAGCCGTTGTCATGGATGCCCTAGCCAATCAACCAGGCATGCAAACCCCCTTACCAACCGCCAGTTCCCACACCGAGGCCGTGCTCATGCAAATGGACAAACTCATTCGTCTGGTCGATAGCAACAACGGCAAAACAATCGCCCAACTTTTCAGTGAAGCACAAGCCAGCCAGGAGTCTCTGCAAATCTTCAAAGACAATTTGCTAGAACCGCTAATGGATGCGATGCGCTATTCTATCGAAGAAGGGCAGCGCCTCGGAGAATTCAGAGACGACATCTCATCCACTCTTGCCGCCGACTTACTATGCGGCCCGATATTCTTCCGACTCATGGCACATCCCGAAGATCTGGGAGAAGCCTTCAGAAAAGCCTATCCGCAAGAAGCGATAAAGCTCATATCACAAGGAACTTAAAACCAAAAAAGAAGCTCAAGGTTGCGCACCGAAGATAAAAAATCCCTTCAAACAAGTATACCGAACCCCAACAAAGCACCACAAGACCTTAGAGCACAAAAACACAAGGTAAAAAAGACCAATAACAAAACGGATAGAATCAGGCAAAGAAATAAAAGTAACGCAACATACTGAAAGAAAATACAAAATAAGAAAACGTACAACAATCACGCCAAAAGCTGTTTTTCCCTCGAGATTGCCGACTACGTACAGAATTTTATTGTTTTAAAACAAAGCCTTTAAACACACACCCAACCCTAAGCCTAAGAATCGGCTGATGTCCGTTATTAGCCATTAAAACGCGGCATAAATATACGATCCCACACAACTTACAGCCCTCTACAAGTAAATAAAGGCTCAAAAAACGTATCTTCTGAAAAAAAATCACCATACTAACCACACTCCACATAAACAAGAAACATTTAAATCATAACGAGCATTACATCAAAGCCATAACATAAACATGGTGATTGCATTTGGACTGTATATTAAGAAGGGCACATGAAAGTAAACCGAACTCCCTGCTTTAAGGCAGGGGTCTTTTATGCTGACGATTTTCTGAAAAAGACCACGGTAAAAAAGACCCCGGATCATACGCAAAATATCCGTTTATCACGGATTTTTCACTTGTCCGGGGTTTCGTTAAAATTATTTAACCGTTTGAATTTCAATAATTATTTTTTCATAAAATTCAAATACAATTTCCATGATAACATTAAAAAGCCCCTGCGTTTTATATATCAAAATGCAAGCCACAGAGACTTTATTATCAATTAAGAAAAATGCAATGACTTAATCTTCAGATGAACCCCCATCTTCATCTTCAACACCATCTTCCATTTCTTTGTTATCGCCTTCTTCCTCATCAGAGCCAAGCCGCTCTTTCCGGCGCTCTTGCATTTTCTCTTTTATACCCGCGCGATGCTCCTTCGCTTCATCTTTAGTAACCTCACCGTCACCATCCACATCCATCTTATCAAAACGCTCCTCAGCGGACTCCAGAAATTCATCCTTGGTTACAACGCCATCTTCATTAAGATCATGATGCTTGAATATCAAAGAACCCATATACTGGCCACGCTCACCACGAGGCCCTTTCCTGCCATAAGACCCTTCATCCTCAGCCATCGCAACCGGCACACTTGCCACCATCGCCAAAGCCGACAACATCAACATTTTCTTCATCTGAATTATCCTTTCATATCATACAAATTCAGTCATCCCTGCCAAAAAACATGCGTATCACCCTCTACCCGAGAGTTTGATTAAAAATAGTCATGCTTTCACAGTAAAAGAACTTTAACACCAACCGCAAAAAACACAAGACAAACAATCAATCGGCCAAATCAATAACAATACGATGAGCCGAAGACAGGTTGGGTCGCAAAAAAGTGGTATCCAGTATTTTACTTTTTCTGGACAACCGCACTTCAAATATCACACTCCCGTCACTTTGTTCCTGCACGATATAAGTGCCAAGCAAGGTGCTTTCTTCAAAACGGTTACGAAGTTCCAAGCCCCAAACTGCACCATCAATCTTTACACGCAAAACATTACGCACGTGATCCATAGCAACCTGATATTTAACAGGACAGCTTACCTCAATAACCAGCCTCGTTTTTCCTTCATGCCGCCCACTACGTATTTTGACGACATGCGCCTGAGTAGCATCAAAGCACCCCCCATTCATCAAAGAAGTGCGTACGCCGCCCTCTCTCGAAGCAGGTTTAACCCTTGGAACAACCACCACGCCGCTTGCATAACTATTCTCAAGAGGTTTGCGCCTTGGAATTGCCACCCCATGTGAATCAATTTGCCTTTCAACAGGACTAGCCTTACGCTCAGGCAAAGACGGGGGTGCAACCACACCGCTGGCTAAATACGCTGTTTGAATCTGTTCCTCATTTGAACGCTCAGGCTGTGAAACCGCCACAGAAGATTGAATCTTTTGCGTATTACCCCCGGCAGCCATACTCTGACCACCTTCATCATCCTCACCAAACAAAGCCCTTATTTTACCCAACAGATCATGCCCAACAATCGTATATGTCGGCTTTACCACAGAGCTTTCAGCCAGATCAAATCCGGCTTCATCATCTATTTCGTCCTCACGCTCCAAGCGCAAAACCCGCATTTTGCCATCTTCCCCACTCCTTGCATTCGGATGAAAATGTGCACTAAGAGCCACGTCTTTTTGGCGACGACCAGTATTCACACGCTCACGTGCCTGCAAATGCGCCTGAGTCGGATCCATCTCCCGACTCTGCTCAACAATATTCCAGTTTCCAAGGGACTGTAACAAATCTTGACTACTGACTTCTGTTGACATGCGCTCCTTACCCGGTTCATTTTCAGGCATCGCCACAGGCTCGCGCGAGCGCTCCTGCACCTGCGAAACATCAGCTTTGCGCCCTTGCGGAAAATCAAGCTGCGTAACAAACTGCGGCAAATCAACGCCCTCGACACAAGCCCCAAGCCCCGCGCACAACAGGCACAATCCACACACACGCACCAGCTTGACCACGGAAAACCATGACAGAATAAACGGTAACAAAATACAACTGAACCACTGAGAAAAGGCTCGTAACACCATATTAACGACTCTACAGAACATATAAAAAATGCGAAAAAACAATCCTAATGGTAAGGTGCAAGACATACAAGGCAGTAAGCGCATCGTGCTATGCTTATCCCTCCTTCATATACAGCAAGCATATACGGCAAAAATCAAGCCTTGCGAACAAAAGGCGCAAAAATCCTGCGTAAAAAACGAACATAACGCTCAGGCCGACAAGACATGGCAATATGTACAAACAACAATATAATCCACCCAAAAGTCAAAATAATATTCGGCACCCCCAAAAGATAAGCGCCATAAGCACCGCCACCCATAATAAGAGCAATGCAGATTATCAACACACTGGCATAGTGCACCGGAATACCGGCATCAACAAGATGATGATGAAAATGACCACGATCAGGGGCAAACGGATCCCGGCCAGCACAAACACGCCTGTAAAACTGCGCACATGTATCAAAAATAGGAAAACCGATAATCCACGCCACAACAATCGGCTCCAAAGGAGCCATGGGTCCGCGAGCCAGATGCACGGCAAACCAGGCAATCACAAGCCCCAATGCTGTACTGCCCGCATCGCCAAGAAACACATGAGCCCTGCGCCGCCACGGACTGCGCATATTAAACATAAGAAAGCCCAACACACAAGCAATCAAAAGCCCAAGAACCTGCGCTGTTCCGTCCCAGCCACCCTGAATAGCTGCAACGACAAACAAAGCAAAAAATACAATGGAAATACCACCGGCCAGACCATCAATACCATCAATCAAATTCATGGAATTAATCAACAAAACAACCGCAATCAAGGTAAAGGGATAAGACAAAAACCCCGTCCAAACAACGCCAAAACCAAAAAGATCGCCCAGATAAGCCGCTTGCACATCCCCGCCAAAAGCAACAATAACCGCCGCAACCAATTGCAAAACCAGCTTTAAAACCGCAGGCAGTGAAAGCTGATCATCCAGCGCACCGGAAACCAGTAAAATAACAAGCCCAACATACAAAGCCCAGTATTTATCAAGATCCACAATACCGGAAAAAACCCCGAGAATCATAAAAACAGAAAATATAATGAGGCCACCTACCGGCGGCACAGCTTTCGTATGGCTCTTCCTCCCACCGGGCTTATCAACAACACCGGCAAAAAGCGCTATCCGGCGTAACGGATGCATCAATAAAACAACCAGAAAGAACGCTATGGCACATACTAGAAAAAAAGACATTCCATCCCCTATGGCTTTGAACACCATTCCCACGAAAATGAAAATAGTATCCTGTCTTTAAAAGATACCTGTATAAACAAAATACGAAATGAAAGCCACCAAGAACTTGGAAAAAGGCACAGTTACCCCCTCACCCTCTACAACTCCGGATTAATATGTCCATCAATTTCTGTAAAAAATCCGAAAATATCACCGCCAATTGCAAAAACTGTTAGCAAGATCACAATAGCAATAGCCGCAATAATAAGACCATATTCAATGGCGGTGGCTGCTTTTTCCTCTGACCCATAACGCAAAACCAGCGATTTCACATCTTTTAAACGAAAGCTCATAATCATCCACCCCCATATGGATAACATCATATTATAGAATAAAAAACGACTTATCCTTATTCTCCCCCCAAACCCTATAACAACAGTTGAATATTACAACACATTTTAGAAAATTTAGACTCATCCCTTAAAATTAGCCTTAACAATAAAGTTATGTTAAAATATCTATTACGATTAAAGCGATAGATGAAGAGAAAAAAATGAGTTCTACCCTGGAAGCCCTAAGAAGAAGAAACCAGACTGGTTACCAACCCAATAAGGGAGAGTTCTTCAGTCAAGGCGGATTATCTCCAGCTCGAGCATCTCAAAACAATGCCGATGGAAAGATACTTCTAGAAGAAGACGATACGCTAAATAGAACAATAGAAATTCTAAAAGATGTTGTAGAGAAAAGAATAAATAATTCTCCGGACTTTCAAGCATTATTATCTAAAAACTCATGGTCTTTTGAAGATCGGGAACAATGGGAAAGAAGCCTAAGCCAGTTAGTCTCAGACGAAATGGACAAAATTCCTGGGCTCGATAACTATAGAGACATAGGCTCTGTTCACGGCACATACATAAACGAATTATCAGATGACATTGAAAAAGGATTACGAGGAGATAGAAGTTATACAAAACCATTTGTCTGCCACCAAATGACACTAATAGAAGCAGAAATCATTCAAGGTGTAGAGGATAACATACTTCCCCAGGGAAATGGATACAAGTCAGCGACATCATATCACACGGCTGTAGGCAACGTTATCCTAACCGGCCAAGCAGCACTGCACGCCTGGGTCATGTCAGAAGCAACCGGCAATATTATTGAAGCAACAACAAGGAATGGACGCAACCCTTACACGAGATCTGCCGATCCGAATTATAGTCTCGATGATTTCAAAGCCAATAGACCTTTTGTAGCGGCAGGCGAACCATCCGCCTACGGCACAAGAAATCTAAGCTTTCAGGAACTGGCAAAGTTGGCAGGAACTGCCCCTCCCCGCCCAGAACCCCCGCTATTGCGAGCCCCGGAACTCGACACCCTGCAAATAGTAAGAGCCAACATCAACACCCCACTTGCTCAATTAAAACAACAACCAACAGCTCCGCAACCACTAAACCATGGATACCAGAGACAAACGCCGCAAAATTATGGTCATGAGACACATTCACCATCCCCTGCACAACCACAATATCAGGGAACTGAACGTTTGATGATTAGAGGATTCAATCCAGAACAAGTAGACATTGTTACACAAGCTGTACATCAAATTGTACATGATCTGCCCCCCGGCGAAAAAATAATGCTCCAACCCTCAGATTTACAGCATGGCTCTGAACTGCCTATAATTCGAATACCAAGCCATGCTATTATAGAGCGAAACTTGCATAACATAGCTGATGGAATTAGAAACCGTGTACACAGAATTGACGCGGGCCATCATTCCTCCCTTGATTCAGAAAAGCCGGAACAAGATGCACTGGCGGCATTTCGGGGCGATGATGTTATAACAGCTGGCGATAGAGGGCTACTCTCGGAAGCAGGGATCAAAATAAATGACATAAATCCTGCTGAAATCGCAGCAGCGCAGCCAGAAATGTCAATGCAAACACCAGGCGTATAAACCACTAACCAACCTTAGCAAATCGATCAGGAGACATGCGCCTTAACACATCGCCAGACACAAGATCCTCATTTTTAACTATATTTTTGGCCAATATCATAGCTGATGACAGAGCGCTTACAAATCCGTGCGATCCGTGCGCCGTCGAAACATAGATTCGGTCGGATAGTTGCCCAAGAATCGGAAAATGATCTCTTGCTGCCGTACGTATCCCCGCCTTTGCACATACAACCTCGTAATCACCGGCCAAAGCGGGAAACCGCTCGCACATATTCCGAATATTCTGCGCATCATCTTCAGCCAGGAGATTCGTATGCGCCAACCACGGTTGAAACGTAGCCCCAATATAGTGCACACCATTTAAAGACGGCGATATATGTCCGCCATAATTAATTGTGGTTTTCACAGGCTCGGAAATCTTGTTTTCCTTTAAGAAAGTCACCTGCCCGCGCACACTGCCAACAGGCAAATGTGCCGCCTCCTGAAACGCAGCCACTTTCGTACCGCAAGCCAAAACCGTTGCATCACCGGGCAATGCGCTCGCATCCTCAACCCATTGATTAACTTTAACCTCTACACCACTGATTAATCTAGAACAAACACGCCAGGGAGAAATAACCCCCGCCCGCCCCAGATACATGCAATCCACCTCAACATCCAAACCGGCAATATCAGAAGCCTCCCGCGCATCCACAAGGCGAATATCCTCCTCCCTCCAGCCATGATCCTGCCAGCTCGCCACCGTCTTGGGATAGCGCCGCGCCTTTTTCTCATTGGCAAAAAGCTGTAACGTCCCGCACTGATCCCAGTTAAACCCCTGCCCGCCAAATTCTTCAAACAAGCGCAAAGCCTCGAAATACCCCAAAGAAAAATACTGGGCATTTTCATCCCACTGCGCACTATAACGCGGGTTATAGGTTGAACAATCATGCTCAGGCGCCGCGCCTTCATAAAGAGAAGAACCGGCCTCGTAAATCACTGGTTCCCCGCCCTCACGCTTGATCATATACGCCAAAGCACATCCGGCAATTCCACCACCAATAATATTAACCCGCTTCGTCATGTGCCACCTCTTTTCCTTTATATAAACCAACAGCCATCTCACGCTTGCGCCCGTATCCCGGGACTTTGGCAACCTCAAACCCAACAGCCTGAAGCCCTCGCCGCACAAAACCCGCAGCCGTAAACGTCGCAAACCGCGCCTCAGGATGACTAAGCCGCGCCATATTCTCAAACACAGTCTCACTCCACATATCAGGATTGCTTGAAGGCTTGAACCCATCCAAAAACCAGCAATCCACCTGCGCATCGAGCTGCGGCATTAAATCGTTAACATCTCCGATTAAAACTTTCAATTCAACGCCGGATGGAAAATCATGAGCCAACAACATCTCCAGCTCAACGCCCAGCTCCTCCCAGCCGGACAAATAGCGTCTAACAAGCTCCGGCGCTACAGGATACTTTTCAAAAGATATAAACCGCAACCGCGAAGGACGCAAGGATTGCGGCTCATGGCGCCACAAATGCAATAGCGCCAGAAAATTCAGCCCCGTACCAAAACCTGTCTCACAAACAGTAAAAACATCCCGCCCCCTCCAAAGCGCTGGCAAGCCATTTCCTGCCAAAAACACATGGCGCGTTTCTGCCAAACCATCTTGTACAGAAAAATAAACATCATCAAAATGTTCTGATCTTGGCACATCCATCATTTTACCTATATATAAAGAGAACGTATAAACGTATAAAAGAGAAGTCTTAAAAAATCAAAGGATCATCATGAGTAACAATCCTCTTTTGGAAAAATCAATACATCCCAATCAGGCACCAGCATTTGACAAAATAAAGACCGAGCATTATTTGCCTGCAATCAAGGAAGGCATCAAACGCGCCCGCGCCAACATAGAGACCATAAAAACAAACAAGGACGCGCCAACATTTGAAAACACAATCATCGCACTGGAAACAGCGTCTGAAGATCTGGGACAGGCCGCCGCCGTCTTTTACAACCAGCTCTCAGCCGTGGGAGGCGATGACCTGCACGCACTCGCACAAGAAATCGGCCCCCTTAACGCTGCTTTCTCAAATGACGTGATGCTTGATAAAGACCTTTTTGCCCGCGTTAAATCAATATACGAGCAGCGCGAAGATCTGGATCTAAATACAGAAGAACACACCCTTCTGGATGACACTTACCGAGGGTTTACACGCAGCGGCGCTCTTCTTAATGATGAAGACAAAAAACGCCTGCGGGAAATTTCGCAAGAAATGTCCACCCTCTCCCCCACCTTCATGCAAAACACTGTAAAATCCGCCGAAAAATTCGAACTGGTCATAGACAATGAAAATGATCTCTCCGGCCTGCCCGAAAGCACCATAAAATCCGCCGCGCATGCTGCAAAAGAAAAAAGCTATGAAGGAAAATGGCTTTTCACTCTGGATTATTCAATCTATGGCCCCTTTATGCAATATGCCGATAATCGTAATCTAAGAGAAAAAATCTGGCGCGCCTTTTCATCTCGTGCATGGGAAGATGAATTTGACAATGCCTGCAATATAAAACGAATCGTATCCTTGAGAAAAGAACGTGCAACCCTTCTGGGATACAAGAATCATGCTGAGTATATCCTTGAAGAACGCATGACCAAAAGCCTGCAAACAGTAGAAGATTTCTTGAACAAACTCAAAACCGTCTACAAGCCGGAAGCTGAAAAAGATCTTGAAACTCTCAAAAGATTTGCCAAGGAAAGGGATGGTCTGGAGGATCTAAAACCTTGGGACGTATCGTATTATTCAGAGAAATTAAAACAAAAACTCTTTGATTTTACATCAGAAGATTTCCGCCCCTACCTGCAACTCGATAAAGTTCTGGAAGGCTGCTTTAACCATTTCGAGAAACTCTTTGGCCTGAACTTCAAACCCGACACAAACAACCGCTACCCTGTGTGGCATAAAGATGTAAAGGTTTTTGAAGTCTATGACACAAAAGACAATCGCTTTATTGGCACGCTTTACGGCGATTTCCACCCGCGCACAGGAAAAAGACAAGGCGCATGGAAAACCAGCTACCGCGATCAGGGCCTTTTTCGCGGAACAATAGAGCGCCCTATTGTTTCAATTGTCTGCAACTTCACCAAACCCACTGACACAAGCCCTTCTCTGCTAACCCACGACGAACTCACAACCCTGTTCCATGAGATGGGTCACGCGCTGCATGCGTTACTATCCGATGTCACCTACCGCAGTCATGCCGGAACATCGGTCTTGTGGGACTTTGTAGAACTCCCCTCCCAACTGCAGGAAAACTGGTGCTACGAAAAAGAAGTTCTAGACACATTTGCAACCCACTATAAAACAGGAGAAAAAATCCCGGCTACGCTGGTTGAAAAACTCCGCAAAGCCAGAAACTTTATGACTGGCTGGATCGGGTTGCGCCAAGTTAGCCTTAGCGTACTGGACATAGCTTGGCATAACTGTGAAACACCCGGCACAATTACAGACATCGCGGCATTTGAAGATACAGCCATTGAAGATGTCGCCCTTTTTCCAAGACTGGCCGGCCCTATATCAACGTCTTTTGGCCATATCTTTGCAGGCGGATACAGCGCGGGCTACTATTCCTACAAATGGGCAGAAGTCCTCGAAGCCGACACTTTTGAACTCTTCGAAGAAAAAGGGCTATATAATCAGGAGATAGCACAAAGCTACAAAAACAACATTCTATCGCGCGGCGGGAGTGAAAAGCCCGATATCCTCTACAGAAAATTCCGCGGACGAGATGCCGATCCCGACGCCCTCTTGCGCCGCGAAGGTCTGCTAAACAAACAAAAAACGGGCTAGATAGTGTCGTCACATGAGCGAAAACAAAAACGAAGATAAAACGACCAAAACAGAGCCATCGCCAGATACGCTCTTAAAACAAACCGAACCCGTTTATCTGGATCAACACGGCAATCCCATCCCGCTATTAAAAAACGAAAGCGAAGAAAAAAACGAAAAAACTGGCTACCGCTTTGGCATAGTTTCCTTTTTTACACTTGTTATTGGCATCTTGCTTATCCTGACACTCACCCCCGCTTATTCACTTCTCATAAACATAATGCCCGTTTCCATACAAGAAAAAATCTTAAGCCCTCTTTTCCGCAGAGTCGTTTTAAGCGAAATGCCGCGCATATATGATGAACCAATGAAAATAGAATTCCCAAAAGACATCAAAACCCTTCCTGTACTAGGGTTTGACACTGGAATTTGCTTCTCCTTTTACGCGTCAATCGAAACGCCCAACCCCGAAAACATTAACACAAAACGTCTTGAGGGAGCCCGCCGCAATAAACCGATTGCCGAAATCATTGCTATAGACACATTGAATAAATACGAATACCACCTCAAAAGCACGACCTACAAAGAAAACTTCGATAGCGAGAACAGGAAAATGTCCATTATATGCCAGAAATTCGGACGCGAATACGCCTCAACCCCAAGACAAATAAGCGCCTTGTACATACGCCCGCTTTCTCCTTTTAAAGCACAAAAAACCGCCTGGATCTCAACAAAACACCTCTACGACAATCAATCATCCCCGGTTTACACAGAGCCATTTTAGATAGTGTCATCACGTGTTATCTAATACAGCTCCATAAGCATACAACGCGCCGACCCACCGCCATAGCGCTCCAATGTAGCAAGATCTGGACAAATCAAACTCTTGTAATATTGATCAATCACCGCGCGTTGTTCCTCCGCCAAAGCGCTTAAAGCTGCCTTAGACATCGTTAACATACGTTCATTATCCCGGCCAACAACCTCCAGAGCATTACAGCAATTAGCCTGCAGCTGCTCCATAGAATACACAACCACCTCGTGCGTCTTGGATAAACGATCAAGAACACGTTGGCGCATCTCGTCATCAACAATACACTCCAGACAAATTCCCGCCATTTCAGAACCGATATACATCAGATAATCCGTATGATAAACAGGAATACCTGCATGACTCTGAGTTTCAAACATAAGCAAATCATACTTCATAAAATCTGCCCATTTACGTACCAACTGCGCAGAAGTACGTTTCGATAATCCTGCATAAGCACGTTTATTGACATGATCGGCAACGATGCTGGCCGTACTCTCAAGAACAAGCCCGTCTTTCTCATAACCGCTCCAGTCTTCAACCGTGCGGTACATTGCCTTTAAACGATCAATAATATAAGGCTGACGTTCCTGCCTGCGGTTATCATTAAGCATGGGATAAACAATCAACTGCCCGTTTGCATACGTCGAAGCCCAGTTGGGAAACACCATATCCGGGCACTCCTCATGCCCCATTACAGTGGTAACCATCACACCATGACTTACCAGCATATCACGATAACTGCGAAATTCAGCGCGCGCAGCATCCAGTATTGCCGCAGGAGAAGCACAACAATCCTCGCTTTGATAAGCATTGGTTTCCATTGTTTGCGGATTGGCATAAAAAACAGCGGGCTCGACCATCAAAAGATGATTAGTAGATTGAGTCATAAAAATCGTACATTTCAGTTAAGAGTAACAACAAAAAACAAGGACGTTCATATCAAGCCGACACAAACGCCCCCAAGCTATCACAACAAAACGATATAGCAATACGATAAAAAACACGTGACAACACTACCTACCTAACCATAGCGCCCCATACGCTCACGATTAAGCAGATTTATCGCCCGTTTCGTCATCGGCGCTTCAAATCCGGCACGGCGTAAACGATCAAGCCTGTGCTTGAGATAAGACCCACCCACACAATAACTTTCACTATCAAGAGTATTATTATTCCCAGGCATCCCCCCTTTAAGGTAAATAACCCTAAAGCCGCTAGGGTCTTCTTCCTTTCCGCACACCTCAAGAACGACACCTGATATATCATTCTCCCAATTCTCCATAGCGCAAGTCCTTTGCGAGCTCTGGATTTCCACATTTAGATTATCATAACTGAGCATAGCAGTCCCTCCCTTGTATTATGCCTTTGACAAACGGCACACGAAATAAAAGCACCCTCCGCCAAAGGTCTTGTATTAATAAAAATAACTGCGGCACAAACGCTGCCAAATTCACACCAAGCACTTTTGCATCCACCTAAGCGCGCAAAACAAAACAAAGCAAAGCAACGCACTGCGCATGCAAGACACACAAGAATCACAGATACCAATACTCCCAGTGCTGTATATGATATAAGAAAGAGTAGCGTTTTCAAGAACCATCTTATAAAACCAGTGGTTTAAATCTATAAATAACAAGGTCTTATAAGCAATGAAACAGCCATGACATCTTAAATACAGTACAAAAAATGTACCATAAAGAATACTTATGTATTTAGAATTCTACCTACTCTGGCAATGGAGCCAATGAGTCATCACGCTTTGGCAACAACATAGAGCGCAACTCGGGGATATTATCCTCAGGCAACGTTGCTGGATCAACACCATTGAGCAAATAAGACACATCCTTTAATTTACGCATCACTTCCAAACGCCCTAGCATAAATTCAACGTCATTGCATTTAGGGCGCTCTTCTTCCAGCCACTGCTTGAAGTCCTTAACGACGTTCTCCATCAGGATCACCAAAACCTTTTTCTGCTCGATCGTCACATCAGACTCAAGATCAAACTTATCAAGAAAACCAGAAGACATAGAACTTGGCTCACTGCAATAGGCATTATAAGCATCAGCCTTTGTTGAATATTCAATCGCCTGCTGCATCAAACTAAACCTGTCTTTCTGTCCCTCATAAGAACCATAAGAAGTCACACCTCCCGCTTCTTTTTCCTCTTGCGCGTAGACAGGGCACACAACGACAAAACTACAGAAACACAAGAAAAACCATACAAGCCTTCTTGCTATAAGATCTTTCCCGCAAAACATTCAACGCTCCTCCTTTTCAACCATCTCCTGCGCCTTCGCAGCGCGGCGCAAACGATCATTAATCGCCACACCGATACCCTTATCCGGAATATTCATCACCGCAATAGCCCGATGCTCTGGCCGGTCAAGCCGATGCAGCATAGCAAACAAATTGGCCGCTGCCTCATATAAATCACCATCCTCGCTCAAATTAGCCTGTGCTGTGTCCACCAAAAGCTCAACAGCCCTCCGGCCATGACCGCGCAGCTCCAAAAAGCGCGTTGAACCAAAGGCCAGCAAAGCCTCCCCCTCCTGTACATCTATCGCATCAAGACGCACCGGAACATTCGGCGCATAGTGACGCAACAACTGCCCCGGAGACTTTACCTCACCAGCATCTTTATCATCACAATCATAACAAACCGCGCGCCCCAGCGTCTCAGAAAGGTCATCAGCCGTAACACCACCGGGGCGTAAAATATAAGGAACCTCACCACGACAATCAATCACAGTAGACTCAACGCCAACAGCACACCGACCATCCGCCAGTATCAAATCCACATCCTCCCCCAGATTTTGTGCAACATGTGCAGGCGTAGTCGTACTAAGCGCACCAGATCGATTCGCACTTGGCGCAGCAATCGGCACGCCGCTTGCTTTAATCAGGGAAAGCGCCGTTTTATGCGAAGGAACGCGCACCGCAACACTGGGCAATCCCGCGCGCACCAGATCAGACAAGCCGCTATCTTCTTTAGCCTGCAATATCAACGTCAATGGCCCTGGCCAAAAACGCCGGGCAAGCGCCAGATCCTGCTCACCCATATAAGCAATCTTCTGCGCAGCTTCTATGCCTGTAACATGAACAATCAACGGATTAAAACGCGGACGCCCCTTGGCCTCGAAAATTCGTGCCACAGCCCGCCCATCACAAGCATTAGCCGCCAATCCATAAACTGTTTCCGTAGGCATACCAACCAGCCCGCCGCTTTGAATAATGCGAGCAGCTTCTTCAATAGCGCCGACACTAACACTAATAATACGACTCATAAGAAATTCTCTTAAAACCCATAAGACAAAATTTGACCGCCAATATAAAAGCTCAAACCGATTTTGTAAAATAAGAAGTAAAATATAAACCTCCGCTTCCAAGGCAAAACCAAGCGGATTATACTTGATTTTATGTATATTTTAATGTTGATTAAAAGCATAATCGGGTGAGACATCATTACACAGGAAAAACAATGCAACCACGTATGCGCACGCGCACATACAAACCAACACAATATGCCGTCATTGTGACCCTTGGCATATCTCTGCTCTTCACCACGATAACCCCGGCAAAAGCCTGTAGCTGCATCCGTCCACAAACCATGGAAGCACACTTCAATCGGGCAAAACATGTCCTATTGGCAGAAATCACCAATACTAAACTGGTCAAAACCGTTCACAAAGAACATGATCTCGAATATATCATCGCAAATATCGATATCATAAAGAGCTTCAAAACCAACAACAACGAAAAATCGGCAATCTCTCAGGTTATCGATCTTGTGCCCGAAGAAGGAAACTGTAGCATTGGCCTGATTTCAGGGCAGGAATACGTCTTCTTTGTCGATGACCACCAATACAAAGGGGAAGAAACCGAGAAAGGAACGCTCACTTTAAATAATTACGTCGGACGCTGCACCGGCTCTCATATGGTCAACATCTACAGCATTAACTTTGAAGATGAACACAAAAAACTAAAACAGTTGGCAAAAAAGCACAAAACCAGGCAAGCAAACAAACTCAGATTAAATAAATAAAATCAGAAACATAATTATCATTTTGCTTCCGCCAAAACCCCGCCGCTAATGGCTTGAGGCACACCGGTTGTTGTTGGCAGGCTAAGCACCTCACCAAGCAAGGAACGCACCGCCAGATACGCAAACCCTTCTGCTTCAGTTGCATCTCCATTCCACCCTAGCGCATCGATAGAAACAACCTCCATTGATAAAGAGCTTGCCAGCAAACCCATCAGATAAGAATTATGCCGCCCACCGCCCGCCGCATAGATCACCTCAGGAGGGCGCGGCAAAGACTTAACAGCGCGAATAATACTACGCACACTCATCTCAAGCAATGTTGCCATACCATCCTCATCACTGGTATAGCGCACGCAATCAATACTCCACTGATTACGGTCCAAAGACTTGGGCGGGGTTTTCGAAAAATAAGCATGCTTCATAAACTTTTCAACCACATGTTCCACAACCCTGCCTCTGGAGGCCAGCACCCCGTCACGATCATAAGGAAAACCGGTGCGCAGCCGCATAAAATCATCCATCATGGCATTGCCCGGCCCCGTATCAAAAGCCATAATATCCGCCGGATCATCAGAGCCGATATAAGTCAAATTGGCCACGCCCCCGATATTAAGCACAGCCACAGGCTTTTCATGCTCCTCCAGCAGCGCCCGATGATACAAAGGCAAAAGAGGAGCACCCTGCCCCCCCGCCAGCACATCGGCCTTGCGCATATCATAGACACAATCAATGCCCGTTTCCTTCGCCAGCCGCGCTCCATCACCAAGCTGCCATGTAAAACGAGCCTGCGGGTTATGTGTAATCGTTTGTCCATGAAACCCTATAACATCTACCTTCTCGCCCAGCGCCTGCACCGCCTCAACATGTGCCCGCGTTACCAGTTCCTCCGCAATGCGGGTTTGCTCATCAGGCTCTATTTTACCAAAACACGCCCGCACCGCCTCTCGCACCTCATAATCATAGGGATAGGCCATATAACGTAAGGGCCGGACAAACCCATATCCATCAGTCTCCAAAAGAGCAACATCAATCTCCCCGTCAAGAACAGTTCCTGACATCAAACCGATTGCCCTATAGACTTTACGCGCACACATGGTTTATATAATCCTTAATTATCGTGATAAAAAATGAAATTTAATGGCTGGTCTTAATTATGAATCAATACAAATCAGACTTTCTCAACATCCTAAACGAACGCGGTTTCATAAACCAGTGCTCAGATCTCGAATCTCTGGATAAAAAACTGTGTGAGGGCACTCAAAGCGCCTATATCGGTTTTGATGCCACAGCCAAATCCCTTCATGTTGGCAACTTGACAGGGATCATGATGCTCCACTGGTTTCAGGAAACAGGCCACAAGCCCATAACCTTGATGGGGGGAGGAACCTCAAAAGTCGGCGATCCATCCTTCAAAGATGAACAACGCCAGCTTATGGATGACGATACAATCAACGCCAACATCGAAAGCATAAAATCATCTTGCTTCAAACAATTCCTGCGCTACGGAGAAGACAAAACAGACGCACTGATGGTCAACAACAATGACTGGCTCTCAGAATTATCATATCTCGATTTCCTGCGCGATTATGGCCGCTATTTTACCATCAATCGTATGATCTCATTTGAATCGGTTAAACAGCGCCTTGACCGTGAAAGCCCGCTTACCTTGCTTGAATTCAACTACATGGTCATGCAGGGCTACGACTTCTTGGAGCTGAACCGCCGCTACGGCACTATTTTGCAAATGGGCGGCTCCGATCAATGGGGCAACATTATAAACGGTGTCGATCTGGGGCACAAAGCTGACAAAATCCAGCTTTTCGCGCTCACCGCGCCCCTGCTCACTACGCCCGACGGCAAGAAAATGGGGAAAACCGTAAACGGCGCGGTATGGCTTAACGGCGATCTCCTCTCCCCTTACGACTATTATCAATACTGGAGAAACGTCGAAGATGTCATGGTCGGCACATTGCTGCGGCGCTTCACCACATTGCCAATCATGGAGATTCGCAAACTCGAGTCGCTGCAAGGCGCAGAAATAAACGAAGCCAAAAAGATTCTGGCCTTCGAAGCCACAAAAATATGTCACGGCAAGAGCGCAGCAAATGACGCTGCAAAAACCGCACAGAAAGTCTTCGAAGAAGGCAGCATTGGTGATGACCTGCCCTCCATATTCATAGACCAGGCATTTCTTGAAAGCGGCATTGATGTCATAGAATTGCTGCAGGAAACAGGATTATGCGCATCCAAAGGTGAGGCCAAACGCCTGATTCAAGGTGGCGGAGCCCGCATTAACGATATTCAGGTCAAAGCCATCGACCAGAAAATCACGGCTAATGACCTGACCAATGAAGGCCATATAAAACTCTCCTCAGGCAAAAAACGCCATGCGCTGATAAAGGTTTAAAGCTGGTAAAGGTATAAAGAAAAAACGAGCGCTAAAATTCAGGCTCTGGAGTCAAGTCCATCTTCCTCGCCCTGATTTGATTTGTAATGCGTTCTATTGTCCGCGGCGAATAATTCTTACAAACGGGCCGGAACTGTTCCATATCTAAACCTATTTCTGATAAATATGTAAAAACAGCCTCCAAATCCTCGTGCCTGGACGGCCTCTCTTTGAGCTTGTGACACTCTAGATAGTACTGAATATCATCAGGATGATACCGGGAAACAACCCCCATAATAAAATGATACATTGAAGGTAAATCATCATCTGGAAAAGATATTGCTTTGAGCTCTGGATTAAGCTCTTTCAGAACACGAACATAAGGCAAATAACATTCAATGGCTTCCTGTCTTGGCGCCTCCCCTCTCGCCATACGTTCGCGTCTAAAAACATCATCATCCGTAAGGGGGGTGTCACTAATATAAGAATTCAACCTCCTTTTAGCGCTAAAATCAACAACATCATCCTGAATCGTCTCCTCAGTAAAACCATCAGGCATAGCGTAAGTTTTGGAAATCCCGTGAAACCCTGTAACTTCTTCAAACTCTTCAGAGGGATACCAAACCTCCTCCGGCAATAAATAAGTTACCCCCCCCCACAACGTATTCCCTAAACCCTAAATCATTATCAAACTCTCTAAATGGATCCAACATAAACTCCTACAACAAATAAACTACGATAAAGATATTATTATACATAACCAAAAAACATGGAGCAAGAAAAACGCCCTCACGAAAATTGCTTTATTTTCACACTAGGCACAAGATCATCCACATAGTAAAACTTAAGAAAGAAACACAGGTGAAATTGTAAGGAAACACAATGAAAATATTGCAAGTTATGGCCGGTGACAGCGTCGGAGGAGCCGAGACTTTCTTCGTAGATGCCGTCAAAGCGCTTCACGAAACCGAGCATCAGCAATACGTTATCACACGCAACAATAACGCGCACAAAATAAAGCAGATAAAACAGCGCGATATCCCTTTAAAAACGTCCTCCTTCCACAATCTCTGGCGCTTTCCTACAGCACATACCATCCGCTCTGCAATTAAAGAATTCAATCCTGATATTGTGCATCATTATATGGGACGCGCCGGAAGCTACAGCCAGCCCGGAAATCATGTCAATATTGGCTGGTATGGAGGATATTACAAACCCTGGCGCTTTAAGCACTGCCAGCACCATGTCGCCGTCACGCAAGATATCGTCAGACACATCATTGCCAACGGCGTGCCTAAAGAAAACGCCCACCTCCTGCATATATACGCAGAATTCGACAAAGGCACCCCCATAGACCGCGCACAGTTCAACACCCCTGAAGATGCACCGCTTTTGTTATCCCTCTCCCGCCTCCATGTCAAGAAAGGTCTGGATGGCTTACTCGATGCAATGGTCAAGGTTCCAGACGCCTATCTATGGATCGCTGGCTCCGGCCCGGCAGAGCTGGAGCTAAAACTGCAAATGCGCCAATTAAAACTGGAAAACCGCGTTAGATTCCTCGGCTGGCGCAACGATCAGGCCGATCTTCTGGCCACCGCCGACATTTGTGCCTTTCCATCGCGCTACGAGCCCTTTGGCGCTGTTGTAATCGAAGCCTGGGCCTGCAAGAGACCTCTGATCACCGCCAAAGCCGCAGGGCCAAAAGCCTATGTCAAAAACGAGGAAAACGGCCTGATTGTAAATATCGATGACGCAGGCGCACTGGCAAACGCCATTAACCGTGTCATCAAAGACAAAGAGCTGTGCAATCACATCGTAGAAAACGGCTATAAAGCCTACCAGCAGAGCTTTACCCGCGACGTTTTCAAGAAAAATGTCACCGCACTCTATGAAAAAATTCTAGAAACTCGCTGATAAACACAAAAAATGCCCCAGCGAGGCCTCCTTATAAAAACTATAACAGATCCATTAGAGCACTAAAGCCTCCGGCCCTTCTGCTTGAGGCGCAGAGTCACCAATGCCATATTTTTCTTCGAAAGCACGTAAAGTCATACCAACACCATATTGTGGATTTAACGCAACACTCAGCTCATCCCATCTGCGCGAACGTTCTGCAACCGAACCCGAACATCCATCTAACATCTGTTTCAAACGATCCAACTCTTTCTTAACATCAGACGACGCAAGGACATGATCCGATTGCCCCTCTTCTGTTGCCTGATCAAGTAAAATTGTAGCATCAGGGTCGCGTTCCTCAATTACACGATAACGCTCCATCAATCCCTCTAATGCTAAAGCATGCCCAGCATTCATTCTCAATAAAAAAGAATTTGCACCACCTACTCCAACAAAATCTGAATCCAAACTTACCATATTCCTTACCCTTCATATTAAAAATTCACGCTTACGCGCCAAACATTACCCATGCCGAAAAAAAATTGCAAGAAATCTGTAAATGGTGTAGTCACGAGATATTATTAGGAAGAAAATTATTCCCACAATATACGGCGCAAAATCCCGGGCGTGAGCACAGAAAGCGGGTTTACCAACACCTGCGGATTTTCCGAAAAGCCGCGAATGCTATAGGTCGCAGCAAACACGCCGCCCCCTTCACCGCCAGTCAAAAGACGCCCAACCAGAGGAATTTTATCTATAAAGCGATTAAGCTGATCCATCGGCGCAACCGTTCCAGATACATCCACTTCCCGCTTGCGATTATCAAATCGCCCTTCAAACAAAATACCAAGTGTATTGCCCGATGTGCGGCCATTTTTCATCTCAAGCACACTGCCGCCCTTGCTGTAAAGCCAGTCAAACTCAACGTCCATCTTCTTGAAATTCAATCCACCGGCGGTCAACAAATCCCTGATCCCACCCAGCGACATAAGACTGAGAATCTGAGCCAGCGCAGGCGCTTTAACAACTTTAAAATCCGTGATTTCAGCGCGCCCGCGAATATTGCGATCATAAATCCAGCGCATCGGCTCACCATAAATCACCATCGCCCCACCAACCAGATTGTTATAGACCCCAAAGGCACTAAGCAGCGCCCCGGCATCTTTCGTCCTTAGGCGAAATGTACGCCCGCCATCCTTATCACCCGCATCATTAAAGCGCACAAGCACATTAGACGAACCGATCCGCCCATCCATATCCATCCTATCAAAGCGCCCCTGCCCGTCAATCTCCATATCAATGCGCACATCCTGAGCTGTTTTTTGCGGCGCTGTGCGCACGCTATCTGCCTGCACCCCGATTCGCATTGGCGGAAAATCATAAGCCACAGGCTGCCCATCCACTTGCCCTTGCTCCTCAGCATTCAAAAAAGGACGAGCATCAAGAAAAGCAGCCTCCATTTTAATATCCACCGCACGCATCTCATCATAAGAAAACTCAAGCGCTGCCTGCGTCTCCCCCAAAGTAAAAGCGTCAATCTGACCTCCAAAAAGAAAAACCTGCATCTCTCCTTCCTCACCGGAAACCGGCACAGAAATAAAATCAAGCGTTCCCCCCTCAAGCGTAAAATCAGGCGTTTGCCCTCTCAAATTGTGAACCTTTATAAGCGTACCGCGATCAAATAAAGCTTCAAAATTCGCCTGTCCACCTTGCCCCTCAGACTTCTCATAATCAAACGAATCAACAAAAAACTTCGCCGGCGTTAAATCTGCTTTTACATCCGCCACAGCCGTGCCATCCTGATAAACCGTATAGGTCAAAGCCGTATCAATAACCCCTTCTAAAAACTCCGTTAAATCGATTCCCAATTTCGCACGCAAATCATCATCGACCTGCAAATTCGCCTGTATCTTCTCCTCATAAGGCTGCCCCTCACTTTTAAGAAAAGCCTCCCAGCTCAAATCAGTCTGCCGCCCATCCAATAGTGCCGCTCCCTCAACGCGCACCTTATTATCCTTTACAGACAACTCAAGCGGCCCGCCGCTAATGTCAAGATCACGCACAACGCCGGGAAACAAAACATCAGACAACGTACCACCAATATCAATCTTGAACTGATTAAGCTTCACATCACCGCGCGCTGGAAAATTAAGCCAGATATCGAGATCAGCATTACCCTTCACCTCATTAATATCCATGGCAATATCATCACCCAGATTAATCGGTTCATTGGAAATATAACGCAAAACCTCAGAAATTTTACCATTTAACTCAAAACGCAGATCGGCATCCCCAACTCCTTCCGCAACCAGCTCATCAAAAAACAAAGTGGATTTTCCAACATCCATACCATCAATCTTTGCGCTTTCAATATCAATACTGAGCGTATCCTTTGATACATCGAAACGCCCTGACCCTTTAAGCCCGCTCGCCTTTGGTAGAGGAGCATGATAATCCAGCGTCATATCTCTGGCCTTAAAATCTACAAGAACATTTTGTATATCAATCAGCCAAAAAAATTCACGATCATCTTCCTGATTATCAGATAAAAGAACATCTTCACCCTCCTGAAGATCAGCCTCCTCCTTGCTCACAATCACACCTTGCGCCAAATCGAAAACAACAGCATCATCCTCAAATTCATTGACAATAACCTCTTCAGACGCAGACATCTCTCCGACCACCCCGGCCTGCGGTTCAATATCCGTAAGCGAATCCCCCCCTCTTTGCCGCTCGGCCAAAAAATCAAGACTGGCAGAAATTTCCTCAAACACACCATCATCCATCCGGTGGACAATCCATTTCTCCGCATCTTCACCGCGCAGAAACTTCGGCCAGATCCCATCAATTTTAGCCTGCTCAACATCTTTGGCCCAGACACGCACAGGCCCGCGCACACTCTTACTGTCATGCGTTAACGTACCGCTAAATTCAAAAGTAATCCCGCCAAGAGAAACATGCGTATCACGCAACTGCAGGCTTTTCCCTGAATAATTATATGTCGCATTAAATGCCAGATTTTCGTAAGAAAGAGCATCCTCTGATAACTTGGGGTGAACAATCTTCCCGCCAGCCGAACGAACATCAATACGCACATCCGAGGGTAAAAAGCTTGTATCATCCAAAAGCGTCTCTATATGGGCATCAACAACCATTTCCTGCGCTGCCGGAATATCCAGACTGGGAATTTTCCCTATAATATCATTAACATGCAGATCTTCCACATCGGCCTTAAGCGCAATGCGCCCTTGCGCCCAATTATAATCCAGTGCGATATCAAGCGCCGAGTCCTCAAGCCCTGTGCCCGGCAAAGTCATATTAATATTGCCCTGCGCGCCTTCAGGAACGCTCAAAAACTCAAGATCAAAATCCGGCAAAGACCATGTTTGCTGAATAACCTTATCATCAATAAGAAGACGCGCACCCTCAATAGAAAAACCGCGAAGCTGCAGAAACAGGGAATCAGAACCCTCCTTATCTTCCGATTCAGGACGCGCAATATATGAAATCATCTCCATAACGGCATCGCTGGACAACCCCTCGGCTCCGGGCTTCTTATCCGGCTGCAAATCTTGTCCGGCGCGCGCGCCAATATCAAAAGAAAACTCTCCATCCTCCAATCGTGTTAAACGAACCAGCGGCTGCTTCAAAATAACGGCCTTGGGCATAATACGACCAAATAAAAGCCCTGTGCGTGAAAAACTGACATCTAACTGACGTATTGAGCCAATAACAACACCCTGCTTGTTAAAAAACTGTCCATCATGAATTTGCAGATATAAAGGTCCTTTAAGATCCGGCCAGAATAAAACAGCCCTGCCCATCCGCGCATAACGACCCGACGCTGGATCATACATAGCCGCCTCAATTGTGCCCTTTACAAACGAAACATCAAGCGGACGATCAGACACACGCCATACAAACCAGCCCATCATCATCAAGACAAGAACAAAAAAAACGCCGAGCAACTTGATACTGAACTTACTCGTGTGCCAAACGACATGTTTTACTTTTTCGACCACAATGCTCCCCGGTCTATTCTCACATAACCATGATCTGCTGAAAACGAATACCCCTTTGTACCGCACCGCAAAAAAGAGCGCCACACAAAGCTGCTCACTTTGGCAGATAATCAAGAGGTTTTTTTAAAAACCGCCGTCAAAAACCCATAGCAAAGAACCATTGCAGCAAAAAAAGCGAGCCTGCACAAGACTCGCTCTTTATCAAATAATAAAGAAATGCTGAACAAAAAAACTAAGCCGCCAGCTTCACCGGAACAGCCTGACCACCCTTGGCTTGATTCATATGATCATGCACATGCCCCATCAACTCATCAATATGATTATGAAAGAAGTGATTGGCTTCAGGCAAAACACGAAAATCAATATGAACACCCTTTTGCATATGCAACCGCTCAACAAGCTCGGCAACGCTCTCTTGCGGAATAATGTCATCACGCCCACCATGGATCATAAGACCCGACGTCGGGCATGGCGCTAGAAACGCGAAATCATCCATATGTGCAGGCGGCGCAACAGAAATGAAACCGTGAATCTCGGGGCGGCGCATTAAAAGCTGCATCCCGATCAAGGCACCGAAAGAAAAACCGGCAACCCATACATAAGGCGCATTAGGATTAATATCCTGCATCCAGTCCAGCGCTGAAGCAGCATCGCTTAACTCCCCCTCACCTTCATCATATGTCCCTTGCGATCGGCCAACGCCGCGAAAGTTAAAACGTAACACAGAAAAACCACGAGCAACATAAGCCTGATACAAAGCATATGTAATCTTATTATTCATAGTACCGCCATGCTGCGGATTAGGATGAAGAATTAACGCTAACGGCGCGTCTTTTGTCTTCGAGTGATAATAGCGCCCCTCAAGACGACCAGCCGGACCGTTTAGAATGACTTCTGGCATACAAAAACCTCTCTTGTATTTTATTATTTTTTCAAATCATCCCCTATCCAACGGTACGAAAAATCTACGCACATCGGAGGATGATTTTTCCACACTGCAACATGTTATATTGGAATATAACACATAAGTCCACAAAATTCTTTTAAACCATTGATATAGCTGTGTATAAAGCGTTCAATTACTCTAAAAACACGAAATATTAAATTATACATATAACAAATATAACCGTGTATTTTCATAATTTTGTGCATTTTTGCATTATTGAAAATAACGCAGCATTGGCCTATCAAACGAACAACAGCCCTGCCACTGCAAAGAATTCCTTGATCTGAAAACAAAAAAAAGACATAATTAGTATCCTTTTTTTAAATAAAGAAAATAAAACTTAAATCTTGGTACACCAAACAAAAAATAAAATAAACAACAGTTCTAAGGGGTAAGCGCATATGATCCGTCATATTGTCCTATTCAATGCAAAAAAACCGGGCGATAAAGAAAACATTGACGCCATTTATAACGGCCTGAGAATGCTCGAAGACATAAAAGGCGACTGGACCTTAAAAGTAACAAAAAACAAAAAAGTCGATCTGCGCGCCAACACTATAGACGTTGTTGTTTACGGCGAATTTCCAGATGAAGGAACGCTCGCCTACTACAAATCGCACCCGATATATAAAGAATGTACAAAGATTGTCCGCCCTATCCGCGATAAGCGCATTGCTGTGGATATACCCGTGGAAGACGACGAAACAACCCCGCTCTAGAGCGTGTCGACACTTCAAGAATTCATAGCTGTCTCAAGCTTCTCAACGACTTTACCAAGGAACTCCTGCGTGCTCAGATATGCCTGCTCATTACCAACGAGCAAAGCCAGATCCTTGGTCATAAAGCCTGCCTCTACTGTCTCAATACATACGCGCTCCAGCGTTTCAGCAAAAGCAACAACATCGGGCGTCTCATCAAACTGTCCGCGATATTTCAAAGCACTTGTCCATGCAAAAATAGAAGCAATAGGATTGGTCGAGGTTGGCTCGCCGCGTTGATGAGCACGATAATGGCGTGTTACCGTACCATGCGCCGCTTCTGTCTCTACAACCCGCCCATCAGGAGTTAACAACACAGACGTCATAAGCCCCAAAGAGCCAAACCCTTGCGCCACAATATCGGATTGCACATCACCATCATAATTCTTACACGCCCAGACAAACCCCCCCTTCGATTTAATAGCCTGCGCGACCATATCATCAATCAGGCGATGCTCGTACCACAAATCACGAGCCTCAAACCTGTCTCTGAACTCTTCATCATAAACATTTTGAAATATCTCTATAAATCGCCCATCATACTGCTTGAGGATTGTATTTTTTGTCGACATATAAACCGGATAATTACGCAACAGGCCGTAATTAAAACTGGAGCGCGCAAAACCTTCAATACTCTCATCCAGATTATACATTCCCATAGCAACACCGCCGGAAGGAAAGTCAAAAATCTCCCACACCTGCGTCTCACTGCCATCTTTTGGCGTAAAAACCATCTTCAAAACGCCCGGTTCGGATATTTTCATATCCGTTGCTTTGTACTGATCCCCGAACGCATGCCGCCCGACAATAATAGGTGCCTCCCATCCGGGCACATAACGCGGCACATTCTTGCATATGATTGGCGCGCGAAAAATCGTCCCTCCCAGAATATTACGAATGGTACCATTAGGAGAACGCCACATCTTTTTAAGCCCAAACTCCGCAACACGCGCCTCATCAGGAGTAATCGTCGCACATTTAACGCCAACTCGGTATTTCCTGATACTGTGCGCGGCATCCACGGTCACCTGATCATCCGTCCGGTCACGATTTTGCACAGAAAGATCAAAATACTTCAAATCAATATCCAGATACGGCAAAATCAGACTTTTCTTGATAAAATCCCAGATGATACGGGTCATTTCATCCCCATCAAGCTCCACAACCGGATTTTTAACTGTGATTTTGCGCATAAGATCCCCCTTTTTCCGAATTTAAGCTCATAAAGCACAGCCGAAAATACCACACACGCCCTTAACAAAACATGAATATTGCATATGAATACCATTGTTCCAAAAAAACAAATTTGACCAGAAGAGAGAAAAAATATATATTCGATAAATAAAATAAGGGTTATGAAAAATGGTTACGCTGTCTGGATTATTCAAAAAAAATAGCAAAACTGCTCCAAATCCTGAAGAGTTAGACGCTATTGCAGCTTTTCAAATCATGACCCATCTTCAAAAAAGGAACGATATCCACTTTCACTTGGCAATTCCCGCAGGCCGAGAATATATGTCATACATCTTCCGCGATGCCATCAAGGCTCACTCCAAAAGAGGGGCTGGAATACCGGGAGGAAGACAAAATCAAATCCACGAACTCTTGTGCTTAACATTGGAAGATGCGCCATATGATCTGGATTACCGACGCTGTCTGGATGAATTCTCCTTAGAACGCCTGCCACGAGCAAGAAAAAACAAAATTGCCTTAATCAAAACCATGCGCGAAATGACCCGGATAAACCCCGTGCGAGCCGTAAGATTATTCGTTCAAGAATCAACCTACAGAAGCGCCGCTGGGCAAAAAAGCATCTTGAATGAAATAGAAACCACAGCCCCGGAAATTTACCCGGACTATGCCTTGCAAAGCAATAAATACATTACAGAAACCTCGAATCTAACAGATATAAATAAAATATTACCGAACGCCGTAATGCTGGGACTCGCAAAGCACGCAAAAGATACAGGGCAAATACCCAACCTAAAAAACAAACACCAAAGACTCCATCTAGCCCAAAAAATACTGGGAGACGTCGAAAGAAGAGCCAATATCATAAAACAAGAGGCGCAAGCAGAGCTTGTACACTTTTGATTAATAATAATCACACCCCTGTGTTTCAATAGGCTTGACCCGCAGCCCCCAATCTCGCTAACATAGGCGCGCAAACATTCAATAAGTTCTTCAAGGCACAACATTGATCTCCCTTTTCCAAAACAAACCCGAACCCTACGACCTTAGCAACTTCACCGTTCTGCTGGTTGAGGATTCCCAGTATATGCAAAGCCTGACCACAGAAATGCTGAAGATTTTCGGTGTCGGCGATGTCCTGCGATGCAGCGATGCGCACGAAGCAATTGACTTACTGACCATCACCCACGCTCGCCGGTCATCACGCCACATAGACAGGGTTGATATTGTCCTGACAGACTGGCTTATGCCCAAAGGATCGGGAAAAGAGCTTGTAAGCTGGATCCGCAACCATGAAGCGCCGGATGTTCATTTCCTGCCTATCATCATTGTTAGCGGCTACACAACAGAAAAACTCACCCATAAAACCCGTGATCTGGGCGTAAACGAAATCTTGGTCAAACCGATCTCGGGAAAGCTTTTAGCCTCGCGCATCTGCTCAGTCATCGATCAGCCAAGACCCTTCATAAAATCAGTCGATTACTTCGGCCCCGACCGCAGACGACAGGACATCCCCTTAACAGGAACAGACAGACGAATAAACTCTCCCCGCATTGTAGAGCGTGACGCATGACAGATAACACGAACAACACAGAGCCGCAAAACACCCCTGCTCCTCAACAAGAAGAGCAGATATTAATCGCCAAGTACAACCTGCTGAAAAACAAAGCAGGCATACGCACCAATATGAAAGAAAACGGCTTTATAGAAGAAAACAAAATCAAGGAAGCCGATGCGCTCATAGCCAGATTATGCACAGGATCCGACCAGAAAATTAAAGAGCAAATCCAGAAACTGACTGAGTTGTGGAAAAACATACAGGATATGCCCGCTGGTGATGCACGTAAAAAGAAAACCAAAGAAATATTCACAATCGCCCACGAAATAAAAGATATCAGTGCCTTGTGCGGCTTCACGCTGGTTGCCTATTTCGCGGAATCCCTCAGAGACTATATTGCCGAAACGACAATGAACCTGAAAAGCCAGAAAATTATCATTCAGGCACATATCGACGCGATGAGCACCATCCTTAAAACCAAAATATCTGATGAAGAAAACCCCATTGCTCTGGAGCTAAAAAACAAAGTCAAAATCGCCATTGAGAAATATCAATAATACAAGATAAACACAAAAACTTGTCATCTCAAATCTAAACTCATATAGTCCCATATATGAGCACCACACCGCTAAACAGTCTTGGTTTCGCCAAACCACCTGAACAAACGCGCGTTGTCGTAGCCATGTCCGGTGGCGTTGACAGCTCCGTTTGCGCCGCCATGCTTTGCAAGGAAGGCTATGAAGTCATCGGCGCAACGTTGCATCTCAACAGCACCGCCCCCCTCAACGCCACAAAAAAAGCCAATCCTGTGCACACTGATCAAAGCCTGCGCGATGCAAAACACATAGCAAAACAGCTTGGCATTGAACACCACACTGTGAATCGTGAAAAAGACTTTCGCAACCAGATCATAGAAGACTTTGCCGACAGCTACCTTCGTGGAGAAACACCCATCCCCTGCATACGCTGCAACCAGACCATCAAATGCGGCGATCTGGTAGAGTTCGCCAAAGAGCTGGGCGCTGATTGCATGGTCAGTGGCCACTACATCCAAAGCACAACAGACGATCTGGGCCGCACCTATCTGGTTCGCGCACAGGATGTCACCAAAGACCAGAGCTATTTCCTCTTTGCCGTATCACAAGATCATCTCGACTTTTTGCGCTTTCCCGTAGGCAAATGGAACAAGGAACAAACCAGAGAGCACGCCCGCATACTGGGACTGGAAAACGCGAACAAACCGGAATCCCAGGACATCTGCTTTGTCCCGAACGGAGATTACACAGCCGTCGTAAAAACATTGCGCCCGGCTGCAGAAAAGCCCGGAGACATAATCCACAGGGACGGGCGTACCATTGGCAGGCACAAAGGCATCATCCATTATACTATTGGCCAGCGCAAAGGCCTTGGTATTGGCGGCGGCATCTCCGAGAACAACACCCCCCTATACGTCATCGCGCTCAACCCCGATAACAATCAGGTCATCGTAGGCCCCAAAGAATCTCTGGCACGCGATATCATAGACATCAAAGACTGTAACTGGCTCTACGATACGCAAGAAGAAGCCAAGAATGGCCTGGATATCATGCTCAAATACCGCTCGGTCATGAAACCAGTCACAGCAAAATTATTCACCAAAGACAACAAAACAGCGCAAATACACCTCTCAACTCCACAATACGGGATCGCCATGGGGCAAGCCGCAGTATGTTATATTAACGATCGAATGATAGGCGGCGGCTGGATCACCGCAACAAAACAAAAAGACACATAATCAAAACCCTAGGGCGAAGACGGCGCTGGAGGTTTAGGCTCCGCATCCGGATTCGCAATATGTTCCATCCCTTTATTAACATTACCAAAAAACCCTCTATCTCCAGCTTTCTGCCGAAGCTCTTCAAGGGTTTCAGCAGTACGTTGTAAATCATCGCCAAATTTCGCTGCATTCTCCTGATTAATCTTATCAATCTCGCCAGCCAAACCATCATTAGCACCTTTAATCGCCTCTAACCCTCTATCAACCCACGTCATCGGATGCCACACTGGTCCCTCGAGCGACGTCTCAAGCGCTTCAACCTCCTCTCTTAACGCGGGCAACGCCTCGCGCAATTCATCAAGAGTGACGAGAGCCGGACCACCAATATTTTCACGAAACTCTGCGCCATATTTTTCAGCAAGCAAAAGATGTCCCTGATAACCAGCCAAAACATCCTTTAGCTCCTCCATCCCAATCTCTTCCGTACATCCGGCCTCCAACATCTCTTGATGAAACCTCAACCCCGCAGCCTCAACAGCTTCCGGAAAATGATACGCAAAATGCTCAAACCCATTTTCATCTGCAAAGCTAAAGACGGTATGCGGCTGCCCATCAGCATCCTGCAAAACAGCGCCCGGGCGAATATCTATAAATCGAAACGCATTCGCATTATCCTCGCGCAAGAACATCTGTAACTCTGGATTAGGCTCTGCCTCTATATACGCTTCTGAATGAACATGAAAATTCGGCTCAGCAACAGGCTTGCCCGGACATAAATGATCAACATATTCTTCTGTATTCACCACCAACCTCAACACATACTAATCTTCTACCACACCATTATAATCTTTTTTTCGTATAATAACAATTTTTAGCGCACCGCAAATCCCAACAACTGAAAACAGACTTGACAAGAACCACCAAAACAGGCCATATACGCCTTTCTATTATTCAGGATCACACGCAGTTGGTTCGAATTTATGGCGGAGTAGCTCAGCCGGTTAGAGCAGTGGAATCATAATCCATGTGTCGGGGGTTCAAGTCCCTCCTCCGCTACCATTCACCCCTGGTCCATACCGGAGACATGGTATACACTTTTACATTAAACGGACGTCAACGATTTTTATCTTACAAACCGACATAATCTAAATCAAACATGCATAAATTGGCTAAGGGATGGCTTGCCGTATTTATTGACAGTAACTTAGTATATTATCCTCTGGAATCCTTACCCCTCGTCCTTGACAACACATTTTTGTGCACAACAATAATTGTTGCGGAAGAAACTGCTGCAATAACAAAGACCAGCAATGTTCCTTTAAGTGTGTTTAGGGTGTCTGGTGAAAATAGCATAAATCCCGCAAGAGAGGCCATAACCATGCCGCCTATAAGCTTGAGCACTCTGCCATGCTTTTCTTCAAACTTTGTAACTTTAAGCGTTATAACCGCAGCAAGAATAATTGCCAGCTCATCAAGCAGGTATATCAGGATGTATATGCTAAACAATGTAAAGAAATACATTCCGTGGACATCGTTTTTTGCAAGCAAGTTTGCCCAGATCACCGGAAATCCTGCGGTGCACGGAAGCTCTACCAGAACAACACCAAGCGCCAGAACAGCCGTTGCAGACATCATTGCAAATATCGTCTTTCCCGGCTTGATAATCTCGCGCATATCCTTGAATATTCCCGGCTTGTGTTTGTCTGATATGGTAAAAGATATACCCTTTTTGAACCAGAAGTAGTCCTTGATATTAACCGCAGCAAATAACAAGGCGATTATTGCAACAACAATCTGTATCCATTTCATGTACCCCACATACATAAACACATTCAGTACGCCAAGTATGAATGCTCCGTATACTATGGATGTGATTAAAAGAAACGTTAAAGAAACGATCAGCATTTTTTTCCGCGACCTTGTATGTATAACCATTCCAAGCAGGAACATTATCAACCAGGTTGAGCACGGATTAAACCCATCTACAAAAGCAATCAGTAAAGTAGACAGCACTAAAGAGGAGTCCAATAAATTCATTTCTCCAAAAAAGGGAATGTATATTATCTCCCCCTTATCATTTGTGGTGTTCTTTGTTTCTGGGGTAAGTGGAGGGGTTTCGTTTTCCTCCGGTAAATCCAAAACTGCTTCTTCTTCAGCGGCTTCCTCGACTTCTTTTTCGGTTGGGGGTGGCTTTATCCCCGCTTTAACTAAAGGACTGACGCAGCCATTTTCTATACATGCGCTGACTTTTTCTATTATGTCTTTTTGCATATATTCGCTATAACCGACTATCGGAGCGTAATCGCCAATAATGAAGGCAGGAACCGCCGTGATAGGGGCGTTATAGGCTCGCCCTACTTTTTCAAGAATCTTAACATTTTTGCTGTTTTGCCATGTTTCAAAGCTGTAAATGGTTAGGCTTGGGTATTTCTTTTCCAATTCATCAAGAAAAGGCATCGCATCTTTGCAATGAGGGCAACCCACGCCCCAAAAGAAAACCATATCAACATCATTTTTAGCATTCGCTTTGGCGGGGCTAAGCATTATAGCCGTTAGCATTAACAATAATGTCCAAAACCTTTTCACAATAAAGCTCCTTTTAGAACGAAAGTCCGAATATATACGTCAAAATATAACAAAAACCAACAAGGATAAAGATAGCGCCTGTAATGCGCCGCGCCCATAATTCAACTTGGGTGAGTTTCTGGAACCACTTGCTAACCGAGTGCATGCCGACGCCCAGCAACACGGCAAAAGCCACCACTGGAACGGCGGTGCCGATACCGTAGAGCGCGGGGATGACAAGACCCGATTCAAACTTGACCGCAAGCGGGATCAGGCTGCCGAAAAACAGAGCCGCCGAGACCGGGCAGAACGAAAGCGCAAACAGGATGCCGAGCGCGCCCGCGCCCCATACGCCCCAGTCCTGCGCCTTGTCTTTCAGCGCGCTTCCGAAACCGCCACTGCCGAAATTCAGTTTTATCAGCCCGAGCAGGAAAACGCCTGCAACAATCAGCAGCGGGCCAAGAATTTTGTTCATATTCGTCTGAAGGAAGAGCGAAAGCTCCGGGATCGCGAGCAGCCCCGCGACCAGCAGCATGCCGAGCGCCGTATAGGTCAGCGTCCGCCCGAACGTGTAAAAAGCCCCTGACCAGAACACCAACGCAGGGCGCTCGACCCTTTTGCCGATATAGGATATGGCGGCGATATTCGTTGCAAGCGGGCATGGGCTTATGGACGTGAGAACACCAAGCCACAGGGCAAGCCCCCAAGCTAATACAAACTCTGTCATTCGCTTTTCTCCTCAAGCATATTTCTGGTTTCATCCTGAATATAGGCGATGAAAGCGGGTTTGTTCCTTATCAGGTTCCACACCCGGCTAAGGTTTTTCCAATCGGTTTCCTCTCCGTTTTCCATTTTCGAGATGACGACTGATTTCGTATAAAGGCCGTAATCCGTCACGAAATGCCTGTTGTCGCTTTTTTCCATGTTCAGCGATTTCCACACCAGCCGCCCGTCTTCCAGTTCATCCGGGAATCCGGTTTTTATAGCTTCTTCGGTATAGTCTTCTATCAGCTTGCAGGAATAACATCTGGCAGTGCCGTGGAAGTAATAGGCAATTACCTGATGCTCAGATGCCGGAAGCGACGCTTCCTCCTCCGCGAAAGCGCTTGAGGATATTCCGAGGGCAAGCGATATCGCCAGCAATACCGTGATTATTCTTCTCTTCATTGTAAGCCTTTTCTTTTAAAGCAGTTAAAGCAGTTCCTTGATTTCCTTGGGCGACAAAACTTTGCCGCTTGAAACCACCTTGCCGTCGATGGCAAGCGCGGGCGTGCTCATCACGCCCATTGCCACGATGTCGGCGATGTCCTGCACCTTTCCGATTTCGTATTCAATCCCCGCATCCTTTGCCGCCTGCTCGGCATTGTCGGCAAGGGTTTTGCATTTCGGGCAGCCAGTGCCCAGTATCGTGATTTTCTTCATGGTTCTTCTCCTGTTTGATTTTGTATCGAAGCTGTGTATTCCTGCCATTCCGGCCAGCCGCCCTTGAACCAGAACACTTTCGAAGAAATGCCCCATTCGAGAGCTTTCTGTCCCGCATGGTACGCCCTGTTTGCGCCCGAGCAATAAAAAATAAGTTTCTTGCCCTTAAACGGCTCAAGCATATCTCGGGTCATCTCGTTCTGCGGGCTGCCCGGCTCAAAATATGTCATGCTCAAAGCCTGCGGCAGATGCCCGGCCTCGAACATAGGCGCGGGCCTGTTGTCGATGAGAATCACTTTATCGCTTCCAAGCATCTGGTGCACTTGCTCCGCATGGATTACAGCGGGCTCATTCGCTTTGCTGGAAAAAGCAAAAAACAGGAGGCTGGCAGTCAGGGCGGGAACCACGTAAATCCCCCGCACCCATCGGAATTTTCTATAACAACTGCCGCTCATTTTCCTTACTGCGTCCCTATCCGAAAAAGGTTCCAAAGATCATGCCGCTGATTGTCGCCATGACGATGACTAGACTAATAAATACGGCTGTTTTCTGCGTGCCAATGACAGAGCGGATCACCAGCATATTTGGCAGGCTGAGCGCCGGGCCTGCCAAAAGAAGCGCCAGTGCCGGGCCTTTTCCCATGCCGCTGCCGATCAGTCCCTGAACTATGGGCACTTCTGTCAGCGTTGCGAAATACATGAAAGCCCCCGCGACCGAGGCGAACAAATTGGCTCCAAGCCCGTTGCCGCCTACTGCTGAGGCCACCCATTCGGATGGGATCAATCCTTCATGTCCCACACGGCCAAGCAAGACGCCAGCGATCAAAACACCAATAAGCAAAAGCGGCAGTATCTGTTTGGCAAAGCCCCATGAAGACGCGAACCATTCACCTGTCTCGCCCTTGTCGGTGCCGGTGAATACCGAAAGACCGATTACACCCGCGGTAAAAGCAGCCAAAGGCTGCTCCGGAAATAAGAATGCTAATGTCGCAACAGGAACAGCCGTTGCGGCTATCTTCCACGCTTTCATTCCAAACCACAGATTCAGCATCACGGCAAAGGCCAGTGCGAAACCGCTCGTGATAAGCCACTTGGCTTCATAAATCGCAGCCCATAAGCCTGCTACCTGATCGGGCCTGCCCCAATTGGCAAAAACCAGAATGCCTACCATCGCGGCGAAATACAGCGCATTCTGCCACAAAGGGCGGCCCGTTTCGTCGTCGGGCAACACGACTTGCGCGGAGGCCTTGGCGTTTTCCTCATTGCGATAGATAAAGTGCATTACGAGACCGATCACAATGGCAAAAACCACCGCGCCCACGGCGCGCGCTACCCCCAGTTCAGGGCCTAATATGCGCGCAGTCAGAATAATGGCCAGCACGTTGATGGCAGGGCCCGAGTAAAGAAAGGCTATAGCAGGGCCAAGGCCTGCGCCCATGCGGTAAATTCCCGCGAACAAAGGCAAAACGGTGCATGAGCAAACAGCCAGAATTGTGCCGGAAACGGATGCCACTCCATAGGCCAGAACTTTATTTGCCTTTGCGCCCAGATACTTCATCACCGCAGCCTGACTGATAAACACGCCAATCGCGCCTGCAATGAAAAAGGCAGGGATCAGGCAAAGCAGCACATGTTCCTGCGCATACCATTTAACAAGATGAAAGGCCTCAAGAACTGCGTTATCAAACCGCGCCGCCCCTACGGGCAGGTAATAGCAAATCAGAAACACGGCAACTATAGCAGCAAGTTTTTTCCATTCATCTTTCCAGTTCATGCCCATTTCCTTTTTAAAATGTTTTATTTTGTGCATGTTCTTTTTTATATGCGCAAGCCGAAAGCTCAATAATTGAAACCCCTTTTTTGTTTTCTCTGATACTGGCAAACTCAACACCACAGCAATCTCGAACCATAAACCGTATTAAATCTCTCACCAGCGGGAAGTTGGCCGAATATATGATTGAGCGCCCTTCACGGCGAGACGTTACAATATTGGCATTTGACAAGTGGTTCAGGTGAAATGACATGGTATTATGCGGCACGCCAAGCGCTTCACTCAACGCTCCAGCGGGTAAGCCCTCCTCACCGGCACTTACCAACAGTCGAAACGCCCGCAAGCGGGTTTCTTGTGAAAGTGCGGCAAACATTATACTTGCTTCTTTAATATCCATTTGTCTGGAATAATAGAAATATAAAAGAGTGTCAATAGCATATAGCACATTACTTGTTCCGTTGGAAATTCAAGATTTCCTGCAATTCTTACCCACATATTCGAGGATAATCGGACATTTCCACATATTGTTAACAGATATCTTAAGGGCGTCTCTAAAACCCCCTGACATTTGTTTATAAATTTGCGATTCTGTCGATAGTATTATCAAGGAGGA
>JBKHBN010000017.1:0-36525 GCA_046542355.1 Alphaproteobacteria bacterium | reverse complement strand
TCCTGCTCAATGGCCTAAGTGCCCATATCGCCGAGCTGGATGACGGAGAACGATGGGTTTTACAAGGAACCACGATAGGTTATCTTCAACAGGATGTGCGTTTTGATCCGGATAAAACGGTATTTGAGTTCATTTTTGATCAGATACGTGATCGTGAAGATGCGGAAATGCTTAAATACAGGGTTGAAATGGTGGTCGATCCGCTAGAGCTTGATGTTACTAAAAAGATGGGTGAGCTATCAGGCGGGCAGATCCGCCGCGCCGCTCTGGCGCGCTCTTTGGTCGAACAGCCTGATATTCTGCTTTTGGATGAGCCGACAAACCACATGGATCTGGAGCTGATCGAGTGGCTGGAGGGATATATTAAAAATTATAAGGGCGCGGTGATGATTGTCTCCCATGACCGCCAGTTTCTTGCCAATACAACAGATCGAATATTCTGGCTTGATCGTGGAGAAATCAAGGTTGCGCCCAAAGGTTTTGCCTATTTCGAAGAGTGGTCACAAGCACTTCTGGAGCAAGAAGGCCGTGCCTTGCATAATCGTGCCAAACGCGTTGAGCAGGAGATGACATGGGCTAATCGCGGCGTAAAGGCGCGCGTTAAACGCAATGTTCGCAGACAAGCGGAGGCTTATGCTGCGCGTGATGCCCTTGAGCGGGATATGAAATCCTATCGGCGGGTGACGTCCAAGATTGCTCTTCCCCCTATTAGCGCTGAGGAATCTTCGCGTAACCTTGCCGAGTTCTTTAAGGTGAGCAAAGCCTTTGGCGATAAAATCATTCTTGATAACTTTAATATGCGCATCAAAAAAGATGACCGCATCGGGATTTTGGGCAAAAACGGCGCGGGCAAGACCACCTTTCTTAAGATGCTAACGCGCGAGGAAAAACCAGATAGCGGCAAGATCAAGCTGGCCAAAAATCTGACCTATAGTGTGTTTGATCAAAAGCGTGAAGGGCTGATCGATAACAAATCCCTGAAAGATAATTTATGTGATCCTGATAGCGATTATCTCAATGTTCGGGGCAAGTCACGTCATGTCTGCGGCTATTTGAAGGATTTTAAATTTGATCCTGAAGATGCATGGCGCAGTGTTGCGACCTTATCGGGCGGGCAGAAAAACCGGCTGATGCTGGCCAAGGTGCTCGCTAATCCGGGCGCCATGCTTATTCTTGATGAGCCGACCAATGATCTGGATATGGATACGCTGGATATGCTCACAGATGTTTTGACGCGTTATCAGGGCACGCTGTTTGTTGTGTCTCATGATCGTGATTTTCTTGATCGCGTGGTGAAAAAGACGCTTGTCTTTGAGGGCAATGGTGTGGTTGAGGGGATTATTGGCGGCTATAGCGATTATCTGGCCTTTAAAAAAGCGCAAAGCTCTGGCCGCCATTTCGAGAAGGCGAAGCCGACGAAGCAACCCAAAGCCGCAGACAAAAATGTGGATTGCCGCGTCGTCGCTGAAGCTCATCTCAATGACGATAAACCCAAAAAACTCAGCTACAAATACAAGCGCGAGCTGGCACAAATCCCTGGTAAAATTGCCAAAATGGAAAAGGAAGTGGCAGCGCTTGAAGAATTGCTGGGTGATCCTGATTTGTATCAAAAAGACAAGGACGCCTTTTATCAGGCGACGAACCGGCTCCCTATTGCAAAAGAAGAGCTGGATATTCTCGAAACCCGCTGGCTTGAGCTGGAGGATATGCTTGGATGAATTTGCGTTTGTCATTGCGAGCCGTAGATAGCTTCTCCTCGCAATGACGGCGCGTTTACTTCCCTGCCGCCCGCATCGCTTTCTTGCGTTCGTGCGGGCAGAGGAATTTTTTACGCAAACGCAAGGATTTTGGCGTCACTTCCATTAATTCATCATCATTAATGTATGACATCATATCTTCCAGCGACATAATGCGCGGCGGTGTCAATATCACAGCATCATCTGAGCCTGATGCACGAATATTGGTCAATTTTTTACCTTTTAGAACATTTATTTCCAGATCATTGCTGCGGTTGTGTTCGCCAACAATCATGCCTGCATAGACGGGGGTCTGGTGGCCGATGAACATTGCGCCGCGATCTTGCAGGTTAAAGATGGCATAGGCCACAGCGGTTCCTGTCTCGCTGGAAATGAGCGCCCCATTGCGGCGCTGCCCCAGCTCTCCTTTATAGGGAGCGTATGAATGAAACAAGCGATTCAAGACTCCTGTGCCGCGTGTATCGGTCAGGAATTTACTTTGATAGCCGATCAGCCCGCGAGATGGCGCCAGAAATGTAATGCGGGTTTTTCCTGCACCCGAGCTGCGCATATCTGTCATTTCTGCTTTACGCTGATTTAAAGCATCAATGACGCTGGAAGCGTATTCTTCTTCTACGTCAATATAGATCTCTTCTATGGGTTCAAGCCTCTCCTCTTTTTCTCCTGTTTTGAAGAGGACTTTTGGGCGCGAGACGCTCATCTCGAAGCCCTCACGGCGCATTGTTTCAATCAGAACGCCAAGCTGAAGTTCTCCGCGTCCACCTATCTCGAAAGCATCTTTATCATCACTTTCACTAAATGTAATGGCCACATTGGTTTCAGCTTCTGCCAGCAGGCGTTCACGGATCATAGTGGATGTGACTTTTGATCCTTCCCGCCCGGCAAATGGTGAGTCATTGACTGAAATGGTTACCGACATGGTTGGCGGGTCTATCGGTGTTGAGGCCAGAGGCTGCGTCAATGCGGGAGTACCGATTGTGTCGGACACAGAGGCTTTGGTTAATCCGGCAACGCAGATAATATCACCGGCTTTGACCTGTGATACGGGAACGCGCTCGGTTCCCTCGAATTTAAGGAGCTTGGTCAGGCGGCCATTTTCTACCAAATTGCCTTCAAGATCTATGGCCTTAACAGCTTCGTTGATTTTTGCGCTGCCCTGTACAACCCGCCCTGTCAGGCATCTCCCGAGGAAGGGATCTGAGTCCAGCAAGGTTGCCATCATCGCAAAAGGCTTATCCGCTTCAACATTGGGTGCAGGGACATGATGGAGCACCAGCTCTAAAAGTGGCGAGAGATCTTTTTGCTCTTCTCCCAGTTCGCGTACGCACCAGCCATCGCGCCCGGATGCGTATAAAATCGGGAAGTCCAGTTGTTCATCGCTTGCATCCAGAGAGACAAACAGATCAAAGACTTCGTCAACGACCTCTTCTGGGCGGGCATCGGTGCGATCAATTTTATTTATAATCACAATGGGACGCAATCCTTGCGCGAGCGCTTTTCCAAGCACAAATTTTGTTTGCGGCAACGGGCCTTCTGCTGCGTCAATCAATAAGATCACACCATCGGCCATGTGGAGTACGCGTTCTACTTCACCGCCAAAATCGGCGTGACCGGGCGTGTCTATAATGTTAATACGCGTTTTATTTCCGTCTTTTTTCCAGTCAATTGACGTCGGCTTGGCAAGAATTGTAATGCCGCGCTCTTTTTCCAGATCGCCACTATCCATCATGCGTTCATCAATTTTCTGGTTATCGCGGAATGTCCCGCTTTGTTTCATGATTGAATCGATCAAGGTGGTCTTCCCATGATCGACATGGGCGATAATTGCAATATTGCGTAAGTTCTCCGACATGGCGGGTGTGGCTCCTGATATGTTCTGATATGTGCTTTAAAGCGCGCTTTTGTGTATTACAAAAGCTGCATAATTGCCAACAAAAAGAAACATTGCACTCTTTTATACCCTCTTTTTGCATTTTTAGCCTGTTCTTGTGATTAAAATCTGGTACATAATCTGAGGGTTGTGTTGTTTCCTTTATAAAATCTGTGCGCACCAGAAAGTTTAGTTTTGTGACTCAAAAAAGCCGTTTTCCATTAATCTTGATGATTGCCTTGTCTATCACTCCTGTTCTTTGCATCCATTTTCCCCGCTTTCTTGCATTCTGGCCGCTTTTGATCGGGCTGGCGAGCTGTTTGTGGCTCATTTTTATCAATAAACAAAGAGTATTTCGTGTCTCCCGGCTTTACTTTGCATGTGCAGGCGTTATCAGCGGTCTTTGTCTTTTAAGCAGTTTGTGGTCTATTGCTCCAGCGCGTTCGTTGCATGAAGCTCTGGTGGTTTGCGCTCTTTTGTTTTTTGGCGGTATTTTAATCAGCAGTTTTAAATCTCTTGATTTTAAAGAGATAAAACCCTACGGGTGGATGTTCCCGCTTGGTGTTATGATCGCCGCTTTACTCTGCGTAGCTGATATCTATGCCGGGCTGCCGCTTTATGAAATAACGCACAGCAAAATCCCTATTAACACTGCCGTGATGAACCGCGGCGTTATTTTTTGTGTGCTTGCCTATTTTCTGTCTTTGCTCTTCATTTACGGGCTGGAGTGGAAGACTTCGTGTAAAATATTACTTGCGGTTACATGCGGGGCGTGCGTTGTTCTCATGCTGGCTTTTAGTCAAAGTCAGGCCGCTCAATTGTCTTTTGTTTTTGGTCTTGTGCTTTTGGCAACCTTTCCAGCGCGCTGGCGTTTTAGTTATCTCGCCGTCGGGCTGGTGCTTTTGGGAGCAATGCTCTTGACGCCTTTTATCGTTGATTATCTGTATGAGTTCATGGTTAACAATCAGGCTGTCCTTAGTGGAGAAGATGCACATAGCTGGCTCCGGCAAGCCTATATCGGAAACAGGATCGAGATCTGGAATTTTGTGATGGAATACGCCATGAATAATCCGTTTTACGGGCACGGCATAGAGGCAACAAAGTTTGTCGATCATTTTGATCACGCCCACCTTTATAACGAAATGTCCACGGTTTTGCACCCTCATAACTTTTCTGTACAGCTCTGGGTGGAATTTGGCCTTGCCGGGATTGTAACGGCAGTGGGTGTGTTTTGCGTTTTTCTGATTACGCTTTATCGTATCGACGATATTTTTGTGCGGCAGGCTTCAAGCGTGATTTTCTTGATGACGCTGCTCATTGCTTCTATGACTTATGGCATATGGCAGGGATGGTGGATTGGTATGATTTTGTTTTTGTGTGCGGGAACGTGCCTCGTATCACGGAGTGACCTTACGTCCTTCCTGGGGAAGCAGGATTAATAAAAATATCCTTACTTAGGGAACTTTGGGAGTCTTTTCAGGCTACATCATACCAAGGCCGCCCATAGGTGAATTTCCTGAAGGTGTCGGATCGGTTGTTTGCACCAGATCAGGATCATCTGGCCTATAACCATTATCCGCACTGCCTGCTGCCGTGCAAGCCACTGCTACAAGCTCGGCCATCTCTCGCATATGTTTTAACATTAAAGCACCCCTTTAATTTTTTCTTCTAGCACCGCTTTTATATGGCGCTTCTTTATTATAGTTAAATTCTAACACCTTGCGCCTCGCTAAGGCCAGAAAATTCTTTCCTTGTCTGTGGCTTTCGTTGTCTTTTGACAGACTCTTTTTACAGAGTCTTGTTACAACAGTATCCTCAACCTCTTGCTTGTACACTTTCCCGGGTATCCCCAAAACGTCCCTTGCCGTAATTGTAACAAGAGTTAGCGCGCTACATGCCACAGCTCATAACCATCTGCAACGCCTTATCCAGAGATTTCTCATACCTCTCTTTTGGATCTTTTATGGCTTCTGCCGACCGGTATAGATTGGTGGCCATCACAACTGATAAATCAATATTATCCTTAGAAGGCATCCCTGTAGGTTCTTCCGGAAACTCTATTTGCCTTTTTCCATTCTTTCTAAGAACGCTCCTCAAGCTTTGTTGATTTTTTATACCCTCGACCACGCTCATGAGAAACTTACCGAGTCTGGCGCACCCGCTTTGACGCAAATGTACATCATACTCTTTGGAAGGATCCTCAAGCGGAGGCGTCTCCTCAACGCACTTATTGTACTGCCTCATCATATTTTCCTGGAATTTGGCAACCCCATCTTCACGCAGCGCCTGATATTTTTTTTCCATTTCTTCCAGATAATCAGCAGAAAGAGGCATATCATCAATATTTCCACCGCGCTTATAGCTCTCAACAATCATCCGATCTGCAAACATCTGCGTTGCACATGCCTTCTTCCCCTGACGCGCAAGATTGTCTGGAGGCGGTGGAGCCTTGTAAAGCCTTTTCCACTGCTCATAATCAGATGGATCATATAGCTCCTCTTCTTCACCAAGAACGTTATTCTGGGCAATCGCCGATACTGTAAGGCCTGCTATTACAAAAACGCATACCCCTAATAACAATGCTAAACCTATATAATATTTTTGAAATATCCTGCTCATAGGCATGATTATAATTCTCCTTATGTATCAGAACAAGACTTATCCGCAAGAGCCCGCATTTTATTCTTAGTAGCGTATCCTTAATTCTGTGATGACTTTTTCCTGCAGTCCTAATCTTGTTTATTTACTTAGATAGTGTCGTCACATTTTGGCGGCCAATTGAAATATATTCAAACCCTTTGCCTTGCATATCTGCAGCCTTGTAGATATTGCGCATATCAACCAAAAGGCTGCCTTTCATGTTTTTTAGCAGCTCGGAGAGATCCAAGGCGCGGAATTGGTTCCACTCTGTGATAATAGCCAGAATATCCGCGCCATGGCTTACCTCATAAGCGTCTTTGCACCATGTAACATCATCAAGCAGCTTTTGTGCCTCTTGCATGGCTTCAGGATCGTAGGCCGCTATTTGCGCCCCTGCCTGCTGGAGGGTCGGGATAATTGTTAAAGACGGCGCATCACGCATATCATCGGTGTTTGGCTTGAATGCAACGCCCAATATTCCTATTTTTTTACCGCGTACATTGCCACCAGCAGCCTCGATAATCTTGTCAGCCATGCGTGCTTTGCGGTCTTCGTTAACACTGACAACCGTTTCAACAATGCGCTGGGGCGCTCCATATTTCTGGCCGGTGCGGGTTAAGGCCAGCGTATCTTTGGGGAAACATGACCCGCCATATCCCGGGCCGGCATGGAGGAACTTTGAACCAATCCTGCCATCAAGCCCTATGCCTTTTGCAACATGCTGAACATCTGCGCCCACCTGCTCGCACAAATCTGCGATTTCATTAATGAAGCTGATCTTTGTGGCCAGAAAGGCATTGGCCGCATATTTTGTAAGCTCGGCTGTTTCACGTTTCATGAACAAGATCGGAGTCTCGTTAATATATAAAGGTCTATAAACCTGCCGCATCACTTCCTGCGCACGCTCCGATGAGGAGCCAACAACCACGCGATCAGGGCGCATAAAATCATCTATTGCCGCGCCCTCTCTCAGGAATTCAGGATTTGAGGCCACGTCAAACTCTGCTTGCGGGTTTTCTTCACGAATGATTCGCTCAACCTCGGTTCCTGTGCCAACCGGTACAGTCGATTTATTAACGATCACCGTATAGCCGTCCAGATTTTGTGCAATCTCCCGCGCTGCCCCGTAAACGTAAGATAGATCCGCATCACGGCTGAATTTTCGTGACGGCGTTCCCACAGCGATGAAAACAGCATCACACCCTTTTACAGCTTGCGCTATATCTGTTGTAAAAGATATCCGGCCTCCCTCTATCTGGCGTTTGAGAAGATTTTCCAGGCCTGGCTCGTAGATCGGAATCTCTCCTTCTTCAAGGCGCTTTATTTTCTCCTTGTCTTTATCAACGCATACGACATTATGTCCAAATTCAGCAAAACATGTCCCCGAAACCAGACCGACATAGCCTGTTCCAACCATTCCAATACGCATGTCACTTTTCCTTATAATTCGTTAGGCTGTGGCAAAGCTAACTGATTTTCTTGCAGAAAGAAAGCCAGTATCGGCGCTCTGCCTGAGATTATTTTTTTGATAGTGTCGTGTTTGCGGAAATTAATTTTTTGACTATAAACACTTTCTTCATAATATTATGTTCATATAGGCAAAACTCAGGAAACGACTTGATTTTTTGGAATATAGTCGCAATAACTGAGGTTCAATCGTGTTTCTACTAATATGTAAGGATTTAATGTCTCATGGCTAAAAATGAAAAAGACGCGGCTTCTAAAAAAGCCCAGAATAAAAATGAGGGCTTTGTTGATGGACAACAGCCGCCGCTCCCGTTGTTTTACCAAACCCCTATGCCTTTGGATGCAAAGCGGCATGCTGATTTATCGTTAAAGAAAAATTTCGGTTTCGGTTTTGCAAGAAATGTAAATGCTGTTCCTGTTAATATGATCGAGATGCCTCAAATCTGTCATTATTACCCGATTGCATTTAGCCCTGATGAAACCGGCACGCCGGTGGCTATTCTCGGTTTACGGGATAATGAAAATCTTTTTATTGATGAAAAAGGTCAGTGGCTGGACAATGTTTATATTCCGGCCTATGTGCGCCGCTATCCTTTCATTTTCTCGGAAATTCCCGATAGCGATCAACTCACGCTTTGTGTTGATAATCAGTCTGATACCATTGTGAAAAGCGATGAACAGCCCTTCTTTGATGCTGAAGGTGCGCCCACGCAACTGTCCAAAGATGCGCTGGAATTTTGCAAGTCCTATCACGCTGCGGCGCAACAAACCATGGGCTTTAGCACTGAGCTTGCAAAAAGCGGCATTCTTGTTGAGCGCGAAGCTCAAATCAATGTTGATGGTAATCGGCGAATCAGTTTTTCCGGTTTCCGAATCATTGATGAGGAAAAATTGAATGCGCTTGATGATTCGACCTTTCTGGAGTGGCGCGCTAAAGGATGGTTGCCTATTTTGTATGCGCATATGTTCTCCGGCACGCAATGGGGGCGTTTATCCCGCCTGATGAGCAAGCGCCTTGAAAATGAGGCCGCGTAGATATTTTTGCCCCATCTTAGAATTTTCTAATATAGCAGCGCCCAATATGCAGGGCGCTGTTTCGATTCTTATCCACAGTGTTTCGATACTTATAGTATCCTAAAAACAAAAGATCTTACCAATCAGCCGCTTGATACCGATTGTGGATAGATGCAATGAAAGCTTTGCCCCCATCTTGAACTATGCTTTCGGGGCATGGTACTTGTTTATACATACCAACGACTTATCTAGTCTTATAAAGCATATTCAAGAATCGAGGAACAGTATGGCAAAAGTGGGAGCGCAAAGAGCAGCCGTTCTGACAGGAAAGTCCAAGTCAACAATTCAGCGCGCAATGAATAGCGGCAAGCTGTCTTACGAACTGGATCAGAACAAGCGCAGAATTATTGATGTATCAGAACTTGAGCGCGTGTTCGGTATTGTGCAGACCGCCCCTAAACCAGCGCCGGCGAAGGCTAAAGAACAAAAAGCTCCAGACGTTGAAAGCGTTTTGGAAAAAGAGCGTCTTGCAATGCAAGTCAAGATGCTTGAGCAGCAGCTTACTACGGCACATGATCAGATAGATGATTTACGTGATCAGCGTGACAAGTGGGAAAAACAGGCTTCTCAAATGCTTATTACGAGCCAGTATTCCCAGCGTCAGGCCGAAGAAATGCGCACGCAAATCAAAGAGCGCGAGGAAAGGGCACGGCAACGGCGCTTGCAAAATGCAAAAATGCAAAATGCTCAGGCTGCCGGCGCGCAATCAGCCAAGCGAAATGGCCCTGTGGCTCAGCGCCCTGCAGCCAGAAAGGCAAAAGATCTGGAAGAGCAAATGCAAAAACTTAAAGCTCAAAATGAAAATGCTCTTGCCAACTCTGCTTCGGTGTTTCGTTTCTGGAAAAAAGCCAAGGGTTGATTTCTTATCGGTTTTCCGGTTTTTTGTTTCAGCGCTTTGCTGTTTAAAGATGGCTCAAAGGTTATCCTTTATGTGTGCACGTTTCCTTGGGTCGTGTTGTTGCATGTTTTCCCTTTGTGAGTCGTAACGTTCCATGGTATTTTCATAGCTATACGCACCGTTTTTAGTGCGTGTTAGCTATATATGGTTGGGTTATGCGTCATTTATTCTTTATTTCGTTCTTATTTATTTTTTTGTCCTGTTTTCTTGCAATGGGTGTTTATGCTCAAGGGCGGGATTCAGCCTTTCCAGATATAGGCTCCCCTATTGCGTCTTCTGAGACAGATGATCTGCCACAGCAGGGTTACACAGACCCTTATACTTTAGCGACAGACGCGCAAATCATCGAAGCTCAGGATTTTTATCAAACATGTAAAAAGAACACGACTATGAGTGCGCGCAAAGATTGCCGATGCGCAGCGGCTTCTTATCTGGAGACACGCATAAAATTAGGGGATAGCGCGACCGTTGGTGAAATTATGCAGGAAAACCTTAATACCTGCTTACTTGATGAAAGCAAGAGTGCTGTTTCTGATCCTCAACGTCTTGATCTGGATAAGATTACCGAGCAACAGAAAGAAGAAGCGGAATCTGTTTATTACTCGTGTAAAGACTCAAGACGAATGAGTTTACACGTTGATTGTGAGTGTCTGGCTGCCAAATTTCTGGATCTGCGCATCAAACGCGGCTCAGTTACACCAAGACACCACCTTATTTCCGAGATCACAATACGGCAATGCCGAAATGTTGTGGAATTAACCGGCGTTGAATATGCGAAATGTATGAGGGGAAGCGGCTTTGATTACAGCAACATTCGCCCTAAAGACTATTGCGAGTGTTATGCTCGCAAATGGGGAGAGCTTTTTGATGATTATGAGGGTAAAATGGATGCGAATAAAAAAACATCTTTTCGAATTCGTGCCCGCTCTCACTGTAAAAATCCGAATATATACAAACCATAAAATGTAGGAAATTTATATTTAATTCCTTCTACTGCCTTGTAAAATCGGAAATAGATGAGCCCATCCGACAGGCAGAATGTTTGTGCTGAAAAATTCTGATAATTGTGCAATATTATATCGACTGGATCCTTCAAAGTCAGGCTGCACCTTTGCCGCCTTTGAGAGAATCGCTGCGCCATAAATACATGCAAAAGCCGTCAGGAACGGTGTTGCAACCCAGGCCATCTCATCGCGCTTATCCTCGGCACTTAGTTCAATGATATGCTCTACTGCCTTTGAGAGATCCCGCAGGTAAGCCTCTTCAACCAGCCCGTCCATCTGCGCGATAAAAGATTTGGCCATGGATGCCTTATCGCGCGCTACCTTGCGGAATACAAAATCCGAAGCCTGAATCCCGTTTGTCCCTTCATAAATCGGCAAAACACGCGCATCGCGGTAATATTGAGCGGCTGCACTTTCCTGCATAAAACCCATTCCGCCATGAATTTGTATACCCAGCGAGGCAACCTCAACTGCCGTATCACTGCACCATGCTTTTACCAGAGGCGTTAGAAAATCAGCGCGCTTTGCTGCCTGCTTGTCCCCTTGTGCAGCTTGATCGAGCGCCAGCGCCGCACTATAGGCCATCATGCGTCCGGCCATGGTGCGCGCATGCATATCCATCAGCATACGCCGGACATCAGGGTGTTGCGCAATCATTGAAGGTTTATCGTCCTGCGCGCTAGAGGCTTTTCCCTGCCTGCGTTCATGGGCGTAGGCATCAGCTTCCTGATAAGCACGCTCACACAGACCCACGCCTTGCAATCCTACAGAAAGGCGCGCATTTTGCATCATGGTGAACATATATTTCAGCCCGACATTCTTTCTGCCGATCAAGTACCCAGTCGCTCTATCAAAATCCATTGTACAGGTCGGAGATGCACAAATACCAAGCTTGTGCTCTATCCCGATACATTTCACAGCGTTTTGTGCTCCATCATCCAGGATTTTAGGAACAATAAACATCGAAATTCCTGTTGCTCCGTCCGGCGAGCCTTCCATTCGCGCTAGAACAAGGTGAATGATGTTCTGTGTTAAATCATGATCTCCGAACGTAATGTAAATTTTTTGCCCAGTGATTTTATAGGTTCCATCATCCTGCGGCACTGCACGCGTTGCGATATTTCCCAGATCCGAGCCAGCCTGAGGCTCTGTAATATTCATTGTTCCGGTCCATTCCCCGGAAATTAATTTAGGCAGGTATGTCTCTTTCTGGTCTTGCGATCCATGCACCTTTATGGCTTCAACTGCGCTCTGGTTCAGGATCGGGCAAAGACCAAATGACATGTTTGCGCCCTGCCACATCTCTTGCACCGCAAAAGCAAGCGCCCACGGCAATCCCTGCCCGCCATAGTGCGGATCAAAGGGTAGAGCATTCCAGCCGCCCTCCACATAGGCCGCATAGGCTTGCTTAAAACCGTCGGCTGTTTTGACCCGCCCATCTTCAAGGCGCGCCCCTTGCCTGTCCCCTGTCAGGTTGATTGGCGCTATTTGCTCGGAGGCCAGACGGGAAGCCTCTTCCAGAATCGCCTCGCATGTCTCGCGATCAAGATCTTGATGCGAGAAGCCTAAAACGTCGTGGAGTAAAAAGAGCATTTCTTTAACGGGGGGTATAAACATAATTTGGTAACTTTATTCCAATTCTATGAGATGAATCTTGTCTATCGACATTTAAGGGGTTCAGGTTCAATAATCAAGCTTTGGGTGTAAAAGATTTTGGCACGCTGCTTGCAAACACTTTTTGTAAAGTCAACTGATCAAAGTCATTTAGGTAGATATGAGTTATACAGCAAGTACGGGCATTACAGGTGAAAATATGGCTTATTCACGCCGAGATATTATCTATGCGATTTCAACTGCGAGCAAAAGTTCGGGTGTTGATTTTTCCTATTTGCTTAATCAAGCAGCAGCCGAAAGTAATTTTGATGCCGATGCCAAGGCAGGAACAAGCTCGGCTACAGGCTTATATCAATTTATTGACCGCACATGGCTCTCAATGGTTGAGCGTTACGGCGATGCGTACGGGATTGAAACGCACGGCAAAAGCAGGCAGGAAATTCTGAATATGCGTAATGATCCAAAGGCTTCATCTTTTATGGCCGCAGCTTTTGCTTCTGAAAATGAGAAATTTCTTAATACTCACTGGGGGGGAGATATTGGCGCTACAGAGCTTTATTTTGCCCACTTTATGGGGGCAAGCGGCGCTGCATCTTTTTTGAACGCGCGGGATGAAAACCCTATACAGCGGGCGGCAGATCTTTTTCCCCGCGCAGCGCGCGCCAACCGGAATGTCTTTTATAATGCGCAGACCGGAAAAGCGCGCACTTTGCAAGAGGTTTACAGCTTTTTTGATAAGAAATTCCAAAATGACGGCAGCCAGCATATTCAAGATCAAATCCGCATTTCTGATGTGGACGCCCCTATTCCCCCTGAAATGCCTGCAAAGAAAATAACAGCATCTGCATCTGCGCGTAATGATAACCGGAGAGCCTCTGTGACAAACAGTCTTTATAGGCAAGATCAGAGTTTTTCCAATGACATGATTATGCGGCGCGCCCGAGCTATGCGGGAGGCGGCACAATCGCGCTCTACATATGCGCTGGCTTTGTATCATAATATCAATGACATCCGGGATGAGCGCTCTTCTGTGTCTGGGGCGGATCGTGACAATACGGAGCAATACCGAACAAACCGCGCGCTGCGCACCGGTTCTGATCGTACCACCCCTTTTTCCGGCCTGATCGCGCACCCTCTAGATCTTATGATGTTGACGCAAACAGCAACGCCGACAAAAGTCATTGATGACAATACGTAAACTTTGCTTTAATAAGCTTTGGTTATGGCAGATGATGATCTCATATATGTATTAAACAAGCGTGTCGGGCTTTATCAGGTGGATAAAGGCTTTCGTACCTCAATGGATAGCGTCTTGCTTGCTGCTGCCTGCCCTGCGAGAGCGGGAGAGCGCATTCTTGATTTAGGGTGCGGTGTCGGCAGCGCGGGGCTATGTGTTTTATACCGCGTTGCTAGTGCCAGTTTGCTTGGCGTGGATATTCAGAATGATCACATTGCGCTTGCAGAAAAGAATGCCGCGCATAATAATATGCAAGATCGCGCCTCTTTTTTGTGTGCAGATGTTCGTGAGCTTGAGGCTTTTGACGTTGGTTCATTTGAACATGTGATTTGCAACCCACCCTATAAGGAAGCCGGAACGCACCGCCACTCTCCCTCACTGGCCAAGGCGCGGGCTATGGGGCATCTCAATAAGGATATGTCTTTGCGGCGCTGGATTGATTGCGCATGGACGCATATTAAAGGGCAAGGTTCTTTAACCATCATTCATGAGGCCGGGCAATGCGACTCTCTCATTCACAGCCTGTATAGCGCGCGCGGGGGGCGGCGTTTCGGCAATGTCGAAATCTTTCCGGTTTTTACAAAAGCCGGGCAACCTGCCAAGCGGGTTATTATCCGGGCATGGAAGCATAGAAAGGCGCAAAGCCAGTTACTTCCGGGCGTCACGCTGCGCAATAGTGATGGCTCTGATACGGTGCAGGCCAATGCCGTATTGCGCAACGCTGAAGCCTTAATCTTTGGCGATATGCTCGCGTAGGAAGTCTTTGACCTTATCCAGCGCAACGCGTTCTTGCTCCATCGTGTTGCGGTGACGCACAGTTACACTTTGATCGCTGGCGGTCTCATTATCAATTGTAAAGCAAAACGGCGTGCCGATTTCATCCTGACGGGCGTAGCGCTTGCCGATATTTTGCTTGATATCAAGATCGACATTGTAGTCCTCGCGCAGCTCCATATAGAGCTTTTGCGCTGTGGGGACGTGATCCTCTTTGGCTGTCAATGGCAAAATAGCCGCCTTTTTCGGAGCCATGGACGGTTTAAAGTCCAGATAAACCCCAGAAGGGCGGCTTTCATCCACCGTGTAAGCCTGACAAATAAGAGCCAAAACACCGCGCGTTAGCCCTGTGGATGGCTCAATGACGTGGGGCTTAAAGCGCTTGTTACTGGCCTGATCGAAGTAATCGAGCTTTGTGCCAGAGAATTTCTCATGCTGGGTCAGATCGAAATTTCCACGATGCGCAATGCCTTCAAGCTCATCAAACTCGGGTGCAGAGAATGGAAAGCGGTATTCCACATCGATTGTTCTGCTTGAATAATGCGCCAGCTCTTCTTTGGGCACATCAAGGAAGTGCAGCTCTGATTTTGGAATGCCGACCGCCTCCCAGAATTTTGTGCGCTCTTCAACCCAGAAATCAAACCACATGGGCACCTCTTCTTCCTCGCAGAACCACTCAAGCTCCATTTGTTCGAACTCACGGCTGCGGAAGACGTAGTTACGCGGCGTGACCTCGTTGCGGAACGCCTTGCCGATTTGTGCAATCCCGAAAGGGACGCGCGCGCGGCCAGTATCGACTACGTTCTTGAAGTTCAGGAAAATACCGGCGCAGGTTTCAGGGCGCAGGTAGGCTTTGTTTTCATCTCCTGCTGTGGCGCCAACAAAGGTATGGAACATCATGTTGAACTGGCGCGGCTCTGTCAGGGTTCCGGGTGTTTTAACATCCGGGCCGATAAGCTTCGGGTAGAGCTCCAAATCAAGCTGATCGAGCATGACTTTCTCGAAATCGCCGGCTTTCTTACCCTTGGCCAGCTTGCTGATGCGTTTTTCAATCACATCATCTTCATCGTCCTTGTCAAAGGCAATGGCGTTGCCCTGCCCGTCTTTGGGGACAAGAACAAATGTGTGGTCGGCGCGGTATCTCTTTTTGGATTCGCGGCAATCCACCATCGGGTCACAAAATCCACCGACATGGCCGGAGGCTTCCCAGCATGTGGGGTTCTGGATAATGGCGGAATCCACACCCAGGATGCTGATCGGCGTACCATCCGGGCCCAAGGGGGGGGCAAGCACCATGTCTTTCCACCAGCGGTCACGCAGATTATTTTTTAACTCCACCCCAAGAGGACCATAATCCCAAAACCCGTTTAATCCGCCATATATATCAGAGGCAGCAAAAATAAATCCACGTCTTTTACATAGGGAAACAATGTCTTTCATCGGTCAACTTTCTATTTTTCTTTTGGTTTATAACAGGGTTAAGTCTTCACTTGTAACGGCATAACAATATGAAAACAAGCACAAACACAGAGAAATTATGTTACTGGCCTTGCATGGCGGTTTTTATCGCTGTTATTTGCGGTGTAGTGAATATTTGCTTATATATTTAATATCAATATAGGTACTACTCTATTCAATAGCGGAACTAAAGTAAGTTATTAAGTATTTTTGCTTTTTATTACTTAATTATATTTAAGTTATTTTTGTTGCTTTACTTTACATTGTAAATATAGCGTAAATGGTTTTTACTTTATTTGTTTTTGATTTTTCTTGACTTTTATGGTTATAAGCGTTAGATTTGTATCAGGAAAGAAGGTAATGAGCGATGAGTCAATTTAGTCATGGTGAAAGCGTAGGCTCTGGTTATTCTGGCAATGATCTAAATAAGCTTCGCCAGAAGGCGCTGAGTGTTAACGAGCGGAAGAACAAGCCGGGCAGCTTTGACTATCCACTTGCGAGTGCGGGGTCTAACCCCTTTAAGAGCTCCAGTGAGCCGCCTAAACCTAAGGCGGTGCGTGCAAGTTCGCCTGACTTTTTTGATAGATTGCAAAATATTTTATTTGGATTCTTCAGAGGTCTTAATGATGACCAGTCTTACGAATTCTAGGTTTTAGGGCAAAAAGCCCGTATATAAAAAGAGGCCAAAAAAAGAGCCTTTGATGTTTGGGAAAAAAAGAGGGATAAACCCTCGCGGTGATTGAAAAAAGGCGATAAAGCCGGGTTTGAAAAAGCGCTTGATAAAAAAACAAAAAGGGCGCGCACAGAATAATAATAAGAGAGCCGTTACAGGCTCCAATTACAAAAATAAAAAAGCAATCGAAAACGCTCTTAACGATAATAAATAAAAAGAGAGCCTTTGAGATTGGGGTTGCAGTAAAAAAGGCGTCTTGGATATCCGTTGTCCGAGCGCCTTTTTTAATGCTTTATGCCCTCTATTTTATTTGATTTGTTATTCAGGCTACCCCTTCTTTATCTCAATAACAGGCGCACTGCAGAGCCTTTCCTTTTTATGATAATCTCATAGGCGCCATCCTGCGACTGCTCTTGAAGCACCGCATCAACATCAGCGGGACGGGTGATTTCCTGACCGTTAATTGACACTAATATATCACCGGGCAGGAGCGTTCTGGCCAAAAAGCCTTGCGGCGCTTTTAGGACTATAACGCCACTTTCTTCTTCCAGGGGCAGTCCCAGCTCTACGGCCACAGCCGGATTCAAATTGGCTACCACCGCTCCGCGCAGTGCGTGCTTGCCGGTCAGTTGCATGGCCTCACGCGGCGGGTTTTCCGGCGGCGCCATGGCTTTAACCTCTATGTTCAGAGTCTTCCCATCACGCAATATCTGTGCGTTTGCCTGTTCTCCCAGTGGTACTGTAGCCATCAGGAATTTAAGCTCTGCAGCGGTGCGAATCGGGCGATCATTGACGCTAATAATCACATCTCCGACCTTCAGACCGGCCTTTGCAAAGGGGCTGGCTCCGTGCAGCTCCGATATCAGCGCACCTTGCGTGCTATCAAGCTCCATGCTAGCGGCTATATCAGTGGTTATATTTTGCGCCTGCACGCCGAGCCACGGGCGAATGATTCCTCTTTCGCTGACCTGTCCGCTCATCTCCGCAGCAATCACGCTGGCTACCATTTCAGAGGGGATTGCAAAGCCTATACCCATCGAGCCGCCGCTGCGTGAGTATATCGCCGTATTAATGCCAACCACTTTCCCATCCATTGCTACAAGCGGGCCGCCGGAGTTGCCCGGATTAATGGCCGCGTCCGTCTGGATGAAGAAGTTATAATCATTAATATTCAGCGTCGAGCGCCCTTTGGCGGAAATAATCCCGCTTGTCACTGTCTGCCCAACGCCAAAAGGATTACCAATGGCCAAAACAAGATCCCCAACCTCAAGGGATTCACTGGGGCGCAAGGTAACATAGGGGAAACTTTTCCCCTCTTCTTCTGATTGAATGCGCAGCAGTGCCAGATCAGAAGCGCCATCAACAAGAACAATATCCGCACTATATTCATTGCCATCAGCCAGCCCTACAGAGACTTCCTGCGCGCCTTTTATAACGTGCGAGTTGGTTACGACCAGACCCGCTTCACTGACAATTACGCCTGATCCCAGCGCACTTTCAACGTGTTGACGCATGCGCCCGCCGAAAAAATCATGATTAAAAAACCTGCCAAAAAACGGGTCGTTCATGAATGGGCTGCGCACCCCTGTTCTAACGGTGCGTTTGGTATATATATTGACAACCGCTGGTGACACGCGCTTGACCAAGGACGCGTAAGAAAGCTGCACTTGCATACTTTCCTGAGGCACTTCACGGATACGCTCTTGCGCTTTGGCGCTAAAGGGCGAGCTGAAAGCGAAAAGCACTACTAGAAAGGTCATAAAAATTCTGCTAATCATGGCAGGGAGAATAAATCTCTTTTTTAGAAAATTCAAGCGCGGAATGAAGGACATGAGTCATAAAAAGATTACCCTGAGTGATATCAAGAGCCACAAGAAAACAGATGCGCCTTTCGTTTGTTTAACAAGCTATACAGCGCCTATGACCAAAATCCTTGACCCGCATTGCGATATGCTGCTGGTTGGTGATTCTCTGGGGATGGTGGTTTATGGCATGGATAATACAATCGGAGTTACGCTGGATATGATGATTAATCATGGCCGCGCTGTTGCCAATACTGCGCGCCATGCTTTTGTGGTTGTCGATATGCCTTATGGCACATATGAGGACGATCCGGCGCTTGCGCTTGAGAATGCGAGGCGCTTGATGGAAGAAACCGGCTGTGATGCCCTCAAGCTTGAGGTCAATAAATCTCTTGCACCAACGGTAGAGCTGCTGGCGCGTCATGATATTCCTGTGCAGGCGCATATTGGGCTGTGCCCGCAATCTGTCGAGAAGGAAGGCGGATACAAGATCAAAGGCAAGACGCCTGAGCAAACCGCTTCTCTTATTGAGGATGCGATTGCTTTGGAGCGCGCCGGTGCTTTTAGTATTTTGATTGAGGGCACAAAAGAAGCCGCATCACGCCAGATTGCCGCAGCAGTACATGTGCCAACAGTTGGTATTGGCGCTTCCCCTGCGTGTGACGGGCAAATTCTGGTGGTGGATGATATGCTAGGGATGCTCACCGACCATACACCGAAATTTGTAAAGAAGTATTCGCAGCTTGCCGATGTAATCGGTGAGGCTGTAGCGGGATATGCGAATGATGTGCGGGCGCGTAAATTCCCTGATGAAAAATATGTTTACTAGAGTATATTAGCGTTAAGGAGGTTTGTTTAATGAAAATAGCTAGAGCAATTCAGGAGCTTGAGGACGCAAAAAATGCTCTTGGCGCGGGGCGTATTGCTTATGTGCCAACCATGGGCGCATTGCATGAGGGGCATTTATCGCTGGTGCGTCTGGCCAAAGAAAACGCTGATCACGTTATTGTCAGTATTTTTGTTAATCCTACGCAATTCGCTCCAGATGAAGATTTTGACTCCTATCCACGCACCGAAGAAGCGGATGCTGCGTTGTTGCAGGCTGCGGGCGCAGATGTTTTATTCCTCCCTACCGAGGCTGTTATATATCCTGATGGAACGGATTGCACGATTGTGCCGGGGGATAACGCGCAAGGACTAGAAGCGACATTCCGCCCAACGCATTTTGCCGGCGTGGTCAATGTTGTTTCCCGCCTGTTTGATGCGGTCAAGCCTGATGTAGCGGTCTTTGGGCAAAAGGACTTTCAGCAACTACAGGTTATTCGCCAGATGGTTGATAGCGAGGCAATAGATATCGAGATCATTGGCGCACCGATTGCGCGGGATGAATTTGGGCTGGCTCTATCTTCGCGGAATTTATACTTAAGCGATGAAGAGCTTATGATTGCGCGCCAGTTTAACGTGATTATGCGCCAGGCAGCCAGAGATGGTGACCTGGAGACGGCAAAACGTGCTTTGCTAGAGGCCGGGTTTGATAAAGTCGATTATATTGAAAAGCGCTGGAACCGCGTTTTGGGCGCGGCGTGGCTTGGTAAAACGCGCCTGATTGACAATATGGCGGTGGATGAGGCTATGGACTTTGGAGCTTGTGCAGCATAGAAAAATCAAAGCCCCGAAGGTGTTTTCGGGGCATATGAATTCATATCACTATATAGTATATGGTATTAACCAGAAGCTGCGACTTGTTCGCTTACGGCTTCGTCATACTCATCGTCAAACTGAACCGGGCCGGAGTCCTGACCTTTGGCATCTTCATCGCGATCAACCAGCTCGATAATAGCCATTGGCGCGGCATCTCCATAGCGAAAGCCCGCCTTGAGCACGCGAATATAGCCGCCGGGGCGCTCTGCATAGCGCTCGGCCAGTACATCAAAAATCTTGGCGACCTGTTTTTCATCACGCATTTTTGCAATCGCCTGACGACGCTTTGCCAGCGCTTTCTCAGGATTACTTGCGGCCTGCTTGCCCATGGTGATGAGTTTTTCAACATAGGGACGAAGCTCTTTGGCTTTTGGCAATGTTGTCTTGATTTGCTCATGCTTGATCAGGCTTGCAGCCATGTTTGCCAACATCGCCTTACGGTGGCTGGTGGTACGGTTTAATTTACGTTGTTTTATGCGGTGTTTCATTATCGCATCTCCTTTTTTGCCACTTTATTGGCGGTTGCGGCCTCACGTATGAGAGCCATGGTACATATCCGAGCCGGCACACTGATGGTTACAGGCTCGGGGCGGCCATATTATTATGGCCTTTCTCCTAGAATTGCTGGTCATCCATCTTTTTGGCCAGGTCTTCAATGTTTTCAGGTGGCCAGCCTTCGACCTGCATACCAAGATACAGACCCATTGATTGTAGCACTTCCTTGATTTCGTTCAAAGATTTGCGGCCAAAGTTCGGGGTGCGCAGCATGTCGCTTTCGCTTTTTTGTACAAGGTCGCCAATATAAACGATATTGTCGTTCTTCAGGCAATTTGCAGAGCGCACTGACAGCTCAAGCTCTTCGACTTTCTTGAGAAGATTTTTGTTGAATGGCAATTCTTCTTCTTCTTCTTTTTCCTTCATCTCTTCAGGCTCATCGAAGTTAACAAAGACTTGAAGCTGATCTTGCATGATGCGCGCGGCAAATGCGACCGCATCTTCAGGTGTAAGAACGCCATTTGTCTCAACTTTCAGAGTCAATTTGTCATAGTCTGTTACCTGTCCAACACGGGTATGGGTTACGTCGTATGTGACCTTGCTTACTGGCGAGAAGACCGAGTCAACGGGGATCATACCCACAGGGCACTCTTCCGGGCGATTCATTGCAGCGGGGCGATACCCTTTACCAGTGTCCACCGTCATTTCCATGCTGAGCTTTGCGCCCTTATCCAACGTGCAGATAATCAGATCGGGATTCATGATCTCGATATCCGCTCCCGCTTCGATCTGGGCGGCTGTGACTTCGCACGGGCCTTGCGCGCTCAAGCGCATTTTTCTGGGGCCTTCCGCGTGCATGCGCACAGCCAGCGCTTTCAAGTTCAAGATGATGTCTGTGACATCTTCACGGACACCTTCAATCGAAGAGAACTCATGCAAGACACCGTCAATCTGAACAGCCGTCACAGCAGCGCCCTGTAGAGAAGAAAGCAAAATACGGCGCAGCGCATTGCCAAGCGTAAGACCAAATCCGCGCTCAAGTGGTTCTGCTACAACCTGACCAACATTCGGGCGGCCTGTCTGGGCAACGTCCAGTTTCTGGGGTTTAATCAGTTCTTGCCAGTTTTTCTGTATCAAGGTGTGAACTCCTTTTTTCGTCTAAATTAATCTTTATTTGAAGGCGGAGTGATCAAAAACCCCGCCTTTGTTTGTCCTGAAAAGCAGATCTATACGCGGCGGCGCTTGGGCGGACGGCATCCATTATGCGGAATTGGCGTAATGTCTTTGATTGACTTGATTGTAAAGCCAATTGCCTGCAATGCGCGCAACGCAGACTCGCGGCCTGAACCGGGGCCTTTTATGCGTACATCAAGCTCTTTCATACCGTGATCCTGCGCCTTGCGGCCTGCATCCTCTGCAGCCACCTGTGATGCGTAAGGTGTGGATTTACGTGATCCCTTAAAGCCCATCATTCCTGATGATGACCAGGAGACAACATTGCCCTGCTCGTCTGATATCGTTACCAGCGTATTGTTAAATGTGGCATTCACATGTGCAACACCAGATACGATATTCTTTTTTTCTTTTCTCTTGGTTTTTAATTTTGCCTTAGCCATATCTCATATCCCCCTATTTCTTCTTGCCAGCGATTGGTTTTGCCGGACCTTTGCGGGTACGTGCGTTAACGCGTGTTTTTTGACCGCGCACAGGAAGACCGTTTCTATGACGAAGACCTCGGTAGCATTTCATATCCATCAAACGTTTGATGTTCATGGAGACTTCACGGCGAAGATCCCCCTCAATCTTGTAGCTGCCACTGTCGATTTCACTGCGGATGGCATTTAAAATATCATCATCTGCCTGCCCCATGCGCATTTGCACATCGATTCCAAGTTTCTCACAGATTTTAAATGCTGTTGTGCGCCCGATTCCATGCACATATGTCAGAGAAATCGGAATGCGCTTATTGTCGGGTACATTGACCCCAGCAATACGTGCCATTATTTTTCCTTTCTATATTTCCAGAGGATCGCATTTTCCCTGCTTTCCTCAACCGAACCGTGCTCAGCTCCGTTCGTTACACTTTCACTGATTCAGTTCGTAAACGTTTAACCCATTAACGGGAATGCGCGCATTATAAGCACAAGCAAGCATACGTCAATAAAATTATGACAAGATTTTCATCTTTTTGCTTTTATTGTGCTAAAAAGCGGGCTTGTTTCTATACCCGCCCCAAAACTTCTTCGATTTGTGCTGTTACCTCGCAAATGGATTTCATTCCATCAATCCTGCGTAATATTCCCTTGGCATCATAGTATGGCAGCAATGGTGCTGTCTGGTTTTTATAAACCTCAAGACGGTTTCTCAAAACAGCTTCATTATCATCGCTACGGGTTTCGCCCGCTTCAGAGGCTCTTTTATTGATCCGATCAACCAGCGCGTCTGGATCTACTTCCAGTACGATAACATGATCGATTGAGCGGGACATGTAATCGAGCATCGTGTCAAGCTCTCTGGCCTGGGGAAGTGTTCTTGGAAAGCCGTCAAGGATAAACCCTTTTGCACATTCCGGCTCACTGATACAGTTTCCGATAATTTCAGTCATGATATCATCGGAGACCAGTTCTCCTGCTTCCAATATGGCTTTTAACGTTTTGCCAAGCGTGCTTTGGCTCGCGACTTCGGCGCGCAGCATATCTCCGGTGGAGAGATGCTTAATTTTGTAGGTTTCCTGAATGCGCTTTGCCTGTGTTCCCTTACCGGCTCCCGGAGGTCCAAACATAATAATATTCATCGACTTACATCTCCTTAAGATCGTCTTGTCACGTGCTGTCTTCTTTTTCTTATCTTCTTTTTCCCCGTCCGCGCAGTTTTGTTCTTTTTACAAGTCCCTCGTACTGGTGGGCAATCAAATGTGAGTGCACTTGCGCGACCGTATCCATTGTCACACTAACCACAATCAGCAAGCTTGTTCCGCCGAAATAAAACATGCCGCTATATTGGGATACCAGAAATTCAGGAAGCAGACACACGAAGATCAGGTATATGGCTCCGATTACACTGATGCGCGTTAGAATATAATCAAGGTGATCTGCTGTGTTTTTACCCGGCCTGATGCCTGGAACAAAACCACCATATTTGCGCAGCATTTCTGCATTTTCTTCGGGGTTAAAAACAATCGCTGTATAGAAAAAGCAGAAAAACGCAATCAGGGTTCCGTATATAATCATAAAAACCGGTTCGCCGTGTTGCAGGTGGGTTATAATACCAGACCAGAAATCACTGCCGCTTAGTCCGGCAAAGTTGATAATGGTTAGGGGCAATAAAAGAAGAGATGAAGCGAAAATAGGCGGAATAACACCAGCTGTGTTGAGCTTTAGAGGAATATGGTTGGTTTGCCCCTGCGCTATTTGATTGCCGACCATTCGTTTTGGATATTGTACAATGACGCGCCTATAAGCTCTCTCGACAAAGACAATAAGGGTAATCACAGCCACGACCATTATTGCGAGCATGAGCAATGCGCCGCCGCTAAATGTGCCTTGGCGTGCCAACTCCAAGATAGAGGCTACAGCGCGCGGCAGCCCGGCTACAATACCGGAAAAGATGATCAGTGAAATTCCATTACCAATTCCGCGGCTGGTGATCTGCTCGCCCAGCCACATCAAGAAGACCGTCCCGCCTACGATCGTGATAACCGTGGAAACGCGGAAGAATAAGCCGGGATTAATCACTGCAGAACCCTGCTCGCTTTGCATGGCCTCTAGTCCAACGGCCAGACCGTAAGCCTGCACTGCGGCCAGCAATACCGTCAGATAGCGCGTATACTGATTGATTTTCATACGCCCGACTTCGCCCTCTTTCTTGAGTTCCTCAAGCTTTTTGGACATTGATGTTCCAAGCTGCATGATAATGGAGGCCGAGATATAGGGCATGATGTTCAGCGCAAAGATGGTCATCCGTGAAAGCGCGCCCCCGGAAAACATATTAAACATATCAAGAATCCCGCCGCCTTTTGAATCAAATATGTCTTTCCAGACAACAGGATCAATTCCGGGAACAGGAATATAAGTTCCCAGACGATAGACAAGCAACGCCCCCAAAACAAAAAAGATACGTTTTTTTAATTCTGTCGCCTTGGCCAATGCGCCCCAATTGGCATTTTTTGCAAGCTGTTCTACGGCTGATGCCATAACATTTCTTCCTTATACTAAAGCTCTAATTCTTTGAACGGGTTATTCTTAAAGAAAACATTGCGTGCGCACAAGCCCCGGACTTTTAAAAAAGCGCGTTCGCACACGTTTTTATTAGAACGCTACCAGTTATCACAGCGTTTCTGTACGCCTCTATATTCACTTGGACTGTCTATTTTTCTTTGTATCGCATTGAGTTCATTCATGGACTGCCCTTCCAGGGTTCTGAATTTATTCTCAAAATAGTTCATAATTTCCTGTTGTATTTGCTCAACCTGCCCTGGCCCTACGGGTGGATAGACAGGCACGGCGCGCGCTATTTTACCCAGATAGGCTTTATATTTTCCTTCATTTTTTTCATGAAAATCATAAACAGCCTGCAAGTGCCGTCTTTCGTGCTTCAAGACCTCTTTATACTCACAGCTATTTTTCGGGTAATTTGTCGGCATGTATAATTTGGGGGCGGCAAAGAAATATCCTCTTACCTTCTCCAGATTTACACAATAATAATTCTCATCAACCGGCTGTACATTGAATTTATAATCAAGCCTTGTATAAATTTCTCCTTGATCCACAAATCCGAGGATCTCGCCTTGCCCCCGGGAATGCCCCATCAAATACTCGGTAAATCCCTGACTGGTTCCCCTGAAGATTCTGGTTTTGGCCAGTCTTCCCTTGAGATTGGTTTGCACCTGATGGCGGGGACATCTTTTGTTTGTTGCATGTGACGGCGCTGGAATAGCAACCACGGTTAAGGCTGCTATGGCAAAAACAATCAAAATACGCATTTTAACCCTCTTCTTAATCTCGGTTAACAAGTTTAATCGCAGACGTCCCATCTGTCAAAGTAAAGAAGCCCCCGTCATTATCTGCGGGAGCCTTTTTAACCTTTGTGCGCACAATACCGGCAAAACAGCGTATTATTTTTCGCCGCGTTTTTTGACCGGTGCGACCGTTTTTTCAATCAGCTCTACCTTGCCGCCTGCTTTTTCGATTTGCTCAAGCGCGCCTTTGGTGGCTTTGGAAACTTTCAGGTTCACTTTCGATTTCAGTTCCCCCGTTGCAAGAATCTTGATACCGTCGCGCTTGCGGCGAACAACGCCAGAGGCGACAAGAGCCTCTTCATCTATTTGCTTTTTGCTATCGATTTTCTTTGTATCAATCGCATGTTGGAGTTGAACCAGTGTCAGCTCCGTATATTTTGTTGCAAATCTGGTATTGTTAAAACCAAATTTCGGCAGACGTTGGTACAATGGCATTTGCCCACCTTCGAAGCCTTTAATCGCTACGCCGGAGCGGGCTTTCTGGCCTTTTTGACCAGCGCCGCATGTTTTGCCCTTACCAGATCCAATACCACGGCCAACGCGCGTTCTTGCCTTAATGGAGCCTTCTTGTGGTTTTAATTCATTTAGTTTCATTGGACTATTTCCTTATTTATTCTCTTTTGAAACCAGCGTTTTCAAGCCGGTGCTTTAGGCGGCATCTTCCTCAACCCTGACCAAGTGGCCGACTTTTTTTATCATGCCTCGCACAGCCGGCGTGTCTTCCAGTTCGCTTGTGCGGTGCATTTTATTAAGCCCCAGACCGATCAATGTTTCGCGCTGATACCCCTGGCGGCCAATTGGAGAGCCGGTTTGTGTCACGCGAATCGTACTTCCGGCTTTTGATGCTGTTTTCTTTTTCTTTGCCGATGCTGTTTTCTCTTTTTTCTCTTCAGCCATAACTCTTTTTCCTTATGGTTTAGACCTTTGCCATTTATCTTTATTCGTCAGCTTCCACGATACCTGCAATTTCCTGTACTTCGCGGTTGGAAACAATCTCGCTGACACGTTTACTGCGGCGTGAAGCCACATGACGCGGACTTTGTGTATTGGCCAGCGCAGCAAATGTCGCATTAACCATGCTGTAGGGATTATTCGAACCAATCGCCTTGGCTACAACGTCCTGAACGCCGAGTGCTTCGAATACTGCACGCATCGGACCACCAGCAATAATCCCTTTACCGGGAGGTGCCGAGCGTAAGAATACCTTTCCAGCCCCGTCTCTGCCATGGACATCATGATGCAATGTGCGGCCTTCACGCAAAGGAACGCGAATCATCTTGCGTTTTGCCTGATCTGTTGCCTTTTTAATGGCTTCAGGCACCTCTTTGGCCTTTCCGTGACCGTAACCAACACGGCCTTTTCCATCGCCGACGATTACCAGCGCAGCAAACCCGAAACGGCGTCCGCCCTTCACAACTTTAGCAACACGATTGATCCCAACCAGACGTTCGATAAGATCCGGCTCATCACGATGATCGTTGCGCTGTTGTTCTTGTTGTCCACGTGCCATAGTCTTTAAATCCTTTTTTCTTTAAAAATACCCTTAAAAGTTCAGGCCACCTTCGCGTGCACCCTCAGCCAGAGCCTTAACGCGCCCATGATAGACATAGCGACCGCGATCAAACACTACCTTTGTTACACCTTTTTCCTGCGCGCGCTGCGCAACCAGCTTACCGACCTGCGCTGCCGCGTCTTTATTGGCGCCACTTTTCAGCTTTTCTTTTAGCTCTTTTTCGAGCGAAGAGGCTGCGGCCAGTGTCTTTCCCTGAATATCGTCAATAACTTGCGCGTATATCTGCTTACCTGAGCGAAATACGCTCAAGCGCGGACGCACTTCACGTGCACCCGCACGGTCAATATTAACGCGGCGAATCTTATTGCGCGTTCTGTAGTTACGGCGCTGCGCCGGTGTTGTTTTGATCGATGCTGCTTTTGCCATCTTCTTAACTTCCTATTTTTTCTTACCTTCTTTACGTACGATATACTCATCTGCGTAACGAATCCCTTTACCTTTATAGGGTTCGGGTTTCTTAAAGCTTCTTATTTTTGCTGCAATTTCACCAACACGCTGCTTATCAATGCCTGAGACGGTCAACGCTGTTTGTTTTTCTACAGCAACCTTTACACCCTCAGGTATGTCGTAGCGCACCTCATGGGATAGCCCCAAAGATAAAACAAGTGTGTTTCCCTGCAAATTGGCACGATACCCAACGCCGTGAATTTCAAGCTTTTTCTCATACCCCTGAGAAACGCCAATACACAGATTATTAACCAACGTGCGCATTGTCGGCCAGATCTGCTGCGCAATTCTGGAGTTTGACTTTGGCGACAACGTTATGGCTTTGCCTGTCTTGCCCTCATCGTTGGCAACATCATCAAGCTTTGCGCTTACTTCATCATGGATGCGCATAGACAGCTCGCCCAGTTTGCCTTTTACCTGAATGTCCTGACCGTTTAGCTGAACCTCAACGCCTTCAGGGACAGATACAGGATTTTTTCCAATACGTGACATTGTTTTTTTTCCTTATTCTTTCCTTATGCCTTACTCCAGAAGACTTCCACTAGAAGACCTGGCACAGCACCTCACCACCTACATTTGCCGCTCTGGCCTTATGATCGGCCATAACACCTTGCGGAGTGGAGACCACCAGAAGACCCAAACCGTTATAAAAACGCGGCATTGTCTTCACGCCTGAGTAAACACGGCGACCAGGTTTCGAGACGCGATCAATCTGACGAATAACGCCACGTCCTTCTGCATATTTAAGCTGAATGGACAAAAACTTCTTGTTGTTGCCTGCATCTTCAACCTTATATCCGCGGATAAAACCTTCATCCTTTAATACAGTGCATACGTTCTCGTGCAATTTAGAAAACGGGCACTCAACGATTTCTTTTCCGGCCTGCTGCCCGTTACGAATTCGGGTTAGCATATCACCAAGGGGATCGTTCATTGACATTTCGATAATCCTCCTTCTTACCAGCTTGACTTTGTTACACCTGGCAGCTCACCGCGAGAGGCCAGATCTCTTAGCGCAATGCGCGAGAGGTCGAATTTACGATAATAAGAGCGCGGACGGCCTGTAAGAGCACATCTGTTACGCTTTCTCGTCTTTGATGAAGCGCGTGGCAATTCAGCCAGCCTTAGAACCGCCTGAAAGCGTTCATCGGCAGGAACAGACCGATCCTTGATTGTCGCTTTGAGCTTTGCGCGCTTTTTTGCATAGCGCTTCACGAGCTTTGCGCGCTTCTTTTCTCTTTCTATCATGCTGACTTTTGCCATGTTTAGCTCTTTCCTTGCTTTCGTCGTTGTTCTTTTGTTTTTCTCTAATTCTTGAAAGGCAATTTGAAGCCGCGTAGCAATGCCTTCGCTTCTCCATCATTTGCCGCTGTTGTACAAATTATAATATCCATTCCGCGGATCTTATCGACCTTGTCGTATTCAATTTCCGGGAATACAATGTGCTCCTTGATACCCAGTGCATAGTTACCGCGCCCGTCGAAGCTTTTGCCGCTAATGCCGCGAAAATCACGGATGCGGGGCATGGCGATTGTAATCAGACGATCAAGAAACTCGTACATACGATCACCGCGCAGGGTTACTTTTGTGCCAATGGCCTGACCTTCGCGAATTTTAAAAGACGCATTTGATTTGCGCGCCTTGGTTACGATCGGCTTTTGACCGGCAATCAGTGCCAAATCCTTCATCGCGCCTTCCATAAATTTACGATCCTGCGCTGCCTCACCGACACCCATATTGATCACAATTTTATCCAAGCGCGGGCGCTGGTGCAGGTTTTTGTACCCGTATTCCTTATCAAGCGCCGGGCCGATTTCTTTTTCGTATAGCTCTTTATAACGCGGTTTCATGTTGTTTATCGCCTTCTTACGTTATCTTTTTTCTATTCCTATTCAATAGTTTCGCCAGACTTCCTTGCTACGCGAACCTTTTTACCGTCTTTTAATGTCTTATATCCCACGCGCGTGGCTTCACCTGTTTTCGGGTCAGCCAGTGCCACGTTCGAAATATGGATCGGTAATTCTTTTTTCTGAATACCGCCAGCAGAAACCTGCGTTGGTTTTTGATGCTTTGTCACCAGATTAACGCCTTGCACGACAATGCGGCGCGCAGATGGAATAATGTCAAGCACCTCTCCCTTGGCACCTTTATCGCGGCCTGTGAGGACCACAACCTGATCGCCTTTTTTTATTTTCATTTTGGCTTGAGTCATAACTAGAGCACCTCCGATGCCAATGAAATAATTTTCATGTACCCGCCCGCGCGAAGCTCGCGTGTAACCGGACCAAAAATACGAGTTCCAATCGGCTCGCCTGCGTTGTTAATCAAAACACATGCATTGCCATCAAAACGGATCTTTTCTCCGTATTCACGTTGCAGTCCTGAACGTGTGCGTACAATAACTGCGCGGCGAACATCACCTTTTTTCACTTTTCCGCGAGGAATAGCATCCTTTACGGAAACGACTACAACATCACCGATATTCGCTGTGCGCCTGTGAGATCCGCCCAGTACCTTGACGCACTGTACTTCCTTTGCACCGCTGTTATCAGCTACACTCATGCGGGATTGCATCTGTATCATATCTTACGCATCCTTTTTGGTAGATTTTGTTTTTTTCTCAGCTGGCTTTTTTGCTGCCGGTTTTTTGGTCGCCTCGTCTTTTTTCTCTTTTTTTACCTTATCCAAATCATCCGACGCTTCTTTGTCTATTTTGTCTATTTTGTCTGCTTTGTCTGCTTTGTCTGCTTTTTTTGCCTTAGCTGCTGCCGGCTTTTCTTCAGATGGTGCGGACTGATCGTCATTTATGACCGTCCAGCGCTTTGTTTTAGAAATCGGGCGGCACTCAATAATTGAAACCTTGTCACCTTCCTTGAAGGCATTGGTTTCATCGTGCGCTGTATATTTATCAGAGCTTTTTATATATTTTTTATACATAGGGTGCATAAAGCGACGCTCAACAAGAACAGTTACCGTCTTGTCGGTTTTTGCGCTAACCACATTTCCTTCTAGTATGCGACGAGGCATGTTTGCTTCTCCTTCATTAAGCTCTTATGCAACCTTTTTGCCGGTTGTTTTTTTATCTTTACTTTTTGTGCTTGTACTCTTGGTGTTTGTCTTATTTTTCGCTTCAGTCAGGCGCTTCTCAGCCAATATCGTTTTTGCGCGTGCAATATCGCGGCGGTTCTTGCGGATAGTGGCTGTATTTTCCAATGCGCCTTGCGCTTTTTGGAAACGAGCATTAAATTTCTCCTTGCGCAAATCCACGACCAGCTTTGCCAGTTCATCAATTGACTTTGCTCTTAGATCTTCAGCATTCATTATGCTGCCTCCTCTGTTGCGCCTACGCGTTTAATAAGTTTTGTTTTAACAGGCAGTTTCATCGCAGCCAGTGAGAATGCCTCGCGCGCAACCTCTTCTGATACGCCATCAATTTCAAACATAATACGACCTGGCTTTACGCGCGCCGCCCAATATTCAGGTGAGCCCTTACCCTTACCCTGACGCACCTCAAGAGGCTTGGATGTCACCGGCACATCAGGGAAAATGCGAATCCAGACTTTACCTTGACGTTTCATACACCGCGTAATGGCTCGGCGCGCAGCTTCAATCTGACGTGCTGTTACACGCTCTGGTGTGATGGCTTTCAAACCATAAGATCCAAATGCCAGCTGCGTGCCGCCCTTCGCATTTCCGTGTATGCGGCCTTTAAACTGCTTGCGGTGTTTAAACTTCTTTGGACTTAACATTTTTTCGTCTTCCTTTGTCTTCCGGTCTTTTTATTTTCCGGTTTTACCTTTTCAGGTCGCTTTAAGTTGAGCCGCTTTACCCTCAGCCTTTATGTACAAACACAAAAAAAACTCTTTCACATGGACTTTTTGCTTTCTTGAGCAAGAGTTCCCATATGTCGTTTTTTTAAGGTTTGTTCTTAAAATTTCGCGCGACCTTATCGCACTTTAAAATAAAAATCCAGCTTTTTTACCGGATTCTTATTATTTTTTTAATATTTAACTAATTGCGCGGTGCTCCACCTTGCGAATCAGCGATTCTCTTATCACGTGCCATAGGATCGTTTTCCATGATATCGCCTTTGTACAGCCATATCTTTACGCCAATAATCCCGTATGTTGTCAAAGCTTCTGCTGTGCCGTAATCAACATCTGCGCGCAATGTGTGGAGCGGAACGCGTCCTTCGCGATACCATTCCGTACGTGCAATGTCGGCGCCGCCTAAACGGCCTGAAACATTAATACGAATCCCTTGCGCGCCAAAACGCAATGAATTTTGAACTGCGCGCTTCATCGCGCGGCGGAATGAAACACGGCGCTCAAGCTGCTGCGCAACACCTTCGGCAACCAGTTGCGCATCAACTTCAGGTTTGCGTACCTCGACGATGTTCAGGCCAACTTCTCCTCCGGCGCGGCGTGATAGCTGCTTGCGCAGTTTTTCAATGTCTGCGCCTTTTTTACCGATAATCACACCGGGACGCGCTGTGTGCACCGTAACCTTTGTGCTTTTGGCAGCGCGCTCGATAATAACTTTGCTGATCCCGGCGGCCTTGAGGTGCTCTTGCACATATTCACGCAATTTCAAATCATCAACCAGCTTGTCGGCGTAGTCGCGCCCGGCATACCAGCGAGAATCCCAAGTGCGGTTAATACCTACTCTTAAACCAATTGGATTAATCTTTTGTCCCATAAATCTATGCCTCTTCTACTTCTTTTACGATGATCGTCATATTGCTGATAGTTTTAAGAATGCGGCTCCCGCGTCCGCGCCCACGTGCGTGGAAACGCTTCATCGTCAAGCTCTTGCCGACATACGCCTCTGATACAATCAAACGGTCGACATCAAGACCATGATTGTTTTCAGCGTTTGCCACAGCAGATTGTAGCAGCTTACGTACGTCTTCGGCAACACGGCGTTTTGAAAATTCAAGATCAATCAACGCCCGTGATGCGCTCTTGCCACGAATTGTGCGCGCCAGAAGGTTCAGTTTTTGCGGTGATGTCCTGACATATTTCGCAAAAGCTTTCGCTTCATTGTCTTTTTCACGTCTCGGGTTTTTACTCTGTCCCATTTTTATGTCCTTATTTTATAAACCTAGTCTTTTTCCAGCTTTTACCAAATCCCCGCTTTTCGCGAGGATAAATTCGTCTGAGGCTTTTGCTTACCCCGCAAAAACCAAGACATCATTTACTTCTTGGCCTTTTTATCTGCGCCGTGACCCGTGTATGTGCGCGTAGGAGCGAATTCCCCTAGTTTGTGGCCGATCATCTGGTCTGTTACAAGAACAGGGATGAATTTTTTGCCGTTATGCACACCAAAAGTCAACCCGATCATATTGGGCAAAATTGTTGATCGGCGTGACCATGTCTTAATAATTGTGTTTTTGCCGCTTGCGCGTGCTGCTTCTACTTTTTTTAGAAGGCTTTTTTCTACAAACGGGCCTTTCCATACTGAACGTGCCATTGTGCGTTGCTCCTTATAATCTTATTTCTTTTTACGGCGGCGAATAATGTATTTATCGCTCTGTTTACGTGGTTTGCGTGTTTTATATCCTTTTGTCGGAACGCCCCATGGCGTTACAGGGTTACGCCCTCCTGAGGATTTTCCTTCACCACCGCCATGAGGGTGGTCAACTGGGTTCATAACAACGCCGCGTACATGTGGACGCCGCCCTTTCCAGCGGTTACGACCCGCTTTCCCCATATTCGTGTTCATGTGGTCGGGGTTGGACACTGCGCCAACACTGGCCATGCAGTCTGACAAGACCACGCGCAGCTCGCCGGAGGCAAGCTTGATTTGCGCATATCCCTGATCGCGTCCGACAAGCTGGGCATATGTTCCAGCAGAGCGAATCATTTGTGCGCCCTTGCCCGGCTTCATCTCGATATTGTGGATAATTGTTCCAACCGGCATGCTTTTAAGCTTCATCGCGTTGCCCGGCTTAACATCTGTTTTCTCACCTGCGACAACCTTATCACCGACAGACAGACGCTGCGGTGCAAGAATATATGCTTTTTCTCCGTCCTCATATTGTATCAACGCTATGAAGGCTGTGCGGTTGGGGTCATATTCAAGACGCTCCACCGTTGCGCTCATATCCCACTTTGTACGCCGCCAGTCGATTTTACGATATTTGCGTTTGTGACCGCCACCAATATGACGCGATGTGATGCGCCCATGGTTGTTGCGGCCTCCCGATTTGGTCAGGCCTTCGGTCAATGTTTTTTCCGGCGCGCCTTTATACAAATCCTTGCGGTCAATTTGCACCAGCTGACGCGTGCCCGGTGTTATCGGATTATATTTTTTCAATGCCATTTTGCTTTTTCCTTATTTATATGCCCGGTTTCGGTGGGCGCCATAGTTTATATATAAGCCTTGTTTATCCTTTTACGGGGTCAGTGCGCTATAACGCGCCATTACGCTCTCAGGTTCATCCTGCAAAGAGGGGTCATACTTCTGTCTTACTTCAGCCAGAGCGCGATACATTCTCTCATCATCAAACGTTCCTAGTTGTAGTCTCAAATGCTCCATTAGTATTTCTTGCGCTTGACCAAAACTTTCAACCATCGCTCTTGCATCTGGATTGCCAAAATCCGGTTCGTCATCAATAAGCAGAGGCCTATCAACCATCCCATGTGCGGTTGCATTAAAAAAGTTCACTACTTCGTCACTCAAACCTGAGTCTTTTCCCAGCAAAAATGGAGATCCTATAACCGGTCTTCTTTTTAAAGCATGCGCCATAATTTACCTCTTTTTACTCTCAAAGTTGTTTATATAAAACTCGGGGATATTTTTCTAAACGCCAATCCCTGTATCAATCGTTTGTCCCTCTTCCAGCGTTACAACCGCTTTTTTGAAGTCCGGGCGCTTGCCCATAATGCCACGGAAGCGCTTTGTCTTTCCTTTTTGGATCAATGTGTTCACCGCCTTAACCTTTACATCAAATAACACTTCCACCGCTTCCTTGATCTGAGGTTTTTTTGCGCTTAAAGGAACCTTGAAGGTTACTTGTGCATTTTCACTGCCCAAAGTGGCTTTTTCTGTGATATGTGGCGCAGTGATGATCTCGTACATCCACTCTGCGGCTTCTCTTTTCTTTGCCTTTGCCATTGTCTTTTTACCCTTTCAATTTCTCAGTCAGATCATTGAGCGCGTCTTTTGTCAGCACAAGCGTATCACGGCGCAATATATCATAAACATTTGCTCCCGCACTTGGCAGCACATCGATGCACGGCAGATTTGCTGTTGCACGGGCGAAGTTTACATCCACTTCTTTCCCATCAACGATCAGCGCCGATGTAAAACCCATTTTCGCGAATGCCTCTGCCATTGGCTTGGTTTTGTGCGTTTTGGCTTTTGCCTCATCAAGAATGATCAACTTGCCGTTTGCCGCTTTTGAAGACAGGGCAATTTTTAGCGCAAGCCTGCGAATTTTCTTCGGCAGAGCGATAGCATGAGAGCGCACAACCGGCCCATGTACGACCGCACCACCGCGGTCAATGTTACGCTTTAGATCGCCTGCGCGGGCGCGGCCAGTTCCCTTTTGACGCCAGGGCTTTTTCCCTGTTCCGCTGATCTCGTGGCGCTGCTTGGTTTTGTGGTTGCCCGTGCGGCGCTTTGCAAGCTGATAATTGACCATGCGATGCAAGATGTCTTCGCGCAACTGTGCCCCGAAGATGTCCTTATCAAGCGTAACTTCGCCAGCGTCTTTATTCTCAAGTGTTTTCACATTCGCTTTCATGACTACTCTTCCTTATTTGCTTCTTCTGTGGCTGGAACGTCCGCAGGTGCTTCAGATGCAGCTTCAGAGGATTCTTTTTCTTCTGCTGGCGCTGCGTCATTTTGCTCCTCAGCTTTTGGTTCCTGTTTTAAACCCGCGGGAAGCGGTGCGCCTTCAGGGAATGGCTTTTTAACAGCATCGCTGATGAGAACCCATCCTTGTTTTGCTCCGGGAACCGCGCCTTTTACCAAGATCAGGTTATCCTCTTCATCAATAGCCACGACCTCAAGATTTTGGGTTGTTACACGCTCAGCGCCCAAGTGGCCAGCCATTTTCTTGCCCTTAAAGACTTTACCCGGCTCCTGACATTGACCCGTTGATCCGTGTGAGCGGTGGGAAACCGAGACACCATGAGAGGCTCTCAAGCCACCAAAATTATGGCGCTTCATGGCACCGGCAAAGCCTTTACCAATCGATGTGCCAGTCACATCAACATACTGACCCGCGATAAAGTGATTTGCTCCAAGCTCTGCGCCGACTTCCAATGTATTCTCATTAGAAACACGGAATTCAGCCAGTTTTTTCTTAGGCTCTACTTTTGCTTTGGCAAAGTGGCCGCGATTTTGCTTTGAAGTGCGCTTGACTTTCGCCTTGCCTGCGCCCAGCTGAACAGCAACATAGCCATCTTTTTCTTCATTGCGCACAGCGATGACCTGACATTCATCAACCTTCAGAACAGTCACGGGAATGTGACGTCCATCCGCATCGAAAATACGGCTCATACCCTCTTTACGTGCAATCAATCCAGTTCTCATTTTCTTTTCCTTTCCAGAGGTTGATTCCCTTATCGAACCAACTTAGCTTGTCATTTTCCAGCCCAGATCCCTAAGCCGCCTGACCGATTTTAATTTCCACATCAACACCAGCAGGCAAATCCAGCTTCATCAACGCATCAATTGTCTGCGGTGTGGGTTCAACAACATCCATAAGGCGCTTATGTGTGCGCATTTCGAATTGTTCCTGTGATCCCTTATTCACGTGCGGTGAGCGAATAACGGAAAACTTTTTGATTTTGTTTGGCAGAGGAACGGGGCCGCGAACGCCTGCGCCTGTTCTTTTTGCCGTGTTCACAATCTCAGCGCTCGCCGTATCAAGGATGCGGTGATCAAAAGCTTTGAGTGTGATGCGTATACTTTGTGTATCCATTTTATTTTCCTAATACTCGCTCTTAACTTATTTAATTACTCTACAATCTTCGTCACAACGCCGGCGCCGACGGTGCGGCCGCCTTCACG
>JBKHBN010000052.1:0-8716 GCA_046542355.1 Alphaproteobacteria bacterium | reverse complement strand
ACAAATCTATCGACGATATTATTAAAGCGTATAATTAATTCCGCAATGGACTATATGTCTCGGGATGTTCAACAAGGTCTAGGATCACCTAATAGCGACATAGCTTCTTTCACATAGACAACAGCGCAACAGCGATGCATAATATCGCGGATGAAAATTGCGATTATTGGCACAGGAATATCAGGTCTGGGTGCGGCATATTTGCTCGCGCCATATCATGATATCACCGTTTATGAAAAGAACGCATATCCAGGTGGTCACAGCCGTACGATTGATCTTACTCTGGCAGGAGCCAACACAGCCGTCGATACGGGGTTTATTGTCTTTAACGACTGGAATTATCCAAACCTTATAGGCTTGTTCAAGGCGCTCAATGTGCCTTACAAAAAAAGTGATATGTCCTTCGGCGTAAGCATCAATGATGGCTGGCTGGAATATTCATCCAGTAATATGTTCGCACAAAAACGAAATTTTATTCGGCCGGCCTATTACGGGATGTTGCGCGATATCCTGCGCTTTAACAAACGAGCCAAAGCCTATATAAAGGGCGACCCTCACATTACGCTGCAAGAATGTCTCGATGCCCTGTCTATGGGAGAGTGGTTCCGGCGCTATTATCTGCTGGCCATGGGCGCGGCAATATGGAGCTGTCCGGTAGAGACAATCATGCAGTTTCCGGCGCGCACTTTTCTTCAGTTCTTTAACAATCACGGCCTGCTTAGCGTGAACAACCGGCCACAATGGTACACAGTTATAGGAGGCAGCCGCACATATGTCTTAAAAATAACGGATACATTCAAAGATAAAATGAAAATTGATTGCGCAGTTAAAAAAGTCAGAGCCACAGACCAGGGGCATGAAGTTGAAGATGTGCGCGGGGACAAAATTATTTATGATCAGGTTGTTTTTGCCTGCCACGCAAATCAGGCACTAAGCCTGATGGAAGATCCGGCATCATACCGGGATGTAATGAGTTCTTTTGACTATCAGAATAACAAAATTATCGTACATAGTGACGCAAGCTTTATGCCTCGTGAAAAAAAGAGCTGGGCGAGCTGGGTGTACCTCTCCGAAGCTAGAGAAGACAAAAAAAGCGTTGTATCTCTGAGCTACTGGATGAATAATTTGCAAGGGCTGGAAACAGGCGCGCCTGTTATTGTAACGTTAAATCCGGGGCGCCGCCCGCAAGAAGATCTGATAATGGATGAGCATATTTTTTCGCATCCGGTGTTTGATCTAAAAGCTGTTCAGGCGCAAGACAAGATAGAGAGCATACAGGGAAAGAGCGGGACCTGGTTTTGCGGAGCATATCAACGCTATGGCTTTCACGAAGACGGACTGCTCAGTGCCGTAAATGTGGCTAAAAAGATGGGGGCAAAGATTCCATGGGAATAGAGCCAAAGCTCTTATTTGGTAAGGTAATGCATGCCCGCCTGTTTCCAAAACAAAACAGATTTTCTTACGGTATTTATTATCTGGCCTTACCACTATCGCATATAGGGAAATTGCCTATAGCCCGAAACCGTTTTGCGCCGCTCAGTTTTTATGACCGTGATCATGGCGCATGCGATGGTTCTAATCTGGGACAATGGGCACGTTCAATTCTAAAGGATTACGGCATAAAGCAAGCCGATGGTGAAATCATCCTGATATCTATGCCGCGTATCTTGGGCTATGTCTTTAATCCGGTGAGCTTCTGGTTGTGCCATGATCGTCAGGGCACTGTGCGCGCTGTGCTGTGTGAGGTTCACAATACCTTTGGCGAGCGCCATACATATCTTTGTGCCAACGCCGATCATGCGCCCATTACCGCAGAGCAAACCGTGATAGGAAGAAAGCTCTTTCATGTCTCGCCGTTCTTGCAGCGCGAAGGGTATTACAAATTTCGCTTTGATGTGAATGATCAGGAATTTAGAACAAAAATTGATTATTATAATGCGAACAATGAAAAACAACTTGTCACATCCCTGACCGGAAGAATGGAATCCATGAACAAACCGGCTCTAAAGCGCGCATTTTGGGGGTATCCGCTTGTTACGCTAAAAGCCATAACCCTCATCCACTGGCAAGCACTCAAACTGTTTATCAAAGGCATAAAGTATATACCAAGGCCAGAGCAAAAACCTGAGCGCGTTAGCGCTACGCAGGCAATAGAAAAGTAACCCTGCCACGTAACACATTGGTTATTATGGGCGAATAATTTTTTGTTGATAAAAAGAAAAATAAAGCAGCAAGAGGTTACACAATTGGGAAAAGCACAGGCACAACAAATCCTGAAACGTTTGGATAAAATCGATTCCGGTAGGCTTACACTGGTCACGCCGGATGGCAAAACGCATATATTTGAGGGGAAGAACCCCGGAGAAACAGCGAAACTGGAATTGAATGACTGGCGCGTGCTGGGCAATATTGTCTGGAAAGGCGATATCGGTTTTGCCGATGATTACAGAGCCGGGCACTGGCAAACAGATGACCTGACCGCACTGATTACTCTTGGGCTTCACAATAAAAGAGCCATGGATCGCTTTGTTGTCGGCAACAGCTTTTTCAGGTTACTCTCAATGCTGGCCTATTTGCCCAAAATCAACTCCCTAAAGGGGAGCAAAAAAAATATTCACGCTCATTATGATCTTGGGAATGTCTTCTATAAATTGTGGCTTGACCCGTCCATGACATACTCGGCAGCGATTTTCAAAAACGATCAGGAATCACTAGAGCAGGCGCAATATAACAAATATGACCGCATGCTCGATTGTCTGGAGCATAAAACAGGCAAAATGCTGGAAATCGGATGCGGCTGGGGCGGCTTTGCCGAGCGTGCGCAAAAGCGCGGAGACTTCAATATCAAGGGCATAACGCTTTCTGAAGAGCAACATCAATATGCATCTTCCAGACTGGGCGCAAAAGCAAAGATCGCACTTGAGGATTACCGCCATCAGGAAGGAACCTATGACAAAATCGTTTCAATTGAAATGTTTGAAGCAGTGGGGGAACGGTATTGGAGCACATATTTCAGTAAAATAGGAGCGCTCCTCAGCAAAAAAGGAAAAGCCGTAATTCAGACAATCACAATCAATGAAGAAGACTTCCCAAGATATCGCAGTGGCGGTGACTTCATCAGAAGCTATATTTTCCCCGGTGGAATGTTGCCATGCGCCTCCCGTTTTCATGAAGAGGTAAAAAAAGCCGGATTAAAATCACAAAACATGTATCATTTCGGTCGTGATTATGCACGAACGCTAGAGCGCTGGTTGAAATTATTTGATCAAAATTGCGATCAGGTTAGGGCGCTGGGATATGATGAGAGCTTCATAAGACTCTGGCGCTTTTATCTGGCGGCCTGCATCGCCGGTTTTAAAGCGGAACGCACAGATGTGATGCAAGTCGAGTTAAGTCATGCCTGAGCGGTTTAAATACCTGACATATATTCTTTTTGCCCTGATTATGTGTGCAGCGCCGCAGGCTCGCGCAATGGAGCATATAAAACAGCATGTCCCAGATGCTCAGCTTGTCGGGCAAGGGCGTTTATCATTTTTGATCTGGAATATTTATGATGCGCAGCTTTACGCACCCCAGGGGCGCTGGGAGCAGGGCAAACCGCTTGCGCTCAAACTCTCTTATCTCAGAAGCATAACAGGTAAAGAAATTACTGATAGTTCGATAAAGGAAATACGCAATCAAGGCATAAATGATCAGCAAAAACTTGATCGGTGGTACATGCAAATGGGCGAAATATTCCCGGATGTTGAAAAAGGCGAAGTGCTGACAGGAATTTACACCAATAGCGGCGAAACTATTTTTTATAAAGATACAAAAGAAATTGGCCGTATAAGCAAACCGGCTTTCGGCAAAGCATTTTTTGGAATTTGGCTAGGTGAGGAAACAAGCGCCCCGCGTTTGCGCCGCCAGTTATTAGGTGCGCCATGACAACGCAGCCCCCCTCAAGAATATCTCTTTTGCAATATAGCCTTCTGGCTCTACCCCTGTCTTTTGCCGGTTTGCCTTTGTATGTTCATGCGCCTGATTTTTATACCCGCGACATAGGTTTGAATATCGGCCTGATCGGAATCATATTGCTGGTCATTCGCCTGTTTGACGCTATTCAAGATCCGGTCATAGGCTATTTGTCTGACAAGCATGCATCAAAGCGTTTCGCAATAATCATGAGCGGCGCAGCCATGTTAATAGCGGGTATGGCAAGCGTTTTTTATGGCCCCCAGGCCTCGATAAACGCCGCCCTATGGTTTGCGCTTTCCATGATATTGGCCACAACAGGCTTTAGCGTGGTCACCATTAATCTGAATATGATCGGCGGCTTTTGGTCTTCAAACCCGCAGCAACGCACGCGCATATCGGCATGGCGCGAGGCTTTTGCTCTAACAGGCTTGCTGGTGGCATCGGTTCTTCCCGCAGCTTTGCAAAACGGAAACGTGATGACAGCACATGAGGCTTTTCGTGTGGTCTTTTTTGTTTTTGCCGCAATTATGAGTCTCGCAATCGTCATGTTTACGTGTTTTATGCTGAAAACCCTTAAAGATCATACGATCAGCAAAAGCAAAACTAAAAAAGGATTATCCTTTATACCGATCTTGTTTGGCACTGATCGTCATTTCTACGGCATTTGCTTTCTAACACACCTGGCAGCGTCCATGCCTGCAGTTCTGGTCTTGTTTTTTATTCGTGACTACCTGCAGGCAGAAAACTTCTCCGGCTTGTTTTTGCTGTTCTATTTTATATCAGGCGCAGCCCTGATTTCCGTTTGGGTCAAAATCGCAGACAAGCGCAGCAAAGAGGAGGCGTGGCTCCTCTCCATGTTGCTTGCTGTGGCCGTATTCATATGGGCGTGGTTTCTAAGACCCGGTGATGTCATTGCTTATGGCGTGATCTGTGTCTTATCGGGCGCGGCGCTTGGCGCAGATCTGGCCTTGCCGCCCTCCATTCTGGCTGATCGTGTCACGCGGCAAAGCGCACAGGGCGAGGCAACGCAATATTTTGCATTGCTGGCCTTTATTCCCAAAGCAACAATGGCTCTTGCCAGCGGTATATCATTTCTCGCTCTTGATCATCTTGGTTTTGTAGCAGGGGCGAACAACGATCCTGCTGCGATGATAGGGCTGGTCACGCTTTATGCGCTGATACCCTGTTTGGTTAAACTGGCCGCTGCATTTTATCTGTGGCGCGTATATAAATATGAAGTGAAAAACACATAGAAAGGGAACCAAATACAGTTCTGAAAATTGGATGAGGACAAGGGATTGAAATAAAGGAGACAACAATCAATGCACATATCAATGAAAGGAGTATTGCTCATGACGCTGATGACATTTCTAAGTGCCTGCACCGGCCCAAACCTGGATCACTATAAGGAAACTACGCCCCGCCTTGATCTTCAGGAATACTTCTCCGGCCCGATAAAGGCATGGGGCATTATTCAGGATCGCAAAGGCCATGTTACGCGGCGTTTTGACGTGGATCTGGTCGGCTCATGGAAGGGCAATACAGGAACGCTGGAAGAGGATTTTCAATTTTATGACGGCGAGACAGACAAACGCACATGGACGATTAAAAAAATATCCGACACGCAATATCAAGGCACAGCCGGCGATGTGGTTGGAACCGCAACAGGAGAAAGTCAGGGCAATGCCGTGCGCTGGGCGTACCAGATGGATCTTGAAGTCGATGGCACAACCTACCGCATTACATTTGACGACTGGATGTTCCAGATGAATGACGGCGTTTTAATTAATCGCTCATATCTTAAGAAATTCGGCTTTACTGTCGCAGAGCTGACATTATTCATGCAAAAGCAGGATTCGCATGAACAGGGGACTCAAAGCGCAGAGCAACAAAAAGAGGGGGCACAATGACCCAACATGCAGGAAAACATATCTGGATTATCGGCGCAAGTACAGGTATAGGCCGCGCGCTGGCAATCGAGCTATCAAAGCAAGGAGCTACGCTCGCCCTTTCTGCGCGCAGCAAGGACAAGCTGGAAAAACTCAATGAAGAGCTGGGCGGCTTGCATGAGGTTGTTCCGATCGATGCAAGCGACCATAGCGCTTTAACGCAAGCTGCTGAAGAAATGAAGAAAATAGATAGCGTGATTTTTCTTGCGGCGCTCTACGCTCCACATGCTGAAGAAACCAAGGATATTGAATTTATTCACAAAATGCTGAAGGTCAATCTGGGTGGAGCGTTTAATACAGTAAATGCTGTGCGCCCCGTTTTTGAGAAACAGGGCTACGGACAAATAGTGTTGTGCAGCTCGGTCGCAGGCTACCGCGGCCTTCCCTATGGTCAGCCATACTGCGCAACCAAGGCCGGGATTATCAGCTATGCAGAAAGCCTGCAAGTCGAAATGAGACGCAGTAATATTGATGTGAAGGTGATTAACCCCGGATTTGTGCGCACGCCCTTAACAGATAAAAATGACTTTCCCATGCCCATGATAATAGAGCCTGAACAAGCGGCAAAAGAAATCGCCAAGGGATTAAACTCCGGCAGGTTTGAAATACATTTCCCCAGAAAATTTACTTACATTATGAAATTCATGAGCATCTTGCCATCATTCATATATCTGCGCCTGATGCGTTTTGTGAAGCTGTAACCCTTGCCCACGTTCAAAGCTGTAAATATCCCTCCGGCATATGGTTAATGCGAATAAATGCGGGTGAAATTCCACCTCGTGTTGAAAGAAGCCTCAATATACAGTCTAATAACGATAAATAAGGACAGGCAAAAAGGTGTCATGATGTTACGTTTTATAGGGATTGCCATCACCGCTTATATCGGTTTTGTTTTGCTGGTAATCATCAATCAGCGCTCCTTTATGTATCATCCCAATATGGCAGGGCAACCGGACATAAGACGGGTGCCATGGATGAATAAGGCGCAGGCAATAACCGAAGATGGGCTGAAAATTACCGCATGGTTTTCTCCGCCAAAAGAAGACAAGCCGACAGTCGTGTTTTTCCATGGCAATGCCAGTAATGTTGAAATGACAGCGACCTATAAAGGGCATGTGTTTGCGCAAGCTGGCTATGGTGTTTTGGCCGCAGCATATCGCGGTTATAATGAAAACCCAGGAAGTCCTTCGGAGACTGGCATATACAAAGATGCCAGGGCGCAAATAAACTGGCTTATAAACGAACAAAATATAAAACCGGAAAATATAGTCCTTTACGGCGAATCTATTGGCTCAGGGCCTGCTGTGCAGATGGCTACTGAATATGATGTCAAAGCCCTCATTCTCGAAGTTCCGTTTTCTAGTGCGCTGGACATAGCAAAATCGAGCTTTTTCTATATTCCGTTTCTCTCGAAACTCATGAAAGACAAATATATAAATAATGAGAAAATTGGTAAAACAACAGCGCCTGCCCTGATCGGTGTAGGAGGGGGTGACTCGGTTGTGCCAATGCGCTTTGGCCAGAAATTATTCGAGGCGGCCAATGAACCCAAAAAGCTTAAAATATATGAACAGGCAGGGCACGAAAATTTATATGCATATGGTTTTGGCGATGACATGATGAAATTCATCGAGTCATTAAAAGACAGCTCTATGGAAGATCTTGTAAAAGACAACAAGGCGATAGAAGAACAGACCCCACCCGCGTCCTAGATGTTTAGTCCCACGGTGTGCTGGTATAATCTACAGCCATTTACCGAAGGAGGAATTATGGGACAGATACTGCACGGAAGCGCCAGAACAACAGAGGCAACCCGTCGAGCAATACAGGATAGTCAAGAGAGCCTGAAGAAGCTTGCGGCCCGCCACGGCATCAACGAGAAGACAGCGGGAAAATGGCGCGGACGGGATTTCGTCCATGATGCGCCGATGGGGCCGAAGAAGCCGGCCTCCACGGTCCTGACCCTGGAAGAAGAGGCCGCCATAGTGACGTTCCGGCGCTATACGCTTTTGCCTTTGGACGATTGTCTGTATGCCTTGCAGCCCTCCATCCCGAACCTGACCCGGTCGAACCTGCACCGCTGCCTGCAACGGCACGGCATATCGCGGCTGCCGGAGATCAAAGGGGACAAGCCGCAGAAGAAGAAGTTCAAAAAATACCCAATCGGCTACTTCCATATCGACATTGCCGAAGTGCAGACCGAAGAAGGCAAGCTGTATCTGTTCGTCGCTATCGACCGCACATCGAAGTTTGCCTATGCTGAGCTGCATGAACGGGCCACACGCCTGCTGGCAAAGGAATTTCTTGAGCACCTGATCGCGGCCGTTCCTTACAAGATACACACCATTCTGACCGATAACGGCATCCAGTTCGCCAAACGCGGAGGGACGGAACAATACGCTATCATCCCGTTTGACCGCGTCTGTCTTGCCGAGGGCATTGACCACCGGCTGACAAAAATCAAGCATCCCTGGACGAACGGACAGGTAGAACGCATGAACCGGACTTTAAAGGAAGCCACCGTGAAAAAGTACTATTATCAAACCCATGAACAATTGAAAAGCCACATGCACGGCTTCCTGATGGCATACAACTTCGCCCGGAGGCTCAAAACACTCAAGGGCCTCACACCTTATGAATACATCTGCAAAATATGGACAAATGAGCCAGAACGATTTAACGTTGACCCATTCCAGCACACCGTGGGACTAAACATCTAAACCATAAACACTATGTTTATGTCTGGGCTGACGGCGTGCATTTTCATGTGCGCAGCAATGACGCACATGCTTGCGTTCTGGTTATGATCG
>JBKHBN010000016.1:0-37547 GCA_046542355.1 Alphaproteobacteria bacterium | reverse complement strand
GCTCCTTGATGACCTCAAAAATATCCTCAAGGAAAAATATTAGGTGTCAGACCCAAAAAAAATCATGCGTAAATATGGAAAGCCCTGCGCCTAAACATTCCCTCTGTGATACTTAAAGATCTTTAAATGAAGGCTTAATAGGCGGTTTAATAGTAACAACCGCCTGAATTTCTTCCTCATCCCGATGATTAAGACTCTCTCGCTCTGGTTTTTGACGCGGCAAAACCACACCCTCATCTGAGTTAAGAAATGAAGTCTCCTCAAGATAAAAACCCATATCTTCCGTATCAGTTTCCAGCGCATCATTTTCACTAAAATAGCTGGCAATGCGTACAGGATAACCCTTGCGCTCCCGCAGGGCATTACGAATCCGCGGCCAGTTAAGACGTTCAGAATACGTCCCGGCCTTCTCGATAATATAAGCCATATCCTCATCAGTAAATTTTTGCTGCTCAACAAGCCCCATCTCCTCCATCTTGATAGCCTGCTCCAGATCAGGGTGCGCCTCCAGATAAAGGTCAGAACCAATCCACGCCACTTTAATGGGCTGATTAATGACATTAACGGGCGTATCAACCGGAACCTGTTCATAAAATGCTTTTATATCTTCTGGATAAAGCCTAATGCAGCCGCTACTGACCCGCCGCCCGATCCCGAAAGGCCGGTTCGTCCCATGCATGGCATATGTCGGCCAGCCCAAATACAGCGCGTGCGTCCCCAGCGGGTTTTCCTCCCCCGGAGGAACAGCTGCCGGCAACTCCGGGTCTTCCTCACGCATGCGCGCTGTCGGATACCATATCGGCTTTTCCCTCTTACGAACAATGGACGTTTTGCCGGTAGGCGTATCAAGCCCCTCTCGCCCAATACCGATAGGATAGGTATAAGGCGCATCATCCTCATTCAAATAAGCATAAACGCGCATTTCAGGAAGATTAATAACAACTCCCTCACGCGGCGCATCAGGAAGAAGATGGCGTTTGGGCAAAATAACCTCTGCACCTTCTCCCGGAATCCACGGATCAAGCGTTGGGTTAGCAGCGCGCATCTCCACAAAGCCTAAATCATGCGTACGCGCCAGATGCACCAAAGTATCTTCATAAACCGCTTCATATGTATCCATATCGCCAACATAATTAAGCTCATACGCAACGCTTTCTCCGGGAACAAGAATCCCAAAGGAAACAAACGCTACCGCAGTTAAAATGATGCTTCGAATATTGCTATTACGCCTACGCAAAATAATCATAAGTCTATACATACCTTATTGAAAAACAAAAACACGCCATCTTATACTACAGAAAAATGACCACGACACAGCCCTTAAAAACACGTAAACCCACATAGTCCCCGCTTTTTGATTCCTTGTTGCACAAAGCAGGAGAAAAAAAGCTACACTCTGGACAAAAGCCCTAATGTAGATTACTCCATATAGCATACACTTATCACGATAAAAAAAGGAAATGAACATGGTCTTGCTACATACGCCTGCAAAAGAAGATGATTTTCACGCTCCTGATTTCAAATTAAAAGGCGTGGACGGGAAAGAATACAGCTATGCCGATTGCGCCGGAGAGCATGGCTGTGTCGTCATGTTTATCTGCAATCATTGTCCCTACGTTCTGGCTGTTGCCGATCGTCTGGCCTCAACATGCAAACAGCTCCAGGATCAAGGCATAGGCTGCGTTGCCATTATGGCCAACGATACACTCAACTACCCGGAAGATTCCTACGACAACATGGAAATTTTTGCTAGAAAACATGGATTTACTTTTCCCTATGTCATCGATGAAACGCAGGAAACAGCAAAAGCCTATGGCGCAGTCTGCACACCAGACATATTCGGCTTTGATAAAAACGGATACCTGCAATACCGCGGACGGCTCGATAGCGCCGCCAACAATCCTGCCGACGAATCAACAACGCCTGAACTCTATAACGCAATGATAGAAATAAAGGAAAAGGGTCACGTAAACGCCGATCAACACCCTTCCATGGGATGCTCGATCAAATGGAAATAAAATAACAAATCTGCAAAGACAAAGGATAATATAACAAATGTCAGACCTGTTTATCGAAGTAGAGGAAGCTCTAAAGCAAGAACGTCTGGAAAAAATCTGGAGGGAATATGGCGGTATAATTCTTGGTCTGCTGGCTATGATTATTCTGGCAACAGCATCAAATGCCGGCTATCACGCATGGATCGAGTACCGCAACAATCAGCAAACCAATCAATTCCTTAATGTACTAAATCAAGCGGATGCCACAACTGAGGATTTTCTGGCCATACGCGAGGGCATGACCGCAGGCATGAAAAGCATTGTCAATATGCACGCCGCCAAACTGGCACTGGATAACGCCGACAAAGAAAAAGCATTAGCCATATACAGGTACATCAAATCCGACAGCGCTCAAGAAAAAGCCAACCCCACCTTTGCCGCGCTGGCGAAATATATGATTATTTCCATTGACGACACGCTAAGCACCGATGATAAAATCGCGGCATACGAAACAATAGCACAAGATAAAAACAACCCGTGGAGATACAACGCTCTGCTAGAAGCCGCATTACTCGAGGCACGTCACAACAAAAACTACGCCAAAGCACGCCTCCACTTGGCACCAATTTTTACAATCAACGCAAGTGCGCCAAAAGGCCTGAAACAAAAGGCGCAATCACTGGATATACTTTATCAAGCCCAACAAAGTGATGATTGATTATAATGAATAAAAAATTATTACACCCCCAATAGAAAAACCAGAAAAAAGGGATGTAAAAGTAAATAATTACTATAAATATTCTCTTACAAAATACTGAGTAATGTAAATAAAATAACTGCAGAGGCTTCAATGAAAAATAAAGAAACGGCACTGGTCATATTGTCACTCTTATCGCTTACAGCGTGCTCCAGCGTATCGAATATATTCTCACCAGTTGATAAAACCTCAAAACTCGAAGGAGAGCGAATTTCTGTACTTGAGCTGCAAAAAGACCTAAGCGTGGATACGCAACTTAGAGGAGAGAGCATTATCCTGCCACAAGCCTGGAACAACCAGTCATGGCCACAGGCCGGAGGCTTTCCCACCCACGCCATGCAAAACCTGTCCTTCTCAAAAGAGCCGCCGCAAAAACTATGGAGCACAGAAATCGGCCAGGGAAGCTCAACAGGTCTTCCTTTAAATGCACCACCCATCGTAGCTGAAGGAAAAATCTTTACACTCGACGCAAGAGCAAGATTAAGCGCCTTTAACGCCGAAACAGGAAAAGAACTATGGTCAATCGACATAAGTTCAAAAAAGGAAAAAGAACATGTGATTACCGGTGGCATCTCCCACGCTCATAACACGTTGTTCGTAACAAACGGACACGGCGAAGCTATGGCACTTTCCCCGCTTGACGGATCACTGATCTGGAGAAAAAACCTGCCCGCCTCATCCAGAGCCGCCCCCAGCATCCTGTCAGGAAAAGTCTACATCTCAACAATAGATAGCCGCTTGATAGCCTTAAACGCAAAAGACGGAGCCGGGCTTTGGGAGTATCACGGCACAGGAGAAACTGCCGGTCTGTTTGGCGCGGCAAGTCCCGCAGTAAACCACGACGTTGTTATTGCAGCCTTTTCCTCTGGCGAAATTACAGCCCTGCGCGTTGAAAATGGCGCGGTTATCTGGTCGGAAAACCTCTCCGCTGTCAACACAACTGGCAGCGGATTAACAAGCCTTTCCGACATCAAGGCTATGCCCGTCATCACGCAAGGACTGGTCATCGCAATGAGCTATGGCGGAAAAATTGCCGCCATAGACGAACGCACTGGGGCGCGCATCTGGCAACGTGAAATCAGCGGAACGCGCACACCGTGGGTCGCCGGAAAAATGATGTTTGTCCTCTCATCAGAAAACCAGCTCATTGGCATGAATACGCAAAGCGGGGCTATATTCTGGATAGAACAACTCGCCCAATTCGAAGATGAAAAGCGCAAAAAACATCCAGTAAAATGGAGCGATCCGATATTAGCAGAAGGAAGAATCATTCTGGCTGGATCACACGGCCAAATGATAGAGGTCAACCCGAATAACGGAAAAATCATCCACGCAGCACAAACAAAACAAAACATTCGTCTTAGCCCTGCTCTGGCCAATCAGACTCTTTACTTGCTCTCGGAAGATGGGCGCTTGACCGCCTACCGTTAAAAATAGCGTTCCTCCGTGTTTTGTGATAAACAAACACTCTGAAGTGCACTTGCACTGCCCCCGCCACAAACAGCGGGGGCTTTGTGAAGCGCGGCATAAAATGCGCCACAAAATGAAGAATATAAAAAAAGCAAAAGCAATGTTAAAGCTCGCAATAATAGGCCGCCCCAATGTTGGAAAGTCAACGCTTTTCAACAAGCTGGCAGGGAAAAAACTGGCAATCGTTAACGATACGCCCGGAGTCACACGTGACTGGCGCGAGGCACAAGGCTCATTATTTGACAAAAACTTATGCATCATAGACACAGCAGGACTGGAAGAAGCTTTTGATGATTCCATTCAAGGTCGCATGCGCAAACAAACACAAGCCGCTCTAAAGCATGCCGATATTCTTTTATTTGTTATCGATGGCCGCCAAGGCATAACACCCGCCGATGAACATTTCGCCGCCTCCCTGCGCCGCCAGAAAAAGCCCGTTATTCTCATCGTCAACAAATGCGAAAACCAGCGAACAAGTCAGGCAGGCATTGCAGAATCCTATGCGCTTGGTTTCGGGGAACCGGTCATTATGTCCGCAGAGCACGCTGGCGGCTTCGATGACCTCTACAGCGCCCTCACGCCCTACTTCCCCGAAGAGAAAACAGAAGAACAACAAACCCCTTATGAAAACGATAACACCTTGCCACAAGATCTTGACGAACTGGAAGGACAAGAGGATTTCGTATTTCAGCAAGAAGAAGACACCCCCGAAACCCCCATCAAAATAGCCATTATCGGACGCCCTAATGTTGGAAAATCAACCCTTCTCAATGCCATAGTCAATGAACAGCGCGTAATGACAGGCCCAGAAGCCGGAATCACGCGTGATGCGATCGCGGTAGACTGGGTCTATGAAGGCCGTAATTTCAAACTCGTAGACACTGCCGGATTAAGGCGCAAATCAAAAATAACAGACCAGATCGAAAAAATGTCTACAAGCGACACAATCCGCGCCATACGCCTTGCGCAGATCGTCATACTGGTCATGGATGCCAATGCACCCTTGGAAAAACAGGATCTTCAGATCGCCGAGCATGTCATTAACGAAGGCCGCGCCCTGACAATCGCCATAAACAAATGGGACATCGTAAAAAACCGCACTGAGCGTCTGGAAGAAATCAAATACAAACTCAGCCATACCCTGTCCCAAATCAAAGGCGTACAGTTTGCCACCATCAGCGCAAAAAACGGCAAAAACATAGAAAAACTCTTCTACAAAGCCCTGCAAACCTACGAGACATGGAATAAACGCATCGGCACTGGAGGTTTGAACCGCTGGCTTGCACACATGGAAAGCCAAAACCCCGCCCCACTGGTAGCAGGCAGGCACAATCGCCTCAAATACATCACCCAGATCAAAACCCGCCCGCCAACATTCGCGCTTTGGGTTTCCCGTCCCAAAGAATTACCCGAATCCTACAAGCGCTATCTGATAAATGGATTGCGCAAAGACTTTAACATCGAAGGCGTACCACTGCGCCTCCTCATTCGCGCCAGCAAAAACCCTTACGCCTGAAATACAACGCCCCTTGCGTCCGAGAAGAAAAAACATTATGAATAAATCCATATAGGACAATAATCATTCATATGCTGGATTATTTTTATCAAAAGACCTGGGTAGTGTCGTCATAAAAACAAGAATAAGAAGAAAGGGCAAAAACACAATGGACACATTTCTTACACTCTCATTTAACGTATTATACGCAGCCACCATCCTTGCCGCCGGCTGGTACGCTGGCAATCAGGCACAAAAAGCAATAGGTAAAATAAAACAGCTCGACGGAACCCTCAAAAGCTTTTTAGGCGGCATTGCAAAATACGCAATCCTCATACTTGCAATCGTTGCCATATTACAGATTTTCGGCTTCCCGACCGCAAGCCTGCTTGCCGTTCTCGGTGCCGCCGGTCTGGCCATTGGTCTGGCTTTGCAAGGAACGCTCAGCAACATCTCGGCTGGCGTCATGCTTCTTATACTGCGCCCCTTTAATGTTGGTGATTTTATCATAAGCGGAAACGTTAAGGGAACGGTCAAGTCTCTGGGCTTATTCGCCACCGAACTCGCAACCCCCGAAAATACATATCTGTTCACACCAAACAGTACATTATGGAACAGTGATATAGAAAACTTTTCTCGTAATGATACGCGCCGCCAGGATATTGTTTTCGGTATCAGCTATAGCGATGACATAAGCAAGGGCTTTGAGGCCATTGAAAAAGCAATAAAAAACGAAGATAGAATCATTAGCGTCGGTGACAAGGCTCCACAAATCATGGTCACAAACTTAGGTGATTTCTCGGTTGATATCACATTAAGAATATGGACAGCCACTTCCGATTTTTGGGGTGTTAAAATAGACACCATCAAAACAGTAAAAGAAACCCTCGACAAAGAGGGTATCTCAATCCCATTCCCGACCAGAACCATTGAAATGATCGGAAGCAATGATTCTTCGGACGAAAAGTTACAAAGAAAAACAGCATAACAAAGCGCCATGCGCTATAAATTCCATTCCCCAAAAACGCCTGTAAAAAAACAACAGGCGTTTTTTTATGCGCTTTGGAAAAATGACTTGAACACCCCGCCTTTTAAACATAGTTTAGCCTTTTAACCCCTACGAGAAAGCTACGGTGAACACATGTGTGGCATTGTCGGAATTTTTTCCCGCTCCCCTGTCAATAACGATCTCTACGACGCTTTAACCATATTACAACACCGCGGCCAAGATGCCGCAGGAATCGTTACCAAAGAAAATAGCAAATTCTTCTTGCGCAAAAGCAACGGCATGGTGCGCGATATTTTCACACTGGAGCATATGACTTTCCTCAAAGGAAATTGCGGCATTGGTCATGTACGCTACCCCACAGCCGGAACATCTTGCTCCGCCGAAGCACAGCCCCTCTATGTAAATTCCCCCTATGGCATTGTTATAGCACATAACGGCAATTTGACCAATCAGGAAGAGCTCACAGATGAGCTTTTCAAAGCGGACCTGCGCCACGTCAACACAAAATCCGATTCCGAAGTCCTGCTCAATGTCATAGCCCATGAGCTGCAAAAACAAGGCGAAATCAATTTAACGCCCGATATCCTGTTCAAGGCCATGGAAAATTTATACAAACGCTGCCGCGGCGCCTATGCCGTAGTCGGCATGCTGGCCGGATACGGTATGTTCGGTTTCCGCGACCCCAATGGAATACGCCCGCTTATATATGGCAGCCACACAAACAAAGACGGCTCCATTGATTATATGATCGCCTCGGAAAGCGTCGCACTGGACGCGCTTGGCTTCAAGATTGAGCGTGACTTGAGACCCGGAGAAGTCATATACATCGACGAAAAAGGAAAGCTCCATAATAAAATTTGTGACACAACACACACAGCAACCCCATGTATCTTTGAATATGTCTATTTTGCGCGTCCCGACTCCATCATAGAAGGCAGTCTGGTATATAAGACTCGCATGCGCATGGGGCAATATCTCGCTCAAAAAATCATAAGAGAATTCCCAGACAACGACATTGATGTCGTCATCCCGATACCGGAATCCAGCCGTCCAAGCGCGGTAGAATTGGCCAATATTCTGGGCATAAAGTTCCGTGAAGGCTTTGTGAAAAACCGCTATATTGGCCGCACCTTTATCATGCCCGGACAAGAGCAAAGAGAAAAATCAGTCAAACAAAAGCTCAACGCCATCCCGCTGGAATTCAAAGACAAAAACGTCCTTTTGGTTGACGATTCTATCGTACGCGGCACAACATCGAAAAAAATCATCAACACAGCCCGCGAGGCAGGTGCCAAAAAAGTCTATTTCGCCTCCGCAGCCCCTGCCATTCGCTACCCCAATGTCTATGGCATTGACATGCCAGTCAAATCAGAACTGGTTGCCTACAACCGGACAGAGGAAGAGGTCTGCAGGGAAATTGGCGCAGACTGGCTCATATATCAGGATCTTGATGACCTGATCAAAGCCGCCACGCCAAGCGATGAACCCAATCAAAGCCGCAAATTCGACTGCTCCATTTTCAACGGAGAATACATCACAGGCGATATAGATGAGGTCTATTTCAAACGTCTGGAAAAAGAGCGCTCCGACGCTTCAAAGAAAAAACTGGAGCAAGGCAACATCACAAGCTACAGCGGCCAATGCGTTGACCTGTTCTCGGAAGGATAAAAAGCACCTGATTTCTATACACGGTTTGTAAATCAAAAATACACCGACCGCACCACAAAAAAATTACTGTCCCGTTGTTCTCTCGATCAGCTTGTCCATCTCGCTGCGGAATGTATCAGTATAGCCCTGCGCCCCCTTATTGGCTTCATCAGCTTCCCCGGCTTCAGCACCCTGCTCTCCTTCAGGCACCGCGCCTTCCAGTTCGGAATCCTCACCAGACTCCTGCCCTGTCTCATCTTCACTCTTCAACAAATCCATATCCTGAAGCTTTTTACGCGCTGAGTTCATAGCATCCATATCATTCATAGCCTCACTCATGCTATCAACACTTTGCTCAGGAATAACCTCAGCAATCCAGCCAGAAGCAACATCCATATAAATCCGGCTTTTACTGCTCTGCAACCAGTCCCACTCCTGCATCTGCTCCTCTTCAACAAGATAATAGACCGGTAAATATAATAACCCCAAAAACAAAACACCGCGCACAAGACCAAACACCATACCCAGCGTCCGATCAACCGCACCAAGACCAAAATTCTTGACAGATTCTGCAAGATAATGACTTATAACCGACAAAATAATAACAAAGACAACAAAGACAAGAGTATAAGACAATCCTTCGGCCAACAAAGGATAGGGAATAATATCCATAAACTTCTCGGCTTCTACTGCAGCCACTTCCGCTGTTTCTGTCGTATCCGCTGTAAGCGTTTTTTCTACAACCTGTTGCGCTGCATCCTCTTCACCAACACCCAGCCAGGATTTCATATAAGGAATAAGCAAGGGGCCACCAACATAAGAGGCAACAGCACCACCGGCAATACCAAAAATAGTCAGCACCTCGCGCACAAATCCACGCAATATTGATATAGCAATAGACGCCAACAAAACAACTACGGAAACAATATCAACAATCATCGTGTCTTAAACCCTCTTTCCTAAATGCATAATCATGATCACATTGAACTGCGCGTGCAATTCTATCATAAATCCTGGTGCAGCAATACGCCATAACAGATTAAAAAGCAAGAACTGAAGAGAAACGGCACCAAAGAGTGCCGTCACATACTATATCTATATTTAGCAAGTAAAAAGCTACCCTGCCTTATTTAGGTACCAGAATCATAATCATTTGACGACCTTCCATTTTCGGCTGCAGCTCAACACTGACCATCTCTTCAAGATCCTCCAGCATTTGCTCAAAGAGCTCTCGGCCAATATTCTGATGTGCCATTTCACGGCCACGAAAACGCATCGTCACTTTAACCTTATCACCATTTTCTAAAAAACGGCGGGCATTGCGCATTTTGACATCATAGTCATTCTTTTCAATGCGCGGACTAACCTTGACTTCTTTAACATCAACGGTCTTTTGTTTCTTTCGCGCCTCACTGGCTTTTTTCTGTTGCTCGTATTTATATTTCCCGTAATCGAGAATCTTGCACACAGGCGGCTCAGCATTAGGAGACACCTCTACCAGATCAAATCCAGCTTCTTCTGCCATTTTTAATGCTTTATCAATATCAACAACGCCAACCATCTGGCCTTCAGAATCAACAAGGCGAACCTCTTGTGCCTGAATATCTTGATTTACATTCGGCCCGGTGTCTTTTTGGGCCACAGGTCTACGCGCTCTAGAAATAGCTTCTTCTCCCTAAATTATTTTCACAAAAAAACAATATATCAACACACTGGTCAATATACATCTCACATAACAATAATCAAAATTGTTTAGAAATGTATTAATACGTGTGTTTTTGCGCCATAGCAAGATTTTTACACGCAAATAAGCGTATAAAACTTAAGAAATCAACTCGTGAAATATCAAAACGGTGGCTGCGATTGCTCCTTAATCACAGATACAGCCTTATCAAGCGCCAAAACCTCCTGAGCCTTAGAGCCAAGACGACGAATAGCCACCGTCCCTTCTTCTGCCTCACGCGCACCAACCACAAATAAAACAGGCACTTTTTTAACCGAGTGCTCTCGCACCTTATAATTAATTTTCTCATTACGCACATCCAGCTCGGCGCGTACACCGGCATCCTTCAAAGCATCACAAACTTGCAACGCATAATCATCAGCCTTACCCGTAACAGTCACCACAACGCATTGCACAGGAGACAGCCATAAAGGCAATTTACCGCCATAACTCTCAATCATAATACCAATAAAGCGCTCAAGCGTTCCAAGAACGGCGCGATGTAGCATAACGGGTCTGTGTTTTGCGCCATCTTCCCCGATATAACTCGCATCAAGGCGCTCCGGCAAAACAAAATCAAGCTGAAGCGTACCACACTGCCAACTGCGGCCAATAGCATCGCGAATGTGATACTCCACCTTCGGGCCATAAAAAGCCCCTTCACCGGCCTCTTCTTCAAACTCAAGCCTAGCCTCACGCAAAGCAACGCGAAGCCCCTCCTCAGCACGATCCCACGTCTCATCACTGCCCGCGCGCACCTCAGGACGCAAAGCCAGAACAACGCGCACATCTTTAAATCCCATGTCCGAATAAACATCCTTAACCAGCCTGCAAAACTCAACCGACTCTGATGTTATCTGATCCTCGCGACAGAAAATATGCGCATCATCTTGCGTCATTTGACGCACGCGCATCAAACCATGCAACGCCCCGTGCGCTTCATTACGATGACAACAGCCAAATTCGGCCATACGAATGGGCAAATCCCGGTAAGACGTAATACCTTGATTGAAAATCTGCACATGCGCCGGACAGTTCATAGGTTTAAGCGCCATAAGCTTGTTAAAAGCCTCATCGCTGACGATCGGCTTATCTTCTTCCGTGCTGGGGATCTCATCGGGCACCACAAACATATTCTCGCGATATTTCCCCCAGTGACCCGAAGCAACCCAAAGCTTATTATCAATAAGCTGGGGGGTTTTTACCTCGACATACCCGGCCTTATCAAGGCGGCGGCGAACATATTGTTCCATCTGATTATAAATTACAAATCCCTTGGGATGCCAGAATACAGAGCCTTGCGCCTCTGCCTGAAAATGAAACAACTCCATCTCATGCCCAAGCTTGCGGTGATCTCGCTTTTCAGCCTCCTCAAGCTGTGTCAGATAAGCTTCCAGCTCCTTCTCATCACGCCAGGCCGTGCCATAAATCCGCGAAAGCATGGCATTATTGGAATCCCCTCGCCAATACGCTCCCGCCACCTTCAACAGTTTAAACGCTTTACCCACATGCCTGGTTGTCGGCATATGCGGCCCGCGACAAAGATCAATCCAATCCCCTTGCCGATATACACTGATAACCTCATCCTCAGGCAAATCCTCAATCAACTCGGCCTTATAAAACTCGCCCTTATCCTTGAAATAGGCAATCGCCTCATCACGGTTCCACACCTCGCGTACGAAAGTATCGCCGCGCTCAACAATTTTGTGCATCTCCGCTTCAATAGCCTCAAAATCATCCGTTGAAAACGGCTCACCCCGCGCAAAATCATAATAAAACCCGTCTTCTATAGTCGGCCCGATTGTGACTTGAGTGCCCGGAAACAGATTTTGCACAGCATGCGCCAACACATGCGCAGCGTCATGGCGGATCAGCTCAAGCGCCTCATCACTATCGCGCTTTACAATCTCGATAACACAATCATCTTTTATAGCCGAAGACAAATCGCGCAGCGCGCCATCAACCTTAACAGCCACCGCTGCCTTGGCCAGAGATTTGGAAATATCTTCGGCAATGCCCGTTCCCGTGGTGCCAGCCGCATAAGAACGGGTTGATTGATCAGGCATCGTCACGGTTACAGTTTGATTAGACATCGCTATAAAATCTCCTTATGTCCAAGTGTTAAAATATTGCAAGCATAAAGTTAATACCTTTTGCCCCGCTCTTGGCAAGAATCTTTTTTACACTGCCCGGCACTTTTTATGTTTTTTCTTGACATGTGTTTACATAAAAAACTATATTACGCAACTATAAACAAAATTATCAAAGCGGAGATATTAGAAAATGTAATTAACAAAATTATTCGGTCTACGACACGGCGCACCCGTAGAAGGTGAAATCGTTGGCCCCAAAGCAAAAACCCTACAATATTGTGGATTTGGAAAAAACATAGACCAAAGACATGTCGATCCAGAAATATTGGTACCTGGACAATCCTATGCCCTCGCCGAAAAAATACACCTTTTTGCTCCAATGGGAATGTGCGGCATTGATGAAATAGGCATCGCTCGCGCTTGGGGAAAAGTCGTTGAGGTCCGCGAAAAATCAGGCCAACTATTCGCAACCCACGAAGTTGACCTGCAAATCGGGGATCAAAAAATTACACTTGATGTTACAGACCTCAAAATGTGCATCCCGAATCCTACAAGTAAACCAAGTGAACTAGCCACTGCGACTCCGGAAGTGGGATAAAGAACACTAACGCTCGTTCATGGCGCTATCGAGAGTCTTGATAAAAGGCTTGAGCAAATACTGCATCACGGTTTTTTCGCCAGTGAGGATATCCACGCTGGCAATCATCCCCGGAATAATCGGCAGAACCTCGCCCCGACGTTTAAGCTCCGTCTCATAAGTGCGAAGCCGCACACGGTAAAAAGGATTGCCGTTCTCATCTTCAAACGTATCTGCACTAATATCCAGAAGCTCGCCCTTCAAGCCGCCATATATAGAAAAATCATACGCCGTAATTTTAATCACCGCCTGCTGCCCGGGATAAATAAACGCACGATCCGAAGGCATGATCCGCGCCTCAACAATTAACTGATCGTCTTTAGGCACAATCTTGATTAAATCCTCACCGCCGCGCACAACTCCGCCAATTGTATTCACTGTCAACTCCTGAATCGTACCGGACACGGGGGATTTGATTTCTTTACGACCTTTGCGCTCTTGCAAACCGCTCAAACGCTCACGAATCTCATTCATGTGAGTTAAGTTTTCAGCCAAAGCTGTTTGCGCCTGCGCACGTACAGCCTGCTGCACTTCTTCAATGCGCGCATGCGCCTCATCAATAGCACTTTGCGTCCGCGGAATACTGGCGCGCAAACCATTTAATTCGCTTTCGCGCTCTTTTATACCACGCTGGAGCTGCAGCAATTCCATCTCCGATGCAGAACCCCTTTTAACAAGAGGAGCAATCATATTCATCTCCTTGCGCTGCAGATAAATCACTTCTTTTAAATCACCAATACGAGAGCTCAGCTCATCAAGCTCCTGCTCACGTTGATCCAACTGCTTTTGTAAAACATTCATCTGACCGGCAAGCTGCAACCTGTTCGCCCTAAAAGCATTCAACTCCTCACGCACACTCTCAGGGGCTTCCTTTTGCACCTCATCAGGAAAATCAACGCTCTCATGCCCCTCGGCTTCAGCCTGCAAGCGCGCAATAGAAGCCAACAATCCCATATATCGTGCCCGGTTGGCACCAAGATCAGCCGAAGCTTCAATATCGCGCAAGCGCATAAGCACCTGCCCTTTTTCGACAAAATCCCCTTCCCTGACCAGGAATTCATCAACAATACCCGGATCTAGGCTTTGCAAAGCCTGCACCTCGCTTGAGGGAATAATCTTCCCCATACCGCGCGTCACTTCATCAAGCATTGCAAGATTCGCCCAGATCATAAAAAAGACAAAAAACGCTGTAATAGTGACCATAAGCAAATGCTTTGAAAGCGGAATTTCATCATCGCTAGCATCAAAAAAACGGGTCGCGTAAGCATGCAGCCGTCCCGCCCGCTTGCGTTTCTCAACACCAGCGTCCTGCGCAGCGGCACCCTTCTTTTGATAGGGAGGAGCCTTCTGAGGACGTGCTTTTCTATTATCAGGGCGTTGACTAACCATTGGCCTTCCCCGCTGTTGCCGTTTTATATTCATGCGCCTGAAGCTTTCGTATCACTTCATCCTTCGGCCCATAAGCAATAACCTGACCCCGATCTAGCAAAATAAGTTTATCTACAAGATCCAGCATAGCGCCCTTGTGCGTAATCAAAATGACCGTCTTGCTACGGCACAAATGATCTAAACGGCGACGCAACCGGAGCTCCGAGGCCGGATCCATAGAGGCTGTCGGCTCATCAAACACCATAATCGGTGGATCGTAAAGCAGTGCACGCGCTATCGCCACTGCCTGACGCTGCCCGCCAGAAAGCATTTCCCCGCGCTCCCCGACCTGAGTATCAAGACCAGCAGAAGACTCGCGCAAAAACTCCATCACACCGGAAAGCTCTGCAGCTTTCAATACCGCGCTATCAGGCGCCATCTCATGTCCCATCGTAATATTATGACGCACAGAGCCATAAAAAAGCTGCGGACTTTGCTGCACAGCGCCGACATTACGGCGCAAATCGCCCGGATCCATCTGACGCACATCTGTCCCGTCAATCTGGACAGAACCCGAGCTTGGCGCATATAGGTTAATCAATAAGCGCTCAATGGTTGTTTTACCCGACCCCACAGCGCCAATAATACCAACGCGCTCCCCCGGATTAATCACAAAATTAACATTTTTAAGCGAAGGCGTTTCCTGCCCCGGATAGGAAAACACAACATCCTGAAACTCCACGCGCCCAAGCACATGAGGAAAGGACACAAAATTCTTGCCCACCGGACGCTCTACCGGCCTTTTCATAAGCTCGTCAAGCTGCGTCAGCGCCACGCGCGATTGATTAAGCCGCGTCATCAAACCGGAAATCTGTGCAAGTGGCCCCATGATGCGCCCGGAAAGTAAAACACAAGCAACCAATGCGCCTTGTGTAATCTGCCCGTCTGCAATCAAAAACACACCGACAAAGACAATACCAACACTGGCAAGCTGCTGAATAAACACAGCCCAGTTTTGTGCAAAAGCAGATAATTGACGTGATTTCACCGCCGTGCGTGATGCCTTATCTGTCAGCTCTTCCCAGCGGCGTTGCGTGTTACCCTCAGCCGCCTGTACCTTGATTGTCTCAAGGCCGATAATCGTTTCAAATAGCAAAGCATTCTTAATCGCACTTTCGTGCAAGGATTGCTGAATAACCTTCCGCAACGGCCTTTGCAGATAAAACCCCATGCCAACCACCAAAGGAATAGCGGCCAGAGGAACAAAAGCAATCGGCCCGCCAATAAGCGCAATCACACCGATAAAAATAAACACAAAAGGTAAATCGATCAAAGTGACGATCGTTGCAGAAGTAAAGAAATCCCGCAGCGTTTCAAATTCTTTCATATCGCTGGCCAGCACACCGGCACTGGGTGGACGCGACTCCATGGTCATTCCCATCATTTGCTCAAAAAGCATAGCCGATATTTTCACATCAGCCCGCCGCCCGGCATAATCAAGGAAATGCGCCCGCAAATTGCGCAATATAAAATCAAAAATATAAACAACAGCCACCCCAAACGCCAAGGCATACAAGGTATAAAAAGCAGAATTAGGAACAACCCGGTCATACACGCTCATAATAAAAATAGAGCTCGTCAAGCCGAAGATATTTATCATAAATGCTGCAATACCGACCTCGGTATAAAGCGTCCTGTTTTGCCAAAATGTACTCCAGAACCAGTCACGCCCCGTATCAATTTCCGCAGGGCCAGCGCGATCATCGCTGCGTGCAACAGGCCGCAAGAAAAAAGCATATCCTGAATATATCTTACCCAGCTCCTCCAGAGATATGTCCTGTTTTTCTTCTGCCGTCTCGGGAAATTGAACAACAAAACGCAAGCTCTGGGCTGCAGACGAATTATGCCCACTACCCGCCTTCACGGCCTTTTCCAAAGCTCCGATATCCCCCTTAACAGACCACAATATACAGGCCTGTCCTGACTCAAGAGATAAAATACACGGTAAATTCGGAGCGATCGCCAAAGCGGCAAGAGAACGCTCCACCAGCGTAGCCTTCATATCCGCGCGCTCTGCGGCGCGAACAAACAAAGCCGGTGTCATCCCCGTTTTAGGAATAGGCAAACCGGCTGTTAGAGAACCTTTGCTGGCACGGCGGCCATAATGCCCGGCCAAAAGTCGCAAACACTCAATAAGGGGGAGTTGAACAGCCAGACGATCGGCCTGCAATGCCCAGTTATCGGAACCGGCAAGCATCCTTTGAGCCTGCGCCTGCTTCTGGGCACGCGCTTTTTTCTGCGCAGCCTCCTGATCTTCCGGGGATTCTTCTGCTCCCGTTATTTCCTGATTTTTATCGCTCACCTGATCCAAACCTGTGATTTAAGGTTTCAAAGACTAGGGCGTGCGAAAGAACTAGCACAAACCCTAAGTTTATCGCGCCTTTTGCTGCTGTTCGTAAGACCATGCTTCATCAGATGCGATAACACTTTCTCGAGGATACTCCACACCAAGGGAAGGAAGCAAGTCCCCTTTCAACGCAATCAGACGATATACAGCGAGCATTTCCAGAAACTCGGCATCAACCGTATTGCTTCGTGAAACAAAAAGCTCATTTTGCGAATCCAGAACGTCAAGCAATGTACGGCGATCAATACGGAACTGATCTTTATAAGCCTTCACCACTTCTTCATTAGCAGCAACCTGCGCCGCATATTCCGAAGCACGTTGACCGGCAGCCAGCATACTCGCCCATGTCTGGCGCACATCCTTTTCAACACCGCGAGCAACGCGAGCACGCTCCTCTTTCACCTGCTGGTGACGATGAACAAACTCACGACCGCGCGCAATATCACCGCCGCCGCGATACAAATTCCAGTTTAAAATAAGCAAGGCAGAAGCACTTGTGTCTTCACCCTCCGTACCACCCAGATCAGAACCGGTACGCGCATTAAGCTGAAGATCAAGCTGTGGATACTGGGTAGATTTTGTCTGCTGCGCTTCTGCATAGGCCACCTCGATATCAGCTTCGTAAATATCAAGCGTCGGGCTATTTGCAAGAGTAAGCATCACCTGCTGATCCACATCAGTTTCCAGAAGTTCATAGGGAACCACAGGCAACTGTATCTCACCGGCAGCATCACCGACAACTTCACGATAATCAGCATCAACAACACGCAAGGATTCCAAAGCATTGGTTTCAGTGGCACGTGCCGAAGAAAGCCTCGCGCGAGCCTGCTCGCCATCAGCTTTAGTTGAACCTCCCGCCTTGATGCTATCTTCAATTTGCTCAAGAATTTTTACGTGCTCGGCCACATTTTCACGCGCTATCATCAAAAGCTGCCTGCGGCGAAGAACTTCAAGATACGCCTCAACAATAGAAAGGCCGACAAGCTCGGATGTCTCACGGACGCGCTGAGTAGAAGACACAACGCGCGCTTTCTGGCGCTGCACTTCATAATGAGCATCCATGCCATCAAAAAGCATCTGCGTTAACGTTACGCCAATTTGTTTACGGAAAAGATCTTCCTCATCATCGCCGTCATTTCCAGCGCGCGTTCCCGGATCATCACTATGTTCAAAACCGGCATCGCCCGAAAGATCAATCGAAGGTAAGAACAGAGCACGGCCTTGCGATAACTCCTCATCTGTTGCCCGGCGACTGGCCGCCACAGCGCCATACTCGGGATTGGTAGCAAGACCCACAGCCACGGCATCACGCAACGTATCAACTTTATGCTCCAAATCCTGCGCGCTTGCAGCTCCAACGCCAAGAACCAGGACACCCGAAACCGCTGTAGTCAAAAACAACGTACGCATCTTCTTACTTAAAGTCACTCTATTTACCTCTCAAGTTTACTCAAATAAAACGCCAGACAGCACATTAACCCATGCCAGACCCGACAACACAATAAATTACAAAACCTTCATTCATAATGGCATGAAATTCAGCACATCACCCTTTTACTTTTATGCCTTACTTTACATAGTAAATCAAGACTTTATTACACGTTGCTAAAACCACGCCACGGCATCCTAAACGTTATTTATGTACAAAACCTTAATTTAACCCATAAACAAAGGCAGAAAATAATTACACCACTGTCTCGGTAGCAACAATCTGGTCAACATCCAGACCCGTAACACCATCAATCAAAGCTATTTGAACAGCAGCTGAAAAATCGCCACTGCCCGAAGCATCAACATATAGCTGCGTATCACCACCATTTTCTGTTGTAATAACAAAATCAGACAGCAAATCACTCATCGGATCAAATCCGCCAAGAACAGAGGACAGATCAATACTATCACCTTCACCGATATCAAAGTCTCTGATCGTATCAACGCCATCATGTAGATCTGCAAATACGAACACATCCGCTCCGGCGCATCCATACAAAACATCTTCATCCTGAGTGCCCATAATGACATCGTCCCCGCCTTCTCCGGCAATAATGCTGCCATCAGAAGGATCAGCCGTAACTTTAAGCACTGCCGTATCAACATCACCATCGCGATCAGTAAGGGTATAAGTGAACTCATCACTGACCGGCTCCGCATCCCCGTATGTCGCCTCAACATTATTCAGCAGGAACGAAGCACCCCTATATTGTCCAGCGCCCACTGAAGCAAGCTTCACATTCTGAATAAGAGAGCTGCCATAGTCTGCATGATCCACAGTGAATGTGAAATAGCCATTATTAACTCCGGCAGGATCAAACTGGACTTCGACATTTTGCGTCGTACCATCAGCAAATGTAATCACAAGATCCGCGCCGTGGTGCCCATCATCGTTGTTATCACCAATCTCGCCAACAGTAATAGAGACGCTATCAGCCGCATCATCAAATGAAATATCAAAATACTCATCCGAGCCATACGCCTTTTTAGTCTCATTCCTGGTCAGATTATCAATCCCAAGACCATCACCATCATGCGTTATCACCCAGGCAAGATCCGTAGCGCTGCCCGCGCTATTGGCCACAACGGTAATGCCGTCCTTTGTGATAGAAGACTGAATGCCCGTAACATCGGAAGATTCGGGATTTAACACTGACGTTCCCTTTGTCGTATAGAGACTTGAATCATAGAGCGTATAGCTATACTCGCCCTCATTGTTAATCAACAAATAACCATGGGCTCCATCAATTCTGGTATCAGACCCGTCACCAGCAACAGCTTCAACATTTGATCCATAACCAATTTGCGTAATGTTATTTGCAACATCCTGCGATAAAACATCATTATCAAGAACATTCCCCTGATAAGAAACATCAGACGCATTGAAAAACTCACAATCATCATGAGCAACCGGCCCGTCATCATAAATCTTGACATGAATTTGTGCATCTTGAGCATCACCATCCGCATCAGTGGCCGTAATACCAAAGTCAAGCATAAGCACATCATCAGGATCAAGGCCATCAGGGTGATCAAGCGTTCCGCTTAGAACAAAATCATACTGACCATTAGAGAAAACCTGCAAGACAAAAACAACCTCCGAACCGGCCATACCCATGTAAGTCCCCGTACCCGGAGCATAGTTAACCGTGACAGGAACGCCGTTTGATGTAACACCATGCACATCATACTGCCCATTGGCACTGATCGAGCCTGGATCATCGCGTCCATAATCCACATCAACCATACCGGAAACAAGCGTACCCACACCATCAGTCTCATCCACCTTGGCAGTCTCATCAGAAACAACAGGCACATAATCCGTAAGATCCTTACCAATCAGCTCCAGATTGGCTGAAGATGTATCACCATCCCCGTCCTGCAGCGTATAGGTGAAGGCATCAACCAGACAATCGGGAGTAAGAGAAAGATCAAAAACCATATCTTCATAATCGCGATCACCCAGACCTGGCAAATCTTCAAACCCAATCCGCAAAACCGTATCATCGCCTGCTTGAGCCAGACCAGACACCACGCGAACAGAACCATCTGCGTTAAGATTATTGCTTCCGCCTCGCTCGGTGCTGTGATAAACCGCACCATCAAGAACAGTCTCAGAGACACCATCAGAATAAACCAGTGACAGATCCGCGCCATTATCATTAACATTGGCCGGGCGCTCATCCGCGCTACCATATTTGTAGATAAACTGAATCGTACCATTATCCAGATCAAGACCCGCATAACCGTTATTCACGTCATACCCGTCAGCCACAATGAAAAAGCCGATTTCTTCACCGCTTGTAGCAGAGAAATTAAACGTACCCGTACCGGCTGCGTCATTACCATTGGGAATCACAATAGACACAGGCTCGATCGTGCCATCAGCCGCAACTGTATAAGCGCCAAGCGTATTATCATATGCAGCGCCTTCAGAGACAAACTTCACTGTCCCATTGGTCGGCCCGCCAATATCAAGCACACCATCAGCAATTCCCAGATTATTAAGTTTATCACCGCTAAGCGCATCAGCATCCGACAAGGCAGGAAACTCGAGCGTCTCATTAAAGGAAATCGGATCGGCAACCGCGCTATTTAAAGTATAAGTATATTCACCCTGCGCATCAATTTCCAAAACACCAAACTGGCCGTTCACACTCACGCTTCCAGCCTGTGGCACGGCATAAGTTGTACCATTATAAGACACTTCAATAACAGTGTTCGGATTATCATTAGACAAATCATCTGCTGCGCCCGCGCCGCCATTAACGCCTGTGACAACATTGCCTGTCGCACTGCCCAAAGTCGTATCATAAGTATTAACATCATCATTGGCCGTCAAACCATCATCAAAGATATCAACTTTTATAACGCCCGGAACAGAATCACCATCAACGTCCGCTGCCTGAAAGCCAAACTCGATTTGCACATCATCATTATAAGCCGCAGCGTCAGAGCCAGCTACCGGATGATCAACCGTGCCCAGAAGATCAAACTTATAAGCACCGTCTTCACCAATAAGCAGCGTAAAGATCGTATCGCCATGAGCCGTGCCCGTATAGATATTCGTCGCAGCATCAAAACTGACAACAACCGGCTCGCCCTCAGAAGTCAGCCCAAACAAATCATAAGTACCCGTTCCACTCACAACGCCCGGGCCATCATTACCGTAATCAACATTAATCACGCTATTATCGCTATCGGCAATATCCGTATCATCAACCCCAAGCGTGCGCGGCGTAGCAATCTGCGGTTTATCATCCACACTTACATCAATCGTCAAATCTGCCTGAGCACTATCGCCGTCATTATCTGTCAACTTATAAGTAAACTGATCGACACCATCAACGCCGCCAGTGGCGGTATAGGTATAAACACCGGAAGAATAGATTTCCAATGTACCATATGTGCCTGCAATCGTAACTGTATCACCAGCGTTTAATGTTTCGGTTACACCGCCAATACGCACCTCAGTGACAAGAGCCGGATCATCTTCCCCGCCATCATCATTGGCCAGAACATTACCGCTAATCGAGTTATTGGTCACACTCGCGTTATCATCATAAGCCACAGGAGCATCATCTTTAACATTAACCGTAATTGTAGAACTCGCCGCATCACCTTCACTATCTGTCGCCGTAATGCCGAATTCGAGCGCAATCACATCATCAGGATCGGTTTCATCAGCATGATCAAGCGTACCAAACAATGTAAATTCATGCGCGCCGTTATTCGGATCAATAGTCAATTCAAAGACAACATCGACTCCACCGGCAATACCGACATATTTATTACCATCAACAATCACATCAACAGGCACGCCGCCAGAGGTCAGTGCCCCGTTAGCTGCGCCCGTAAATGACACACTTGCCGCTCCGGAAGGAGCAAAGCTTCCCGGACCATCAGCGCCGAAATCACTGCTGATCGTATCACCATCAACATCGACAGGGGAAAGATCACTCTCATCAACAACCAGTGTCGTAGATCCAAGAACAGGCACATCATCCGCTTTTACCTTCAAAGCAATCGTATCAAAAGCGCTCGCTCTGTTATCGGTAAGATCATTCTCCAGACCATTTGTGTTTTGTTCATAAGCAACAGACTCAACATTCAATATAAAGTCACCCGTTACACCATCGGGAACATTAATCTGCAATGTCGGCAAATCAGCCACATCAACAACCCAGACACCGCCTGTTTCCGTGCCCGCAGATAGCGTCGCACCTGCTGGCAAATTAGAAATCTTTACATGTTCGATCACTTCAGAACCATCGACATCAGTAACAGACGTCGTAATATCAAGATCAATCGCCGTACCTTCCTCACCACTCGCATCTTGCGCAGTCAAATCAGGCGTATCAGCAACCGCATCGACAAAAACCGAAATCTCTTGTGAAACTGTTTCTGTCACCCCGTTCGAAGTCTCGGCAACCTCAACTGTAATCCCGCCCAGATCAACGTCACTATCTGCCGGAGGAGACACATTTAAAACGCCGTCATAATCAGAACCGGCTGCAACCGATAACTCCCATTGATCCGTTTCACCAAAAACCGGATTCCATCCCGCACCCACAGGACTCCAGGATGCCGGAACGCCGCTCACTGTTACAACAAGAGATCCAGAACCATCGCTCGTACCAAGCTTTGCCGAAATAAAAATATCAACCGAACCATCTTCTTTTACAAACGAATCTCCAACCTTCAAAAACGGTGAAAAACTAAAATCAACCGGATCACGGCCAGCAGAATCCTCGACTATAAACAAACGATCCTCAGTGTCGGGAATACCATAAACAAGCGCTGTAGGATTAATCGGCCCCACATCTTCTAGGGAAATAACGTCCTGTGCCTGAAATCCACTTTGGAAACCATAACCACGACCAGAGGACACACCATCAGCGCCGCCTGTATCTCCACCGGCTGCCGGTTCTATATTGGCAACATTACCGGCATTAAGCCAGCTCTGGGACTGGGAATCTTCCTCAGTTTCTGAAACCATATCATCTTCAACTTTTGCTTCTTCGTAAATACGCTCATCTGCACTGTCTTCTTCTTCCTCTTCTACTAAAGGCAAATCCACAACTGGAACCTCAAGAACAGTGCCTAATTCTTCACCGCCTGCCTCTTGTCCTGCTAAACCGTCTTCTTCAGAAATTTCAGAGGGTTGAGCGGGAACATTAAGAGCATCACTCTGCACAACATCATCCAGAAGCTCTCCCTCAGGAACAACAACAGCCCCCTCATCCAGCATATCAGCTGACACTGCGCAAGGCTCTTCAGAGTAAGAAAGATTTTGATCTGGCGACCCCCCATCCGATGACTGTGATGAAGATTGTTTTGGATCAACTACAGAATCAGACATATTAATAATACTCCCAAGCAACTTTTAATTAAGTAAAATATCGTTCCAAAGGCATTGAGCACACAAACCCCAGAACCCCTTCTTATAAAAAATAATCCCCCATGGAGATCAAAAAATTAACGCTTTGTTAATAAATTATAACTGTTCTATCAGAAAAAAGCGAATCAAGTCAAAATAAATTATGACAAAAAATGTCCGAATTATGAAAAAAGAGAAAAGCACTGTAAATACACAGCGCCTTCCATTCTTTCAAAACCCTTTAAAATCCTAGAATTTCAAACGCTTGGCACTACGCACCAAAGGCAATGCTTTCACTTTCTCAAAAAGCTCATCCGACAGTGGCGCATCCAGTGAGACAACACAAATTGCATCCCCGCCTTCTGCTTTACGACCCAAGCGGAAATCGGCAATATTATGACCGGCATCAGCCAACAAAGACCCAAGACCGCCAATCAGACCCGGCTTATCTTCATTACGAATAAACAATGCATCACCGGAAAGCGCAACTTCAATAGGAACGCCCTCCACATTAACAATGCGCGGTTCTTTTCCGGTAAAAAGCGTTCCGGTAACATTGCGCGTGCGCGCGTTGGTTTTTATCACCACATTGAGCATTGAACGCCAGTTTACACCATTCTCATCATAGCTCTGCTTGATAGTAATCCCACGATCCTTAGCCACCTGAAGCGCATTAACGAGATTAGCACTCACCACCTGTGAGCGTAGCAACCGTGATATCAATGTTGAAGTAATCGGGTCGGTATTCAGCTCCGTGACCGTACCGGAATATTCAATCTCAACAGCTTCAATAGCGCTTTCTGTAATTTGTCCTGCAAATTCACCAATTTGCTCAGCCAGTTTCAAGTAAGGCTGAAGCCTGGGGGCTTCCTCTGCAGAAACAGACGGCGTATTCAAGGCATTGGTCACCGCCCCGCTTAAAAGAAAATCAGAAATCTGCTGCGTTGCCTGCACTGCCACATTAACCTGCGCCTCTTTCGTACCTGATCCCAAATGCGGCGTGCAAATAACGCGATCATCTTCAAACAAAGGATTTTCAATAGCAGGCTCGACTTCAAACACATCAAGAGCCGCGCCCCTGACCTTACCTGAATTAAGCATCTCAATGAGATCCTTTTCAACTACAACCCCGCCGCGCGCACAGTTAACAATGCGCACGCCGTCTTTCATTTTCTCCATAGCGGCCTTATTGATCATACCCATCGTTTCATCTGTCTTGGGAACATGAAGGGTAATAAAATCAGACTGTGCCAGCAGCTCATCAAACGAAACTTTCTTAACTCCAAATTTCTCAAAACGCTCATCCTTAATATAAGGATCATAAGCAATCACTTTCATTCCCAAAGCAAGCGCCCGCACTGAAACCTGAGACCCGATATTCCCGCATCCGACAACCCCTAAAACTTTATTATGCAATTCACTGCCAATAAATTCCTTTTTTGCCCACTGGCCTGCCTTCGTACTCGCACTGGCCTGCGGGATAGTGCGCGCAACAGAAAAAATCATCCCTATTGTATGCTCAGCGGTTGTAATGGAATTTCCAAACGGCGTGTTCATAATCACAACGCCATGCTCTGTGGCAGAAGGAATATCGATATTATCAACCCCAACCCCCGCACGAACCACAGCCTTAAGATTCTTTGCATTAGCAAGTAATTTTGGCGTAATCTGCGTCGCACTGCGCATCACCACCCCGTCATACTCTGCAATAATCTCACACATCTCATCATTGGTAATATCTGGCTTGTAATCGTATGCGACACCATTTTTCTCAAGTGTTTCAATGGCTGAGGGATCAATTTTGTCACTGATTATGACTTTAGGCATGGGTTTCAAACTCCGTTTCATCTTAAAGTTAGGAAAATAGAGTCACAGGAGTATGCCAGCACGCCCAAAAAGGCAAGAAATAAAAATGCTTGAAAAAAACTTATTGAGCAAAAGGGAAACAAAATATCTGCGAATCCCAGAAACTGAAAAAAACAGCTTAACGCCTTACAACGCTTCATCCTTTGCCTTGAGAAAAGCCCAATCAAGCCATGGCGTTAACGCCCCAACATCGCTCGACTCCACAGTCGCCCCGCACCAGATACGAAGCCCAGCAGGCGCATCACGGTAACCGGTAATATCATACGCCGCGCCTTTATCATCCAGCATCCTGGTCATACGCTTGATAAAAGGGAGCTTTTCCTCCTCCGGCAAAGCTTCAAACCACGGATCAACCACTTTCAGGCAAACCGAAGTCACAGAACGAGATTCAGGATCGTGCGCCAGAAAATCAACCCAATCAGTTTTCTCAACCCAACGCTCCAACACTTTATAATTACTACGACAACGCGCAATCGTAGCGTCAACACCACCAATCGTCTCAATCCAGCCAAGCGCATCCAGACAATCCTCAACGGCCATCATCGAGGGCGTATTAATCGTAGCGCCCTTAAAGATCCCTTCATTCAGCTTTCCACCCTTCATAAGCCGAAAAACCTTGGGCAAAGGACGATCCGGTACGTAGCGTTCAAGACAATAAACCGCTTTAGGCGAAAGCACCAGCATACCATGAGCCGCCTCCCCGCCCAAAACCTTCTGCCATGACCATGTGGTGACATCCAGCTTGTCCCACGGCATATCATAAGCAAACACCGCAGACGTCGCATCACAAAAAGTCAAACCCTCCCGATCACTGGAAATCCAGTCCCCATCAGGCACACAAACACCGCTTGTTGTGCCATTCCAGGTAAATACAATATCGCGGGCAGGATCATCCGCCTGCGATAAATCAGGAAGCGCGCCATATTCTGCTTTGAAATTTCGCACATCATCCAGCTTGAGAAAATCGTTAATATCCTTCATCCAGCCAAGAGAAAAGCTTTCCCACGCAAACACATCAACGCCGCGCGCGCCAAGCATAGACCACATCGCCATCTCAAAAGCTCCGGTATCCGATCCGGGAACAATTCCGATTTTGTAATCAGCCGGAATACCAAGCACAGACCTGTGCTTTTCAATAACATCATGCAACTTGGCCTTTAATGGAGCAGCGCGGTGCGAACGCCCAAGCATAGCACCCTTCAATGCATCTAAACTCCACCCCGGACGCTTCGAACACGGCCCGGATGAAAAACACGGGTTAAAAGGTTTTGTTGTTGGCTCTTGCATTTTATTCCACCCTTTATAAAATTGCGCCGAGTCCACTGACAATACTAAGATGAACTCGTTTCAAAAACTGTAGATAGGGGTAGAAAATTTCAACCGCCCTGACAAGCGTTTTTATTCCTTACTTAAATAAAAAACAAACCCGTAGCACGAAAGGCTAATCAAGAATATGAGTTACATTTTAACATTGGTAGCATCTGAAAACGCCCCCCCGTTAAGCGAAAAACACGTCAAGGGTGCTCAAAAAATCATCGCCCACTACAACATACACACCACCGACACGCTCACCTGGCTTGATAAGAACAAAGCCGCCGAAGTCGGTATTTCCTCTAAAGCCCAATATGCTCTGGTCGAACATTTACGCGATCACTTCAAAAAAGATCGCATCGACTTTTTTATAACAAAAAACGAAAACCGCTTAAAAAAACTCCTGCTGGCAGACATGGACAGCACCATCGTCACAACAGAAACGCTCGATGAACTTGCCGACTTTGCCGGTATCAAAGAGCAAATAGCTCAAATCACAGCCCGCGCCATGAACGGAGAGCTTGACTTCCACAATGCCTTGCGTGAACGCGTTGGCCTGCTTAAAGGGCTTGAAACAAAAGCCCTGCAAGAAACGCTAAGAGCCACTACATTAAGCCCCGGTGCAAAAACACTCATACGAACAATGAACATCAACACAGCGCGCTGCGTCCTCGTTTCCGGTGGCTTCACAATATTTACCGAGCGCGTTGCCAGTCTATGCGGCTTCCACTTTCACTACGGCAACACACTGGGCATTGAAAATGAAAAACTCAACGGACGTGTGCAAGATCCCATCCTCGACAAACATGCGAAGGTCAAATATCTTGAGCACCATATTGAAAAGATGAACATTACCCCACAAGACTGCCTGACCATCGGCGATGGCGCAAATGACCTGCCAATGCTCAAAAAAGCAGGGCTGGGCATTGGCTATCACCCGAAAGAAACCGTACAAAAAGAGCTGACAAACTGTATCCTCTATGGTGACCTTACCGCCGCACTATACGCACAAGGGCTACGCGGCACTTCTTTTCAACGTTTATAGGCTGAATAAGGCTCCGCTTTAAGAGCACGTTAAGAATTTACAGTTACTCTTGGCCGGAAAGTATTGCTACAATAATACCGCTTCGCGTATCTTGATTTCACATACATAACAAAGCTTTTTAAGGATAGCTATGACAGAACAATGGGATTATCTGGTATCTGACGAGGAATTCTCCGAACTGATCCGCCTGTATTGTAACGACTTCACAGCGCTCGATCGCGCTGGAAGATACGACCCGATCACGGGCCGTGATAAGGAAATCGATGATGCCATCCTTATCTTGCTCCAAAGAGGCCGTAAGAATGTCTGCTTTCTGGCCGGAGCCGGTGTAGGTAAGTCTGCCGCTGTCGTGGGGCTTTCACAAAAAATAAATGCCGGAGATGTCCCTGATTTAATCAAAAACGCCCGCGTCATCGAAGTGGATCTCTCGCGCATGGCCTCTGGAACATCCTCCCGCGCAGAATTCCAGTCACGCTTTTTGCCTTTCATGAAAGCCCTTGCCGAACGCTACCAAAACCCGAACGAACAAAAAATCATTCTCTTTATGGATGAAATTCACCAAATCATGCCCGGCTGTCCGGGAAGCTCATATGCGGGCTTGTCCGATACAATCAAAACATACCTCACGCAAGGTGACCTGATGGTCATTGGCGCAACAACGCTCGATGAATATAGAATGTTTGTTGCCGCAGACCCGGCGCTTGATCGGCGTTTTCAGAAAATCTCCCTGAAACAGCCAAACATTCCTGAAACATATGAAATCATGAAAAACATACGCCCAGGGCTACAAAAACACCACCGCGTCACAATATCAGATGAAAACCTGATGCTGATTGTCTACCTGACAGAAGAACATATGCGCCGCAGAAACCAGCCGGATAAATCCATCATCACCGCTGATGCTGCTATGGCATACCATGTTTTTTGCCACGGCATTAACACCGAAGTCTCACAAGAATCCGTGTACTATATGGTCGCCCGTGAAACGGGGTTAAATGCAAAAGCCATGCACGATGAAAGACTTGTAGTTGATATAGAGGAAAAAATTGCAGTGCTAAAGGGCGAGGCAAAACCCGGGGATAAGGAAGAAAAGAAAGCCTATGATCCCTCAACAAACCTTAAAGACGTTGAAATGGATCACGAATTTCAAGCAGAACTGGCTGCAGAAAAAGCCGCCGCGGAAAAACGGATCAAAAAAGCCAAAACGCTGGCGGAAAGCGAAACCGAAAATGAAGCTGAAGCCGAAAATGAAGTTGAGGCCGGAAACGAGACTGAAAATAGTCGACAGGCAGAAGAATAAAATCAAGAAATCCTACTTAATACCCTCATAAACTTTAAAACCCTGCCCCTCATAATGTCTATCAACGAAGCGGAAATGTTGTTTTAAAACCGCCTCATAAGCAAGATGCGCATTAGCCACCATCCATAACCTACCCCCTTTACGCAGCGACTCATGAGCGCGCACAATGAAAGCTCTCCCCAACTGAATATCTGTTTTTTTCCCCTCATGGAAAGGTGGATTCATAACAACACAATCCAAATGATCAAAAACATCACGGGGTTCTGCCAGATCAAGCCCCAGATCAAGCCAATGATAATATATCTCACACGCATCATATTTTTGTAGATTAAGCGCACAAACATCAAGCGCACGCTGATCTGCATCAACGCAGTGTAATACCTCTATCTTCGCATTATGTACCAACAACACATCCGATAAATATCCATAGCCGCACCCGAAATCCGCCACGCGGCCCGAAAAATCTGACGGCAAACACTGCGCCAGAATTTTAGAACCCTCATCAATCTTATTCCATCCATAAACGCCCGGGCGCGAGACAAACCGCCCATCAATTACAGACTGCACACCGCCTTTTTCGATAGCCCCTTCAACAACGCGCGCCAAAACATCACAATCGACTAAGCCCTGGTTGCCCTTACAAACACGCACCGCCCGCGCTTTATTCCTGCTAAATGACGCAACCTCACCAAACCCAAATTCCCGCATAAGAACCTGAAGGCGGCTCCCCCCGGCTTTATTATCCGCTGCACAAAATAAGACGCCGCCCGTGCAAAGCGAACGCAAGGCTACTGCTATCAAATAACGCGCCTCTTGCATATTTTTAGGAAGCAATAAACAACACACACCATAAGAACTTTGTGCAACCTCTTCATAAGAAGAACAGACCTCAAAGCCGTGATCTTCTAATTTTTGTGCATAAGGCCTGAAATGCTGAAACAAAGAAAAATGAATATTAGAAGAGTCTTGTAAACACCTGTGATACATAGAATTTAAAAACAGGATATTTTTGTTTTCGAATTGTTCAGTATCGTTTTCCAATGCAAAAAACAATGTCTCAAGCGCATTATTCATCACTCATCTCGTTATAAGAAATCCTGTCATATGAAAAAAAAGAAGCACTATTCGAACATACCCTTGATAGAATCAAACCCTTCCTTAAACTTGTTAACCTCTTTCTTGTAGCTCTCTTTGAGATTCTTTTGAAACACCTCGCCAAAGCTTACACCCATCTTGTTAACATATTCAAACGGCAATCCTTTTAAAAATCCCTCGCGATTGGCCGTCTTCGCTACTTCTTTGATAACAACATTCATAATCTGGGCTATTGCTTCCTCGGCGACCACTCCGTTTTCTTTTTCACCAATATCGGATAAACGAATATCAGGAACCTCAACAGCAGAAAAATCCCGAGAAGGCAAATGCGTCACACTTGGCGTTAACTTGGCACCGGTAAGCGAAAACCGCCGCACAATAACCTTTGCCGCCGTAGAGTCTGCTGTTTGCGCCTCACCCTCTCCATCTTGCAACTCTTGCGCTGTTGCCTTTTGCAGCGCCCCAAGGTTAAGGCCATTTTGACTAACTTCCAGAAAAACATCCGTGCCATCAACATCAACCGAAGAAAACGTAAGATGCTGCGGCGAAAAACTCTCCCCGTCAAGCATAATATTCTTGATCGTAATAGCATGCGCATTACGATACCCTTCCGGATTGGCCACAGCAACATCACGAACCACCACCTTCATATCCTCAAGAAGAATGTCCATCTCCCCAATCGTCACCGGAACCCCGAGTGCATCACTGGCCGCCCGCTCGGAATAATCCTTGGTAATGGAATTAATATTCATATAAAGATAAATACCGCCCCCGATGACAAGCAACACAAGAGCGCTAAACAAAAACAAAACAATCTTCACAGTTTTCTTCACAGCAGACATAATATCAAAGCCTCACATTTCCTGTTTTAAAAATCCTATACCTAAGATGTAGCGGATTTTCTAACCAAGAACAAAAGAAAAAATAAAGATAGTCGGGGGAGATATCAGAAAAATAACAAAAAAATGAAGGCCTTCTCCCTTGGGTTATGTGTGTTTTTTAGGGAGAAGAGAAGTAGTAAGAGAGAAGGCCTTCCTGCAGTCTTTAAAGTCATTTGGGTTAAAATGTGTAAGCCTTTTGCATGCTTACAATCATACATTCCCCGCCTGTAATGAAAACGTTACAAAAAAATAAAAAAAAATAAAAAAATTTTAACCTTTGAAACGCACCATAATTCTATAAAAAGGAGCAACAAAACAATGACAAAGAAATCAGGCGCACCACTACAGATGCGCCTGAATAATAAAGCTTAAACCAGTTTCATTCCAAAATTGGATAAAACAAACCAGTTATTTCCCTTTCTTCTTGGACAAAAGACCGCCCTTGGACTCATCTGATCCTTTTCCATTAATCGGGATCATGCGCGGCTTTTTCTCCTCAGGAATTTCGCGCATCAACGACACCGTCAAAAGACCGTTTTCCATGGTCGCATCCACAACCCGGATATGATCAGCCAGACGGAAAATCCGCTCAAAACTGCGCTGTGCAATCCCTCTATGAAGATAAGTGCGCCCCTCTCCCTTCTCCTTATCAACGCGAGAAGCTGAGATGCTCAAACGATCATCCTGTGCGACGATATTGATATCACCTTCATCAAAACCGGCCACCGCGACCGTGATGCGGTACTCATCATCGCCAATCTTCTCAATGTTATAAGGGGGGTAAGCCTCAAACCGGTCTTCTTTATCATCCAGAAGTGTTTCAAACAGGTCATTAAACCGGTCGAATCCAACAGTTTGACGCATTAAGGGTGTAAAAGTTGCTAAATTATTCATCGTTTCCTCCTTAATTTAAGCAAGGTTACATATTTTCTGAAGACCCAACATTAGGCGCCTCCACGAATCAATTATTACAAAAAACGAAAGGAAAAGTCAAGCACATACGCAAGCCTTCGTTCCTCTTGTGTTCTAGGCTTGTTCTTTGAGCCCATCTTTCAGAAATGCCGTCATGACCTCTTCTCTATCGAGGCCTTCAGCACTGCGAATATGAATGTCGCGCTGAGGAAAAGGTATCTCGATTCCCTCTTCTTTCAGCCTCTGCCAGATATCAAGCCGCAGCTGCGTAGCTATCCTGAATCGATCGGTAACATTACGAATAAAAACACGCAGCTCAAATATAAGAGCACTATCACCAAAATCCTGGAAAATAACCGCTGGCAGCGGACTGCTCATCACAAGATCACTATTTTTAGCGACATCTAACAAAGCATCATGAACGCGCTGCGGATCAGATTTATAAGACACCCCGACAACAATCATGAGGCGTCCCATACGATCCCTGTGCGTCCAGTTCTTGACCGAGGAACTAATCAGCTCGGAATTAGGAATAATAATTGCCGTACGATCGAGCGTTTCAATTTCGGTTGCCCGCACACTGATACGTTTGACCACGCCCTCACCGGAAGTCAATATAACCCAGTCCCCGACCTTGATCGGACGCTCAAACAATAAAATCAGGCCAGAGACAAAATTATTGACAATACTTTGTAAGCCAAAACCGATACCAACAGAAAGAGCACCAGCAATCAAAGCCAGATTACTCAAATCAAACCCGACCGAAGAAACAGCCGCCATCAAGGAAATGGTAAGCCCGAAATACCCGACAATCTGAATAAAAGAAAACCGCACAGACTCTTCCATGCGAGTCTTGGGTAGCACATTTTGCGCCAGCATTCTTTGTATAAAACGCGTTAGAAACAAAAGGCCAATAAACAACAAGACAGCCGAAGCCATGCTTATCAGGGAAATTGTAATACCGCCCACCTTGATGCCGGAAATTGATTGATAGATCAGAAGCTTGATCCCTTCCCACTCAACCCCCACAATGGCCGCAACCAAAGGCAGGGATAAAAGAACAAGCATGGTATCAGTCAAGAAAACAAGCCAGAACAAAGCCAGATTATCCTCTTTATCCGGATTGCTATAAAAGAAATGCTCAATCCACACCAACACAGGATAAATCATCGCACGCAAAATCAACGCACCGACAAAGAAATTGGTCAACAACACGGTTTGCTCAAACACAAAGCGCGTCAGCGCAACATAGCCCAGCGCATTGGCAACAAAAATAAAAACACCGATAATAGCGCTGATATAGAAAAACCGGCGCTTAAACAAAAACACGCGGCGCTCCTCCTCACGGCGCACAAGCGCAATAGAAAAAACCAGCAACAAAACAGAAAACAATATTGTCGATAAAAAGCTTTGGACGATAACAAGCTCAACAGGCACACCAAGATGACGTCCGACAACCAGAAACACAAAATCAATAAAATATAAAACAACCACCGCCATACCCAAAAGACCGACCTTTTTGCGTATAACCCCGCTAATCATCAAAAACCATGTGTTTGTAACGCCATATATCAGAAAAAGACCAGCGCCCAGCACACGGTAAAGCAAGTTTGTCTCAAGACCTTCAAGAACAGCATGCTGCTCGGCCACAAAAACCATCAAAAACAAACCAAAGACAGTAACGCCCATAGCAATCGAAATATTAAGGCCGACATGACGCAATTTCCGGTTAAGCGTCGGATCTTTCATGGCACGAATATCACGGCGTAAAATCCGTGTATTCACCATCACAATTAGAAAAAACACCAAAGCCAGAGCCCCGCCGATCAAACGCAGCACAGTCATCACTTCGGCATTTCCATTAAGCCCTTCACCGGAGAACAAAAAAGCCCAGCCATCCCGCAGGCTCTTCATAACTTTTATCTTATCCCCCTGAACCTCCTCCCACAGCTTGGCATTAAACGGAGAAACACTATTTTCAAGAATTTTATCAACAAACTGCGCCCGGCGAAGCGCTGCAAGTTGCTCAAGAAAGCGTGTAGATTTGGAACTAAGCGCCTCGGCCTGCGTTAAAATCCCTTTAATCATCAGGCTTTCTTTTGTAAGCTTCTCGCGCAGCTGCCGGATATTTTCCGGCTCCTCCATTCCGCTTTCCTCATCAGGAGGATCACCAATATCGGATAAATCAGCATTTACAGAAACATCAAGAGGCACCACAAGGCCCTGAATCTCTTCTGAACGCGCACGCAAAGATTTAACATCCTGCCTTGTCTCAAACAGAGTTTCATCATCAAACATATTATCAAGCAGCATTGGCTCATAAGAATCAAGCTTTGCCTGCTTGTCTTCAAGCTCCTTTTGCAAAACGTTTAGGTCCGATATTTCTTGGGAAAAAGTGCTGTTTCCTGCCGCAATAGATGCGAAAAGAAAAAGAAAAACACCGAGCCGCAAAAACAAGCACCGCACCAACGATTTAAACATACAAATCCCCTGTAAGAAAAATATCCTTGCACAATAATGTTACGCGATTTTCAAACAGGAGCAAGAGAAAGGATTGTTTTCAAAGCGCAATCCACATACATATTTCCACATTATTCACAAAACACCCCTCATACATCCGTGCGCCAAAGAATTGACTTTTATCAACAAACAAGTCATGAAAGAATAACCTAAGATTACATGCCGCAAGAAATATAGACACAAAAGAAAATCAAACCATGGATGACATCGTAAAAACACTTGCAAGAATCTCCATATTTAAAAACACGCCCCCACCCCTGCTGCAAAACATTGCAAAACAGGCACATGCAAGCAAACACAAAAAAGGCAAAGTCCTTTTTATTCATGGCGACAAAGCGCAGAATTATTACATCATCAAAAACGGACATGTGAAACTCTTCCGCGAAACGCTCGACGGAACGCAAGCTACAATAGACGTACTGACAAAAGGTGATATCTTCGCCCACACACTTGTTCTTGAAGAAGAAACATACCCCTACAGCGCTGAAATCGTACAGCCCGGAACAATAATATCACTCCCTCTATCCGACCTGCGCGAGGCCATTCACACCCACAACGATCTGGCAGTCGCGATGCTACAGACCGTAGCACACCAATACCATCAAAGAGAAAGAGAACTGGAACACCGCTCAACGCAAACCACGTCCCAAAGGATAGGATGCTTTCTCCTGCGCCAGTTCCAAAATCAACAAAACGATTCACTTGCCATTAACCTGCCCTACGACAAAATGCTGTTAGCCGCACGCCTTGGTATGCAGCCAGAAACATTCTCCCGAGCGCTCTCAAAATTGAAAAAGGAAACAGGAATACGAACAGAAGGGACATGGATCTATCTGGAAACATTAGATAAATTATCGTCTTACGCCTGCCCGGCATGCTCAGGCCGCTTCCCATGTGCGGATCTTGCGCAAAAAAGAAAGGAATAATCCACAAAACAAATAAAAGGCCAATAAAAAGATGCTCCAGGCACAATAAAACAACCTATGATAAAATAAAGCATAAGAAAATAAATTAGAGAAAATTTAAAAATAATAAATAAAACAATATCATAAGAAACCATAATAAAGTGTTCTTTTATTACACAAATAATTATAGAATACTAAAAATAACCCGCAAAACTGACATCCGATTCTAACACGCCCCATCCCCCGCTGTTGTCAAATAATAAAAAAAAGAATACTCCAATCTAGGGAATAATATTTTAAGATAACATCACGTTCCAGCGATAACATGTCTCCCCACCCTGTTTATGATCCTGCGTATACTCAACAGCTAAAATTAAAGAGCAAAATACCAAAGTAAAGGAAATACAAGACCATGACCCTCAAAGACATAAAAATTGCAAAAAAGCTCAATTTGCTGATCGCCACAGCCTTTCTGGCACTCATAGCTGTCGCCGGCCTGATGCTTAAAGAATATAAACACACAATGATGGAAGACCGCAGAATACAGGTTCAGGAGGTCGTTAAGGTCGCAGATAGTCTGATTTTATCAACACTGGAAAAATATAAAAACGGAGAGCTAGAAGAAGAGCAAGCTAAAAACCTGGCCAAACGACTGATCAGTGAACTGCGCTATGACGGAGACAATTACTTCTGGATTAATGATTATAATGCCCGCATGGTCATGCATGCCATGAAACCCTCACTAAACGGCACAGACCTGAGCAATAAAGAAGACGAGAATGGTAAAAGACTCTTTGTAGAAATGGCCAAAGTGGCAAAAGCAGAAGGTCACGGTTTTGTTGATTATATGTGGCTTGATACCAACAGAAGCGACAAGCCTGTGCCCAAAATCTCCTATGTCATAGCGATTCCTGAATGGCAATGGGTTGTCGGCTCCGGGATCTACGTAGACGATGTTGACAAAGCCTTCGGCGAGCAGCTCAAAACCATTGGTATGTTCATTTTCATCGGCTTTCTGTTTGTAGGGATTCTTGGATTTACAATCATCCGCAGCTTGACCACCCCACTCACGCGGATTGCAGGCGGCCTCAAGGATCTCACCGAAGACCGCACAATCGAGGTCACCGATGACAACAGAGCCGATGAAATCGGCGATATGGCCAAAGCCTTAAAAGATCTCAACATCAAGCTCGCCAACGCAAGAGAAATGGCGCAGCGCGAAGCAGAAAACAAACGCCGCGCAGAAGAAGAACGCAAAAAAATGATGCTTGATCTTGCAAATGAATTCGACGCCCAGATCGGCGGCTTCATCGGTTCTCTGGCCTCTGCCTCAACAGAGCTGCAATCCTCCGCCCAGGGCATGAAGGAAATATCCGAGCAAACATCACAATCAAGTGACGCCGTGGTTAATTCTTCAAGCGAAGCCAGCGCAAACGTCAATACCGTGGCCTCCGCGATGGAGGAAATGTCGGCAAGCATATCAGAAATTGTCACGCAGATATCCTCAGCCAAGACACAATCCAACGACACGGCGCAAAATGCACAAAGTGCAAATGTGACCGTCGGCAACCTCAACGAGCTTGTGCAAAATATCGGTGAGGTCGTTGTCGCCATTCAGGATATTGCCGAGCAGACCAACCTGCTGGCTCTAAACGCAACAATTGAGGCCGCGCGCGCCGGTGAAGCCGGTAGAGGCTTTGCGGTTGTTGCCGAAGAAGTGAAAAAGCTGGCAAGCGAGACCGGTCAAAAAACAGAAGAAATCAATACCCGCATCACTGACATTCAAAACGCCACGCGTGAGTCGGTCGTTGCCATGGAGCGCATCATCAAAAACGTTGCCGATATTGATTCATCCGTCACAGGCATCTCTGCCGCTGCTGAAGAGCAAAACGCCACAACCAATGAAATTGTGCGCAGCGTAGCCGAAGCATCAAATGGCGTCCAGCAGGTATCACAGGTCATTCTGGATGTACAAAAAGGCGCCGGAGAAACCCGCAGCTCTTCAGATTCCGTTCTCGATGCATCAAAAGAAGTCGCACAGCTCTCGGAAAACCTCAAAGCCGCTGTTGAAAGCTTCCTAAACACAATCCGCACTGATGCAAACACCGCATCATCCAAAGATAACGTATCAGGCATAAATCATGATCAACACAACCATATTGAGCAAAACTATAAAAAAGCCGCCTAGTGGTATAGACCAAACAAAAGATTCCCTTGCATGAGAAAGCATGCGATTCT
>JBKHBN010000015.1:0-37556 GCA_046542355.1 Alphaproteobacteria bacterium | reverse complement strand
TTTTCAAAGCCGCCATCCTTTGTTAGAACCGCGTTGGCCTGCGCGACAGTATATCTCGCCTCTTCCATAGCGGACATATAAACAACCTCGGGGGTTACCTTGCCATCTTCGACCTTACGGTAAGGGCTTTCGATGAATCCGTACTGATTCACGCGAGCAAATGTTGCCAGTGAATTAATCAAACCGATGTTCGGCCCTTCGGGTGTTTCAATCGGGCAGATACGTCCATAATGCGTCGGGTGCACGTCGCGGACTTCGAAACCGGCGCGCTCACGCGTTAAACCACCTGGCCCCAAGGCTGATAAGCGGCGCTTGTGAGTGATTTCTGATAACGGGTTGGTCTGATCCATAAACTGCGAAAGCTGTGATGAGCCAAAGAATTCACGCACAGCGGCCTGCGCGGGTTTGGAGTTGATCAGGTCATGGGGCATGTAAGTATCAATTTCAACAGAACTCATGCGCTCACGAATAGCACGCTCCATGCGCAGCAATCCGATACGCACCTGATTTTCCATCAACTCACCCACTGAACGCACGCGGCGATTTCCGAGGTTATCAATGTCATCAACTTCACCTTGACCATCCTTCAAGTCATGCATATATTTAACGATTGCCAAAATGTCGGCTTTGCACAAGACACGGAACTGGTCATCCGCATCCAGATCCAGACGCGCATTCATTTTTACGCGTCCCACCGGTGACAAATCATAACGCTCAGCATCAAAGAACAGAGAATTAAACAGAGCCTGCGCCGATTCTACCGTTGGCGGCTCGCCCGGGCGCATAACACGATATATGTCAATCAGCGCTTCTTCACGTGTATCACACTTATCGGCTGTAAGGGTATTACGTAAATACGGGCCGACATTCATGTAATCTATTCCCAGAAGATCGACTTGTTCTACACCCGCTTCAGTCAGCCTTTCAAAGTCACCTTCTTCCAGCTCGTATCCCGCCTCGAACATCACAACACCTGTACTCGTGTCGAAAACATCTTTTGCCAGAAAGCAGCCAAGGAGCTGTGATTCCTGTACGATGATCTCTTCAAGCCCGTCCTCTGCTAATTTCTTGGCTTTTCTGGCTGTCATTTTTTCGCCTTCTTCCATGACGACCTTGCCTGATTTGGCATCAACAAGATCAAAGAGCATTTTTGTGCCACGCAAGCGCTCACCATTAAAGCCTGTTTTCCAGCCCTTTTTGGTCTTTGTGTAAGATACAGTCTCATAAAAATTTGCAAGAATTTCCTCATTGGACATTCCCTGCACCATCAATGGATCAATCTCCTCATCATTTTCCTCAGCTTCGGCGCGCAGCTTTTCGGTCTCTGTGCTATCAAGACAGCGCAAAAATGTCGTAAGCGGCAATTTACGGCGGCGGTCAATACGCACATACATTAAATCCTTGGCATCAAATTCAAAATCAAGCCATGACCCACGGTAGGGAATAACGCGCGCAGAAAATAAATATTTACCGGAAACATGACCTTTACCGCCATCGTGATCGAAAAAGACGCCGGGGGAGCGGTGCATCTGGGAGACAATCACACGCTCTGTACCATTTACAACGAATGTTCCGTTATCAGTCATCATGGGCATATCAACCATGTAAACATCTTGTTCCTTGATATCACGGATAGAGCGCAATCCCGTTTCTTCATCAACATCAAAGACCGACAAGCGCAATGTGACACGCAACGGCGCGGCGTAGGTCATTCCGCGTTGTTGACATTCCTCGACATCATATTTGGGTTCTTCAAATTCATATTTTACAAAGTCAATCTCGGCCTTATCACCGAAATCACGGACGGGGAACACAGAAGCAAAAACTTCCTGCAAGCCTGTAATCTCTCTTTGGTCGGCTGGAATATCTCTTTGCTGGAAGCGCTCGTATGATTCGCGCTGAAGCTCTATGAGGTTTGGCATCTGCGCTACTTCGATAATATCACCGAAGTTACGGCGAACCCGCTTTTTTCCTGTGTAGCTCTCTATGGAGTTAGCGGCTATGTACTCTTTATTCTTATTTGGGGTTTTGGCTTTAGCTGCGCACATGATGATCCTACCTTATTTATATATGCATTTATATATGTCTTAAAATGTATGCCTGCTGTTTCAAGCTCTCTTTTCCAGACTTAGACAAAAAAGAAAGCGCCTATAGCACGCAAAAATGACCACAATCTGACATCTTCTTTCCAAATGTCAGAGTGGTTTTAAACTTTTATAACGTTATTTTCCTTTAACAAGGGCCGTATCAATACCGGTATCACGTCTATCCCGAAAAACTTTGTTAGCTTGTATCGCCTAATATAGAGACAATGTCAACCTCTATTATGGACTAACAATCAAAAAGACATTCCCCGCTTTCATAAAAACGGGAAATGTATCATGCTATTTTTTTGCAGCTCTATTTTAGAGCTACGGTGGCGCCTGCAGCTTCAAGCTTGCCTTTGATTTCTTCAGCTTCATCCTTAGATGCGCCTTCTTTGACAGCCTTACCGCCAGCTTCGACCAGTTCTTTGGCTTCTTTCAAGCCAAGGCCTGTAATTGCGCGCACCTCTTTAATCACTGAAATCTTGTTACCGCCAGCGGCTTCAAGCACAACATCGAATTCTGTTTTTTCTTCAGCAGCGCCTGCGTCGTCGCCCGCAGCAGCAGCTACAGCAACAGGTGCAGCGGCAGCAGCCGTTACGCCCCATTTCTCTTCAAGAAGCTTTGAAAGCTCAGCAGCCTCAAGCACGCTTAGTTCTGAGAGTTGTTCAACAATTTTTTCCAAATCAGCAGCCATAATATTTTCTCCTTTTTTAAACTTTGTAATAATTTTGCTGTTTTAAACTTTTTATTTTCCAATTATCCTTTTTCGCCATATGCCTTGGTAACTCCTACAAGATCGCGCGCTGGTGCCTGCATAAGGCCAGCCAGTTTTGTTGCAGGTGCCTGAAGCAGACCAACCAGTTTAGAGCGTAGCTCATCAAGTGATGGCAGTTTGGCAATTGCCTCAACGCCACTTGCATCAAGCACCATTTCACCCAAAGCGCCGCCAATAATGACAAGGTTCTTATTCCCCTTGGCAAACTTATGAGCAACTTTTGCTGCAGCAACCGGATCTTTTGATGTGGCCACACCTGTTGGCCCTGTAAACATATCGTTCAAAGCTTCGAACTTTGTGCCTTTAAGAGCAAGCTTTGTCAGAGAGTTCTTTGTTACCTTGAAAGATGCACCCTCCTCACGTAGCTGCGTGCGCAACTGGCTTATTTCTGCAACGTTCAAACCTGAGTAGTGTGTAACGACAACCAACTCATCATTTGTAAAACGCTCGTTTAGCTCTTTGATTTCGACTTCTTTTTGTGCCCGGCTCATGCCCATGGGTCTTGCTCCTAAAATTTTAATTGTTCTTATTCGTTTTAAAAAACAAAAAAAGCGGCTTTACTTTATAAAAGCCACTGTCCAAATGAAAATGTCTCTATTTTTTCTGCGATGACCAGCAGATTGTTACAGAAACTTTTTTTCTATCTATGCAGGGCTTACTCCCGTATATGAAGACGCCTACAGTCTTGGACAGATATCTTTAATCTGGGAGCGGTTTATAAAGGGGTTTCGTTAAGTGGTCAAGTTATTTTTTTATTTCTTCGGAAAATACATAATAGTACCAATCTAAAATGCGTCAATTATTTACATAACTTATGCTGCGCCCGCAAATCTTTTTCTTGCTGCAAAATTAGGTAAAGTCCTTTGATTTGTGGTATATTATGTTAAGGATGAGGAAGGCGATAAGAAGGAGAAATGTCATGCGTTCTATTGATTCATATATTACAGGGTCGGCTCAGGGCGTTGCAGATTTTCTAATCGATTCCGCTGATCGCGTCGTGGATACGAGCCAAACTCTTGATGCCGAATTTCGATTTGATAAACAAGGCTTATTGGCTGATTCCATTTTTCTTAAAACCTTGATGGATGATCCTGCCGTTCAAGATTTCGTTGATGGCATAAAAAGTATGGGCGTGTCTCCAAGGACATTAAATGCTGCAATCCAGCATGATTATTTCACATGTTTTGATTTTTCCCGCCCCTATCCCAAAAACGGTCTGACCGTAGAGGAGATACTCAATAATACATCCTTTTCCCAAAACATGCATGCGCTGGTTGAGGATGCTCATGACACCGGACGATTTAATGCTGTTGAATTTTTCCGCACATTACTAATCGCCCGGCTGTGCCCCTTCACAACATCGCATAGCAAACTTTATCAAAGTAGCGGACTTACAATAGAGGGATTAAGAAAAAGCCATGAGATTCCTTTGCCAAACTATATATATGTACATGGTCAAAGCCCTGCTTCTTGTGATTTTTCTTATTATCACTGATTTTTTTTGGAATTAACTACCATAAGAAAGGCGCCTGATAAAAAATCAAGCGCCTTTAATTTGTTCTTGTTGCGGCGGTTTTTATGCCACACTCTCCAGATCAATCTTAATGCCCGGACCCATTGTTGAAGACAGAGAAATTTTTTGTATATATGTTCCCTTGGCGCCGGATGGTTTTGCTTTTTTGATTGCTTCTACAAATGCGCTAACATTTTCGGCCAGCTTCTTATCATCGAATGATGCCTTGCCAATACGGGCGTGAACAATGCCCGCTTTTTCAGCGCGAAATTCGAGCGCCCCGCCTTTGGCGTCTTTCACAGCCTTTTCAATATCGGGTGTGACTGTTCCAAGTTTTGGGTTAGGCATTAAACCTTTTGGCCCCAAAATTCTAGCCACGCGTCCTACAAGCGCCATCATGTCAGGCGTTGCGATACAACGATCAAAATCAAGCATGCCATTTTGGATTTTCTCAAGAAGATCCTCCGCGCCGACAATATCAGCTCCAGCGTCTTGCGCTTCTTTGGCTTTATCATCCTTGGCAAATACCGCCACGCGCACCGTTGCCCCTGTTCCGTTTGGAAGCGTAACCATACCGCGCACCTGTTGATCAGCATGCTTGGTATCAACGCCCAGATTCATGGCCACCTCAATTGTTTCATCGAACTTGCGTTCTTTGGCGCAATCCTTGAGAAGTGCGATTGCATCTCCCAGCGGGTAGAATTTGCTGCGGTCTACTTTCTCTATAAAGCTCTTTGTTTTCTTGCTTTTTTGTGTCATTGATCTAACCCTCCACGACTTCGATGCCCATGGAACGCGCCGAGCCTTCAATAATTTTCATTGCTGCCTCTATATCATTTGCGTTCAAATCGGGCATTTTCTTCTCAGCAATCGTCTTGATCTGGGAACGGCGAACCTGTCCGGCTGTCTCGCGGCTAGGATTGCTGGAGCCGCTTTGTACTTTGGCGGCCTGCTTCAAGAAATAGCTCGCTGGAGGAGTCTTTGTAATAAAATCAAAGGAACGGTCTTCATAGACAGTAATCACAACAGGAATAGGAATCCCCTTACTGTCTTCTGTCTTGGCGTTAAATGCCTTACAAAATTCCATGATGTTAACGCCGTGCTGCCCCAAAGCCGGGCCAACTGGCGGAGACGGGTTGGCAGCGCCACCCGTAATTGTCAGGTTAATATAACCTGAAACTTTCTTTGCCATTGTTTTTCTCCTTATATCAATAGCGTTGGAGATTTTGTGGTGCGGCTCATACATGGATCTTTTGTATGACGGCCTTCCACATCTACAGGGAACTTACCTCTGCAACTTGCGCGCGACAATATATAAGGTCGCAGAATAAATCAAGGTTTTTTTAGGCTTTGAAAGGCTACCAATGCCCTTTCGCGGGAGGCTTTTAAATCCACTATCGGTTCGGGGTAATCTTTTTTGTGGCTCACAGGCACATTCCACGGTTCGTGGATTTCTTTATTCGATAGCTTTTTAAGTTCGGGAATATATCTCTTTATATATGTGCCCTCGGGATCAAATTTTTTACTCTGGGTCACGGGATTAAATATACGAAAGTACGGTGCGGCATCTGCTCCGCACCCTGCAACCCATTGCCAGTTTGCCGCGTTATTTGCCAAATCCGCGTCAACAAGACAATCCCAGAACCACTTAAAGCCGTGTCTCCAGTGCAACATAAGGTTCTTGACGAGAAAAGAGCCGACAATCATGCGCACGCGGTTATGCATATAGCCTGTCTGCCACAGCTCACGCATACCGGCATCGACTATCGGGTAGCCCGTCATGCCCTTTTGCCATGCTTTTAGATGCTCCTGATTGTTTTGCCAGGGGAAGTTATCAAATTTGCTTTGAAGATTTTGTTCAGGCAGATACGGTTCATGATATAGTATATTGTAAGAAAATTCCCGCCATATCAGTTCCTTTATAAAGGTTTTAATATCAGGATTTGTTTCATCGCCAAATTTTGAAATCTTCTCCCTTATCTGGTGGGGCGATATTTCTCCGAAGTGCAAATATGGTGACAAGCGCGAAACTTTGGTGCGTGCTGGATAATTGCGCCCTTGTTCATATCCACCCAATCCGGTTTGGATAAATTTTTCCAGACACTCTTGCGCGCCCTGCTCTCCAATATGCCAGTGTGGTTCCAGCTTCTTTGCCCATTTTCTCTGGGGTAAGAGGTTCGTGTTATTCAAACCCATGGCCGCAGCATGGCAGATGATTTTTGTTTTTTCCAGTGAAGGCGCTGCAAGGGGTTCGCGGGGGATCTTTTCATTATCGAGACACCCGTTTTTATAAAAAGGTGTGAAAACCCTGTAAGGCGTTCCATCTTTTTTGAGGGCATCCCAAGGCTCCCACAATAAAGCGCTATTAAAGCTTTTGACCTCAATGTTGTGTGATTTAAGCGTTTTCTCGATTTTGTTATCGTGCGAAAGATGCCAAGGCTCATAGCATCGATTCCAAAACACTCCTTTTATAAGAAAATGCTGCATTAGATATTTGCAAATTATCTCATGAGCATCGCCTTTATAAATGCTGAGTAATCCGTATAGCTCCTTATCGAGATTTGCAAGAGACTGGCTCAGCCACCAGCGAGATGCACCACCATGCTTCAAAGAACCGGCATTTTCCTCATCAAGAATATAAACCGGAAGGAGTTTGGCGCTGTTTTCTTTCGCAGTGCATTGCCACGCTCTGGTCAAAGACAGATTGTCGCGCAAGCGCAAATCCTGCCGGAACCAGTGAATATAAACTGCCTGCTTTTCCTTTGATGTGTTCTTATGGGACATTGTTCTGAGACACCCTTGTGAAGCTTATGCTATCTTCTGGAGCTTATGCTATGCTGGCACAGTTTCTTGCAGACAAATGCGATCACAATCAGATTCAATGCGCAGCCCATGTGCGTTTTCTATGCTATTTTGACGATCAATAATAATTGTCTTCATTCCTGCATCAGAAGCGCTTAATGCCTCTTCCGGGTCATCTGTAAGATAGAGAATACCTGAAGGGGTTAATCCAATTTCCGCAGCAATTCTTTCATAGCTGTGTGATGTGGTTTGTTCACCATTATGCAGCTCAAAAAAGCCGGAAAATATAGTGCTGATATTAGGTTGCGCAGAGGCTAATAAGAGATCCTGTTCCTTTTTGCTGAATGTTTCGCAGGCGTAAAGTCGACGCCCTTGATCATGCCATCTTTTAACGGCACGTAATGCATCTTCATAAATATGCACATCAAGAAAACCAGCTTTATATCCTTGGCTCAGCACTTCACAGCGCAATGTCTGGGATACAGATGTATGCTGCGCGTCACTTTGATACCGTAGCAACACTTCAATAACTTCCTGTGTATTCAAAGTAGGGTTTCGCTCATCGGTGCGCACCTCGTCAAGCTTGTCCGCAAGATCTGTCTCATGATCCCAAATATAGTCTGGCAGGGTTTTCGTGATATAGGGATCCATAACATCGGCGCTGTATGATGACCCTGTCATGATACCTTCTATGCTTGTCAGTATGATTTTGACGCCTGAATATCTGTCCAATGGCATATTATCTCCTCAATGGTTTACACCCGTGCCACGACCTATCTCGCCGGCACTTCTTTATATCAGGTTTTTTTATAGCAGCCCCTGCGGCAACTCCTTTTACTTGTTAAAAACCGCCTATTTTTAAACGTATCCCTAATGCATCCTTCGTTTATTTATAGCGCGCGTTACACTGTTTTTTTATAAAATGCGCTTTATACAAACTTCACACCATATTAGCATACGAGCCAGATTATAGAAGCATAGCTTTTTAATGATATGATTGAAGCTGTTTTCTCGTGATTATTGCGGACAAATATAAGAAAATCCCCTCAGTTATATTACCGAGGGGATTTTTTGAATTCTTATATGGCGCTGAATTATACAGCCCTGCTTTCAAACATTAAGCAGCAATAGAGCTTGTTGCTTTTTTAACAGCTTTGTTAAGCTCAGCATTCAAGGGCTCAGAACTATCTGATAGAACCTTAACGCTTATTTCTGATATTTTTGTCATACCCGCAATAAAGTCATCAAAATTCTCCTGAGCAATTTTGCTTTGAATTTCTGCGAATTCATTAACATTTTTGCTGCTCATTGCCTGCTTGGCAAATTTAGCCTGCTTTTGTGTTGAGCTTTGGATGACAGACATGGCTGTTTCCACAATGTCTTCCAAACCTTTCATCAAAATTGATGTCGATTTTGTGCAGGCCTCAGAATACTGGCTGCTAAACTCAGTGCTGTCCTTGATCAGTTGATCAAATGGGTTAGATGATTTGCTCATAATGGTCTCCTAGTAAATTACGTGTATCTTATCGGCTTTATTCTTATCTTCGAACATCTGTTTTGTAGCAGATTGTTTTGCGCCGCACAATACCTTTTAAAGTAAAAAAAATAAAAACATCTCTTCTGAGAAGCGCGGCATCGGCACTGCACAAAAGTTATGGTAACTCAGATACTCAGGGTTAAAATAGACATACTCAGGAGAATAATGTATACTGAGCGCTGATATTTTGGTAGGGGCTTCCCCTACTTTTTATCAAGACCTTCCACACTTAATATTCTACATTTGAGACAATGAGAACCATGGCCGACAAGCATAAATGCTGCAAAACATTACTCACTGCTCGCTACAGATGGGGGTGGCCTTTCTTATTGTGTCTGATTGCAATGAGTTATGTGCTTTTCTTTTCCTCTTATGCCGGGGCAAAAAACATACGTCCGAATGTTTATGAAGAGAAATATGCCGCATATGTGATTGATATCGGGAGTGACCGAATCCTACATCATGAAAATGAGAACAAATCTTTACACCCCGCGTCCCTTGCAAAACTCATGACTCTTCTTATGGTTTTTGATGCGCTTGATCGGGGCAGACTCAGGTTGCATAACCATATTTATATCTCTCAACATGCAGCAAGCATGCCTCCTAGCAAGCTCGATTTGCCAGCAGGGTCTACAATCAAGGTTGAGGATGCTATTTTGGCTCTGGTTACTAAATCAGCCAATGATGTTGCTGCAGCCCTTGCCGAGAAAATTGGCGGCTCCGAGAAACGCTTTGCCATGAAAATGACCCGAAAGGCTCGCACTCTTGGTATGAAAGATACGCGCTTTGAAAATGCTTCGGGTCTACATCACCCCAGGCAGGTAAGCACGGCGCATGATATGGCTATATTGGGGCGCGTGTTACTCGAAGATTACAAGAAATATTATCATTTTTTCTCTACAGAGCGTTTCACCTATCAGGGGAGGACTTACCGTAATCATAACAAGCTTATGACGCGTTACGAAGGCATGGATGGGATGAAAACCGGTTACATCAGAGCATCCGGGTTTAATTTAATGGCCTCAGCCAAGCGCGGGGATCACCGGCTTGTAGGTGTTGTCTTTGGCGGTCGAAACGGAAGGTTGCGTAATGAGGTTATGGAGCAGATTTTGGATGAGGCTTTTGTAAAGATCAAAGGTATTTACATTCTGGCCAGCGAGGTTCCTGTTCCCTCAAGAAAGCCTCTTGAAGGTGAAACCGAAACCTATACTCTAGCCTCTTTGGGCGATCAAGCGGGGTTATACTCCTTAACGGATAATAATCTCCCGGCGCCGGGCAAAAAGCCCGTTATTCATACAGGCGTCTCGCATTATGATAAGGCCACTGGATCATCGAGATCATATGCCATGCGGGATGGCCATTTCTCACGGTGGGACATGCTTGATTCCTCTGATGAAAACTCTATGTTCAATCGTATGATTGGTGAGGGGGATTATGACTTTGCAGTGCGCAAACGCATTGAAACCGGATTAATTGCTATCGCAGCACAACTTCAAAATAATCATGTAGCGCAGGGCAGTGGTGGAACATACAAGCATATGATTATAAAAACCTCTGGCTCTGGTGAAGGGTTAACAAATGAAAAGCCCGGCAGCCTTTCTGAAATTGAGCCGTCGGCAGCATCGCTCTCAAATATCAACCATGATAATGCCAGCGGAGAGTGGTCGATACAGGTCGGTGCTTTTGCATCCCGTGATCGTGCCGAGAATGCTGTTACCAAAACGCTTAATCTCCTGCCTGCCCCTTTGAACACAGCCAGAAATAAAATTGCCCCTTTAAAAACTGCGCAAGGGTGGATTTACCGCAGCCGTCTTGAAGGCTACTCCAAGTCTGCAGCAAAAGATGCCTGTGCCCTGTTGGCTGATTGTATTGCCCTATCGCCTCTCAAGGACTGATGGTTTCTGCCAGAGTATGCCTGTTTTGTTTTGCTTTCCCTTCTTTATGGATCTGTTATGCCTTATAATTTATATTCCCTTTATCGTCAGGCTCATGAGCAGCGCGGCAATGTGCTGATTATCATATTGATCGCCATAGCTTTGATTGCGGCATTGAGCGTAGCTATTCAAGGCTCCTCTACTAATAACGCGCAAATTGACAAGGAGACCTTGATCCTGCGCGTTACACAAATCAGGCAATATGCCAGCGAACTGGAACGCGGGATTGTTTATGTCATGCAAAATGGCATCAGTGAGAATGATATACGTTTTTCTCATCCCTTGGCACCTGCCAGTTATGGTGATCTTTCTGCGGATGCGGATCAGTCTGATCAGCTCTTTTCGATACGGGGCGGGGGTGCACAATACAGAGCTCCGCCACAAGATATTAGCGGCGCCGAAAACTGGGAATTTTTTGGGCAAAGCGCCTTGCCCGGTGTTGGCTCGGATGAGGCCGAGCTTATTGCTGTATTGCCTGATGTGACCATGGATTTTTGTGCTATGATGAATAAATCCATTGGCTACGAAGGACAGCCAGAGGACTCAGGGACATGCCTTAAAGCTCCCAATTCAAAACGCTTTGGCGATGGGGAGCAATTCTCCTCTTCCCCCAATACAACGGAAGAAGACAGTTTTTCGATTGTTCCTGCCAAGCAGGGTTGTGTGCAGTGCACAAGCAGCGGCGCTTACCATTTCTATCATGTCTTGATGAGCCGTTAGATTTATTTGCTTATTGGTTTTTTTCCAGCGTTTGATTATCTGCTGAGCCCTGAACGCGGAATATGCTCGGCGTTGTTTGTGCCAGATCCTTGATCTCGCGGGTCAGTGCCATCTGGTAGTCATAACGCGCCACCACATCGTGAGTCTTTACATCAACAAGATGCAAGATCACATCTACGTGCCTGCTGGCAACCGTATAAAAGCCCTTTAAGATAAAATCCGCGTCCTTTTTATAGCGCGATTCAGGATAAAGATCGTAGTTGTCATGCGGGGCAACGTCCTGCAACTGAAGCTTATACCCCAGCTCGGCAAGGCGAAGGCCCACTCCCTCCGATATGTGTCTGCCCAAGGGTGACGTTATGCCCGGATTATCGAGCTCCTCCAATGGTCTGGCCTTTATAGTGCTAAGGAGTGAAACTCTTTTTCCGAACTGGGACTGGAGAAAATCTGCTGCAGCATAGTTTTTCTCCCTGAGGTTAATATCAGGGTTGGAGAATATGCCTGTGGATGTTGCCAGCAAAAGCCCTGCACTCATCTGATAGGGGTAAGGCCCGCCAAGGCATCCAGCTAGAAACGGCGTACATAATAATGCCAGCGCTGAGATTTTTTTTAGACTGCCAATTATATACATGTGCTACGCTTATCCTTCTGCCGATCAGTCCGTATTTTCTTCGTCCTTATCTGTTTTTTCTTGCCCTGCAGAAAGTATTTCGGAGACGATATCGGAAACATTGCTATTTTTCTGATTGGTGTGTTCAAAAATTTCAATAACAGCTATTTCTCCAGCCAGATCCTCTTCTATCACTTTTATTTCATCAGGTTTCGCCGATTGTGTTTTATGTTCCCTGATCGCCATTTCCAGATCAATGACCTGACTATCCTCCGGGCATAGGGGCAGATCTATTTTGCTTTTACCAATATCCTCAAAATCGTATATATGTGTAAAGCCGTATGTGGGTACCTCGTAATAATCTCCAACAAAATCCTGTGGCACACCCTGCGCGCTATTTATCGCCAGAGCCAGATAAAGTGTCTTGTATGCGCCATCATCCTCGACACGCTCTACAGCGGTGCATTCGGGGATCTCCTCTTTGGCCAGAAAATCAATTCTAAGCGCGTTAACGGGTGATGTTAAAAGCCTGTAGCCCTGTTTGTTCAATTCCTCACGCAGCAAATGATCAAAGCTATTGTAAAAGGCATTGTCATCTTGCACCTTCAGATAGATCCCATCCACATTCATCGACAGCTTATCATCAAGCTTCTTGACCAGATCACGGGCAGCATATCGCAGCTCTTTCAAGACACGCTCGTTGTTCTTGTTTGAATATTCGTATCCTATATCACGCGCTTTAGGACCGGGAGCGGATTTATAAACCTGATCATAGGAGCTATAGCCCCGCGGTATCGGCCATGGGCCTTGTGTACATGCTCCAAGGGCAATGAGAGCACTCATGGTTAGGACTGAATAAGGGACTGAATTAGAAAAACGCATAATGGAAAACCTTGATTGTATAAAAAACATCCTGACACCGGCCACTTCTGCCGCGTGTGATTCTAGCAACTCTTTGAGTCGAGGTACAGCGTTATTTCCCGCAAGCACAGATAGTAATCACTGATCTATGCCTGCATTTTTTTTATAGAACGGGTGGTACTGTGCCCCTGACATACAGGTATTATTCTGACCTTTCCGCCATAGCGCATAACGATTTGCGCTTCAGGCAGTTGCTCTATTGTGTAATCCCCACCTTTGAAGAACAAATCCGGCTCCAGCTGGGAAATAAGCGCTCGGGGCGTGTTATCCTGCCCCGCTTCCTCAGCGCCAAAGAATACAACCATATCCACTGCTCCCAAAGCCGAGAGAACGCGGGAACGCGATTGTTCATCGTGAACGGGGCGGCCTTCTCCTTTGAGCAGACGGATAGAAGCGTCCGTATTCAAACCAACGATCAGGCGGTCGCAGTGCTGTCTGGCTTCATTTAGATACGTTACGTGTCCATAATGAAGGATATCAAAGCACCCATTGGTAAAGCCAACCTTCAAACCCCGTGCTTTCCAGCGCAATACCTCTTCGCGCGCTTCGTGCCAATTCATTAGAGGCGCCTGAAGCGGCGTATCAATGCGGCGTAAATATTTCCTGTTTTCGGTTTGCAGAATGCTTCTTTCGGGGTGTTTCTGCGCCAGATATTCTTCAAGTTCCTTTGCATGGATGGGGGCTGTGCCCACTTTCGAGACAACGATGCTGCCTGCAATGTTTGCCAGTGCTGCCGCATTTACTATATCGGCTCCAGCACCGAGCGCGGCTGCCAGCGTTGCGATTACGGTATCGCCTGCTCCAGAGACATCGAACACCTCGACATCGCGCGTATTACGAATATGCGTTGCTTCAACATCAACAACCTTGTCTCCTTGCGTGCCGTTTTCATGTGCGCCGCCTTCGCGTTTTCTAATCACGCTCATGCCATCTTGAGAGCGCGTAGCGACAACAGCCTTCACGCCGCTTGTTTTTATCAAACGGGAGGCCGCCTTTACGATTTGGTCATCTGAATCAACATTCTGGCTGCCTGTTGCTTCGCGCAGTTCTTTTTTGTTGGGCGTTACTACATCGGCTCCTGCGTATATGCTGTAATTCCTGCCTTTAGGATCTACGAGCAGTGGAATATTTCTGGCTTGGGCCATCTTGATAAGTTCTTTTATCAGTTCAGGAACAAGCAATCCTTTGCCGTAATCGGAAAGAATGACGGCCTTTGCGCCATTCAGCATTGTTTGTGCCCTATCCAGTAGCGATTTAATACAGTGCTGAGAAACGGGCTTTACACGCTCATAATCAGCGCGTAACATTTGCTGGTGACCGGCCAGAAATCTTGTTTTTACAATCGTCGGACGGTCATTGCTTACAATAAAGCCAGCAGTATCAGCGCCGCTTTTCTTGGCCAAAGCTTTTAATGCCTGCCCCCTGTCATCATCGCCAATAACCGATAGGATACGCCCTTCACAGCCAAGATGGATGAGGTTGGCCAGCGTGTTTCCAGCGCCGCCGAGCATCGCATGCTCCGTATCTACAGACAGGACGGGGATCGGGCTTTCCGGGGAAATGCGCTCTACCTTTCCATAAACGAAACGGTCAAGCATGATATCCCCTATAACAAGAATAGGGTTATCCTTTATTTCTCTAATTATATCAATGTCTTCTTTGTTTTTCATGTGCAGAAACTTTAAGAAGCAAGTGCTTTTTATCGTTAAAAAGCCTCTCCTTACATGTAAATATTTGTAAAAAAATTTACTCTTTATGACGCTTTCTTAGGAATTCGTCAATCTTTCTCGTGTTTAATGGTAGTGCGCGTAGTTACATATTTAGAGGACTATGCAAAGATAGAGTCAGGGCTGGAATTGATCTTATGTCTGTAGAGCATATAAATAATAGAGTCGGAATTCTAAGAAAAATTCTGTATTCTCTAAGCCATAGCAAGCTCGGAGAGATCCTTGTGGTGCAAGGATCAATTACCCCTTCCCAGCTCAGGCAATCCCTGAAACTTCAAAGGCAAACGCAAAAGCCGCTTGGTCAAATTCTCATAGATCTTGGCCTTGTAAACAAAAGCCAGTTATCTGCTCTTCTTTTCAAACAGCGCCTTCTTCGTATAGCGGCCACCGGTGTTTTGTTTATCTCCTCATGCGGCAGTTTTATTAAGCCCTCGCGTGCCTCTAATGTGCACAGCAAACCCCTGCCAGCAAACATTCTTCTTGCCTCTGCCAGTGCTGCCGATTTTGGCGATATCCAGAGCTATCCTGCGTTATTTGGGGCGGATGAAACACGCTCAACGAACCTGAACGCTTTTACCAAATGGCTTGAAGTGTTTGAGCGGTTGGAACAAGAGCTTCAAAGCACAAAAGCCAAGCGCATTATCCACGCCATGAAAATTGAGCTGTCTGAGTATCATTCTGCTTCTATTTTCGAGATGGCGCAAAATGTTGACCGGATGATGAACCGCAAGAAATATATTGTTGATAGTGAGAATTGGGGCAAGTCTGATTACTGGGCGACGCCTGTTGAGTTTATGACGCGCGGCGGGGACTGTGAAGATTTTGCCATTGCCAAATATACCGCATTACGTGCGCTTGGCGTACCTGAAGATCGTTTGCGCCTTGCCATTGTTCAGGATCTTGAGAAAAACATACCCCATGCGGTTTTGATAGCTTATACGGAAAAAGGGCCCTATGTTCTGGACAATCAAAGCGAGATCATGCGCAGCAGCGATGATGTCGATCACTATCAGCCGATCTATTCCATTAACCGTGAGGCCTGGTGGTTACATACGACGCCAGATGATGCATCACCTACAATCGTTGCGTCTGCAAAGTAAATCTACTCTTGCCTTATACGTGAACGCCCTATACGTGAACGCCTTTAACACGGTGGCGCAAATCTGTTTTGTCGCCTTCGGGATCAAGGTGGATAAATATATCTGCATCCGCATAAAGGCTGTGCAATTTTTCTTCCAGATCAGTCGCTATATTGTGCGCGGCTCCAAGAGTTAAGGTCGGGTCTACTTCTACGTCCACCATAATGACAATGGTTGTTCCGGTTTTGCGGGTGCGTAAATCATGCCAGCCTGCCACTTGCTCATGTGCTTCTATAATCTGTTTGATCTGCGTACGCTCATCTTCAGGCAGTTCCTTGTCCAGAAGCATATCAAGCGCCTTGGCTGCAACACCCCAGGCCATCTTTGCCATGAAAAACGCAACCCCAAGCGCAAAAAGAGCATCAATCCAAAACGGCATTCCATACATGGTCAGGACGATCACAATCAAAGCCCCTGAATTAATAAGGATATCACTGCTATAGTGGAGAGAGTCGGCTTCTATGGCCAAGGAGTCGTTTTGCTCAAGGGAGCGGCGCTGTATCCAGACGAGAATAATAGATAATATGATAGAAACTATCAGAACAATAATAGCTGTGCCAAAGGCCTCCAGCTCCTGCGGATGGGCAAGTCTATCGAGGGACTGGAACACCAGAAAGACCCCGCCGCCTGCAATCATGGCTGCTTGAAAAAGTGCAAAGACTGCTTCCATTTTTCCATGCCCCCAGCGATGATCCTTATCGGCAGGTTGCGCAGCGTAATAGACGCTTGCCAATGCCACAAGAGAAATCAGGGAATCCGCGACAGAATCAGTTAAGGAAGACAATATTCCAAGCGCACCGCTCATGTAATAGGCGATGGCTTTGATGGTAATCAATACAATGCCTATTCCTATGGCGCTATAGCCTGCAACGAGACTGGCTTTACTGCCTAAAGACTTATTGTTGGCGTTTTTTTCTGTCATGCCTTCCCCCGCCGGCTATTGCACCTCATGCCGCTTTGCTTAGGGCTGATACGACCTGTGCGCAGCGGCTGCATAAATGACCGGATTCTTCCGATACTTCGGGCAGAACCTTCCAGCAGCGTTCGCATTTGGAGCCTTGAGCTTTTTTGATTTCTACGCTATCTTTTGTGTCCCTTTCAACTGTGGCATTTGATGTAATACATATGTCTGCCATATCCTGCGCCGCCGCCAATACGGTTTCATTGGCTGTTTTAATTACCGGATGCGCCGCCAAAGAAGAACCAAGCTCCTTGCTAGCGCGCATCGGCTCAATTGCTTCAAGAACGGTTTTACGCACCGTCATAATGCTATTCCACTTCTGATCCAATGTCTCATCTCCCCACCCTTCCGGTACGATCGGAAAATCGCGTAAATGCACTGAAGGCAGGTCTTCAAACACGCCTTGGGGCTTGTGGCTCCATGCTTCTTCTGCGGTGAAGGCCAAAATAGGCGCGAGCCACGCGCTCAGGTAATTGAAAATTTCCGCCATGACTGTGCGGCAGGCGCGGCGCTTAAAAGATGAGGGATCGTCGCAATAAAGCCGGTCTTTACGGATATCGAAATAAAAGGCCGAGAGCTCTGCATTACAGAAATCATGCAGCAATTTCGCCAGTTTGCCAAATTCATAGTTTTCGATATGGTTTCTAACATGCTGATCTGTTTTTGCCAGAAGATGCAACATATAGCGCTCTAATTCGGGCAATTTTTCCAGATCATCGCCTTTAAGTCCTACGGATTCTTCTTTGGTATAGCCGTGCAGTGCGCCTAGCAAAAAGCGCAATGTGTTTCTCAAGCGGCGGTATAGATCGCCTGTGTTTTTCAATGTGCCCTTGCCAATGCGGATATCCTCGGCGTAATCAGAGAGCATCACCCATAAACGAATGATGTCTGCGCCATATTTTTCCATCATCTCCAGCGGATCGACGACATTGCCAACAGATTTTGACATTTTATAGCCTTTTTCATCGAGCACAAAGCCATGGGTCAGAACGTTCTTATAGGGCGCTTTGCCTTTTGTTCCCACGCCTTCGAGAAGCGAAGACTGGAACCAGCCGCGGTGCTGGTCGGAGCCTTCGAGGTAAAGGTCGGCCTGATCGCCTACACCTTCAAAACATGGCCATGTTTGCGTATCACCAATAACAAAGGCGTGAGTGGAGCCTGATTCAAACCAGACATCGACAATATCAAAGATCTGTGTGTAATCATCGGCGTTGTATTTATCTTTATCGCCAAGGAATCTTTGCGCTGCGCCCTCTTTCCACCACGCATCAGCGCCCTCTTGCTCGAAAATATCTCCGATGCGTTTAAATACTTCTTCATCGCGCAAGAAATCTCGTGTTTCTTTATTCACGAACAAGGCAATAGGCACGCCCCATGCGCGCTGGCGGGAGATACACCAGTCCGGGCGATTTTCGACCATGGAAGCCAGACGCGTTTCCCCCTTTGGCGGGTACCAGTTTGTGTCCTTAATGGCCTGAAGCGCTGTTTGGCGGATAGTTTTGCTTTCATAGTCGTCCGGAGAAGACGGTGATGGTGTCTTCGTTCTCGTTCTATCCATTCCAATAAACCATTGCGGATTAGCGGCGCGGAAAATCACAGGTGCTTTGGAGCGCCAAGAGTGCGGATATTCGTGCGTAATTGATTTTTTACCCACCAGTTTACCGGCATTGGCCAGTTCACGCAGAACGGCAAAATTCCCATCGCCAAGTTTGCCTTTTTGCGTATAGATTTCAAGCCCTGCGAACAAACCAACATGCTCACGGAATTTCCCGTCATCGGTGACGTTGTCGGTGATTTCGATTTTCTGACCAGACTGACTTTCTTCTTGAACACTTTTTGTACCATCTTCAAGAATTTCTACAACCTCTCTATCACATGCAAGATTATGGCTACGCACCAACATAAAGTCATCTTCGCCATGATCAGGGGCGATATGGACAAAGCCTGTTCCGGCATCATCTGTGACAAAATCACCTTGCAGGAGCGGCACATCAAATTCATTATAATGCTCATCAAGAGGCGCTAGCGGATGTTTACAGACTACGCTAGAGAGCGCTTCACCAGAAAAGGTTTTAAGGCACTCGAAGTCTGCTACTTTGCCATTTTCCATCACGTCGCCTACCAAAGATGTCGCCATGACCAGCTTTGCGCCGACTTCAACAAGACTATCTTCGGCAACGGCTTTCACCTGATACACGCCATATTCAATCTCTTCTCCAAAAGCAATGGCGCGGTTCGAGGGTATTGTCCAGGGCGTGGTCGTCCAGATAACAATATCCGCATCTTTTAGCAAAGTCTCGAGCCCGGGGTAAAACTCCATACGCGATTCAATATGCTCCCATTGGAAATCTGTCTGCTTAATGGGGAAGCGCACCCAAATCGTGACGGATTTATGATCCAGATATTCAACTTCAGCCTCGGCCAGAGACGTTTTCTCTACCACGGACCACATGACGATTTTCTTACCTCTGTATAAAGAGCCATTTCTTGCAAATTTATGAATCTCGCGCACGATCTTGCCTTCTGCGCGATTGGTCATGGTCAGATAAGGGTTGTCCCAGTCTCCGCTTATGCCAAGGCGCTGGAACTGATCGCTTTGGATATCAACCCATTTATTGGCAAATTGTCGACATTCTTCACGAAATTCAAGGATATCGACGTCATCTTTGTCCTTTCCTGCCGCGCGGTATGTTTCTTCTACTTTCCATTCAATCGGCAGGCCGTGACAGTCCCAACCCGGCACGTAGGGCGCGTCTTTTCCCATCATTCCCTGATACTTAACGACAACATCTTTAAGTATTTTGTTAACAGCGTGTCCCATGTGAATGTTTCCATTGGCATAAGGCGGGCCGTCATGGAGTACGTATTTTTCCTTCTTATTCTTTCCTTGCTCGCGCATTTTATTATACAGGTCTATTTCCTGCCAGCGGGCGATGATTTCGGGTTCTTTTTGTGGCAGATTGCCGCGCATGGGAAATTCTGTTTTAGGAAGGAACACCGTGTCTTTGTAATCTATATCCGGTTTTTTGTTATTTTGGTTCGTCATCGCCTTTATATCTCTGTATCTCTTTGTTTTTGTTTTAATAGACATACACGCGCTCTTACGCGCCGTCCATGCCTAATATTTGTATCTCTAGGAAGTTATATCATAGCTGCGCCCCGGTCTCTCGCGTTTAAAGCAGAGCCGGGTTGATAATTCGTATCATGATCAGGGTTTTTGATCTCATTGCTTTCATAAGCGCCACTATGGCCTGTAAGGCGCAAAAGATCAAGCTTTTGTATAATCATCGAGGGCTTTTCTGCATGCCTATTGAAAAAACCTATTAATTATTTAGTTATTTGAAAATACTTTGTATTTTTCATAATGGTATAGTAAAATGGTAATGTCTTGATAACAAAAGACAGCATGTATGCAGCATCATTAATGCTTTGAATAGATGACGATTTTATCGTCGAGAAAGAAAAAGGAACTGATTATGGATTTAGACTATCAGATTCAGCCTGCTGACGAAGACCCTGAGATAGGTTTCCCAAAAGAAGAACGTTCTGTAGAGGAGGCTGGTGAGCATTTTCCGGGAATGGACAATGTTATTTTTGATAGTAATCCGCAAAACACTGCTCCTAATCTAGATATACCGCAGTGGGATACTGGCGCCGACCCACTCGTTCCTGATGAAGATATTCCCAGACCAGAGGCGATTTTCTATGATGTTTTTGGAGGCCAAGAGGCTCCTAAAGACACTTCATCCCTTCAGCAATTATTGGGAGAGGATAACCCTCTGGAAGGGATGAGTAGCGAAGAAATATTAGAAACATTGCCCGAAGGAATGACTGCGGAGACTTTTTTAGAGGCTATGCACAAAGAGTATCATGCTGATGTTCAATCAAAACTGCATGTTCAAGTCGTCAGGGCTGATCCTGTATATTCCGGATTTGATCGAATGGAGAACATTACTGCACTTCAAGAAGAGCTGGATAGAATGCAACCGGGAGAATTGCCTACGCAGCAGCACTGGAGCCCTGAAGAAGTATCAATATGGAACGCCCTGATTGAACGTGACGGTATACCAGATTCCTATATTGGTGGCGATAATCCTGATACCCCTGAAGCCTCAGATTCCCTTGCACAGGATATTCTGGAAGGCCGTGTTCGTATGCAATATGCCGAACAACAACCCTCAGCTTTTGACCCTCATGCCCCTACTGCGCCCCCCGCCATGCCGATGGATGGGCCAGATACTATGATGTCACGACCTTAGATAGTGTCCTCACGTGCTATGTACAATTTAAAAGCAAAGAATCAATTTTTTGGATCGAAGGACATGCCGTAGCATATTCAAGAGACAAAGATGTCACACCTGATATGATCAGCAAGGCTTTAGCGGAAGAGGGCACGTACGGGCGAAACTCTCACCTTGATGCTGACGATGTTCCATATTGCGATGGTGTTTTGGATTGTATTGAAACGGTCGCTAAAAACATGTACAATAATCTGTAGGTTATAGCAGAGTAGCTACGCGTCTGCGCTCTGCGTTAGGGCGCTAGAGGCATCATGCTCACGTTCTCATAAATTTCACCCAAAGCGAGCGTGAGCGCGGGCCGCCAAATTCACAAAAGAATAATTTTTGCCACCTGCCGAGCTGTAATAATCCCTTTTCAATCATAACCATTTGATCACAGCCAAACATGGATGATTTGATGTGTGCATCTGAATTCCCTTCTGCGTGGTGATAATCCCCTCTTAATGGCACTAAAGAGCGCATATTCACGATGATATCACGCATTACATCCGGATCAGCGCCTTCGTTGATGGTCAGTGCCGCAGTTGTGTGGGGACAATGGAGAAAAATTATTCCATCTTCCCACCCTTTTTCATCAATGAGGTTTTGCAAAATGTCTGATATCGTAATCATTTCTTCGCGTGCTTGTGTCTGGATTTGAAGCTCTTCCATATCATTCCCCTTTGAAATTTGTGTCCTGATTCTTACTGCTCATGAGGATTTCTTTTGCCTGAGCGCAGTCTTTTTCTATTTGCGCAATCAGTGTGTCTAAAGAGTCAAATTTTGCCTCACCGCGCAGGCGTTTTACCGGCTGTACACACACTGTGCGGCCATATATTTCCTGATTGAAATCAAATATATATGTCTCTACCAGCGCTGTTTTAACCTCAAACATCGGGCGAATACCGATATTGGCAACACCATCGCGCCAGTGCGTCTCATTTGAGAGCCGTGCGCAGCAGGCATATACGCCATAGGCCGGATGAATAGTTTCTCCTAACTCCATATTTGCTGTGGGATAGCCTAGCTGACGCCCGCGCTGGTCGCCTTTTATAATTTTGGAACGAATTTCCCACGCCCAGCCAAGAAGCGTATTGGCTTGCTCTATTTTACCGTCTTGCAAAAGCTGGCGGATACAGCTGGAAGAGATTTCTTCTATATCACCATGACCGATGATTTCATCAACAACATTTACAGGTATACCGGCGTCTTTTATCGTCTGCGCTTTGCCCTGCCGGAGCTGTCCAAATCTGAAATCATGGCCGATAACGACATGACTGGCGGCCAGTGCGTTTATTAAAATATCTTGCGCGAATTGCTCCGGTGGCTGGCTGGCAAAGTCCCAGTCAAATGGCAGAGAAAAAATAATGTCTGCCCCGTAGTGCAGTAAACGCTCTTTTTTGAGCGGTGCCGGAGTGATACGGCGAAAAGGCTCATCTGCGCGAAAAAGCTGCCTGGGGTGTGGCTCAAAAGTCAAAGCCGCCACCTTTTTGCCCTTTTCTTTTGCAATAAGGCAAGCGCGCTCCAGCAAGGCCTGATGACCCAGATGCACACCATCAAAATTTCCAATCACAACAACGCAATCACGCGCATAATCCGGTAGATCTTTATATGTTTCGAAATAATTCATCCGCTCGACATCGCTATCAGAGGTTTTTAATTGTGCCGCTAAATAAACATGATTTTTTGAATAAATACATCTCCAAATTTTTTTGCAACATTTTATGCTTGATTGTGCCTTGTAAATAACTACCCTTGTCGGTTCTTTATAAAGATATGGAGAGATTGGAATTTCAAATGTCCACACACACCGATAAGGATATAAAATGCTCTTCTCATCGCGCGTGCAGATTTCGGCGTCTAATCTTGCTTTTTCTTTCGATCACTATCATTATTCTCGACCAAATCAGCAAGTGGATGATCATGGAAAAAATCACCCGCCCCTTTGCATCTGATGTTTCCTTCTTCCAATGGTATATGCAAGATGCAGAAATTGTGCACGGTTCTTCGATATATATCACGCCGTTTTTTAATATTGTACTCGCATGGAATACGGGGGTTAGCTTTAGTCTGTTTAACCAGATCGGCTCATCTGGCCCTTTCATCTTATCTGCGGTAGCTTTGATTATTGTCTGCATTTTTATTTACCTGCTTACAAAAGCTGCGCACTTTTCTTATGCTCTGGGCTATGCGCTTGTTATCGGGGGCGCGCTTGGCAATGTTATCGACCGGCTGCGTTTCGGAGCTGTGATTGATTTTCTGGACATCCATTTATACGGCTATCACTGGCCTGCCTTTAATGTTGCTGATATTGCCGTGGTGAGTGGTATCGGAATATTGATTTTTGCATCTTTATTCTTTGATATATGCACAAAAGAGCGCTATCGTGGCAATATGAATCAAGATGAATGTGGTGATAACGAATATGATGAGGATCACGACTATTAAAGAAGGTATTCATAGAAAAGTAATGGTAAGAAATTTGAGACATACAATTTTTTCTGTAATACGTCCGGCTAGTCTCGCGCTTGTGACAACCCTTATTGTCAGTGGGTGCGGAGGCGATGTGAAAAATACTGTGCGCGGGTCTTTGGGACTTAACAAAGAGGCTCCAGATGAGTTCTCCGTTATCACACGGGCGCCGCTGGAAATGCCCCGTAATCTTGCTTTGCCTCCTCCTGTACCGGGCATGCAACGACCGCAGGAGAAAACAACTCTTGATACTGCAAAGCAGGCTGTTTTCGGGGATCGCCCCCAGGGCAACCGCGTCGCGTCTGCCAGCTCTGCTGAGGCTGCTATTCTAGAAAAAGCCGGTGCGTATAACGTAGCTGAGGATATTCGTGAGATCGTCAATCAGGAAACGCAAGTTTTTGCCGAGCGTAATACTCCCGTTGCACAAAAACTTTTGAATATGAGCGCGAAAAAGCCAAAAGCCGCAGCAATGGTTGTTGATGCCAAGGCCGAATATGAGCGCTTAAAGACTAATCTTGAGACCGACAGAAGCCTTCTTGAAGGCGACACACCCATGATTAATGATTATTAGACGAAAGCGGGTTTTAATCTGTTTTTTTTATTTATTGGATAGGTAGTCATGTTTATAACACGTCGTAAACGCTCTTTTGTTCATTTAAAATTTTTACTTTTTTGTTTTGGCGCCTGGTTGTTTTTTTCTATGCAGGCGCACGCTCAGAGCGTTTTTGATGCCAAAGAAGCAATACTTGATAACGGTCTTAGAATAGTCGTTGTCGAGAATAGCCGCGTGCCTGTGGCTACGCAGATGCTCTGGTATAAGGTCGGTGCTGCTGATGAATTGCCGGGCAAATCAGGTATTGTCCATTTTCTTGAACATTTAATGTTTAAAGGACATGCCTATCCCGGACTTGGCTCTTATGAGCCAGGCGAGTTCTCCCGGATTGTGCGTTCGGTTGGCGGTGAGGATAACGCTTTTACAAGTCAGGATTATACCGCTTACTACCAGTCGGTTGCTGTGGAACATCTCGAGGAGATGATGCGGATTGAAGCTGCGCGCATGCGCGGCCTTAATGTTTCTCGGGAAGATGTTATTTCCGAGAACAAAGTCATTCGCGAAGAACGCCGTCAACGCACAGATAACAACCCGCAAGCTCAGTTGACAGAAAAAATGAAGCGCACCTTGTTTCCGGTTCATCCTTACGGGATTCCAGTAATTGGGTGGATGGAGGAAATTGAAACGCTAACATGGGACGATGCCAAGTATTTTTATGATCAATATTATACGCCAAGCAATGCCATACTGATTGTCAGCGGGGATGTGACCTTGCCGCAGGTTATTGCCATGGCAGAGCGCACTTACGGCATTTTGCCGACTGGAGATTCTGTTCTGGTGCACACACGTAAGGCAGCGCAGGGTTCTATTGGCCCGCGTGAGCCTATTATCATGGAGCACGAAAATGTCGAGCAGCCGCTTTTCCGCAGATTTTATCGTCTGCCCAGCGCCCGCCAGAACAAAAGGGAATCATTAGCTTTAAGTGTGCTTGAAGAAATTCTTGGTGCCCCGTCAACCGGACGATTTTACAAGGCTCTTGTTGTTGGGCATAAGCTCGCAGCGAATACTTCTTTTTTCTATGATGGAAGCGCCTGGGACGATGGAACTGCTTTTTTTAGCGCTACACCGGTTTCAGCCGATGCGGTGGTGGATTTAAGAAAAGGCGTTGATGACGTATTACGCAATATTGCAGAACACGGCCCTACAGAAGAAGAGGTCAACAACGCCATAAAACGGCTTCAATCGCGCGCCATTTACGCCCGTGACAGTCTGAGCGGCCCGGCTATGATTATTGGACGCGCGCTGGTGAGCGGGCAATCTTTAGATGATATTGAAACATGGCCCGAACAAATCAGCCGTGTTCGTGGTGAGGATGTTCAGGCCGTTGCCCGTGCTTATCTTCACCCTGACCACTTGACAGACACTCCTCCTGTTGAGGGAATTTTACTGCCAAAACAAAATATTGAAGAATAAGGATAATATTTATGCTCTTTCGTTATATTGTCTCTTTTAAAACTACTATGCGCATTCCCCGCTTTTTATTTGCCCTTTTTGTGATTGCATTTGCATTGCCTTTATCAGGGTGCGGGAACATGTCCATAACAGAATCTTCTCAGGACGGTACAAAGGACAGGTTTCTTGATATTCAGGAAATCAGGACAAAAAGCGGTATTACCGCATGGCTGGTTGAAGATCACAGCTTGCCGATCATTGCCATGGATTATTCCTTCCAGGGTGCGGGCGCAAAAAACGACCCTGAAGGAAAGCAGGGTCTTGCGCAGCTTGCCTCTAATACAATGGATGAGGGCGCCGGTGATCTTGATGCCCAAAGCTTTCAGGAAATGCTGCAAAATCATTCGGTTTCATTGTCCTTTCACTCCGGGCGCGATCATTTCGGCGGCAGCCTGAAAACACTTCGTGAACACAAAAACATAGCGTTTGATCTTTTAAAGCTGGCTTTGACGCAGCCGCGATTTGATGAAGAGGCGGTTGATCGCATGCGCCTTGCCAATCAAACCCGTATCCGCTCTTCTGTTTCCAATCCACGCTGGATTGCCGCGCGCATAACAAATGACCGCCTGTTTGAAGGACACCCTTATGCGCGCAATAGCGGGGGCACTCTTTCTTCTCTAGACGCAATTACGACCGATGATCTTAGAGCCTTTCATAAAGGCCTTGGGAAAAATCAACTTGTCATTGGTGTTGCCGGAGATATCACGGCCAAAGAACTGGAACAACATCTTAATTCTGTTTTTGGGAGCCTGCCGGTTGTAAAACGCAAGAAAACCGATTTGAAAGCCTTGAGTAATCTGGGAGAAAGCTATGTCTATAAAAAGAATATTCCGCAAACGGTTATTTCAGTTTCCCAGCCCGGCATCAGCCGTCAGGACGAAGATTTTTACAGTGCTTACCTGATGAATTTTATTCTTGGCGGTTCGGGCTTTGGTTCAAGGCTTATGGAAGAAATCAGGGAAAAGCGCGGCCTGACCTACGGTATATATTCATATTTTCTTGATTATGACGAAACTGATTTGCTGCAGGTCTCAACGTCAACTGAAAATGCCAATGTGCCTGAGATGCTTTCTCTTATCCGTGATGAATGGCGGAAAATGATTGAAACCCCCGTTAGCCAAGAAGAGCTAGAACAAGCCAAGTCCTATGTTATAGGCTCTTTGCCTTTATCTTTTACTTCAACAGATTCTATATCCGGCGTTTTGCTTTCCTTGCAGCTTGATGAGCTGCCAATCGACTATCTTGATCAACGCGCTGCAAATATTAATGCCGTTACAATTAAGGACATTAAATCTGTTTCCGAGCGTTTGCTGGATGTTGAACAGTTAACAACCGTTATGGTCGGACAGCCCGCGGGTGCTCGTGGTGATCTAACAGGTGGTATGTCCGACGTAAATGTGATAGATACCTTACCCAATGTTGAATAAGCACTGCCGATCAAAGAGATAACACAGACATGCCATATACAGAGCTCAAAGAAGATGCAAAGCCACGACATGGTGACATTGACTTGCCGCCCATGCGTCACGAGCTGCCTGAATGGAATGCTTTGGTGGATCATGCCCGTTTTATTGAAAAAACACATATTCGTGACTTTTTCGCACAGGATCAAAACAGATTTGACCGGTTTTCCCTGAACTGTGACAGTTTGCTCATGGATTATTCAAAGCAGCGCGTGAATACGGAAACCATTGAAAAGCTTTGTTCTTATGCGCGCGCCTGTCATATCGAGAAATGGCGCGATAAAATGTTCACCGGGGACATCGTGAACACCACGGAAGATCGCAGTGTATTGCATACTGCCTTGCGTGCAAGAGAAAACGAGGCTGTTTTTCTTGACGGTGTAAACGTGGTGCCCGATGTTCATAATACCCTGAACAGAATGAAGGCGTTTAGTGAGAAAATTCGTAAAGAAGGACGTTTTACCCGCATTGTGAATATTGGTATAGGCGGCTCTGACCTTGGGGGCGTCATGGCTTACCAGGCGCTAAAGAATTTCTCTGACCGGAATATTAAAGTTCATTTCGTCTCAAATGTTGATTTTTCTCACCTATCTGAAGTCCTCAGGAAAGCCGATCCTGAAAAAACCCTGTTCATTGTTGCCTCAAAGACTTTTACAACAATGGAAACAATGACCAATGCCAATAGTGCACGTAAATGGATGCAAGATGCACTGCAAAAGGATGATGTGAGCGATCATTTTATTGCGATTTCCTCTAATGTGGATCTGGCAAGAGCGCAGGATTTTCGAGATGATTGCATCTTTCCACTGTGGCAATGGGTTGGCGGGCGGTTTTCTCTATGGTCAACGATTGGGCTACCACTTGTCATCGCCCTTGGCTATGAGCGTTTCAGGCAAATGCTTGATGGCGCAAAGATCATGGATGAGCATTTCAGACATACCCCGTTAGAGCAGAACATACCCGTTATTTTGGGTCTTATCGGTATGTGGAACCGTAATTTTATGGGATATGATACGCTTGGTGTTGTTCCCTATAATCAATCCTTGCACCGCTTTCCCGCTTATTTGCAGCAGCTTGATATGGAGTCGAATGGAAAGTCTGTGGACAGGCAAGGCCGCCCTCTTCCCTATGATAGCGGGCCGATAGTTTTTGGAGAGCCGGGAACGAATGCTCAGCACGCTTTTTTCCAGCTTGTCCATCAGGGCACAAGTGTTGTTCCTTGCGAATTCATTGCCTGTTTTCGCGGTCAAGACGAAAGCAGACATGACCATCATATTAAATTGCTGGCAAGCGTTTTTGCGCAGAGCAAAGCCATGATGGAAGGTCAAGACAGTGATGACCCAAATACTTTTTTTGAAGGAAACCGGCCTAGCACAACGATTCTTCTTCATTCTTTAACACCCTATAATCTAGGGATGCTTATCGCCCTATATGAGCACAAAATCTTTGTTCAGGGCATATTGTGGAATATAAACAGTTTTGATCAATGCGGCGTCGAGCTTGGCAAGGGTCTGGCCAGACAGATTATTCCATCTTTATCTTCTTTGAATGATGCTCCGGAATGTGCCGCTGTAGACACATCAACGCAAAATCTTATAGAGATTGCAAAGAAAATGTCGTAATTATAGGTGTCATGTGGAGCGTTTTTTAAAGCGCGCTTTCCCTTTTCTCTGCTTACTTGCTTGCTTTTTTTACCTCAAGAGGATTGCTTTGATTATCAATGCTGGATAATACACCGGGAATACATATTGCTGATATACCCCAACCGGGTTTTCTTCCCGCTTTAACGCAAGAGGAACTCGGGGAGGTTATAAGAAAACACGCCATGTTTCTAAGGGGGCAGATTGGCGGTTTGCGCGCTATCTTAAAATATAAGAATCTTTCCGGTCTTGATTTTAAGAAATCTGATTTGTCTCAAGCGGACTTTACAGGCTCATCCTTAATGAAGTCTGATCTTTCCTTATGTAATTTTCGCAACGCCTGCTTTTTTGCTTGTGATTTACGCGATGCAAATCTATCACATGCGGACTTAACACGCGCAGATCTACGAGGCGTAAGCCTTTCGCGTGCCAACCTTTCCGGCGCCTCCCTAAAACAAGCCGATATGCGCGAAGGACGAATTATGCAAAGAGGTGATAATGGCGCTTTAATCACGCGCACCAGAGAAGATGGAACAGGCTCTAAAACACTTTTAGTAGGAACCCGCCTTACAAATGCTGATTTATCGGGGGTGCGTGCGCGTAATGCTGATTTTTCCAAGTCTGATCTGTCTGGCACAATATCCCATGATTCGAGTTTTGTGAAAGTTACCTTTACCGGCGCTAATCTTAGCAATGTTGACTTTACAGGCTCTGATCTCAGAATGGCGTGCATGCGTGATGCTATTACTTCAGGCATAAATATGGCCGATACAGAACAATTTGGCATAGATCGCACGGATTCTTTTGGTGATGATAATGGTGATCTTTATCTGGATGATCCAGAGCAAATGCTGATTTCGCAGTTGGAATCTCATGAAATATGGCTTGAATCACGCGGTGAGGGCGGTTATCAGATGAATTTATCCGGCTATGATTTGCGCAAAATTACGGGGCTTCGTTTATATTCTCTAACTGCCATTTATGCACAAAATGCTTCTTTTGTTGGTATGGATCTCAATCATGTCTCGCTGCAAAGCGCCTATCTTGACCATTCTGACTTTCGCGGCTGTTATATGGATCATGCCGACTTGCGCGGCACATCTTTGAGGCACACCAAAATGACCCGTGTGCATATGCTTCATGCGCGGCTCAGCCCTTTATATTTCGATGGGGATATGAATAACAGGCGACGGCGCGTTAATTTAAGCGGCTCAGATCTTAGTTATTCCGATCTTCAATTTAGTGATTTTCGTGATTGTATTTTAAAGGGTGTGAATTTAACAGGCACAAATCTGTCGGGTGCTGATTTGCGCCGCGCCGATCTCACCGATGCTATTATTGATGATGCTGTTTTTGATGATGCCCGAATGGACGGTACGATTTTAAAAGCCAACACCGAGAACGCTTAAAATTCCCAGATCGTCTATTTTACCAAACACGATAAGGCGCTATAGTCTCTTCTATGCGCATTCGATATTTACCAGACACTTTGATTAACCAGATTGCAGCGGGCGAGGTTGTTGAACGCCCTGCGGCTGTGGTGAAAGAACTTGTGGAAAATGCGATTGATGCGGGTGCCAACGCTATTGATGTTGATATCAGTGCCGGGGGGAAAGAACGCATTATTATCAATGATAATGGCTGCGGGCTATCTGCCGAGGAGTTGTGCGCTGCCTTAGACCGTCATGCAACATCCAAATTACCGGATGATGATTTGTTGCATATTGCGCATCTGGGTTTCCGCGGTGAGGCGCTGGCCTCTATTGCTGCGGTTGCGCGGGTTCATATCAAGACACATGACTCTGCGGGTGGTGAGAGCTGGGAGATTGCCTGTGAAGGTGGAAACAAATCGCAAGTGCGCCCTTGTGCTCATCCCAAGGGCACGCGCATAGAGGTTGCAGATTTATTTTATGCTACTCCTGCGCGGCTGAAATTTCAGAAAAGCGAGCGCGTAGAATTTGGTGCGATTAAGGACGTATTAAGCCGCTTGTCGATGGCTTATCCTCATATCTCCTTTTGCCTTATCCATAATGGTTCAAAGAAGCTCAATCTGAGTGCAGTTCTGGATTTGCAAAGCCGCCTTAGCTCTTTACTGGGGCGGGATTTTACCCAAAATGCCATGACTATAGATGCCCAGCGTGAAAACATAAAACTCAGCGGGCTTGCCGCTCTTCCTACTTATCACCGGGGAACCTCAAAATTCCAGTATCTCTTTGTTAATGGCCGCGCGGTTAAAGACCGCTTGCTTCACGGATGTGTCCGCGCGGCTTATGCCGATGTATTGCACCGTGACCGTCATCCTGTTGTTGCCCTTTTCCTTGACCTTCCTGCGCAAGAGGTTGATGTGAACGTCCATCCGGCCAAGGCAGAAGTGCGCTTTCAAAATTCGCAAATGGTCAGGGGATTGATTATCAGCGCTCTTAAACACGCCATTATGCAAGACGGTCATCACAGTGCCAATACAACAAACATACAGACTCCGGGTGCTTTTAATTCGCCGCGCTACGAGAGAACATCAGCACCCGCCCTGCCTTATAGCTCTTCGAGCTCTATATATTCATATGCTTATGACTTTAAAGCACACCAGCAGCATTCCTCTCATAATGCTCTATGCGAGAGCGCGCAAAGTGCTTACGATTTGCCGCCTAATGCCAGGGTTGAGGATATGCACGGCGCCGCTTTTTCTTCTAAAGATTCTGTTGCTACGCACTACCCTCTGGGCGCCGCGCGGGCGCAAATTCACGAGAATTATATTATTGCCCAAACTCATGAGGGACTTGTGATCGTTGATCAGCATGCTGCGCATGAGCGTCTGGTTTACGAACGATTCAAATCGCAAATGAAAGAAACAGGGGTTGAAAAACAGGGATTATTAACGCCTGATATTGTTGATATGGAGGAAAGCGATGCGCAGCATCTTCTTGAACACGCCCAGGCTTTTTCAGATCTGGGTCTTGAGATAGAATCTTTCGGGGCGGGGGCTATTGCCGTGCAGAGCATCCCGAGCATCCTTTCAAACAAAATTGATACCAAAGCCTTGTTATATGACCTGCTTGATGATTTGAAGGAATACAACAAGGCGACTGTTTTAGAAGAGCGCATTCATCAGCTCTTGAGCACTATGGCTTGTCATGGATCGGTGCGTTCGGGGCGGCGGCTTAACGCCGAGGAAATGAACGCCTTGTTGCGCCAGATGGAAGATACCCCCCTATCCGGTCAGTGCAACCATGGCCGCCCTACTTACATCAAGCTCTCTTTAAGCGATATTGAGAAGTTATTCTCTCGACGCTAAATTTTGAAATAAAATGTCTGTTTGCGCCCCGCACATATTGCGTTATCATGACTTGCTCGTGATTTTTCGAGTCAGTGTAGGAGCATTTTTGATCAGGTGTAAATGAGTGAAAACCCTGTAGAACCAGACCTTGTAAGATCAGACCTTGCAGAACCAGCCAAGGCCGTGCCCAAGGGACATGATTCCGGGCGACGACCGATACGGCGCTCGCATTCCTTTGTGTTACTTGTTCTTTATATCTTGTTTTATACGTCTTTATTACGCGCCTTAGTACCTGTCGGGGCTGAAAGCATTTTTTCCTTAATGATCTGTATTTGTAGTGTAGGGGTTTTATATAGCTGTCGGGTAAGAGGAAGAAAAAATAAAGACAAGATCACTGTAAGACATATAAATTATATGATACGCACCTTCTGGAGGGTTGCTTTGTATTTGATTATCACCGGTTTTATAGGTCTGCTCTATATGCTGGTGGTTGTTGATTATCATCCTGTTGAAGTCTGCGTATCATCACTGTTTAGCTCTATCGGGAAGGGTCAGATACGCCTGTTACCAAAGATTTTTGAACTTTGCGGTGAATTAATCGTCGAGCAGAATAAATCACATTTTCGTATCAGCGGGTTAATAATTTTTGTGCCTGTCTTCCTGTACGTTTTATTTCGCTGCATTTCATCGGGGATGCGCCTTGTTCTTATTGGGCATGGTTATACCGATAACAAACTGAGCAAAACACTTAAAGCCACTCATTAGAAATAAAGTTTATAATCTCTAGAAATAAAGTTTATAATCTCTCTTTTTGTTTCAATTTTTCCTTATTAACAAACGCCTATATCTCTCACAGGCCTGCAGATCCTTTAGGCATGCTTTTTGCTTATGCTCGCTAAAAGGATCACGGCCATACTCATCGATGCGATAAAATTCATCTTTGTAATGCTCCTCAACAAAACAGGCCTTAAAAACGTCCTGCGCATCAGCTTTACCCTCTATCAAAGCCAATCCCAAAATCAATGAGCCGGATAATGGTACGCTTACCTGCAAAAGAGTAAACATATCATCACTCATTTTATCAATATGCGTGGCGATTGAATTATGAAGTTCTTGCGTTTGTTCCAAAACATCTAAACCCGACGTCGTGAGTACAGGATAGCCAAAAAACTCTTTTGCCCAATCACGCCATTTTTTCCAGTGATGTTCCTGTAGGTTATTTAAATCTTTTGGCGTCTCTGCCAGATAACAGATCAAATCAGTATCCAGATATCTTAAAACCATCTCACTTATCACATTGCGATTTTTAGTTACCTGATCGATACGGGTATTCAGGATTTGCGTAAAAGGCATGCTGTCAGGATCGATCTTATCTTTTTGTCTGTTCCATTCTTCTGCAATTTCCTTTGCTATATCCTCGTTTTGCGCATAAAGAAAGCCGCCAGCTCTGGTCTTAATGGCGCGGCCATCAAGCAATATTGTCCAGCCTTCAGGCTTTTTATCCTGAGAGACATGCTTGTATAAACGTTTCATGATTCGTTATTCTCCGGAATCCTGTTGAGCGCCGGTCTGCTCTTTGGGCTGCGGCCTTTCTTCCAAAAGCGTGATGTATGTCTCGCAAGGCGATCCCTCTCCTTTTTTATGTAAGCTCGCTTGTACAAAATCATAGTGCTCTTTTGGTAACAAGACCTGTTCCAGCTTCGATGTTTCGGATTTTTGAAAATGAGCATCAAAAATGCTTTGTGCGTTGTTTAAAGTTTTTTCTTTTACTGTAAACATACCTTCCCGGGTATCCACTGCAAAATTCTTAACCTGCAGGCTTTTGCCGTCGTCGCCTATGCTGAAATGGCCAATGGCGCAGCGCACGTTAAGTTTTTCCATGTTTGATGTTTCCGGCGGAAGATTTTTAAGCCAGAGACGTAAAAGATCCATCTCCAGCGTTCCTTCTTGCATTATCGTGATCAGTGTTTGGTCATTTAGCATGTCCAGCACCATGGAGGCAGGCATAAGACGCATATCGTCTTTTCCGGTAATCTCACTGATGCGCAACCGGCCAGCCTCCTGCCTAAGGTCGAAGCTTAATGCTTCGTACGATCTTTGCCCCACATCAACATCTTTCAAGAAAATATCCAGATCCAGATCTTTGTCGCCGATAAATGCAGCAACCTCGCCTATACCTTGCGTTTGTTGTTCGTGTCCTGCCAATTCTCGCAGGCGCGTGATGATGTTAAATATATTTTCCTTACCAAGGATATCTTCAATGTAGAGCTTGTCGGCTTTTATGTCGCCAGATATCTGCCCTGTACCATTGTTCTTACGTGAAATGTCCAGTACAATATCCGGCTTTATGATAGAACGCTCGCCCTGTGTTATAAGGGTTCCCGTTATTTTTATTAAATCGTCATCCAGTCTTGAGACCTCGATTTCCCCGTTCACTGTTTTTTCGTGAGAGCGCAGCTGGAGATCCTTGAGTATAAAATGCCTCGAAGAGGTGCGGTTCATCGTCCCTTTTATTTGAATATCCGCCAGCTCAAAAACAAAAGGGGCCTGACTTGCAACGGCATAAGAATAGCGGCTTATGCCTTTTCGAGCTTTCATGCCTATATCGGCACTCCATTCATGAAACCCTATTTTTCCAACAGCTCTTAATGTTGCTTCTTTACTGGTCTGATTATGATCAATGTATACTCTATCCATGCTGAATTCTTCAGGAATAAAGGCGCCCCTGATTGCCTGCAAATCTTCCAGATAAAATTCTGTTACGCGCGATAATCTTGTGGCTACGTTCCAAAACGGCATAGCCAGCTTCAGCCTTGAAAGCGATATAACAGGCGCACTGTTGTCTTGCTGCACGCTCTGGTGAGCGTATACTTCCACATTTTCAATGTCGACGCGTACTGTAGGAAAAAACCCTATATAATTCAATTTACCCAGTTTAACAGGCCGCCCTCCTGTAAACTCACTAATAAAACTGCGAACACTTTCATGCAATGTTTCACTGTTCCCACCCATGTTGGCCAGCACTGTAAAGATCACAAGAGCAAACGCACACAGGAAAAATGTTATTTTCAATAGAAGCATCATCCATTGAAATAATGATTTTTTTTCCTTTTCCTTCGGTTCCAGAAGGTACGATTCATCACTCATATATTTACTCTTTTCTTTTGGTTGGCTCGTGAGGTGCAAACAGCCCATAACGCTGCGCCTCATTATAGAGCGTGTGGCCGTTCAATCAAGCGTATCAAAAGGATCATGTTTGTATTTGTGGTTAAAACCCAGAGCTTTCCAGCTGCGCACCAGATCAGGACAAAGCGGTGCAGTGATATCAAGGGTGCGCGCGGGATGCGCGGGATGAGGCAATATCAAACGACGCGCATGCAGATGGAGGCGTTTTGCAATATCCAGCCCAGACAGATTTGCATCTATGCGCTTGCTTTCCTCGTCTTTTTCTGCTTTGTACTTGCGATCCCCTAAAATCGGGCAGCCAAGAACCTTTGAAGCATGCACCCGAATTTGATGTGTTCGCCCTGTGTGCGGCCAAAAAGCAATAAAGGCCGCTTCGCTTGCAGCGTTTTCAATGACTGCATATTCGGTTATCGCGCTCTTACCATCTTCATCATCGAGTTCCATTTTCTCATAATCTCCCCCTGATTTCAGGATCGGTGCCTTGATTATGCCCTCATAGAGTTCCGGCACAGGGCTAACAATAGCCCAGTAAACCTTCCGAATATCGCGGTTCTTAAATGTTTTTCCCAAGATTCTGGCAACTTTGGCAGAGCGTGCCAGCAAGAGCACGCCGCTTGTTTCCTTATCAAGGCGATGTACGAGGCGCGGTACAACGCCCTCTTTATTTTTGAAGACCTCCAGCATTCCGTCAATATGACGTTTTGTTTTGGTTCCGCCCTGAACCGCCAGATCGTGGGGTTTATTTAAAGCAATCACCCATTCATCTTCATATAGCACCAAAGAGCGCATAAAAGAACGGTCTTTGTCGGTGATTTTGTATGGCTTTGTAGTTTTTTTAGAAGCGAGATCTTCCTGTTGCGCTACGGGCGGGATTTTAATCTCCTGTCCTGTCTGAATACGTGTCTCTGGCTTTGCGCGTTTTCCATCAATGCGTATCTGGCCTTTGCGCAGAAGTTTTTGTACAAGCACGTATGACAGACCCGGCACGTTTTTTCTGAGCCATCGATCCAGACGCTGGCCGTTATCATCTTGTTTCACCTCTATAAAAAGGGGGGCATTTATATCTTTCATGATGCCATACTCCGCATGATCCAAACTCCTATTGCCAGCGCCACTATCCCTAGCAGCACTGATGTGAACAAATAAGCCATTGCCTGCATTACTGCACCGCGTTCATACAAGGTGACAATATCCTGGGAGAATGCGGAGAATGTCGTAAAGGCTCCGAGAAATCCGGTTGTTAGAAATGCCCTGACTTCAGGAGAAACAGGTTCCATATGCAGGATCTTTCCTAAAATTATCCCCATTAAAAAAGATCCTAAAATATTCACGATCATTGTGCCCCACGGGTATCCCTGTCCAAGCCAATGCGCGGCGGTGATATTAACGCCGTGGCGCGCTGTGGCTCCCATTGCTCCTCCAAGAGCGACAACGCCTATTGTGCCTATCATGAAAACCTCTTATACATTCTCGGGTCTTTTGTAATATATCTACTTCCAGAGCGCTATGTTAGACGGTTTAAGTAATACAAAAAAGGGGGTTTTTTATGCCCTTGCCGGTTATGGTTCCTTTGCCTTCTCAGATGCAGGCGTCAAATGGCTTGGTGATACTTACGAAACCGGCATCATCGTGTTTTGGGTTTACGTAGTTGTTCTTATCTCGTGCATTATTTTTGCGTTCCCACGGGGCCTGAGACACACCTTTAAAACAAAGACGCCCCTTGTTCAGCTTGCGCGCGGCATTTGTATGTTTCTAATTTCTTACTGCGCTGTGGCTGCTCTTTCAAAAGGTTTGCCGCTTTCTACCTTTTATACAGTTATTTTTATGTGTCCTATTGTCACTGCGCTTGCAGCGATTCCGATATATAAGGAACCTATTTCCGCGCGGCGCTGGATTATTATTCTGCTGGGATTTACCGGTGTTGTCGTTGCCTTTCACAAAGATGTCTCCTTTTCCAGCTATCATGTTATCTATGCCTTTGGTGTTCTGGTTTTTGCTACTATCCTTAACCTGCTTGCGCGGCAGATTAATCCAAAAGAAAGCATTTTGACGCTGGCTTTTTATCCAGCCATCATCGTATTGCCCTTTATTTTCAGTTATTCTTTTGGTGACATTCCCATTCCACAAGCCAATGATATCCCCTTGTTTCTAGCGACAGGTTTTCTGTGTTTTATCGGCATAACCGGCGTTTCACAGTGTTTCCGCATTGCCCCTCATGCCGCTGTTGCTCCGGCGCAATATACGGAAATGATTTACGGCATTGTCATTGGCTATTATCTTTTTGGTGACTCGCCCAGCAGATGGATTTTAATCGGTGCCAGCATGATTGCCGTTAGCGGTATTTTACTTGTTTCGCAAAAGCGCTGATTCAGGCTCAGGGCGTGGTGGCACTAATTTTAGGGCACCTCTAAAAACCCCTGACATATGAGCGCAAATTTGCGATTCTGTCG
>JBKHBN010000014.1:0-39371 GCA_046542355.1 Alphaproteobacteria bacterium | reverse complement strand
AGGAATTATCGAAAAAATAAACCGCGGGAAGCAAGCGTTGGAATCAATCCACTAGTATACTACAATCCGTATGCAATCGCCTTTCCTGCATATACAAAAAATCATGCCATGAAAGAAAATATAAAAGGCCCTGATGAAAAAAAGCCCAAACAAAAAAAGCCCAGACAAAAAAGCCCAGACAAAAAAGGCTCTGACACATGTCAAAGCCTTTAAGGTCAACAGGAAGTAACCCCGGTTAGTCCTTTTCAGAACTCATATAGTTGGCCATATTGAACGGAGGCATCATTTTCATGGCGCGCTCAAACATTTCCATGTTCTTTCTGGCAATCTCTTCAAAGTTAGGATGTCCGGAAAACATTTTATCCATGCCTCCCATGCCCATACCTTCAAAAGATTTGGCAAACTGCTCCTGAAATTTTTCTTGGTTTTGTTTAAAAACACTCATGGTTTGCTCGAGATAACTCGGAACCATGGCCTGCATATTGTTGCCATAAAAACCAATGAGAGTACGCATAAAGTCAGTCGGCAATAAAGTCTCGTCTGTGGCTTCTTGATCTGCGATAATTTGTGTTAGGACACTGCGTGTAATATCTTTGCCTGTTTTGGCCTCAAGAACAACAAAGTTGTGTCCTTCCTGAACCATTTCACAAAGATCATCCAGCGTGACATAACTGCTTCGACCTGTGTCATATAAACGGCGATTTGCATATTTTTTAATGACTGTCGCCTCGTCTTTGCTATTCTTAGCTTTGACCATTGTTGCACCTGTTTCTTGTTAAATGTATAAATGGAATAATTGCTATTATGCACAAAAATTATAAAAAGAAAAGCGCTGTAAGAAAAAACTGCAATATTTTTCCATGCTGCGCGTTATGAAAATTTTTTTAAACAAAAAAAGAGCGGATAAAAAAATGCATGAAGGCCCCCACCCATTGCTGGTGTATTTAGGACTTGCTGTTGCAAATAGAAAGGAGCTGCAGGATCTTATGCCGCTGCGAACAATCGGATACTCTCAGCAACAACTCACAGAGGTGATTCGCGGCATACAAAAGTATCAGTCATACACACGTCAGCGTGAACATTTTGAACTGCAAAAGGTTTGGGAAAATGAAACGCTCACAGTAGTAAAGCCTGTGGGTATAAAAGAGCCGCAAGATATGATTGATACAAATCCTTTATTGCTGGTTCCTTCACTGATTAATAAAGCTCATATTATGGATCTGGCGCCCGAACGCTCACTGCTAAGGTGGTTGAATGAAAACGGTGTTGTGGCCTACCTGCTTGACTGGGGTGATTTAGCTGCAGATGAGGAAAACAAGACAATGTCTCTTGCGCAGCTACTCCGAAACAAACTTGTGCCCGCAGTGGAAAGATTGGCAAGAATGCACGCCGAAAAAATAGATCTTCTGGGCTACTGTATGGGAGGAACACTGATTGCAGGAGCATGGCATATGATGCGCAAGGACGTTGGGAAAATTATCTTCCTTGCAACGCCATGGGATTTCCACGCAAGCGCCCAGACAAATGATACCGCAAATGATACCGCAAATGATACAGAGCAAGCCGTAGAAAGCACTGTATCGCCGCCGCAGGAGCTTTCGGAAATGGTTAAAAACTGGGCACCTGTGGTGCTCCCCGTTATAAAAGAAAAGAAATGTTTACCAAAGGAATATACACAAAGTCTGTTCGCAGCTTTAGGCGCACAAAGTGCTGTGAATAAGTTTATAAAATTTTCAGGAATGAGGCCTGCTGGCGCACAAGCTGATTTATTCGTCAAGGCAGAGGATTGGCTTAATGACGGCGTGGATCTGCCGGGGCGCATTGCGCACGAATGTATTCAGGGCTGGTTTCTGGATAATGAACCTGCCAGGGGGCAATGGTTTGTGGATGATCATTGCGTTAATCCTGCAAAGTTTAATGCGCCGTGCCTGATTATTGCCGCACGTAAAGATGCGCTTGTTTCATATCCCAACGCCTGTGCTTTGCACGAACAGATTGCACAAGAGCACCGCACTTTGCTAGCGCCCGATACTGGGCATGTTGGGTTGATTGTTGGAAAAAATGCAATCCGCGATGTGTGGCAGCCCCTATTGGAATGGTTACACGCAAGCCAAAGCAAAGCATAGAAGGAAGAGGCAGAAGCATATCAGCGAACGCGATATTTCTATTTTCCTGAAATGAAAGCGCTTTTTTAGTTATTACCGTTTTGACTATGTTTAAAAGCCTGTATATCGTTAGCGCTGCATTTGAATGATTCGGATGCTTGAGCGCATGCCGATGGTATCGCTTAAAATGTTTAATCAATAGATAATTGAAACGGATGGTGTAATTATGACAGATCCCGTAGTAATTGTTGCAGCGAAAAGAACTGCAATTGGAACATTGGGCGGAGGACTTTCAGCCGTACCCGCTCATGAGCTTGGCGCACGCGTGATAAGCGCAGTAATGGAAGACGCAAAGCTGAGTGGCTCGGATGTTGATGAAGTCCTCATGGGACAGGTCTTGACAGCGGGTTGTGGGCAAAACCCAGCGCGGCAGGCTTCCATAAAAGCCGGCATAGACAAAGAGAAAACAGCCATGACAATCAATCAGGTCTGCGGCTCTGGTCTGAGGACGGTTGCCCTTGGCATGCAAGCGATATTGGCCGATGATGCAAAGATTGTTGTTGCGGGGGGGCAGGAAAATATGAGTGCTTCTCCTCACGTAATACATATGCGTGAAGCAGTGAAATTTGGCGATGCCACATTAAAAGACTCTATGATCTATGATGGATTGTGGGAAATTTTTAACGGCTATCACATGGGAATTACCGCAGAGAATATTGCAGAACAATTCAGTATTTCGCGCGAAGAGCAAGATGCTCTGGCCGCAACGTCACAAAATCGCGCTGAGAAAGCTATAGAAGAGGGGCGCTTCAAAGATGAAATTGTTCCCTTTGAGGTTCCCAAGCGCAAAGAAACTGTGATTGTGGATAAAGATGAATTTCCTCGCGCTGGCGTAACGGTAGAAAGTCTGGCCAAGATGCGTCCAGCCTTTAAAAAGGATGGAACAGTCACAGCAGCAAACGCATCAGGCATTAACGATGGTGCAGCAGCCGTTGTTTTGATGCGCGAAAGTGAAGCAAAATCCAGAGGCCTTGAAGCGTTGGCAACAATCAAATCATGGGCAACACGCGGCGTTGAGCCATCTATCATGGGAACAGGCCCGATACCTGCATCAAAAGCTGCTCTTGAAAAAGCAGGCTGGAGTGTTGATGATCTTGATCTCATCGAGGCAAACGAAGCATTTGCTGCTCAGGCGCTCTCGGTTGCCAAGGAGTTGAAATTCGATATAGAGAAAGTCAATGTCAATGGTGGTGCAATCTCTTTAGGTCACCCGATTGGTGCATCTGGAACGCGCATTCTCGTAACTCTGTTGCACGAAATGAAAAGGCGCGATGCAAAGAAAGGTCTTGCAACCTTATGTATTGGCGGGGGCATGGGTATAGCCATGTGTCTTGAGCGCTAAGCGTTAACAAAACAAGTGTTAATCAATAACCCTTAGATCAAATTGCGCCTGTACCAACACTGTCCGGGCGCAATTTTTTTAAAGGGTTATGTTCAAATAGCCATAGCCATGGAATATGAAACAGGACTATACTGTGAGCTATCATGACAAAAGATAGAATTATATTAGAGCGTCGCTTTATTCCAAAAGGAAGCATCATCATTAAGGAAGGTGATGAGGGATACGCGGCCTATTTGGTACAATCCGGTCAGGTCGAGGTTTATTCTAAAAGTGAGAATGGAAAAGAGGTCGTACTGGCAACGCTCAAAACAGGAGATATTTGCGGCGAGATGGCGCTTTTGGGTGAGGGGGTCAGAACCGCAAGCGTGCGCGCTTTGAGTGATTGTAATCTTGTTGTCATTACGCGCGCAGCCTTTGAAGAAAAGGTTAGAAATTGTGACCCCACAATACAAGCGGTCATAAGAATGATGATCCGCCGCCTTGTTGTTGCAAATAAGCAGCGCCTTGCAGACGGTAGCGGGGAGTCCGCGCAACAGGAAACCAATAAGGTACAAGACACAGACGCCACAAAAGGAGAACCCTCTGATATGTTTTGGGATTTTTAAAAAATCAATTGGCAGGAACGGTAAAGAGCACACTTAGCAAACTGTCTGTGTCTGTAGCTGTAAACAAAACATCCAATGTAAAAAATTACGGAGTTTTTATGAAACGCTTTGTTCTATTTATATGTGCAACCCTTTTTCTTCTTGTTGCTACCGCACTGATAGCGCCGTCTTTTATTGACTGGAACGCTCACAAAGACATAGCCTCGCAATGGGTATCTGAAACGTCCGGTTTCGAGCTCGATATTCAAGGAGATATCGGGTTTACAGTGCTCCCCAAGCCGCGCTTTTACGTTGAGAAAGCATCTTTGAAAACACCGCCCCAGCAAGGCAGTGAAACCGCCCGGGAGCTGATTTCTCTGGAGCGGCTGGATATTAATCTGGCACTGATGCCCTTGTTTAGTAAACAGATAAAGGTCAATGCGTTAATATTGTCAAAGCCGGAAATCACTATAGAAAGGCAAGAGGACGGCAGGTATAATATCCCCGCGCCTGGAAACAAAATTAAAGCGGATACTAGCGCCCTGCCTATACAAAATCAGGAATCGGCCAGTGATATCCCCTTTGATGTTTCTCTGGATCACGTTCAAATAAAAGAGGGAATATTAACCTATATCGACAGACAAAATGCTCAGGAAGAAAAAATACAAAATATAAATCTGGAGCTTAGTGCGAAATCCTTGCAAGGACCCTTCGCGGCACAAGGCTCGTTATTCTACAAAGGATACGCGCTTAATATTGAATCAAATTTTGGCCGCTATGACCCTGAAAATAAAATAATATCTTCTGAACTTAATGTAATGCTTCAACCTGATGACATAGAGCTAAGCTATAATGGAGTTGTATCTTACGAACAAGAGGCAGGAGTGTCTATTCAGGGGCAGGCAGGTGCGCGGATAGAAAATATCGCAAAAACATTGATCCAGTCGGGACACAAAGCAAATATAAAATCATGGGGACTTAAACCTGTATCTCTGGAAACTAAGGGATTGCTCACGGCAGATGCAAATAAGGTCTCATTTCAAAAAGCTACGGTAAAATTAAATGAGCGCAGCTTGCTGCTTGATGCGTCGGCAGTGCTCAATCCTGCCTGGTCTTACGACGTCACATTGACCACTCCGGAAAATCAGCAAATGTTACTGGACGATTTTTTTACGCAGAGCTATGGCTATAAAAAAGCACATGCTTTGAACATAAAAATCACAGGAGACAAACAAGGAGCATCGCTAAAGGATTCATCGATTGCTCTGGATAACACGAGGATGCAGCTATCAGGCGCATATGAGAATCAAAAAACGAAACGCCCCTTATTGTCTCTGGAAGCAAAAATAAACAGATTGAACGCCGATCTGGTTACCAAACAAAACAGCAACAAAGCAATGCCTGCGCGCAGTGCCGGATCATTAAAGGCGCAGCAGATGCAGATCTTGAATATCCCCTTTGATATAAAAATCAAAGCAGCAATCGAAAAGCTGATCTGGAACGCCAAAGAAATCAGAGGTGTGTCATTAAATACAAAAACAGAGCAAAACAAACTCACACTGGATTCGTTTTCCATTCAAAATTTTGGCAGCGCTAGGCTGTCAGCAACAGCTACAATAAAGGACATAAAGCAGTTTGATGGTATAAATTCTTATGTGACGCTGGAAAGTGACGATCTGAAAGAGGTTATGAGGTGGTGGGGCATGGATACGGCCAGCGTGCCCGAGAATGTCAAAAGCGCACAAGTGAAAATCAGTGCCGACGGGTCGCTGCAAAGCTTAAAGCTTAACGCTAATGCAAATGCGGCTGGTACGGAATTTATAGCATCAGGAATCGTAAATGACATAATGGGCGCGCCGCATCCCGAGGACATCGAAATTCAAATAAAGAACAACAACATGGCACGCGCCCTGGAAGTATTTGGCGCTGTGGAAATAAAAGATAAAAACCTGCACAAGCCTGCAAATCTTTATGCTGAACTATCGCGCAAGGGTGATATTTTCACATTCACAAACATAAAAGGAGATTTGGCTGGCACAACGGCTGAAGGTGATCTGCAGGTTAACTTATCGAATGAAAGGCCTGCGCTTAAAGGAAAAATAGATTTTGGAACCCTGACCTTGCAATCGGCAATGGATGCGAATACAGACACGCAAACCGCTCAATCAGGGCAAAACGCACCCCGACCGGAAAATGCACCAAGATGGTCAAGGCAAGCCATCAACACCGACGCATTTCATTTGGCAAATATTGATTTAAGCGTGTCTGCAAAGGCCATAAATTATGGCGCATGGCCTTTGCAAGATACGAGCATGAACCTGAAATTAAAAGATGGCGCGCTTGATATACAGGAACTAAAAGCAAACGTTTTTGGGGGCGCGCTGGAAGCATCATCAAACATACAAGTGGCAAATGAATATCGTGCACCAATTCATTTTGAAAGCACAAGCACCTTTAAAAACGTGGATCTTGGACAGTTATTTAAAACTCTGATCGGTACGCAGCTTGTAAATATAAGCGGATCCGGTTCTCTCGATATGACCCTGAGCAGCAGCGGAGCCTCACCTGCGGCTCTGGTTTATGATTTGGACGGAAAAGGGGTGGTCGCCGGATCAGATGTCGTACTACATGGAATTGATGTCACACGCTTCGTAAAAGCGCTCTCATATGACACAAAGCCCGGCGATACGGTTCAGGGAATTTGGCAAGGAGCAACCAAAGGGGGGGCAACCGCATTTGAGACTATGAGCGGCGCATTTGAAGTTCAAAATGGTGTGGTGCAGATAAACTCCATGACTCTGGATGGGCAAACCGCTAAAATTGAAACAAGCGGGAATTTGGATCTGCCACGCTGGACGATATCAACGAGCCATCGCATGGATGTAAAGATCAAAAACGAAGAGCTCGAGGCTCCGCCATCATTTGAAATTGCCGTTAACGGCCCGCTTGATAATCCTTCGCAAACCTTCGGCAAGGGCGTTCTTGAGAATTATCTTAAACGCAAAATACAGCGTAAATTGGATAAAATTCTAACAAGGGATCAGGGCGCAGCCACAAACACACAATCCCCCGGCGCTGAAACACCACTCGAAAGCTCTGCGCAGCCGTCTTCAGGCACAGCCAGTCCCGATATTGAAGACGTCGCAGAAGAGGCCATCAAAGGCGTTTTGCGTGGCCTTTTGGAATAACACCACAAAAGTAAGGAGGTCATACCCGTTTTCTCAAGCGTTTTTGTAAATCACGCAGAACATAGAGCCTGAGCGCGCTGGAAAGATTGATATGCACCTGCTCTTGGTCAATCTCGGAAATAAGATCATTTAAGGAACGCTTTTGGCGCCTCGCAATGGCTTTGAGCTCCAGCCAGAAAGCATCTTCCAGTGTAATACTGGTCGCATGTCCGCTAATGCGCACAGAGCGTTTTTTAGATAGTGTCGTCACGTGTTATGTCTATTCTGCGCGAGCAAATTTTTAGCAGATAAGCCTGAAAACCGCGCAGGGACTAGCCGTAGCTAATGGCAAGCGGTTTGAAGGCTTAGATACAAAAATTTGCCGCGCCCTTCGGGTTGCAATTTAAAAACAAATTATCTGCTTTTTTGTCTCTTGAATATGCTACAGCATGTCCTGCGATCAAAAAAAATTGATTCTTTGCTTTTAAATTGCAACAGCATTGTACATAACACGTGACGACACTATCTCACAAGTGAAGAAAGATCCTGATCAGCCATGATAAAAGTGTCTAATCCTTTGGTTTGATCATATTCAGTGGATTGACCCACGCATCAAATTGCTCTTCGCTCAATAGCTCAAGTGCAACAGCAGCCTCTTTAAGAGTAGAACCCTCCTCATGCGCCTTTTTGGCAATCTTGGCAGCATTATCATAACCAATATAGGGATTTAAAGCAGTCACCAGCATCAGGCTTTCTTGCAAAAGCTTGGAAATCCGCTCTTCATTGGCCTTAATGCCAACAACGCAATTTTGCGTAAAGCTGTTTGACGCATCGGCTAAAAGCTTTATAGATTGCAAGACATTGTAAATTATAACCGGCTTAAACACATTGAGCTCAAAATGCCCGTTAGAACCAGCAACCGTAACGGTGACATGATTGCCCATAACTTGTGTGCACACCATTGTCAGAGCCTCACACTGCGTCGGGTTGATTTTTCCGGGCATAATGGATGAGCCTGGTTCATTGGCAGGAAGGCTCAGCTCACCGATACCGCAGCGCGGCCCAGATCCGAGCATTCTGGTATCATGCGCAATCTTCATTAAAGACACAGCCACGACATTAAGAGCGCCCGATAACTCGACCAAAGCATCATGCGCGGCTAGCGCCTCAAACTTGTTATCTGCGCTCTCAAAGGCTTGTCCGGTGATCTGGGAAACATGACGCGCAAATTTCTCTGCAAAACCGGCTTTTGTATTAATGCCGGTACCAACAGCCGTCCCTCCCTGAGCCAATTGCTTTAATCGCGGCATACAGCTATTGATCCGCTCTATACCAAGCTCTACCTGTTTGGCATAACCGGAAAATGTCTGTCCCAATGTAAGAGGCGTTGCATCCTGAAGGTGCGTTCTACCGATTTTTACAATAGTTTCAAACTCTTTGGCCTTTTCATTCAAAGACTGGTATAGGCTGTTAAGAGCAGGAAGCAGCTCATGATACACCTCCTCAACAGCAGCAATATGCATAACGCTGGGGAAGGTGTCATTTGAGGATTGCCCCATATTGACATGATCGTTGGGGTGTACAGGCGTTTTGCTGCCGCGCTCTCCGCCAAGAAGCTCAATCGCCCGGTTAGAGATAACCTCGTTGGCATTCATGTTGCTCTGCGTTCCTGAGCCGGTTTGCCAGACAACAAGAGGAAATTCTGCTGCCAGCGTTCCGTCAATAACATCCTCGGCGGCGCGCACGATAGCATCACCCAGCTTGGGATCCAGTGCGCCAAGTTCCATATTGGCAAGCGCCGCTGCTTTCTTCTGAACGCCCAGCGCCTTTATCAGGGCAAATGGCATAATCTCCACACCGATCTTGAAATTATGCAAAGACCGCTGCGTCTGCGCTCCCCAATAGTGTTCTGCCGGGACATCAATAACGCCAAGTGAATCGCTTTCGCGCCTCGTTTGCATTTTGTTTGCGTCCTGATCTGAGGTGCTCATAATGGAATCCTTTCTAGCTTTTGGGGTGTAGTGTGGTGATATGCCCCATTTTTCGCCCCTCCTTTATCTCTTTTTTCCCATACAGGTGCACACATGTACGTGGTTCATTCAAATAGTGATTAATCGTCTCAATGTCGTGTCCTATAAGGTTAACCATAGTGGCATCACTGTGGCGCTCCGGCGCTCCGGCGGGAAGGCCACAAACACACCGGACATGATTTTCGAATTGTGAAACGGCGCAGGCATCAACACTCCAGTGCCCGGAATTATGGGTGCGCGGAGCAATCTCGTTAACCAGCAGCGTATCGGAATTCACAACAAAGAATTCTACCGTAAGCACACCGATCAGATTGACTGCGCGGGCAATTGTATCTGCTATATTCCGGCTTTGTGTAAAGATGCTGGAAGACGAGCCGCAAGGAATTGTGGTTTTATGCAATATATGGTTCTTGTGTTCATTGAGCATAGGGCCGTAAAACTCTGTTTTACCGTATTGATCTCTGGCAACGACAACAGAAACCTCATAATCGAAAGAAGAAAAATCCTCCATGATAAAGGCTTGATCTGCTGTGCTCTTCATAAAGCCTGCAAGAGCCGCATCATCAAGAAGAGTGTCGCGCTGCCCCTTGAATTGTCCTTTGCCATCATAGCCAAAACGCGTGGTTTTTAGGATAAAACGCGCACAGCCCCACTCCTCACAAGTTTGTTTAATATCGTCAAGAGAGGTTATGGCCTTCCACCGCACAGTGTCAATACCAAGAGAATTTACAAAACTTTTCTCTTTAATGCGATCCTGAGAGATGTCAAGCAGTGTTCTTTCAGGCAAAACACTTCCGGGTTTAAGGGTTTCAAGATGCACAATTGTAGAAACGGGAATATTTTCGAACTCATAGGAAATAATATCGGTTTTATCAGAAAAAAGGCGTAAGGCTTCTTCATCGTCATATTCTGCAACTATAATGTCTTTGGAGGCATAAGAAGCAGGGCAATCTTCTTCAGGGCAGTAGATAATAACCGCAATTCCCAAGCGCGCTGCTGCCAGTGCGCTCATTCTCCCAAGCTGTCCGCCGCCAAGAATACCAAGAGTAAAGCCAGCAGGAAGGAGGGAGGAGGGCATGGATTAAACCTTGTCATCTAAAGGGGTGTCGGCAACCTCTGCGCTTTGCTCCGCGCGGTAGGATTCAAGCGCATTTTGAATATGAGGGTTTGATATCCCTAAAATAGAAGCCGCCAGTAAAGCTGCGTTCTTAGCTCCCGCGTGCCCGATTGCAAGAGTGCCAACAGGAACGCCCGCAGGCATTTGAACAATAGAGAGCAAACTGTCCATACCTTTTAGGGGTTTGCTTTTAATGGGCACACCTAGAACCGGAAGGCTTGTGATGCTCGCAATCATTCCGGGAAGATGGGCAGCGCCTCCCGCACCCGCAATAATAACTTTTAAGCCGCGCTCTTTGGCTGTGCGTGCATACTCGTACATACGATCAGGTGTACGGTGCGCAGAAACGATTTTAACTTCGTGTGCTATACCAAGCGCTACAAGCGCATCACGCGCAGAGCGCATCGTTTTCCAGTCGGACTGCGACCCCATGATAACGCCAACCGAAGGGGTGCCATCATTAAGGTTGTCTTGTTCTATAAAACCATCTTGCGGGGCTGTCATGATGCGCACCTGTATTTTTTGTAATAGATTAAAAAGCAAAATTCCGATTGCTTAACAGCAAATTCAGGGAAACAACCGGAGTTATTTACTTATAAGAAAAACAAATGAATGCCGCAAGGTTATAATTTCACGACCTTATTTAAGGAGCAACTTAAATATAGCAAAGCAAATTCTTAGGCTATAATATCGTCAATCAGGGCGCTCTCAAGCTTTTGAATCATGTCTTTAAGCCATAACTTCTTTTTCTTGAGCTGTTGCATATGCAACAGGTTAACCGGGGTATCACTGAGCATGGCCTTCTCAATCAGCTCATCCAGAGCCTTGTGCTCAACTTGATATTCAGACAGCTTGGCCTTTAATTCTTCTTGTTCTTCATGCATGATGGTTTATCAAGTGCCTTTTTGATCCATAAAATGATCCGATAATCATAACACAGATTAATGGATGTGATAAGTAAAAAGCCACAAAAGACCCGAAACAGTCGTGAATCAGGGAAGGCTGGGCGGGTTATTTCTTATAATCTGTGTAAAGCTTTCTTGTCTAATGGAATTGTAACTTGCGAGGTCGTCAGGAGATATATATTATCTACCCGCTGGGTTCTGCGCGAGGATTGCCTGAACCGGATTAACCTTTGATAGTTTAGGCGGCTATATATGCTTTATGTCCAACAATCACTTAGCCCTGATGAGGAGCTTGTTTACGTCGGTAAATTTCACTGGATGTATACCGTGGGTGCGTTCATGTCCATCGTATGGGGCGTTATACTCTCCATAGTCATAATGTTTGCTGCTTACAAAGGATACGAATTATCAGGATATATTGATCCGCAAAGGGCAGGATTCCTCGGCGCGATACAGCAGATTCACCCGGGCATTCGCGGCGTAGCCTTTCTGTTTTTTATATTCGGACTTTTAAAATTTGCACACATGATGGTGATAAAAGTTACAACGGAGATCGCCATTACAAACATCCGCCTGGTCTACAAACGCGGGTTGGTAGCGCGTCAGGTTGGGGAGATCAGCATTGATCGGATTGAAGGTGTAAACGTACTGCAGACAATTTTGGGGCGAGTATTTAATTATGGACGTGTCATGATACGTGGTATGGGGGTTGGAGAAGTGGTGCTTCCTCCCATAGAAGACCCGATAAAATTCCGCAGATCAATCGAAGATGCAAAACTAAGGTAAATGACTATGAGCGGAGCAAAGAAGAAGACACGAGATATATCGCATGGGCGGTCCAAAAAGGCAAAAAAATCCCGCGTTTTGCGTAAAGATCAGGAAATGGAGCTTGAAAACATGCTGGTCAGTGGAGAAGAAATTCTCCTGCGGGCCAAAGTGCATTGGGCGATATACTGGCGTTCGATTGCCGTATTGTGTGTAGCATCATTCTTGCTGTTCTATATTCAGCCCCTTGGGATGCTTTTGGGCGTTGCCGGGGTGTTAATGTTTTGTATCGCCATATTAACACAGCATTTCCTTCTTCTCGTTGTCACAAACAAGCGCGTGCTGGCGCGCTATGGGCTTTTACAAATGGACGTTGTTGATGTGCGCTTGAGTAAGGTCGAAAGTATAGACCTTGAGCGCATGCTCCTGGGCCATCTTCTTGGCTATGCCAATGTTGTTATCGCTGGAACAGGGCAGCGTATTATCCGTATTCCTTATATCTCAAATGGAGAGGTGTTTAGACGCTTCTATAATGAAATGGTTCTGGCAGAAGAGGGTAATGAGGATGCAGAAATCGAAATCGGCAAAATCAAAGAAGAAGTTGAAGACGCTGAAAAGCAACAAACCGAGCCAAGAAACAAACTATAAACTCAGGCAGGTATAGGCTGCTTGGATATTGAATAAGATATTGAAATAAAAATCACAAACAAAAAGGATGGGTCGCATGCCGGATTACAAAAATCAGCACCCGGACGGGTGGAATAAAGACAAGCTCCTTAGCCGATATGTTACCGAAGGCGCAAAATCAGCGCCCCACCGTTCATACTATTATGCAATGGGGCTTACCGAAAAACAGATCCACCAGCCATTTGTTGGCGTAGCGACCTGCTGGAACGAGGCAGCGCCCTGTAACATTTCCTTGGGACGTCAGGCACAGGCCGTGAAAAAGGGCGTTGATAAATCGGGCGCAACCCCGCGTGAATTCACCACGATTACAGTTACAGACGGCATCGCCATGGGGCATGAAGGGATGCGCTCTTCTTTGGTATCGCGAGAAGTAATTGCGGATTCTGTTGAGCTGACCATGCGCGGACATTGCTATGATGCGCTGGTTGGGCTGGCAGGCTGTGACAAATCTCTGCCCGGGATGATGATGGTTATGGTACGCCTGAACGTTCCCAGCGTATTCATGTACGGAGGGACAATATTACCGGGAAGGTATAAGGGCAAGGATGTTGATGTTGTTAATGTATTCGAAGCTGTGGGACAGCACTCATGCGGTGCGATTACAGATGAAGAGCTGCAAGAGCTGGAAAGCGTAGCCTGTCCTTCGGCGGGAGCCTGCGGCGGACAGTTTACGGCAAATACAATGGCTTGCGTCAGCGAGGCAATCGGCCTTGCCCTGCCAAATTCTGCGGGAGCTCCGGCGCCTTATGAAACCCGTGATGAATATGCCTATGCGTCGGGGCAGGCGGTTGTAGAACTGATCCGTAACGGCGGGCCTCGTCCGCGTGATATTGTAACGCGCAAATCATTGGAAAATGCCGCCGCTGTAGTTGCCGCAACGGGCGGATCAACCAACGCAGCGCTGCACCTTCCGGCAATAGCAAATGAGGCAGGTATAGATTTCGATCTCTTTGATATCACAGAGATTTTCAAAAAAACCCCTTATATGGCCAATTTACGCCCGGGCGGTCGCTATGTTGCCAAAGATCTGTATGAAATTGGCGGCATTAGCGTTGTGCTCAAGGAATTGCTGGATAACGGCTATATTCACGGTGACTGCATAACCGTCAGTGGAAAAACGCTGGCCGAAAACCTTGAAAACGTAACATTCCCCGAAGATCAGGATGTCGTCTATCCGGTAAAAAAACCGATTTTTCCAACAGGCGGCGTAGTCGGTTTGAAAGGAAATCTGGCACCCGATGGAGCAATTGTAAAAACAGCCGGCATGACAGAGCTTGTTTTTGAAGGGCCTGCGCGCGTATTTGATGGTGAAGATGCCTGTTTTAAGGCTGTGCAAAACCGCGAATATGAAGAAGGCGATGTCCTTATTATCCGCTATGAAGGGCCAAGAGGCGGCCCGGGTATGCGCGAAATGCTCTCCACAACAGCTGCTCTATACGGGCAGGGTACAGGCGGTAAGGTCGCGCTGATTACAGATGGCCGCTTTTCAGGAGGAACGCGCGGCTTTTGTATCGGCCATGTAGGGCCAGAAGCTGCTCTTGGCGGGCCAATCGCGCTTATTGAAAATGGAGATATAATCCGCATCGATGCTGAAAAAGGTACGCTCGAAGTTGATTTAAGCGAAGAAGAGCTGCAAAGGCGCCAAAAGGAGTGGACACCGCGTGAAACAAACTACCGTAGTGGAGCTTTGTACAAATATGCGCAACTTGTTGGCTCTGCGCGCACAGGAGCCATCACTCATCCCGGCGCCAAAGAAGAAACACATGTTTTCGTGGATCTGTGACATATCAGCAATACCCAAAGCTTTTCACAGGCTAAATATATACGCACGAACGATGGCATCTCTGTGCGTTGTGATAGTCTTCTTGATGCCGATGCCCCGGCTATATGCGCAGGAATGGTCTTTTCACCAGTCTGAAATTGATGATTTCTATGCAAAGCGGGCAGGGCGCTCACTTTGGATTAAGGATAGAAAACTCAATAGCGCTGGAATACAGCTCTGGCGCGCACTGTCAGAAAGCTGGCAGCACGGCCTGAACCCGAAAAACTATCACACAAATGAAATCAGCTATATTTTATCTCATACGCAATATAAAAACAGCGCCGATCCTGACCTTTCTTTAAAACTCGAACTGCTTTTAACAGACGGTTATATCCGCTATGCCAGAGATCTAAGCGGGATGCGTATAAGGGCAAGCGCGCTTGGGCTTGATGAACAAGACTGGCAACAGCGCAAAAGCGTAAAATATGTGCTTTCCAGATTATTTGAAAGCGCGGACAATACAAAACAGCTCTTGCAGGCTTTGGAACCGCAAACGGCGACCTACCAGCACTTGAAACAGGAAATGCACAACGTGTTCCAAGCACAACAAAGTGATGATAAAGAAAGAAAGATCGCGCAGATTATCGTAAATATGGAGCGTTTGCGCTGGGTTGCGGATGAAAAGCCACAGCGCTTTATTGTTGTCAATATACCTTCGGAGCAGTTATGGGCAATCGAGAATAAAAAAGTACGCATCTCCATGCCCGTGGCAGTAGGCAGTAAAAAACGCCCGACACGACCCTTCGTGACACAAATTCGTGGCGTACGCTTTAATCCGGCATGGACAATCCCTGACACAATAAAAAGGGAAGATATCTGGCCGCAGCTTCGCCAGAATGCGCGATATCTGGAAGATAAGGGCGTCGAGCTGTTTAGCGGATACGGAGCTAATGCCTTAACGCTTGATCCTTCTGCGATTGACTGGAAAGGGATAAGCAAGCAAGAACTCGCCTCCCTGAGAATGGTACAAGTCCCCGGGAACCATAATCCGCTTGGACAAATTCGCCTTTTGATGCCAAATCGCTATGGCATATATTTGCACGATACAAATGATAAATCAGTGTTTGCCCGTGATGAGCGCGACGTATCCTCGGGATGCATAAGAATGAGTGAACCCGAAAAAATGGCGGGATTTGTTTTACAGCACACGCAGAGCTGGACAAAACAGCAGAGCGTGTCCTCGGCGCTTAAAACAAAACAAACACGTGACGTATATGCCATTGAAAGTGCAAAACTTTATTTGGTCTACTACACAATATGGCTTGGAGAAAAGCAGCAGATCATCTATGGTTCCGATATTTACGGTAGGGACGAGCGTCTGCTGCGTGAATTGGAAAAACTTGACGCCCTACCCCCGCTCAAGGGATAATGAAATGATAACACCACGCTCACAACGCCAGAAGCGCGCCAGTGATCCAGGAGTTTCGTTCGATCTTGCTTGTGGGAAATATGCGGGCAGGTCTTTACAGATCAGAATGCAAGGTGTAAAAACCGGAAACAGGCTTTTCACAGTCATAAAGAAAACATATTTATCTTTCGTTTTCTTGCATTTATGAGTTTTTTTTGATATCAAAAAAAGGCTTAACATCTGATCGGTGAGAATAATGAAGGTAAAGCAAATGAAACTGAGTCGTCGTGAGTTTGTCAAATATGGGTGCGCAGGCATCGCAGGGGCATCTATTCCGTTCCTAACAAGCAGAAAAGTCTTGGCCGCCGCAGGTGATATGGGCACTTGGAAAATTGCCTTTCATAACGCCCACACAGATGAAAGTTTTTCCGGTGTATACCGTGTTGGCGATAAATATCTTCCCGAAGCATTCGAACGTATGAATTATGTTTTGCGTGATTTCCGCACAGATGAAGTCTTCCCGATGGATCCGCATGTCATTGATATTATCTGCATGATCCAGAAAAAAACAGGCACGCACCGTCCTTTGCATATTCTCTCGGGCTATCGCTCTCCTAAAACCAACGCAATGCTGGGAGAAAAAAGCAGGGGAGTGGCCTCTAATTCCTTCCATATGTACGGACAGGCCATTGATATCCGTCTTCCGGGGTATAGCACCCGCAGGCTTCGTGATGTGGCGCGCTCTTTGCAAGCTGGCGGCGTCGGGTATTACCCGCGCTCAAGCTTTGTCCATGTCGATACGGGGGATGTGCGAAGCTGGGTATCATAACAGGAAATTCTGGAGTTTCCTCGAAAAAGTGCTTAATAAAGATAATAAGGATAAGACAAGGAGCTATATGACTGGCTCCTTTTTATGTGACAACACACCTCAAAAAGAGAGTTTTTGGTATGGTTTTTATCGGGCTGGGCGCCAATCTGATCAATAAAAATGGCGATCATCCGATCCAAAGCCTGCAAAAGGCAGCACGCTCCTTGCAAGCACATAAGGACGTAGAGGTGATGGCTGCTTCCTCCATCTGGAAGAGCGCCCCTGTGCCGCTATCCGACCAACCGTGGTATCATAATGCTGTGTGTAAGATAAAAACGACATTGTCGCCACAGGAATTACTCATACTTGTTGCCTCAATAGAAAATAAAGCCGGGCGAGTGCGGCTGCATCGTAACGAAGCGCGGGTTCTGGATCTGGATATCTTGTCATATAACCGTCAGCAGATAGACCAGCCACATCTGACCATCCCTCATCCACGTATGCATGAGCGTGCGTTTGTGCTCTACCCCTTGCAGGAGATCGCATCGGATTGGACACACCCCGTTACAGGTAAAACAATCGGCGAAATGATAGAAAATCTTGATCCAAATCAGGAAATACACTGCACAGGCGTGCAATTATCACCCGAAGGGAAAACCAGTTAGAGGACCTCATGTATAAAAACGCCGATGAAATCATGGAACTATTAAAAGCAGGTAAACCACTGATTATGGGCGTGCTCAACGTCACGCCGGACAGTTTTTCAGATGGCGGTGATTACTATGCAGCAAAAACAGCAGCGAGGCATGCTACGGATATGATAGAGCAGGGCGCAGCGATCATTGATGTTGGCGGAGAGTCAACGCGTCCGGGCGCTGAAACAGTGCCTATAGAAGAAGAGAAAAAACGCGTTCTTCCTGTTATAAAAGCGCTCAGGCAAGAGGATGTTCCCATCATTTCAATCGATACCCGCAACGCAGAAACAATGCGCGCGGCCATAGAAGCTGGAGCAAATTTTGTAAATGATATCAGTGGCCTGACCTATGACGAGCAAAGCGCCTCTATAGTCGCGCAAAGCGGCCTGCCGGTCTGTATTATGCATATGAAAGGCACACCGCAGACCATGCAAAGTCAAGCGCATTACGATGATGTCTGCGATGAGGTTTTGGCTTTTTTTGAACAGCGTTTAATCTTTTGTGATAAGCAAGGGATACAGCCCAATAAAATCATCCTTGATCCGGGTATAGGATTTGGAAAAACGCTGGAACATAATTTAACCCTGATAAAGAATTTGAAAAAGTTTCATGATTTCGGCTGCCCAATACTTTTGGGCGTCTCACGCAAAAGTTTTATTGGCACAATATCCAAAGAAGAAAATCCGAAAAACAGAGTGCCCGGCTCCATCGCAGCCGCGCTATACGGCCTTGAGTCGGGCGTGCAGATATTCCGTGTTCATGACGTCAAAGAAACCCGTCAGGCTTTTGATGTTTATGATGCAATCAAGGATATTTTATGATCTGGCCTGAATCGGTAATGCGTCTGAAAGAGGCGTAGATGAATCGTAAATGTCGTTGCGCCTTCGCGTAACCAGTTGCGTGCTTTCATCATAGTCATATGAATAGCTGTCCCACGGAAAAGGTAGCGCTTCTGGCGCAGGCTGAAACTCATATAGGTGGCAATTCTTAAAGCGTGCGGGAACCATTAGGCCATAAATACCGCCAAAAGCACGCATAACGCCACCATGACACACAATAAGAACAGGAGAGTCAAATTGTGTAAGCGCACTGCCTACGCCGCGTTTAACACGTACCAGAAAATCTTGAAAAGTCTCTCCATTCGGAGCGTTGTGCTGACCTGTAAATGCACCCTTGCAAACGTCATAGGGCTGCCCCTCCCAATCCCCTGCAAAAAGCTCGGCGATATCCTGATCTTCATGGGCTGGAATATTTAAAACCTCGTTGATTATGGCAGCCGTATCCCGCGCCCGTGAAAGGTGGCTATGAATAATAGCAACAGGCCGCGTGGCAAGGCTTTTGACAATATCTTGCACGGCCATAGCCTGCTGACGTCCTGTATCGGTCAAAGGGGTGTCGGTATGCCCCGCTAAGATGCGAGTAAAATTGGCTTCGGTTTCACCGTGTCTAATCATGTAAAAGGGCGTAGCTGGTAGCATGGAGTTTTATATATCCTTCGGGTTTAAAATGTGAACCAATATGGTATCAAGCGCACTCTAGGAATCCAGAGCTTTCATTTCATTATAGACAGCATCGGAAAGATCAACAGTATCCTTAGAGCAATTGTCTTTGTACATACGGTAAGAGCGTTCTCCGGGAATAAGTATTTCTTTATCAACAACGGCTTGGCGTGAGGTCTTAATGCTCTGCAATAGAGTTTCGACATGGTCTTCAAAGACAGTGCGCCCCACAAGCCGGTCTGGATCAAGGGCAATAAAGAACATCCCGTCAAACCCTTCTACAACCTGAGCACCGCACTTGGCACCGATGAGCGCACCAGAGAGAATCTCGACAGCCAGCCCCAGTCCAAACCCTTTAAATCCGTTCATCGGGAGCATGGCATACCCTTTCATGATGTCCTCAAAGCAGGTTGAGGGATCTCCGTTTTTGTCAATGATGGCATCATGAGGCATAGGCCGCCCCGCTTGATGTAAGTCCAGAAGCTTGCCATATGCCCACTGCGCGGTGGTAACATCAATAACGCACGGTGTTTCTTTCGATGGTAAACCAAAGGAAATCGGGTTGGTGCCAATCACGGGATCAACACCGTCAGGGTGACAAACATGAGCAATGGAATTGCATCCGGCAACACCAACAAGCCCGGCATCAACAAACAGGCGGTTATAATAATTCATAGTACCCGTAGTGCCGATATAATGGCGCGTACCAACAAAGGCAATACCATGGTCTGCAGCCTTTTGTATGGCTACATCAACGGCATAGCGTCCGGCAACAAGCCCGATATGGTTTTGTCCATCAACAATCGCAAGCGCCCCGCTATCAACTGCCAGCGAGGGTCTTCCCGAAGGAACGCCGTATTGTCTCATAGCAGAAATATTCATAGCCATACGAATGAAACCATGAGAATGCTTGCCTGACATCTCGTTTTGAAGCAGGTGGTGATAAATTCCTTCAATAGCTTCACGATCGTCTAATCCTGCGTTACGATAGATACGTGACATAAGTGCAAATATATCTGACTTGAGGATAGTCTTCATTATTTTTCATATCCAACTAGAATGATTCAAGAATACGGTGATAATAAAGCCCCATGGAACAATGGCAAGATCAATCTATTATTCTGGCAGCACGTGCGCATGGTGAAAACGGAGCAATAGTTTCTTTATTATCCCGTCATTACGGGCGTCATTACGGATATTTACGCGGGGCCGGATCAACAAAAAACAGAGGCGCTCTGGAAGTTGGCAGTGTTGTTGATGCAAATTGGCGGGCGCGTAATAGCGATTCGCTGGGCTATTTAACAATAGAGCTGTCATATTCCACCGCCGGACGCATCATGCAAGATGCCTTGAAACTCGCAGCGTTGCAATCAGCCTGCGCTCTGTGTGATCAGGCATTGCCTGAAAAAGAGGGACATGAAGGGCTATTCAACGGGCTGCAAACATTGCTTAAAATTCTTGAGAGCGATGTCTGGGCGCAAGGCTACATTATGTGGGAAATTGCGCTGCTAAAAGAACTGGGATTTGCACTTGATTTATCCACTTGCGCAGCGGGAGGTGACAGGATGACTTTGGCGTATGTCTCCCCCAGAACAGGCCGTGCCGTCAGCTTTGAAGCCGCGCAGCCCTACAAGGATAAATTGCTTTCATTGCCTGAATTCTTAAAGCCTGATGGCGCTAGGAGCATGAAAGAAGACGTTATAACAGGGTTGAATTTGACACGTTATTTCCTCGAACACTGGGTGTTTGCCCATCATAACCGGGGATTGCCTGAGGCAAGACACAGGTTAGACTTGCGTTTTGCCGAGCTTTTTGCCAAAACTTATGACTTCAAGACACAGACAGGCTGATGATCAACTGGCCGCTATATGAATTTATGAAGTAAGGGCGCTTTATGTCGCAAGAAGACAAGATTATTGAAGAAACACATATCATAGACCAGCCGATGAGGGATATTCTATCTGAGAAATATCTTTCCTATGCGCTCTCAACGATTATGAGCCGCTCACTGCCTGATGTGCGCGATGGTATGAAACCGGTGCACAGACGTTTGCTCTATGCAATGTATCAGCTAAAACTCAATCCCAATCAAAGCCCGAAAAAGTCCGCGCGCGTGGTCGGGGATGTCATCGGTAAGTTTCACCCCCATGGTGACGTGGCCGTATATGACGCGATGGTGCGTCTGGCACAGGACTTCGCACAGCGCTATCCGCTAGTTGATGGGCAGGGCAATTTTGGCAATATTGACGGGGATAATGCGGCAGCTATGCGTTACACAGAAGCGCGCCTGACCGACGTTGCGTTGCTTCTGCTGGAGGGCATAGAAGAAAATGCCGTAGATTTCAGACCAACATATGATGGCTCGGAAAGTGAACCGGTTGTGCTTCCCGGAGGATTCCCCAACCTTCTGGCAAACGGGTCAAGCGGTATTGCAGTGGGTATGGCAACCAATATCCCGCCACACAATGTTGAAGAGCTGTGCGATGCGATGTTGTTGATGCTGGAAAAAGACCCAACCATAGAAGAGCTGGTCGAGATCGTTCAAGGGCCGGATATGCCCACAGGCGGTATTCTGATAGAAAGCAAGCAAGATATCATAAAGACCTACACAACAGGAAAAGGCGGATTTCGCGTGCGCGCTCGCTGGCACAAGGAAGATCTAAAGCAGGGTTTGTACCAGATTGTGGTCACAGAGATTCCCTATCAGGTTCAAAAATCAAAGCTTGTCGAGAAAATCGCGGAACTGATTAATGCCCGCAAAATGCCCATGCTTGACGATGTGCGCGATGAATCCGCTGAAGATGTGCGCCTTGTCCTCGTGCCCAAAAACCGTAACGTTGAGCCAGAGCTGTTAATGGAAGCGATCTTCCGCAATTGTGACCTTGAAACGCGCTTTAATATGAATCTCAATGTTTTGGAAGGTGGCCTTGTTCCAAAGGTCATGAGCCTGAAAGAGGTGTTACAAAACTGGCTGGATCATCAGCAAGAAGTGCTGGTGCGCCGCTCCACCCATCGTCTGGAAAAAGTTTTGCATCGTTTAGAGGTTCTTGAAGGGTATCTGGTTGTTTACCTGAATGTGGATGAGGTGATCCGCATCATCCGTTTTGAGGAAAAACCAAAAGAGTGCCTGATGAAGACGTTCGATTTGTCAGAGGTTCAGGTTGAAGCCATATTGAATCTAAGATTAAGACGATTGCACAAGCTCGAGGAAATAGAAATAAGCGCGGAGCATGACAAACTATCAAAGGAGCGCGATGAACTGCAAAAGCTGATAGGCTCAGAAGCGCGTCAATGGACACGCATTAAAAAGCAAATCAACGCACTAAGGAAAATGTTCTCAGGCGAAACAGCGCTTGGAAAGCGCCGCACAACAATTGGCGGGGAGGGGTTAAACCCCGAATCTGTTAATCTTGACTCTGTAATGATTGAAAAAGAACCGGTAACAGTCATTTGCTCATCACAAGGATGGATCAAGGCCATGAAGGGGCACGGGCATGATCCGAAGGATCTTAAATACAAGGCTGGAGATCGCGGTCAGTTTATCCTAGAGGTGCAAACAACAGATAAACTCCTCATCTTTGGAACCAACGGACGTTTTTATACGCTCGGGTGCGATGGATTGCCTTCCGGCAGAGGTTTTGGCGAACCGCTGCGCATAATGATTGATTTTCCCAATGATGCGCACGTGACCAGTATGTGCACCTATCTGCCAAAGACCAAGATGCTGGTGGCATCGTCCGACGGTAGGGGCTTTACCGTATTCTCAGACAATGTGCTGGCACAAACAAAGGCGGGAAAACAGGTCTTGAATGTCTCCGGCAAAGTAGAAGCGCAGGTATGTCATTATGTTCACAAAGACGATGACCATGTCGCCGTTATAGGAACCAACCGCAAAATGTTGGTATTTCCTTTATCTGAATTGCCGGAAATGAACAGAGGGCGCGGCGTAATCCTGCAAAAATACACCAAAGGATCAACACTATCCGATGTGAAGACCTTCAGCATAGAACAGGGGCTGGATTATAAGTATGGGTCAGGCTCTACCACTGTCGATGACATTTCCCCCTGGCTTGCAAAGCGTGCCACAGCAGGAAAGATACCCCCCAATGGGTTCCCGAAAAGCAATCGCTTTAACTACATGTTTTAAATAAAAATCTTTTAAAATCTTGGCTCGAAACAGCAAGCCTTAAACGGCAAACCCTACGGAAACTCTACAGCGCCTGGCGTTTTACGGAAGGTCTGGTGCTGCCCCTCTCCAAAGACGCGACCATCAAGCAGTTGCTCTGCTTCGGTAACAACCTCGTCGGCTTCACCGTTTTCAGGTAAAATATCAGGCAGAGCCTGATTGAGCAAAAGAAGCGTAATCCTTCTGTTACGGGGATCAAGAGGATTATCCTCCACCAGTGGCGCGTTATCGGCTCTTCCCATAACATTATGAAGCCTGTCATCAGGGAAACCGGACGAGAGCATGGCGCGGCGCACAGCGTTTGCCCGATCAACCGAAAGCTCCCAGTTCGTGTAGGTTGATCCGTCCGCATACCGAACCCCGTCTGTATGGCCACGAATAGAAAGCTCGTTTGGCATTTCTATGATAACCGAAGTGATCTGCGATAATAATTCTCGGGTTTTTTCAAACATCGACGCACTACCCGAAGGGAACATCGATTCGCTTTCCTGATCAACAATCTCAATCTTTAGCCCCTCAGGCGTAATGGTGATTTCGATATTGTCCATCAAATCACGCAATGTTTTATGCTCCATCACAGCTTGTTTGATTTTTTCGGCGATCTGTTCAAAACGTTTGCGCTGAACGTCACTTTCAATTGAGATGTTTTTCCTGTTTTTGCCTCCGCCCCGGTAATTTTGCGCCAAGTCAGGCTGGGCAGGAATAACGGGGGTTTTATCTGAAGTGCGCGCTCCCTCAGGAGTCATTGTTAGCCCCCCGAGAATACCTCCTGCGCCATTATCATTCTCAGAAACCATGGCATCCGAAGGGGTGAAATACTCTGCGATCCCTTCTTTTGTGTCCTGTGGAGTCATGTTCAGCAGCCACATCAGAAGGAAAAATGCCATCATGGCAGTCATAAAGTCGGCATAAGCAACCTTCCATGCGCTGGCATAATGCACATAGGGCAGTTCAATCACTTCAATACCGATTTGATCGCACGCATCATGTTGCATGATTATATCACCATTTTACAACTAGGTTGGAGGAGGAGGAAGCTCATTAAGGATTTCTTCCAGTTCATTAAACCCGGGCTGAACATCATGGGAAAGCGCCTTTCGTGCAAACTCGACAGCAACTTGAGGCGCAGCTCCATTAAGAAAAGCAATAATAGCAATTTTTATAATTCTGTAATACTGCACCTCGGATTCGCCGCGCTCTTGCATGGACTGTGAAATAGGCCCCACAAACGCATAAGAAAGCCATACACCAAGGAATGTCCCCACCAGCGCACCCCCAATCAGCTTACCAAGAACCTCTGGCGGCTCTGATATCGAGGCCATTGTTTTAATCACGCCAAGCACCGCAGCCACAATACCAAGTGCCGGAATACCTTCGGCCATATGGTGAACTGCATGCGCTGGATGTGTTTCATGCTTCTCAATTTGTTTGATCTCTTCATCCATTAATGCACCGAGCTGACCGGAATCTTCATTCCCAAGGGAAATAATCCGCAGATAATCACATAAAAACTCCAGAGCATGATGATTGCCGTGGAATTTAGGAAATTGAGAAAACAACGCGCTGTCATGAGAGTTCTCTACATGTTGTTCAAGCGCAAGAAATCCCTTGGATCTGGCCAGCTTAAACACGGTAAAAAGCATGCTCAGAAGTTCGACATAATCATCTTTTTTATAAGCAAAAGGCTTAACGAGGCAGCCCATATACTTCATTGTATTTTTAAGTGTATCTGTAGAATTTGCAATAATGAAGGCTGCAATAGCACACCCCATGATAACCATCATTTCTCCGGGGGTTGCCGGAAGCATGATGCCATTTAGAAGATGGATCGCCTTTTCCATTCCCGCAGTCATCACAAGCCCCCCGAAAGTGGCGCCAAAGACAAGCAGGATTCCAACGAGTTTCATTCTAGAAAAAATCCTTTCATACAGAATAATAGAAATGAGTAAAAACTACACAGCAGGAACGCCAAAGATACGCAGAATCACTAAATAGCAAATATCTGCCCCCTAGATATACCTCAATTGTGAGATGATTGCGCTGAAAAATCAAAGAACTATAACACTTTTCTGTGTGTGAAGCAGATGCGCATCACAAACTACTGGCCAATCAACGCAGCGATGTCAGGCGCAGCGTAGGTTAAAACACCGTCACAACCGGCGCGTTTGAATGCAACAGCAATCTCAACGATAGCTTTATCATAGTCCAGCCAGCCATGATCACACGCGGCGCGCAGCATGGCATACTCCCCGCTGACATGGTAGGCAAAAGTCGGCGCCTGAAATGTATCACGCACCCGCCGGACAATGTCCAGATAAGGCAGACCCGGCTTGATCATAACCATATCGGCGCCTTCATGAAGATCCATAGCGACTTCTTGTAAGGCTTCTTCACTATTAGCCGGATTCATCTGGTAGGTTTTCTTATCCCCCTTCAAAAATCCGGAAGAGCACACAGCATCACGAAAAGGGCCATAAAATGCCGAGGCATATTTGGCGGCATAGGACATAATAGAGATATGCTGTAAGTTGTTGCTATCTAGTGAAAAACGAATAACGCCAATCCGCCCGTCCATCATATCGGAAGGGGCAATTGTATCCGCTCCCGCTTGTGCCTGAACCAGAGCTTGCTTGCAAAGAACGTCAAGCGTCTCGTCATTCAGGATTACTCCATCCTTAAGCAGGCCATCATGCCCATGGCTGGTATAAGGATCAAGCGCCACATCAGTAATAATACCAACTTCAGGCACTGCGGCCTTCACTGCGCTGATCGCACGGCACATAAGATTGCCATCATTCCAGGCTTCCTGCCCGTCATCGGTTTTCTTCTCGGGCGCTGTGATCGGGAAAGGCGCAATCGCAGGAATGCCAAGATCGCGTGCCTTTTTAACTTCTTCAATCAGAAGATCAATTGTATAGCGGTAAACGCCCGGCATGGAATGAATGGTTTCGCGCTCGTTTTCCCCGTCAATCACGAAGACAGGCCAGATGAGATCGCTAACACTCAATGTGTTCTCCTCAACCAACGATCGTATCCAGGGTGCACAGCGAAGCCTGCGGGGGCGTTTTGCCGGGTAAGATGCATTTATCATGGTGATTTTTTCGTTTTTAACATTTTATTTGGTAAAAAAGACATATAAGATCACTTTAAATTACTTTGCGCTAAGATCAATCTTTAAATTATGATCATCTGGTGCTAAGACATATGTCGATAGGCATATTTGTACTTTTGGAGAGATAAATCCGTGACAACAACACCATATTACGAGGCCATACAGCTCATAGAACGCTTGCACCGTCATTTTCTTGATGTGTTGAAGGTAGAGCTGGACAAGAAAAACATACAGGACATCAATAACGTGCAGTGCATGATCCTGTACAATGTTGGTGAAGAGGAAATGACAGTGGGAGAGCTGACGATTCGCGGTTATTATCTCGGCTCAAATGTATCATATAACGTCAAGAAAATGGTTGAAAACGAGTACCTTATTCAAGAGCGTTCAGTGCATGATAAGCGCTCTATCCGGGTGCGCCTGTCTGAAAAGGGTATGGAGCTGCGCCAAATGATCTCACAGATGTTCTCCCGTCACGAAGAACAGATCGAAGGAACCGAGATTACCATGGAGCGCCTGACAGAGTTGAATAAAACACTGAAGATGCTCGAGCGTTTCTGGGCACAGCAGACAAACTTCGCTGGTGGTGGATTTTAAAAAAATGCATGATCCTCCGCTCTCCAATCGCGAGATCATAATAGAGTTCGTGCCTCTGGGCGCTTATGTCAAGGTGTCTGCAATGGATGTAGAGACATTGACAGAGATTTCTATTCAAGGGCCGGCAGGGGCCTCGGAAGAAACCCTGAAACACAATGCCTTAAAGCGCCTCTCGTATGTTTTGAAAAAGAAGGGATTGATTCCATAAGTGAATCAGTACTATAAATTGTCTCCTACCACCATTTTATAAGGATAGTGCTATGCAGACAATAGCGATCGCCTGTGATCACGGCGGATATGATCTCAAAGAAATCATCAAAAAGCATTACGCGGATCACTATGAGTTTCTTGATCTAGGAACGCATTCACCCGATTCTGTAGATTATCCTGAATATGCCACAGCTTTGGCTCAGGAAATAAAAAAGGGCAGTGTTCAGCGTGGAATTATTATCTGCGGCACAGGAATTGGTATTTCAATAGCAGCCAATCGCCAGCCGGAGGTTCGTGCAGCCAACTGCACAGATGTAACAATGGCACGTCTAACGCGCCAGCATAATGATGCAAACGTATTAGCATTGGGAGCACGGTTGCTTGGTGTAGAAGTTGTATGTGATATTATAGATACTTTTATGAACACGGCATTTGAGGGCGGGCGCCATATCAGGCGCATCGAGAAAATGTCTTCATGTGCTGTTGATGAGACAAGAAAATAAACGCTGCGTAAAACTCTGTTTGGATAAAATGCCTCCACCAGCAATAAGAAGAATAAGGAAAAAGATATGCGCTGCCCCTTTTGCGGACATGAGGATACACAGGTCAAGGATTCCAGACCATCGGAAGACAATTCGGCAATTCGCCGCCGCCGCCATTGCCCTGGCTGTGAGCAACGCTTCACAACGTTCGAACGTGTTCAATTGCGTGAGATGACTGTTCTCAAGGGAGGAGGCCGTAAACAGCCATTTGATCGGGACAAGATCATCCGCTCCATGCAAATCGCATTGCGCAAGCGCCGCATTGACCTGGACATGATTGAAAATGCAGCAGATAAAATCGTCCGCAAGCTTGAATCAGAAGGAGAGGCCGAGATCACATCGGAAAAAATAGGAGCCTACGTTATGGAGGCTTTGGTTAATCTCGATGCGGTTGGTTATATAAGATTTGCCTCTGTTTATAAAGACTTTCGCAATCCGGAGGACTTTAACGACTTTTTGAATAAAATAAATGATTTAAAAGAAAAAGCTCATATAAAATAAGCCGGGTATAAAATGATTTCACAAAATGATATTCACCATATGCGTGCAGCCATAGCGCTGGCGCGCACAGGACTCGGGCGAACCGCTCCGAACCCTTCCGTGGGCTGTATTATTGTGAAGCAAGGTCGTGTTCTCACCAGAGCGCGCACGGCAGATCTGGGGCGTCCGCACGCTGAGGCACTGGCTTTAGAAGAGCTGGTTAAGACAAGAGGAGGGCACGAAGCTACGCTATATGTTACGCTGGAGCCGTGCACGCATCATGGTCAGACCCCGCCATGTACGCAAGCAATCATCGAAGCGCGGATGAAACGGGTGGTGATCGGCACGCTCGATCTGAACCCCCTTGTAAGCGGACGTTCTATATCGATGCTGGAAGATGCAGGCGTGCAAGTCGATGTGATGCAAGGGGAAATAGAACGGGAATGCGCAAGCTTGAATGAGGGTTTTTTTAGTTCAATCAAGAAGGAAGCGCCGCGTCCTTATGTAACACTTAAAACAGCATGTTCCCTTGATGGGAAAATTGCACTGGCCTCGGGCGAAAGTCAGTGGATTACAGGGCAGCGCGCACGCAGGCACGCCCATTTTCTAAGATCCAGACATGACGCAGTTCTGGTTGGTATTGGAACAGTTTTAAAGGATGATCCGATGCTAAATACCCGCCTTGAAGGGGTGGATCACAATCCGATTCGCATTGTAATGGATTCTCAGCTCAAAACGCCCATTGAAAGCGCTCTCGTAAAAAGCGCATATGCACGGCGTTTATGGGTTTTGCACGGAAAAACAGAAGATGACAGGCAAAAGTCAGATGCGTTTCTAACATCAGGCGTGCAGACATATGAAATAGATAACATAAAAGATATAAACTATGTTCTAGAATTTCTGGCTCAAAAGGGCATTACCCGATTGCTTGTCGAGGGAGGGGCGCTTATACATGCTTCTTTCATCCGCGCAAGAGCATTTGATGAACTGGTTATATACAGGGCGCCCAGTCTGTTAGGGGAACATGCTAAGAATGTATCTGGAGATATTAATGTTAACACGCTGGCACACCGTTATAGCTTGCAAATCATTGAGCGCAAGCCTTTGGGAGAAGATGTCATGGAGCGTTATAAACCAATAACACAATCAAATTGAAAAAAAGGCTGTAATAAAAACATGTTTACCGGACTGGTGCAGGAAATAGGAACGGTTCGTTCCGTTAATGGGGGTGATAAAGGAAAGCAAATCGGAATAGAGATGTCAAACAAGGTGCTGGTGTCTACGGAAATAGGCGCATCGATCTGCTGTGCTGGCTGCTGTTTAAGTGTGACAGAAAAAACAAAAGAGCTGCTGTTTTTTGATGTATCGGCTGAAACCCTTGATAAAACCGCTCTGGGCGCATGGGGGGTTGGAACAAGGGTCAATATTGAGCCATCTTTGCGCTTGGGTGACGAGATGGGCGGTCACATAGTTTCAGGCCATGTGGATACACGCGCAGAGTTATCAAGCATTGAAAAAGAAGGAGATTCTCACAGACTGACCTTTTTTGTTCCCGCAGAGTATATGAAATATATTGCCCCAAAAGGCTCTGTTGCTATCGATGGGATATCTCTAACGGTCAATGAGTCGGAAAAGACGCATTTTGGGGTCAATATTATTCCGCACACATGGAAGAACACAACAATCAGTGATCGCCTTATAGGAGATAAATTGAATCTGGAGGTCGACACATTGGCGCGTTATGTTGCTCATATAATCGAACGCCGCTCGGGAGATGTGAAATGAGTGCAAAAAAGGCGCATCATAACAAGAACATTTCAAAACATACAGTATCAAAAACAAGTAATGCGAACCCATTTTCCAATATAGAAGACATTATCGCTGAGATAAAAAAAGGAAAGCCGGTTATTATCGTTGACGACGAAAACAGGGAGAATGAAGGCGATCTTGTCATTCCGGCACAAGCGGCCACGCCCGACATTATAAATTTTATGGCCAAAGAAGGACGCGGCCTGATTTGCTTGCCAATGGAAGGCGCGATGGCTGATCGGCTCGGGCTACAGCTTATGGGGCGAGGGGATAATATCAGGCATCGAACCGCATTCACGGTTTCAATCGAAGCAAAAGAGGGCGTCACCACAGGAATATCGGCAGCAGATCGTGCGCATACAATCCAAACAGCAATCAACCCGCAAAGCACGTCACATGACATAGCAACGCCCGGGCATGTTTTCCCGCTTATAGCGCGTGATGGCGGTGTGTTAGAGCGTGCAGGGCACACAGAAGCCGCCGTTGATCTGGCAAAAATAGCAGGTTACAGCGGCGCTGGGGTGATTTGTGAAATTATGAACGATGATGGCACAATGGCACGCATCAAGGATCTAAAGAATTACGCAAAGCGTCATGACCTTAAAATAGGCACAATTGACGCGCTAATAGCGTATCGGAGGCGCGTAGAAAGAATTGTGGATAAAATATATCAGGATATCTATATATCCCTGCGTGATAAGGAGTTTTTGAGGGTTGTTTATATCAATAAATACGATCAGACGGAGCATATAGCCTTAATACACGGCGAATTACTTAGAAATACAGAAGAGCCGGTCATGGTGCAAATCCATGCCATGGATATATTCAGGGATATTATTGGGAAAAGTCAGGATAACGGTCTGGAGCGCTCATTTGAAATTATTGAAAAAAAAGGAAAAGGTGTTATTGTGCTGTTACGCACATCCGGCCAGACAACTTGTTCCAGTCATAAAAAACAGGAGGAGGAACAGGAAAATCATGACACAGGCGCGCAGATTTTACTGGACTTGAGAGTAAAGGATGTGGTTTTACTCTCGGGCAATCCGCACATGGTCGCCACTTTGCGCGAATACGGCCTTAATGTAAAAGTGCACGATGTATAAAGCAAAACTATATGAAAGATAGGAGCCTGAAATGCCACATAGCATGATCGTCGTTTCCCCTTACTATGAAGAGATATCAGCGCATCTTTTGGAGGGAGCCAAAGCGGTGTTGAAAAAAGAGAACTGGACATATGAGGTGTTCGAAGTGCCCGGCGCACTGGAGATCCCTCTGGCACTGCGATATGGCGTTAAGCGAAAAGAGGGGCGCGGCGCCGGTAAGCTGAAATTTGATGCTTTTGTTGCTTTGGGATGCGTCATTCGCGGCCAAACCTCACACTATGATATTGTGTGCAATGAAAGCGCGCGCGGATTATATACTGTATCTCTGGAGTATGGCGTTCCCGTTGGCAACGGTATTTTGACATGCGAAAACCGTGAGCAGGCGCTCGAGCGTGCCCACACGGACAAGAAAAACAAGGGAGCCGGCGCAGCGCAGGCCGCTATAGACCTGTTCAACCTGAGTATGGAACTTGAGGTTTATCGTTAAGGGACAGGCAAATCAGGGGATCATTCATGAAAACACCAAAACAAAAAACAAAAAACAACAATAAAGAGTTTATCGCCCGCCTGATGGCTGTGCAGGCATGCTATCAGATGATTTATAACAAAAAGCCTGTTCAAATGGTCGTCGAGGAATATCTTGCAGAGGGTCTTCAAACCGATGATGAGCTTGAAAATATAGACGAGGGAACGGAAGTGGTAAGGATTTCGGATACAATTCTCCCTCACGGCGGCTTGTTTAAAAAAATATTATATAATCTGGAGGACAGAAGGTCTGAGCTTAAAGATATTTTGGGCGCGCACATCAATACGGCAAAAGATATAGAGCCTCTTTTGCAGGCTGTTCTTCTGTGTGGTGCCTGTGAAATTCTTGAAAACACAAAAACAGATTACCCCATAATCCTGAATGACTATCTGGACATAACACATGAGTTTTATCCTCAGGCACAAGTCGCCTTCGTTAACGGAATTTTGGACGCCGTTTCAAAATCACTGAGGTAAGCCCCCGCTATTGTAACTAAATTATCTAAGAAAAACAGTAGCACGTAACCACATGTTAATAATTGCGTGTTAATATAATATAGTGGAGTTTTGCTGCACGTGCGAAAAAGTACCTCGTAAGTACCAGATTGAAAAGCAGGGAAGAACAAAAAAATGCAAAAAGTGAAGAAAATATTCAGCTTATGTATTTTTATAGCCTTGGGATCAGCAATATCCCTAACGGCACTTGCTGCTGAAAAGAAGGGGGACGTCGGCGTAGCGCAGTATGTAAAGCTAAACCCGCTTTTGCTGCCAATTATTGACGATAACGGTGTGCAACAGGTCGTTAGTATGGTGGTTGCAATCGAAGTTGATGGGGATAATGCAGAGCGCGTAAAACAGGTGACACCACGTTTGACCGATGCCTATATTCAGGATATGTACGGCATTTTAAACCGCCACGCTGCACTAAAAAATGGGATCATTCAGGTACAAATGATCAAACAACGCCTCAATGAGATCACAGATGAAGTGCTGGGACACGATATTGAGACGGAAGTCCTCTTGCAGATGATTCAGCAACGCCCGATATAAGTGGCTTCAATACCTCATCTTTGCATATTTAGTAATCCGTTGCGCTCGTTTCCGACGTATTAAAGCGGCCAAGATTGCCAAGGAGCTGCTGCATGACGGTCATGCTGTTTCCATGCGTAGGTGTTTTAGAGCGCGCATAGGGAATATCTTGACGTTCGCCGGAAACAGGACGAATCTCGCGAACAAGCCCCTGCTCATCAAAAGTAACAACAATAATGCGCTCTTCTGTGACTTCCTGGTCAAGAATGCCGTATTTCTCTGTTTCCTGCCCTATGTAATACCAGATGTCAGGGTTAAAAGTAGATTGTGTGGTTGGAGATCCCAAAACCCTAAGTACATCAGAGCGTGAGCTTTCCCCAACCTTTACGTCTTCAATCCTGTAATCCTCCACTAGATTGCCATGCTGGGACACAACAGGGGTGCAGCCACTCAGGAGAAAGCTACCACTCCCAAGCGCCGCGCCAACACAAAGAATATGAAAAAGACAAGATACTTTTTTTTGCATGGCTTCCCCTGCTAATGTATTAGTGCTAGATTGACCAAGAGCTTCAAGAGCAAAGCGTAATCATATTTCCATCAAAAGCCCAGAGTAAATATTCATGTTCTTTGAATTATTCAAGAAAAATAGGGAACAAAAACACAAAATGGCCGCCATTGCCGAAGGTTTATACTCAAGCGCCATGACCAACAGCAGAAAAGAGATATTTTATACGCGCGCAGCCGTGCCCGACACATTTGATGGTCGTTTTGATCTTTTATTGCTTCATATCTTTATCATTTTGCATATCCTGATGGCGGGCACAGACCGAAGATCCAAGGCCGTATCACAGGCAATTTTTGATCGGATGTTTGCTGATATGGAGCAAAGTTTACGGGAAATCGGAATAGGGGATGCCAGTATTCCAAGACAGGTTAAACGCATGATGAAGGCTTTTAATGGGCGAATGCATGCTTACCAGGAAGCGATAGCACAAGAACAACAGGGCATCAACGCCACGAAAAAGACGCTCATGCGGAATCTATACGGAACAGTAACTGAGTCACCCGATCAGGAAAATATGGAAATAATGAATAATTTTCTACAAGCCAACATTCGCGATAAATCAGCGCATAGAGTAAAAAAAATAATGCAAGGACACATTAAATTTGATAACAGTCCACTATTGAAAAAGGAACAAAAACAAAGCACCACCACAAAGAGCACAGAAACGACAAGGCTAAAATGACAGAATTAACAAAAGCCACAACAGCATCTCATCAGGAATGGTCGGAGCACATCTCTGCCGAGGATATAGGGGACAAGCCACTGAAGCTGGATATAACCCTGCCCCCTGAGAGTGAGCCGGTCTTATGTAATCGGCTTGATTTATATGCAATTGACTATATGAAGGTTCACTACAATATAAGCCGCAATCCTGTCAGCAAGGTCATTCATGTAGCAGGAAAAATTAATGCTGAGGTTCAGCAGCGCTGCGTGGTAACGCTGGAACCTGTTGCAGAGCATATTGAAGACGAGTTTGAGGCATGGTTTGCTCAGCCCAGTGATGCGGTGTCTTTTACAAAAGCCAGAATAGAACGTATGAGTCCGCAGGAAAAGAACGAGCAGCCCATGCTTGAGGAGTGCGACGACCCCGAAAAAATAATAGACGGTAAAATCGATTTGGGAGAGCTTGCCACACAACATTTATCTTTGTCTTTGAATCCTTATCCACGCAAGGAAGAGGCTGTACACGACAATCAGGATAAGCCCCTGACAGATAATCAGGAGATGTATAAGAATCCCTTTGCAGCGCTTAAAGACTGGAAAACGGCTGAAAAGGGAAAAGGCTAGAGCGTACTTTGTCTGAAAATCAGGGGTGTTATTAAACAATTTCCTTGCTATCAGGCATATTTTTATGTATTACCCTGTCTTCACAGGAAAATTCAGCAAAGCGCGATATTGCATTAGTCTTTGCCGCAAAAACAAGAGTTTTGAATACACAAAAGTTAGAATACAAGGGATAGACCAATGGCTGTACCAAAGAGAAAAACAACAAAGTCAAAGCGTAATATGCGCAGGGCACATGATGCTTTAAGTGTTGAAAACTGGTCGGAAGACAGTAACACGGGGGAGCCGGTGCGCCGCCATCACATTGATCTGAAAACCGGTATGTACAAAGGGCGTCAGGTCATTGAAGAGCCTGATTAAGCTTTAATTGTACATAAGAGCTTATAGGCAGGCAGGGGTATGTATAGGCCCGAAAAAGACGTCGTCCGGCACAAGTCGGGCGTGTATTTTTTATAGTTAAGCAAACAATGATAGAGACGGGGTTTGCAAATCAGGTTGTTTGTTTTATAAGTAACCCTGGTTTTGCACAGTGCCAAAAGGTAAAGATGGCATGTGCTTGGTTAACACAGGAAACGGTTTCTTGTCTGATACAAAAAGATCACATCATGTCACGATCGCTATTGATGCTATGGGGGGCGACCACGGTCCGAGCGTTGTCATTCCGGCTTTATCAATGGCTCTGGAAGGGCGTCCCTACCTGCATTTTATTATATGCGGCGATGAAAAAATAATTAATCAACATCTTAAACGCCATCCGGCTTTAAAAGAACGATCCAGCGTTAGCCACGCCGAGAAGGTTATAGGAAACGATGACAAGCCCTCGGTTGCCTTGCGTGCCAGCAAGGGATCCAGTATGCGCATGGCCATTGAGGCGGTTAAAAATCAAAAAGCACAGGCTGTTGTTTCGGCTGGAAATACCGGAGCGCTTATGGCTCTGTCTAAAACAGTCTTAAAAGCTGTGCCTGGTGTGCGTCGGCCTGCACTTGCGTCCTTGATGCCCGGAATTAAAAGCGATACCATCGTTCTGGATCTGGGGGCAAATGTACTGGTTGACGGCGAATCGCTGGTTCAGTTTGCAATTCTTGGCTCTATATTTGCCAGAGCTCAAAAAAAGATCGAACGCCCCAGCGTTGGCATCTTGAATATTGGCTCTGAGGATACAAAAGGCCCCGATCATGTCCGCATAGCCGCACAAATTCTCTCTAACATCACATTCCCCGGAGAATATAAGGGATTTGTTGAAGGAAATGATATCGGTAAGGGAAGCGTTGATGTCATTGTGACTGATGGCTACGCCGGTAACATAGCATTGAAAACAGCAGAAGGGATGGGCTCGCTCACAAAACATTATTTTACTGAAGCCTTTTCATCAAATCCACTTGCGATTCTAGGTGGAATTTTTGCCTTTTTCTCTTTGCGTATCTTGAAAAAGCGCCTTGATCCAAGACGTTATAACGGCGGTGTCTTTCTTGGTCTAAACGGGCTTTGTATTAAAAGCCATGGCGGCGCCGATGCGCTTGGCTTTTCCAATGCCGTCATTTTGGCAGTCAGGCTTGCACGGCAAGGCTATATAGACCAGATCAGCAAGGAAATCGGACATCTTATTGAGCAAGAAGAGAAAATAACCATAAAAAAGGCTGTGTAAGAGCCTGTTGATCAAACGTTGAGGAGGCACATGCCGACATATTCGCGTATTATTGCCACTGGGAGCTATCTTCCGGAAAAAGTATTAACAAACAAAGAGATGGAGGAATTTGTTGATACATCGGATGAATGGATCTTTCAGCGCAGCGGCATTCGTCAGCGCCACATCGCCGCGCAAGAGGAATTCACATCACATATGGCTGTGAAAGCAGCGCGCAGCGCATTGAAACAGGCTGGTCTTTCTCCATCTGCCATAGATGGTATTATCGTTGCCACAACAACGCCGGATCGAACCTTTCCCTCAACAGCTGTAATTGTACAAGCAGCGCTGGGCGTCCCGGCAGGACTGGCTTTTGATATGCAAGCGGTTTGCACGGGGTTTATCTACGCCCTGAGCACCGCTGATGCCCTGATCAAGTCCGGTCAGGCAAAACGCATTTTGGTCATTGGCGCTGAAAAGCTAAGCGCAATTCTTAACTGGAACGATCGCACCACCTGCGTTTTATTTGGCGATGGCGCAGGAGCGGTTATCTTGGAGCGCATGGATCAACCCGAAGAACAGCAAAGGCAGGGAATTCTCTCCACACATCTTTATGCTGACGGCACATATAAAGATATTTTATACACCGATGGCGGCGTGTGCACAGGCGGCAAAAGCGGACACATTGTAATGCACGGGCGCGAGGTCTTTAAACAGGCCGTCAACTTGATGAGCAGTGCAGTGATTAAGGCCTTGGAGCATAATGGCACAAATGTATCCGAGATTGACTGGCTTATCCCTCATCAGGCCAATATACGCATTATTGAATCAACAGCCAAAAAACTCGGCTTTGACATGGAAAAAGTAGTTGTCACAGTTCACAACCACGGTAATACCTCAGCAGCTTCTATTCCTCTGGCATTAGACGAATCAATGCGCCGCGGCCCGGTAAAGCAGGGGGATCTGGTTTTGTTTGAAGCGCTGGGGGGCGGCTTAACATGGGGCTCGGCGCTAGTGCGTCTGTAGAACACTCCACAGGAACCAAACCGTATAAAACCGGCGCGATTTTACAGGCTCCCTGTCAAAGAAGCATCTTTACTCATTGAATTGAATCATTTTTTTGTGGTTATCCGCAAGGCTGAGATTGACGATATCATTTCGAGTCGATAATCTTGTCATACACAAGATGGAGTAAAAAAAATGGAAAGTCGCACGGTTACTCGCGCCGATCTGGCAGAAGCAGTATACGAAGAGGTCGGTTTGTCTCGCAACGAATCAGCTGAGCTTGTGGAGTCGGTACTCGATGAAATTTCAAAGGCGCTGATTAAGGGGGAGAATGTAAAAATTTCTTCTTTTGGTAGCTTCACCATCCGTCAAAAAGGCGAGCGAATCGGACGCAACCCGAAAACCGGTGTAGAGGTACCGATTTTGCCGCGCAAGGTTCTGGTGTTCAGAGCGTCACATGTGCTCAAAGATCGCGTGAATAAAGGAAGATAAAAAAGGAAAAATTTGCTCTTTTTGGTTGGAAAACCATAAGCAGGGCAGACATGTTATTTTAGAAAAGCATGTTATTTTAGAAAGGTATAGGAAAAAATGTGCGCAGATATGACAAAGGGCTTAAAAGTAAAGAGCAGTGATGGCGAACCTTTGTCACCGCGCAAAACGTCTTACAACAAAAGTACGGGCAGCGCCGGAGCAGCGCAAAGAAGCGCCCGTAGCAAAAAATCAGCGGCGGCTTTTAGAACAATCAGTGAGGTGGCCGATGAGCTGGGCGTTAAACAACATGTGTTGCGCTTCTGGGAAACAAAATTCTCGCAGCTAAAGCCGTTAAAACGCGGGGGAGGGCGGCGCTACTACCGTCCGGAGGATGTAGACCTCCTCAAGGCTGTATATGCACTTCTATATATAGAGGGCTATACGATCAAAGGTGTACAAAAGCTGTTACGTGAAGCTGGTAAGAAGCAAATCGTGGCCATGTTTTCCGGAGAAGACAGTGCAAGCGCATTGGATGCCCAGACTAAAATTCAAAAACAAGATGCGCAAAGCGAATCCTCCACCGGAGCAGCGCAAAACCTGACAGCCGAGCAAAGGCAGGCACTTGAGCAGGTGCTGGCTGAACTCAAGGAACTGCGCGGTATGGTCAAAAACCGACGTTAATTTCCTGATGAATATTTTCAGAACCTATCCCAGTAATTTAGTTATCCAATAATATGAGAGAGCGAGAGAAAGGAAACCGTTCCATGGCGTGGCTTTGCGCTCCCACTTGATGCACATGCGTCTGAATTTGCGCTGATACCATGCAAAGGTTGGAATCTCTAGGCCAAACGCGAAATTTTGATACCCCATAATATGCTTCATGCGTTTTGAAGTAAATATTCATCCAGAACCTCTTGCGGTGTCTTGTATCCCAGACACTTCCTCGGCGTATTATTCATGATAACGCTGATCGCGTAGAGATCAGCGTTCGAAACCTCATTCAGATTTGTATGAGAGGGTAAAAAACGTCGTATTCTCTTGTTATTGCACTCAACAGCACCTTTTTGCCACGGGGCTTGTGGATCACAAAAATAGCTATCCATTCCAAGTTTCTTATGTAGTAGGGGATAGCTCATAAATTCAATTCCTCTGTCGAAAGTGATGGTTTTTGTTATCTCTGAAAGCATTTCTGATAGCTTCTTTCCGATCGTTTTTATAACTGGATCTGGACGCCTGTTGTCGTTTTTAGCAAGTTTTACGTTCAATAAGTGAGGTAAGGTTGGTTTTTCCATTTTCACGAGAAAAAATCATCAAATCACCCTCCCAGTATCCAAAGGTTTACGTGTATCAATAATCTCAGGCCTAAAATCAATACCGTGATACTCTGGAACACGGCTGCCACGAGGCCTCCTGCAATATAGTCCTCGATTGTCTCCATACAGGCATAAAAACCACGTATTCCGAGACGTTTCAAATAGCCTGCAATCTGCTCAGGTGCCCAATAAGATTTCAGCTTCTCAATAACAAACTTTTGTAATTCAACATTACGAACAAACTTTTGTAATTCAACATTACGCCACAGTAACCGCATAGTTTGACGCCGTCGTCGATAAAACTCCTGAGCGCATAAAGGATAGTAATCGTTGTTTTTATTATCTTCAGCATCCCAATAGCTGTTTCGCTGTATTTCTCGATAGATGGTTGAGTGGTGACGGTTCAATCATCGAGCGTTAAATGTGTGTGCTTTTTTGTAACCGTCTGGTGAAGGGCGTCTGTTATGGCTATGGCGCTTTTGGGTATATTTGTTGTTGGGGTAAACGACAACAAGGATATCTGTGATGACTGATGTGGTCCTGTTTGATTGGACAGGTATGCGGCGGAATTAAGGTGGATTT
>JBKHBN010000051.1:0-9922 GCA_046542355.1 Alphaproteobacteria bacterium | reverse complement strand
CTAAACCGCGCTTTTATGACAGGCAAAGGAAATGTATCCGGTTTTTAGAGCTGCCTTATCCAATAATATGAGAGAAAGTCATAAGAGGCACAGCCTCCACTATTCTCAACTAATACAGATGATTTTACCCGATAACCTCTTTTAGAAATTCCTTAACAGAATCATCAATATTGCGGGTTTGCTTGGCCAGCTCGTCAGAAGAGCGAGCAAGAGAGTCAGATGTTGCTTTACTTTTATCAGCAGCATCTTTGATATCAACAAGCTTGGCAGAGATATTCTGGGTTCCGGAAGCTGCCTCATTAACACTACGGTCAATCTCCTGCGTTGCATTATTCTGTTGCTCAACAGAAGCTGCAATACCGGTTGTTTTAAGATCTACATTTTTAATTTGCTCAACAATATTTTGCACAGTAACAATCGTAGTTTTGGCACTGTCTTTAATTTCCTGCATCATTGCCGAAATTTCATCAGTCATACTTCCCGTCTGGGTAGCAAGACTCTTAACCTCATTGGCCACAACCGCAAAGCCCTTTCCGGCATCACCGGCTCTTGCCGCTTCAATAGTAGCATTAAGCGCCAGAAGATTAGTTTGTTCCGCTACATCATTAATCGCCGCAATAACGCTATCTATATTATTAACGCGCTCTTGTAGCCGATCCAGATTTTCTGCTGAAGCAGCAGCATACTCATTACACTCTTTTACTGAAATCGCAGCATCTTGAACACTACGGGAAATTTCCTGAATAGAGGCCGTAAGCTCGGTAACAGCCGCAGCAACAGTTTGCACATTCGATGCCGCCTGCTCCGCAGAATCCGCGGCTCCCATACTCTGGTGAAGGGTTTCCTCCACCAGACTTCTGGACGTACTGGCATCACTCTGTGTCGTTTGTGTCGCACTATTAAGATGTTCCAGCACATCATCAATACGGGTTTGGAACGTCTCGACAGCCTGATTAACCTTCTCAATCCTGTTTTTCTGCTGAGCCTGTTGCTCCTGTGCTTCTTTTTCCAACAATCCCTTCTCAACAGCATTATCTCTAAACACGCTAAAAGCATTGGCAATTGACCCAATCTCATCTTTTCGCCCCAGACAGGGCACCTCACTGACCGTGTCCCCTTTAAGAAGAGCTTCCATCCGCTCGGTTATATCACGAAGAGGAACAGAAACAGTTTTATTAACGATACGTACAAACAAAAACGCGATAATACTTGCACCAAGAAGGCTAAGAGCACTAATCATCAATGAAAAATTCAACTGAGAGACATACTCGCTCACATCAATAGCCAAAACCGCATCACCCAACTCATGCCCCGAATAATCATATACCGGAAAAGACACAAGAGCATAATCCCTCCCGCCCAGTGTTTTATTCAATCCATTCTCAGCAATCTTGATGTCATCAAGCAGACCAGCGCTTAGCCCCATATCCTCAGAAAAAGTCGAGGCAAAAAGCTCAGGCCCACTATCGCGATTAATGAACAACGCGACATCTGAACCATTCTTCTCTTTATAATTATCAAAGAAGCTTTGCCCGAAATTCAAACCAAACTCAACTGTCCCCACATGCTCATATTGATAAAAGACAGGTGTTACACCGCGCACGCCAAGACCGGCCACACCAACTTCAAGACCGGCTATTTCAACCTTTCCACCATTAGCTTCCACCACCGTTTTCCGGAACCCTGAAAGATCATCACCGTATTTCTCCAACTTATGCAACCGTAAAAATGAAGTCGCGGGAGGCAAATGAAACTGAAACTGTCTAACAGCATATTCTTGTTTCAATTTATCGAAAACCGGCAAAAGAGCGTCCTTTAACGCTTCTCTATCTTTTTTATAAAAAGCCTCCTGAACAGTGGGCATAGAAGCCACAAAAGAAGACAACATCACTGCTTTTTCATATTGCGCAGCAAGCGATTGTTTAAAAAGCTGCTCCTTACCGGTAAATTCATGCCTTTTTGCACTAACAATCGTATGTTTCAAATTAAAAAAAGCAACTAAAGATACAAAGGAAACAGTAATAAACAAAGCAAAAGACACCAGCAAGCCAAGCTTTGCACCGATTTTCAGATTTTTAAACTGCATGAACATGAATCCCCTGATATTAAAACATGTTACGCAGTATTTAAAAGATACCCTCTGAGAAACCCTGCCCGATTTAATCAGTATCAGGCTAAAATCATCAAAGAAAATCTACACCTCAAAAATCAAAAATTAAAGTCAATAACAAAGAAAAATCACCTCTATCCAACAGCTCTCGAAAATCAAACCAACATCCATTACTATAAAAAAAAGGGGAACTATTTACAAATAAAATTATTGGATACACAAAGCAAACACACAGGAGACACCAATTATGCTACACCCGCTCGAAGGTAAAAAGATTGCTTTTCTAGCCACGCATGGATTTGAACAAAGCGAACTCACTGAGCCAATGATTCACATAAAAAACGCAGGAGGCAGAGCAGAGCTTGTCTCCATAGGGCTGGGATTAATTCAAGGCGAAAATCAGGGAGATCCGGCCACAGTCTACAAAATAGACAAAGATGTACATGACGTAAGTGCAATAGAATATGATGGCCTTGTCCTGCCCGGGGGGGTTCAAAATCCCGATGATCTTCGTATGGATGAGCGCGCCATACAGTTTGTTCGGGAATTCTTCGAACAACATAAACCTGTCGCCGCCATTTGTCATGGCCCATGGATGCTGGTAGAAGCAGACGTTGTCAATGGACGCACCCTCACCTCATGGCGCAGCCTGAAAACGGATATTGAAAATGCCGGGGGCAAATGGATCGATGAAGAAGTCGTGGTCGATAACGGCCTGGTCACAAGCCGCAGCCCGGACGATCTTCAAGCGTTCTGTGACAAACTGGTTGAGGAATTTTTCGAAGGAAAACACAAAGAACAAACGCCTTAAGAGCTGCTAAATTCCTGCAATTAGGTAGTCAAGTCGCTTGAACGTAGCTATGGCTATGCCCATGCGCGCCTTTCATGCGTATCTATCAAAAATTTGATACGCGCAGAATGAAAACATTTTATGAGTACGCTACCTAAATAAAAAGGAACTTATATTCAATATTAGACGTTGGGATATGCAAACATGGAATATATTTTCCACCTGCGTAAAAACAAAACAAAAAAATCAGCAAGGAGGATAGCATTATGAGCCCCTATCAAGGTGAACAAGACCCACGCACAAACCCGCATACAGCACCAGTTTTCTCGTGGGGATCAATTAACCAACCCTATGCCGAACGTTCAATAATGGCGCTGGTTTCCTTTATCGTGATTGTCCTTGGTGTATTTGCCTTTTTTGGCTGGTATATATTTGGTTACGATGACACAAACCAGAAAGAACAAAGCTCTGTGCGTCCCGCCGAAATGCAACAAGCGCAAACCGAACAAAACACGCAAATGCCTGGCAACCGCTATGCAGAAGACAGTGGTCGCAGCGGCGTATATGATTTCTTCTATCAAATGTTCGCTGGAATCGATGACGGTATGGAGGATGGGCCTTTAAACGCCAAAGAAGCTGAATGGGTTCAGGACATGGAAATAGAGACAGATCGTCTTTTTGGCGACACTCCGCCACAAGTGGTCGTTAATGCCGATCCCGAAGATCTAAACATTACAAATGATGATGTCAGGGAAGTGCGCTACGAAGTCAAAGAAGAATATTTTGATGGCAAGGTATTTGATTATGAAGGTCACATCATCGGTAACGTCAGTGTTGTCAAATATGATGACGGCGAAGCTCAGTCATTTAACTTTACTCTAAAAGAAGCGCTTGTACCCGAAGGAAAACCGAAACGCTATTCGATTCCCGAAGACAAGGTAAAAGTCGTTCAGCAAGACGGCGTCTTCTTCATTCAACTCAACAAAGAACAAACCGAAGGACTGGCTGCCGCTTTATACAACGATCAAACAACAGCTGCCGGGCAAGAAGAAGACAATACAAACAACTAAAAAATCAATCAGATGTTTTGTAAAACTTCTCCGGGCGCAGGATTTCAACGCTTTCTACGTAAGTAATGCCAGAGTAATGTGCAAAATACTTCTCGGCCACCTGCGCCATGATGCTCTCAGCCAAGGCTTTATCGCGCACTATAGTATCGATTTTGACATTGGCAAAACCATCAACCACAAAAGCACTATCGGGAGTAGAGCGCATATTACGACTCCCCTTCCCGCCTGCAGGAACAATCGTATATCCAGTAGCGCCGCAAGCCAGTATAATGTCGCAAACGCCCTTGGAGATGATTTTCTCTGTGATAATCACAACTTTTTCTGCTTTATGAAGAGTCATATCCGTTTATCCTTTCTCTATAAACCAAACCTTATAAACCAAAAACAACTTGCGCCAGCGTAATATACAAAGGAATGCATATTGCGATCGCAACCGGCGTTCCTATACTGGTCGAAGAGCCGATATAAGCCGATGGATTGGCCGTTGGAATGCCGCCACGCAACGTCGGCGGGCCGGAAATATCAGAGTTCGACGCCGCAATCACCGACAATAAAATCACCCCTCCCGGACTAAAACCAACCGCAATATGAGCAACGTAGCCAAGGCCAAAAGCGATAAGGCCATGTATAATCGGCGTAAAAAAGGCATACACCGCATACCAATGCGCCACGCGCCGCAATTCATTAAGGCGGGAATAAGCCTCCATCCCCATTACAAGCATCAAGACAGACAAAAACCCGCGAAACAAAGGCACATAAAAACTGTCAAAGACGCTGTCAGGCCTTGTCAAAAGACCCAGAGCCAGACCAAGAATGAGCGCAGAAAGCGCAGAACCTTGCAGACTTTCTTTCAAAATACCGCCAACATCAACCTTGCTGTGTTTGCCTTCATTTTGTTTTTGAAGATGAATATTGGCCAGCAATATAGCCAGAATCAAAGCTGGAATATCCATGAACGGATAAAGCGCCGGAACCCAGGCCTCAAAGGAAATTGCCTCTTCCTCCAACAACACCATCGCCGCAGCCAATGTAGACGCACTGACCGCGCCGAACAATCCGGCAGTTGCAATGCCGTCCTCACGCTTGATATTGGGAATAAGAGAGAAAATAAAACTCCCCATAAGAACAATAACAACACCGATCAAAGATGCGAAAAATGCAGGCAGCAATATACTTGAAAAATCCGCCTGCCTGATTTCAATACCGCTCTTAAGACCAATCTTCATCAAAAGCATGAAAACAATAAACTGGTAAACCCCGTTAGGAATTTTAAGATTACTGCCCGAAGCCGCAATCACCATACCACCAACCAGAAAACCAAGCGTTGGAGACTGAAATTGCAAACCAAGGCGCATTAAAAATTCAAATAAAAAATCCACTAGACCCATCTCCTTAAATTTATGTTGCAACAACAAATTCTACAAAAGTAACCATAACCACAAAAACTTTTACTTTCATATCCTTAGCACCACGCTAAGATTGCGCCGCACAATGACACAAACATAAATAATAAGTAAAATGAATTTATTTAAATTTAGTTATAAGTTTTTCTTATTAAACGAAATGCGCTGACGAATATAATCAGACAGAGCAACAATAGCTGGACTGGATCCATCACGCGCTAGCAAGCAGATTTCAGCATCTTTGAGTTCCGGCCATCCCTGCTCATGCTCCAGCGGCACAAGCTCAGAGGGCACCATCTTGCGTGGCAAGGCGGCATACCCCAACCCTGCTTTCACGGCGGCAACTTCTCCGGCAACCGACGGGCTTGTGTAGGCTTCTTTCCATGCCACCCCTATAGTATCAAGCGCCTGCGTTGCCCGCGCGCGGTAAACACAAGGCGGCGGAGATAAAATAAGAGGCAACGGTGAATGATTTTGAACAATATCGGAAAAGCAAGCCGTTTTATCAAATTGCGAGGCTCCAACCCAAACCAAACGCTCCCGCCATAAAGGTTGCGCCCCCTCGTACAAGTTACCCGGCTCTTGCTTAATGACGATAAGATCATATTGGTTTTGCTCAAACCCCTTGATAAGCGAAAGTGTCAAATCACAATTCACATTAAGCGCAACGCGCGGGTAACTCTTGGCAAAACTGGCCAAAATATCCGGCAAATAAAAAGTCGCAAAATCCTCCGGAGTACCAAAACGGATCTCCCCTTCAACATCTGGCTCGCGGAAACGCGCGATCAAAGCATCTGATAACCCTACAATCTGGCGCGCATAACCAAGCAATTTTTCACCATTGACCGTGAGCACGACATTACGCTTGTCACGTTCAAACAACTTGCTACCAAGCAATGTTTCCAGCCGGGCAATTTGCATGCTGGCCGCTGATTGCGAGCGCCCAATTTTCTCAGCCGTGCGCGTAAAACTTTTCGTCTCACACAAAATAACAAATGTACGTAGCAGGCTTGTGTCCAGATCATACACTCTTATCACCACAACGAATAAATAATAAAAACAATATATGAATTACTTATAATAAAAACAGCAAAGTAAAAAGAAGAATCTTAAAAACCAGAACCTATTACACCCTCTCTCAAGAAGTCTAAAATATATTTATGCACCAAGGAGTTACTGATAATGAATGTATGTGATGAATTAACTGTAACGTGCGCACGCATCCCCGCTATTTTAGTCTTTTCCACAGAAACCCGCCCATCATTCTCTCCTGGAATAACAAGCCCGGCCACAATATAAGGACAGCTTTTCCGTCCTGCGATAACAGCCAGATCATAATATATATCGCCCTCATTCCTTGATTGCGCTATAGACGTTAGCTCCTGCCCGGCTGGCCCGTAAAACCATTTATACGGCAGCGACCTGTGAATAAGATCAGACACCTCACTGCCGCCATTAGGAGGCGCAATCATTACCACGCGCCCCAAACGTCCCTCAGGAATATGCGCTTTATAACGATCAAGAAAACGCCGCACAACCAACCCGCCCATAGAATGGGTAACAAAATGCACCTTGTTACATTGATGACCATTATATTGATCTTTTTCCCAAAAATCCCCTGTCAGGTAAGTATCCCGCAAGAAAGCAGCGATATCATCAATACTTTTACGAAGAGAAGCATAGGTAATCGAGAGCGTCTCATAGCCCATGTTGCGCAACGCATTTTCAATGGGACGCATAGAGCGCACCGTTCTGGCAATACCATGCAAAAGAACAACTTTATCTTTTTGATTTTTTTGAATATTCCGATCAGAATCGCCCACCTCATCAGCTCCCGCTCAAGGACAAGCCAAAAAACAAACCAAACCGTATAAACGAGACTTTAAATCTTCTCAACCTGGGAATATTCAAGCTCAACTGGCGTAGAACGCCCGAAAATGGAAACAGAAACTTTAAGCTTGGCTTTTTCCTCATCGACTTCCTCAACAAGACCATTGAAAGACGCAAAAGGCCCATCCGTTACTTTAACCTCTTCACCGATATCATACACCACAGAAGGACGCGGACGATCAATTCCCTCTTGAACCTGTGTCAAAATACGCTGCGCCTCAGTCTCGCTAATGGGAACCGGACGATTGCCCCCGGCGCCGAGAAACCCGCTTACCTTTGGTGTATCCTTGATCAAGTGCCAAACCAGATCATTCATGTCAAGCTTGGCCAACACATAACCGGGAAAAAATTTACGCTCGGAATTAACGCGCTGCCCGCGACGCACCTCGACCACCTCTTCTGTAGGCACAAGGATTTCATCAATACAATCCTCCAAACCCCTTTTAACTGCTTTTTCCTTGATAGACTCCGCCACTTTATTCTCAAAACCGGAATAAACATGCAACACATACCAACGTTTTGCCATGAGGAAAGATCCTTTCGCCTACTTATCTAAATAAAAACCTTAAAAAAATACTCTAAATACCCATAATTAAACGGATAACATATGCCATAACCTGATCAGCCACAAACAGAAATATAGAAAACAAGAACACCATCACAAAAACTGCAATGACACTAACAATTGTTTCCTGACGAGAGGGCCATGTAATTTTCCGTGCTTCGCTTTTAACCTGATTAAAAAACGCCACCGGTCCGGTTTTTTTAGCCATGACTTACCTCTTTCGCTTATGCCTGTTCCTTTGCACCTGTTACCCAGTATTAGCGTCTCGAGCACCCGGCTCCTTTAAAAACACTAACCATTTCGGGGATGATGAGAAAATTCTTACACCAATTTTGCCTGCATGACCAGAGAAAAATCACAGAAGATAACAAAAAAGGCAGACCCAGCGCTACGCATAAACAACAAACACAATAACCACAAAAGCAAATAAACCTAAACCATAACAAGCATTACAAAACGAACCGTATCCACGATATGTAATTTAAAAACAAAGTCTTAACAAAACGAAACGAAAGGTTCTGGTTATCGCCCGCTTAGATAAGACCACCCACCTCCCCCAGGGGAAACGAAAAAGATTAAAAGCCACACCCGGCCTTTTAATCAACCTCCTCCAGATAGCGTGCATAAGCCTCTTCATCCATCAAATCATCCAAAGCAGACTGATCTGCAACCTTGATCTTGAAAATCCAGCCTCTTTCATATGCAGGCTCAGACAATAGCTCCAGCCTCTTGACCATATCTTCGTTAACCGCCACAACCTCACCAGCAACAGGCGCATAAACTTCTGCTGCCGTCTTAACCGATTCTATCACGGCAACAACATCTCTTGTTTCAAAACGCTTTCCAACTACAGGCATCCCGATAAAAACAAGATCACCCAGCGCCTCACGCGCATAGGCCGACAAACCAACAAAAACAATCTCTTCTTCAACATAAACACATTCATGATCCCGTGTATATTTCAGCACTGCCATAACATAAACATCCTTAAAAAATGATCGAACCAGCCAAAAAAGCTACACTGCCATAAACAAGACGAACTAATCACATTATACAAAAATATAAAGAAGCTATTTGCAAGCCCTGCCTTGCACTAATATTTACGCAAATCCATGGCTTCATTTTCTCTGGCTCTAAACGCCCGTGTTTTCTCATACATATATATAGGGGCGGTCAGATCCGTATAAAGACGACCATGACTGCCATTATCTTCAAACACCACGTCATGAACATTATAAAATTTATCACCCACCTGAAAAATTTCACTTCTTTCAATTGTCACATTATGAAGACTTAAAACATAAGTTTCATCGCTATACGTCACAATCCTATAGGCACGTTCCGCCGTATCGCCTCTTTTATTCCATCCTCTTATCACCTTCAAAAGAGCATTACGCACATCTTCCAGAATCATAACATCTCCGTAACGACGATTGGCATGACTAAGCGTAATTGCAAACTCAACCACTTTAATGTTGGCCAGATGAGACAAGAGAGTCTTTCTATACTCCTTAAGCGCTTCATTCGCTTCAACAGGGTCATCAGAAACATCGGCTATATAAGCATATTCCGTCATCTGCTCAATCACCTTCTGCCCAAAAGGTTGATAATAAGACGTTTGCGGATATAAATTACGTAAAGAGGACGCAATACTAAATAACCTGTCCTTTTCATCTCCTGACATCGCCCGCGCAGCAAACCCGTCATATGATTTAGTCGAGCGGTCCATATTTAGACCCCACCGTGAAAGTTCTACAGACGAAAAATCAAGGTTGGCCCCCAACTCATTTTCCTTCTTGGCACTCTGATCAACAGGCGGCCTTACACCCACTCCAGGATAAGCCTGAGAGAATGCTTGGGGCACATCAAATAAAACCAACAGAAAAAACACAACCACAAAGAAATAACGAGCAAACATCTCTGAACTCTCTATCTATTAATCAATCGCCACTATAACACCCTGCATACACATCGGCAAAGAAAAAGCCCCGCGCGCAAATCGTCACGGGACCTCTTGAAAACTTTTTTAAGAAAGTAAGATTACTCTACAATCTTCGTCACAACGCCGGCGCCGACGGTGCGGCCGCCTTCACG
>JBKHBN010000050.1:0-9991 GCA_046542355.1 Alphaproteobacteria bacterium | reverse complement strand
GAGGAAATATTAAGCGATCCGTCAAATGAAAGGTCTTTTACGCCATTATTATACATAGATAACACTCCAGCGTCCCGAGACGACGTATCTTTAAGTGAAAGTGTGTTAGGCATTGAACCTGTGTTCAGGGGACTTTCCGGTGTATTGCCACTTTTTGAGCTAATAAACCCTACTGTTGCATTAGGAGGTGGTGCAGTTATTGTTCCCGAGGGTTTACCAAGACGCGAGATTTTTTCACTGTGTCCTTGTTTATAAAGACCGATGGTCGGAATCCCGAGATTTCCTGGAAGCTTTATTTCTGCTAATATCGGGGTGCTGGTCAATATTGTAACGCCAATAATTAGACCGGAGAGAATGATTCTTGGTTTCATGGTCACGTCCTTTTGCAGAAAATATCTTCCTGAAAAACACACATAAAATTCAGCTGCCTGCACAATAAATATAGCATGCATATAGCTTTATCATTTTATAGGACAGGATACAACCCGCTGTTTTTTATGGCGGCATGCTCTTTGCGTTGTCTTTTTAGGCCAATCAACGCAGCAAATCCTAGAGCAAACATGGGCAAAGCCCCCGGGAGAGGTACGGCTGAGACATCGTACTGCACTGATAGATTTGCATTTTGCCCCCCGTTAAAAGTCTGGATTAGGCTTGAAGTAAAATACAGGATATCATCAGATAGATTGCCAATTACAATCTTGCCAGCAGTGCTATTTGCATCAAATTGCGCACTGGCGTAAATGAGGGATGATGTCGCCGACGCACTGCTACCGGGCATTGTCGAAATTTCAGCTTTTTCACCGCTGTATAAAAAGTCATCCAGATAGGCATTAAGACCAAGATTTCCTGTTCCTGAGAAAGAACCGGACATATCATATGAGAATGCAATTTCCGTTTGAGCCGATAAAGCGCCATAAATGTCATAATGAAGCTGGCCACCATTTGCAGGAGGAAAGAGCGTTAAAGCTGTAGAACTGTTCAATCCGGCGCTTAAAAGAGAAGCCGGAGTACCATCAGGAATAAGCGTTCCTCCTGATGGGGATAATTGGGTTCCGATGAATATATCTGTTGGTGCTGCTTGAGCTGAAGATGTTACCGCAGGGCAAGCAAGAGCCAAAAACAATATTATTAAAAAGAACTTACCCTTCATGGTTTCGCTACTACCTTGCTTTAGCAGTTACAATTGTCATTTTAGAAATTAATCTAACCATATAGCAATGTTTCTATATAGTGCAAATAATACTTTATTCAGGGTTTTATTTTTTGCAGTAGTAAAAGGAATTTATTCATAAAAAACTTGACTTTTAATCAATTAGAAGTGAAAATAATCCAAATTTTAGGGATACCCGTGCCCGCTTTCTCCTTTATGAGGGAAGGCGGGTTTGTTTAAACCAGTTAACAATTTAAGGAGAAAAAAATGCCAACAGTACTTCCCCAGGACTCAAACGATATTCCTCTACCGGCAATGAGACTTAAAACTGATAGAGCACACGCTGTAAGTGTAAGCACAACCTCTGCCAGAAACAGCGCTGCATTTGACACCGAAACCAGAATTGTCAGTTTGTATGCAACCGGCCCTGTTTATATCAAGTTTGGTTCATCCACTGTAATAGCGACTACATCTGACCATTATTTTCCCGAGGGATTTTATTACGATGTGGCTATTGGTGGAGACAGCACGGCGCAAAATACTCATATCGCAACTCTCGCCGTTGATTATGATTGTATGCTATACATATCAGAAAAACATTAGGGTATAAGATTGTGATGGTTTTATTCTACGGTTTCATAAGGGTGTAATCCCCCCAATTTAGATGAGTTTGGAGTAGAATAGTTTAAGGCCTCAGCCTGTGCCAGTTTCATAGCAGGCGTGATGCCACCGATGGCTATATTAGGACGTTCATGGCTGTAAATCCACAGCCATGTCGTTCCCCTATACTGATCCAAAGCAACCGGCGCTGCGCCATAATGTTCGAAGTATCATTGGACGGCTCTACCATTTCTTGACGCCTCCTCCCGCAAAGCGGACATCGCCGTTGCTGACAGTTTTTTCCAGATTTTGATAAAGAAAGCGTATCCGGCGTAAAATCTATGCTAAGCGCAAAGATGCACGCGACGATGTGTTCGATTCCGCCCCTGACCATTATCACTTTCATTTACACACCCTCCAGCGCCCTTATATTTGAAAACACTTCATCAAGTGCGCCGCGCGTTTGTGCCAGCATTTCCGCACGCTCTGAGGCATCCATATCCCCCTTGAGCATCCCGATATACCCTGAAACATGCCCCAATGCATTGCCCAGCGCATCATCCAGCGTATCGACAATCCGCTGTGCACCGATATAATCAATAACCAGCGTTAATATATCAACCGCAAGCTCGATTTTTTCATCATCATCACTTACGTTTAAAAGCTCAATCACCTGCTCAAGTATCTCTACAATATTTTCAGTTGTTACACGCATCGCCTTACCCTCCTTTTCTATCAATCGGCTGTTCCACAAGCGCCTCATCAATCGCGCCAAGAATATCTAGCGCATTATCAAACACCACAAACGCAGCGCCCTCATCACCCTCACACAAAAAACCACCACTTTCTGTAAGAGCATAAACCCGCTCAATATCATGCTGATACTGCACAACCTGATCAGTGCTCACACGCCCATCAACCCGCGCATCATATAGATCATGTGCCGTTTCTAGCATACGCGCATTAACATCTTCAAAGCGCCGCGAACACGTCACCGCACACCCGCCAAGCACAAAAATGCTGACAGGCAATAAAACAAACCTAATCATTATAATAAACTTCCTTTCTCAAATTACTGATCTCGCTTGATTTCTTCATTTTATGATAAAGCGACCACCCTTGCGCAACCACAATGCCCAAAACACTTAAAAACCCTTGCAAAGAGCCTATAAGCTGCTCAACAAACATAAGCGCAGCGCCAAGCGTCTCGGGCGTGACATCAAAATTATCAACCAAAAGACCAAGCGAAACCCCCGATCCGGCCGCCAGCAACGTACGGGCAACACTGCCCATCTCTTCCTTAGCCATAGCCATTCCTTTCATGTAAGTAATTGTTAAATAATAGAAATATAAAAGAGCGCAGACACAAAAAAGCCCCGCCCATTAAAAAGACGGAGCACTGCGCTATCCAAACATCCTCAGACACTATTGTGGTGATGACAAAAATAGGATAACAAACCTATTTTAGGAATGCAAGCATAACTTTTACAACAGATTTTGCAACGCAATATACCAGATATTAACTTCTTTGCCCTAAGATAAAGAGTAACTTGGCACAACTGCAAACGTAGACAGGACATTGACTTAATTATACAAAGCTTATAAAACGGGTTTACTGTGGGAATATAAAAACATGGCATACACAAATCTTGACAATATCTCTGCACTGAATGACGGCCAAAACGCCTCTTCTTCAGCAACAACCGGCAAATCAAACACCATCACGCTAAGCGCACAAGAGGGTGGCGGGAACATTACCCTGCCCGATACCTCATACGTCACCGAAGCCGACATGCTTCGTGATGGACTGGACTTGATTTTACAAACACCAGAGGGAACAGTTATTATCGAGGGATATTTCGCCCATGAGCCACAGCCATTCCTCCTCGCGCCGGAAGGTAAAACCCTCTCCCCTGCTCTGGTAGACTCATTTTTACAACAACCACAGCAATACGCACAAACAGCAACTCAAAACGATGCCTCCCCCGTTGGCGCCGTGCAGGAAATTACCGGTGAAGCTCAGATTATCCGCACGGATGGAACCGTGGAAACCATCGGCATCGGCACACCAATCTATCAAGGCGATATCATCGAAACGCAGGAAAGCGGCGCTGTAAACATCATGTTCGTAGATGAAACCACCTTCGCCGTTTCAGAAGATGCGCGTTTATCAATCGATGAATATGTCTTTGACCCCGCAACTCAGGCCGGAACAACAAACTTTTCGGTCCTCAAGGGCATGTTTGTCTTTACCTCCGGCCTGATCGGGCGTGAAGACCCCGACGATGTCAGAATTGACACACCATCAGGCTCAATAGGAATTCGTGGAACCATCATCGCCGGAGATGTGAATACCGGCGAGATCACAGTCATAGAAGGCGCGATTGTGCTCCAGAACTTCAGCGGGCAAAGCATAACGCTTTCAAATCAATACGAAACGGCTATATTCAATAGTGGAGCACAAACAATCGACCATATCGGTACGTTGGACGCCATCGATATGTCGGCAAAATACAGCGCTATATCAAGCGTATCAGGCGACCTCTTCTCTTCCATTCAAGATACGGCAAAAGAAGAAAGTCAAAACGAAAGCGGAGCAAAAAACGAGGCAACAGACACAGCGCCGGAAGAAGGCGCAAATGAAAACATCTCTGGCGAAAGCGACATCATAACCAGCGACGACATAACAGACACAACGCTAAACAATACAAAACTTGCGCCAGATAATGAAACGAACCTGCCCGATAATCTTGAGCCAGAAGCCCCAAAACCTTCCGCGTTTAATCTGGATCCGGCAAGACTATTTCATCCACCCGCAAATAACCTTGGGGAAGACATACCTCCTCCAACAGGAAGCCTCACCCCACCACCGGAGCCATCAATTGAAACAACCAAAAACTTTGTACTAACAGAGTTTATAGGAGCACAAAATAGCGTACTAAGCTTTGATATAAGCCAGTATTTCAAATTTCCCCAAGGCCAGAATAACAGCTATAGCATTGATATAACAGCCGGAGACACATTCGTCACACCACACATCATTAACAATAATATCTTGAAAATGGATGTTGCTGACAGAGACACTCTCACAGCTGATGAAACCGTAACATTTAATATCACCGCAACGACCTCAAACGGCCTGTCTAAAACACAAGAGTTTGTATATAATCTGTTTGATACAATTGACAAAACCGGAACCGGAATAATTACAACCGGTCCCGGCAGTTACACCTCAGCCGACACATCAATAACAATCGAAGCGAATTCAGTTACACTTTTCACAGACGAGGACAATGCTAATGAGAACATCATTGTTAATGGCGGTATCGCCAAAGTAAAAACCGGCGGTGGCGATGACACAATAACCATTAACACTAGCGCAGAAAACTACACAATATACGGCGATGCCGGAAATGACACCTTTACCATAAGCCAGTATAACGGCAAAATATACGCCGGTGATGGAAACGATACATTAATAATAACTGGCGACGTCGCCACCGCTTTAAAAGCACCAACCTCAAATACCGACGCACTTTATGACGGCGGCAGCGGATTCGACACTTTAAAGCTCCAAGAAGGCAACATTGACCTGAGCCAGATAGACGATGCAATCATAAAAAACATCGAAAGAATCGACATCAACAACAATCAGGCGAACACCGTAACCCTGACCTATAATGATGTTATGGAAATGACCGATAATGATAACAGACTGCTTATCACCGCCGACAATCAAGACACCATTAACTTTACGAACGATGAAAACAACAACCAGTTCTCCATGACCAACACCACAGAAGAATTCAACACATACACAGACGGAACCATCACACTTCTGATTGATGCAGATGCCGCTGTAACCGGTGGTGTCCTGCCATAAATATCCTACATCAGGCCACGCGTGCGCTCCTGCCATCTTCTTGTTGCCCCTCCTCCGCAAAACCAGGGGCAAAAGCCGCCTCAATACGCTGCTCGGTATCCTCGGATATATGCAGCGCCAGCTTGGAGCGCCGCCATAGCGCATCTTGCGCACTAAAAACCCATTCATGAGCCCTGAGATAATCCAGCTCCGCCTCATACACGCCATCACCGTAATGCGCTCCAAGATCCTCCATACATTCAGCTTGCCCGACAATCATCTCAATACGCGAACCATAACTGCGCACATAGCGCTCTAAAAGCGACTGCGCAATCCAGGAATACATTTCCTTATAGCGCCTCAAATAATCCTGCACCCCGCCTTGCAAATCAGCCCCGGCAAGCGGCGCAGCCGCGCTCCAGCCTCCCGCCGTTCGCCCTGATAGCACCATCAACTGATCAACAACATCTTGCGCATGAAGCCGGTAAAACCCGAACACCCCGCCATAAACCGAAAGCAAAGGAATATCACGGCGTTTATGATGATATATAAAGCTCCCGTGACACGCATGCCCGCCAGCGGAACAAGCAACAGAAACCGGACGCACCGCACTATAGGTAAAAATCACATCATCTTTGGATATATCCGTTTTAAAATCCCGATTATACGCTTCAATTAGATAATCTATTTCCTCTGAGGAAATCCTGACATCATACAAATCCCCGTCTTTCTCAGGATCATAGGCAGCGCGCGATACGCCTACCAAAGTATAGTCTTCCTCATAAGGCGCAACATACACCACGCCTCCCTCTTTTTGACGCAGCGCATAAACATGATCACCATCATACTTCCGGGGTAAAATAATATGGCTCTCCCGCACAAATTCAAGCTGCGGCAAATCAGGATCACTCTTCCCGACCCCGGCCTTGTCAATAAAATCACTAACCCAAGGGCCGGTAGCATTCACTACCATCGAAGCCGTTATATCCAAACGATCATCCCCTCGCGTATCACGCAAACTAACGCGCCATACCCCGTCACGCGCCTGAACCCCCTCACACGTCGTATAAGTCAGGATGCTGGCCCCGCGCTGCGCCGCGTCAATCGCATGAGAAATCACAAGCCGCGTATCATCTACCCAAAGCCCTGAAAACAAAAGCGCATCACGCGAACTAGGTAGCGCATCTTGCTTATCCTTTTTCCCACCCAAAAGAACATTTTTTTTCTTGGGATCTTCCTCCTGCGCCTTATAAGCATCGACCCGCGCATCATCCTCAAACTTAATCGGCACCGCTTTAAGGTCTTCAGGCCTGTTTTCCAACGACAGCTTACGCGCCTTTGGGAACAAGCCCTTTACCCGCGCACGGTTATAAAGCCAGAGCTTCAAACGCCACAAAGCGCTGCCCATAACCGACTTGTCCCCGGAACGATCCTCCAAAACAACACAAGACACTGGGCGCACCAGATGCGAAGCATTCCTGTACAAAATTTCATTTTCTTTAAGATATCGCAAAGCTGCAGACAAGGCGGATTTATCCAAGGATAAAACACCGCCATGAATAAACTTGGAAGTCGCCGAGGATGTTGCCCCCGCAAGATCCTGAGCCTCAACCAGCAAAACGGAAAGCCCCCTGCCTGCAGCATCGCGGGCAATACTTACCCCTGTGAGACCTCCCCCTATCACACACAAATCATAATGTAGTTTTTTCGACATGCTCCCAGTAATACAACATGTCCACGCAAATGAAAAGAGCGGAAAGACGCACCGCACAAAAAGCAAGGGGATAAATTGCTGCACCAGGGCGCAACAAGGCAAAAAAACTTATACACAGCAAAGTTAATTGCGAATTTTCCTCAAAACAATGCGCAGCTTGGCTTCCAGCTGTGCCGGAGAAAATGGTTTGCGAATATAGGCTGTAACGCCGGAGCTTTTTGCTTCAACAACCGAATCAATATCGTTACGCCCGGTTACCATTAAAAAAGGAACTTGCGGATCAACACTGCGAATTTGCCGCAGCAACTCAACACCACTCATATGAGGCATATTCCAGTCACAAACGACGACATCAACAAAATCAAAAGCCGTATCAATAAATTGTAGCGCCTGACGCCCGTCTTTTGCCTCAAATACCTGTGTAATACCTAAACCGACAGCCATATCCTTCAGCAAGGAACGGGCTTCAGGCTGATCATCAACAATCAATATTTTTAGCTCTTCAATCTTTTTGTCCTGCTCTTTGCTCATTTACAAACTCACACAACTTATTTACACACTCGAAACTTCACTTTCTCCCTCGCTAAAACTTTTCCAACACGGTATTTCAACAACTTGAGCAACATATTTCTGCGTATCGGAACACCCTTTTGAAAGAGAATAACACAGCATTTCAGCAAGCTTTTCATAGACAATAGGCTTTGCAATAAACACGGCATCTTCCGGTAATTCAACCGGAGCCATATCACCGCGCGCAGGAAATCCGCTCATAAAAATAACCTTGCTATCAGGACGCAAGGCCGTAAAAAGCTCTGCCAGCTTCACCCCATTAACCTCAGGCATGATAACATCGGTCAGCAAGACATCGATCTGACCATCATACTCCTCCTGACGAACCAAAGCATCTGCCCCATCACTGGCACAAATCACACGCATGCCCAAATCTTCAAGCATGCGAGCAATGACATTGAGCAAATCAGGCTCATCCTCAACAACCAGTGCCGTATACCCATCTAAACGAACTGTTTCCACACCCTCAGAAATATTTCCTTGAATGCTTTTAGGGACACACGGGCCTTCAAAGCGAGGAAGATAAACTGATATTGTTGTTCCATGTCCCAAATTGGTAACAACATCAAGATGTCCGCCCATTTCTTTGGTCAAGCCATAGACAACTGAAAGCCCCAAGCCTGTTCCCTTTCCCGGCTCCTTCGTCGTAAAGAAAGGATCAAAAATACGCTTGGCAACAGACGGTTCCATCCCCAGCCCATCATCTGTCACACTCAAACAGACCAACCCGCTTTCATCCTTGATTTCCTTTGAAATACACGGAGAAACATCTTCCTTTTCTACACAGGACTGCACAATTCGAATATTGCCGCCCTCTGGCATCGCATCTCGTGCATTAATGCTCAGATTCATCAAGATCTGTTCAATAGAAGATTTCCTTCCTCTGACATAAACACCGCATTTACATTCATTCTCCGGCATCACAACGTCAAGCTTGACATCAGCCCCAAGCAAAGGATCAAGAAAATCCGATTGCTCTGCCACAACAGCACAAATATTCAACACTGTTTTATCAACAACCTGACAACTGCTAAACGTAAGCATTTTTTGGGTAAGATCAGCACCGCGTTTTGCCGCGCGCTCAATATTTTGAACATATTCACCCTCCTTAACACCACAATCCGCAAGTGACTTGCTGAGCATTGCGCTATACCCGGTAATAATAGAGAGAATATTGTTAAAATCATGTGCCACACCGGCAGCCAACCCCCCCAAAGACTCCAGCTTTTGTGCCCTAAAAACCTCGACTTCCCTTTGCTTTAGCAAAGTCACATCAGAAACCAGACCAATAAACAAATCAAGGTCACCATCATGATAAACCGGTGAAACCAAAAGGGAATAATACCGCGTATTACCGTCTTGTAATACTGGCGAATCTTCCAACTCAAACTCGGCACTTGAGCACTCTTCAAGAGCGTTCAGAAAACGCATATGCTCATGATCATCAGGGAAAAAATGACTTAAACTGTCCCAACCCTTGACCATTACCTCCTCGGACAACAGACCGCTAAGCGTGCAAAAAGCATCATTGGCAAACAAAACAGGGTGGCCTTCTTGCTTGGGATCACTGATAACAATACCTGTAGAGGTCGCCTGAACTGCATGCAACAATTGATAGCTAAGCATATCAAGATGCTTAAGCTGCTTTTCCCGGCGCTCCTCAGCCGTAATATCAATCATATTAAAAATCGTCATACCGTTTTGGGTTGCATAAGCATTCACAAGGCGCAAACCAGCATCTCCGCATCGGATCACCTCCCTAAATGCAGGCAGATCATATTTGGCATCAGCATCACGCATGATTGTATTAGTAACAGTCTCATTATCATCAACCGCATGATCATAAAGAAAATTAAAAAAGTCCCCTCGGCTGCATCGATCACTCCCGCACTCAGACCCGGAGCACCCCGCAAAGGAGCAATATTGCCGCCGGGCAAGCGTGTTAATCTGCACAAGTTTACCTCGGCAATCAAACACCACCTGACCGTAATTCGAAACCCCCATAACCGCAGAAAACGTCTCTTCCGCCAAACTTCTAAGACGACATCTGAAAAACAAAAAATACGACCCTCCTAAACATGGAATTATTCATGAA